>JAUNQD010000036.1 GCA_030536355.1 Bacillota bacterium | reverse complement strand
TGAATGCGCCGCCGCCGTTAGTAGCTGCTATGTAAGTGAATCTCCACAGGTTACCCAGACCTACAGCAGAACCGATAGCAGCAAGTATGAACCCTAACTTACTGTTCCATTGTTCTCTCAATTTTTTCACTCTCCTCAAAAATTTAAAATAATATAATAATGATAATTAAACCATAAAATAACATTTTGATTATATCGAAGTGTCACCATTTTGTCAAGATTAAAAATTATTTTTTCGATACAAAAAATTCTTTTATTTTTTGTTGTTCAGCAACAACATTTGAATAGTGTTTTTGTGTTAAATTAGTCAAATCAACAATCAGAAAAAAACCATTTGTCTATCATGTCCGCAACGCATATAATGTAATAAGAAAAGTGCCGATAGCGGCACTAACCATCAAATTTTATTGAAAAGGATAACGGTCTTATCATGCACGAATATCCAATCACTCAACAAATAATAAAGATCGCCGAAGATCATTGCAGGAAAGCCGAAGGCAGCAAAGTCACCAAGATCAATCTTGTTATCGGTGACTATTCCGGCTATGTCGGCAGCTCAGTCCAGATGTACTTCGATGTCATCTCCGAAGGCACCCTTTGCGAAGGTGCTGAAGTAGCTATCGAACATATCAAGCCTAAGCTTCGCTGTTCCGAGTGCGGTGAGCTTTTTGAGAAAAAACTGCTCTCGTTCGACTGCCCTAAATGCGGCGGTCAGGGAGGTCCTACAGATATCGGCAAAGAATTTTATATAGAATCAATAGAAGTAGAATAACACCCGGCTCCCATGCCGGATACATGGAGGTAACAAATGCACGACATCAGAAAAATCAACGTTATGGAAGGCGTTCTCGATGAAAACGATCATATCGCAGAACATGTTAATCATCACATGACACATCACGGCGTACTCGTAGTAAACGAAATGGGTGCTCCCGGCGTTGGTAAAACAACGACTCTCAAGAATATCGTCAAGCATCTGGAAATGAAGCCTTACGTTATCGAAGGCGACATCGAATCAGACATCGATACTGTAGCTCTCAACGAGCTGGGCATCGAGACCCATCAGATCAATACACACGGAGCATGCCATCTTGATGCACCTGTCATCGAGCATGCTACAGAGCACATCTCATTCGACGAACCGGGCGTGCTTTTCATAGAAAACATAGGTAACCTGGTATGCCCTGCTGAATTCAGCATCGGCGAACACATTATGATGCTCATTTCAACTGTTACCGAAGGCAGCGACAAGCCTTACAAATACCCTCTCGCCTTTGAAAAGGCAGATATCATCCTGCTCAACAAAGTGGATCTGATCCCTTACCTGGATTTCGACGAAGATTTCTATATGAAGGGGATCCGAGCACTCAACCCTGATGTGCCTGTGTTCAAAGTTTCAGGCAAGACAGGAGAAGGCTTCAAGGAGGTAGCCCAGTGGCTCCAAAACAAAGCGAAAGAATTAAACTCTGGGGAATAGTCCAGGGGGTCGGGTTCAGACCTTATGTGGCTAAGACCGCAGAATCCTTTCAGATGAAAGGCACCGTACTTAATATAGGAGGATTGGTGGAAATCACCGTTACCGATACAGCGGAGCGGATTTCCGCCTTTTTGCATGCCCTGATAGAGAATAAGCCGGGGCCTTCCGAAATCGTTCATGTGAAACGCGAAGTTGTCGACTATCGCGATTTTGATGACTTCACTATCATTGCCAGCGACGCCGGAGGAAACGAAGCTGCCATGATCCCTGCCGATCTGGCCATCTGCCCTAACTGTCTGGAAGAACTCTATGATGCCGGTAATCCGCGTCATCAGCATCCATTCATCAGCTGTATGGTATGCGGACCTCGCTATACCATCATCGACCGTATCCCGTATGACCGGGTTAACACATCTATGATCGAATTCCCTATGTGTGATTTCTGCGATGGAGAATATACAGACCTGCATGACAGGCGCTATCATGCCCAGACTATATCATGTCATGAATGCGGTCCGCAGCTTATATGGAAAGGAGCAGACAGTGGCTCGATCACAAACGATTCAGCTATCCTCGATCGTGCCGCAGAGATTCTTAAAAACGGAGGCGTGCTGCTTTTCAAAAGCGTAGGTGGCTACAACCTGGTAGCAGATCCTCTTAATGACGCAGCCGTTTCAAAGCTTCGCCGCATCAAAAACCGAGAAGCTAAACCATTCGCAGTTATGTTCAGAAGCATGGATCAAATAAGAGTCTTCTGTCATGTGGATCCGGTAGAAGAAAAACTATTGTCTTCATCTGCCAGACCAATACTGCTGCTGGAGCATAAATTAAATGAACAGAATGAACTCACCCGCAGCCGCTTCATCGGCTCTTTCCTGCCGAGCTTCGCAGCCCAATACATGCTGCTTGATCGCATAAGTCCGCTGATATTCACCAGCGCCAACTTGAGCGATATGCCAATGATAATCGATGATGATGAAGCCTTCGAAATGATGGATAAGCATCCTGAAATCGATGGTATGATATATAACCTGCGACAGATCCGCGTACGTGTAGATGATTCAGTAACACGTGTCATCGATGGGCAGCCTCAGATGATCAGACGCTCCAAAGGATATGCACCTGTGCCGCTTTTCGTAAACACCGATGACTCACCTTCAACCGAGAGAAAAACCAATGCCGAAGGAAACCCTGCGCCTTTGCAGCTCCTGGCCGCAGGAAGTCAGCTGAAGAACTCATTCGCCCTGACCAAGGGGAACTTCGTATACATGAGCCAATTCTTCGGCGACATGGATACTATAGAAAACCAAAATATATATGAAGAAAACATTGATCGTTTAAAAAGCCTTTTCAGGATTAAACCTAATGCCGTGGTCTGCGATATGCATCCACTCTATTTCACTACTCAGTTTGCCGAAAAATATGCTGCCGCTAACGATTTGCCGCTTATCAAAGTCCAGCATCACCACGCCCATGTGGCATCTGTCATGGCTGAAAATGACCTCAGCGACAAGGTCATCGGGGTCAGCTTCGACGGCACCGGCTATGGCACGGACGGCAATATATGGGGCGGAGAATTCTTCTTATGTAATGGAGCAGCCGCAGAACGTATCGCTCACCTGCGATACGTAGATATGATAGGCGGAGATTCTTCCGTGAAGGATGCTGTGAGATCAGCGCTAAGTTATATACATGCGTATGATAATACAGCCACATCAAATGGTGTCGATGATCCGGCTAACAGCAGTTGCCACTCCATCGCTCTCGATCTGTCCGATATCGTAAATTACGGTCGCGAAAGACTCCTCGCTAAGCCTGAAGCTAAACTGGTGATGCCCGCAATCAAAGCAGGCATAAACACAGTAAAAAGCTCCAGCATGGGACGTCTCTTCGATGCTGTATCTGCACTTCTGGGGATCTGCGACTATAACAGCTACGAAGGTCAGTGTGCCATCTTGCTTGAAGACGCCGCGGCCTTTGCACAAAAACATCCGGGAGAGCGAAAAGAGTGCGACCTTGCCCTTTCCTTCCACGAAAGTATCATAGACATGATCGTAGAGCAATGCCAGATCGCCCGTGATAAATACGGTGCGGATCAAGCTGCTCTCACCGGTGGCACTTTCCAGAACCGCATATTGATGGAAGGCGTGCTTGAGAAACTGCGTGCTGATGGTTTCAAGCCATACTACAACATATCCGTCAGCCCTAATGACGGCGGTATAGCGTTGGGACAAGCATATGTTGCAATGCACAGAATAAACGAGTAACATCAATAAAAAGGCGTATTTCCCAAGGGAAACACGCCTTTTGTTATTTTACCGCTTACAGCAACGCCCTCTCTCTGTCAGCCAGTTCTTTATAAGTGTAATACTTTTCTTTTGCCTCTTCCTCAGTCATTGCAAACAGCTTGTCGGCAATGTCAGGGAATTCCTTGGCCAGTGAAGAATAACGAACCTGATCCATTATGAAATCCTTGAAGCTTGCAGTAGGCTCCTTGGAATCGAGAATGAATGGATTCTTCCCCTTTTTCTTAAGTTCAGGGTTATATCTGTAAAGGTGCCAGTATCCGGCTTCCACAGCGTCTTTGATGTTTTCTTGAGATTTGCCCATGCCCTTCTTGAGACCGTGGTTGATACATGGAGCATAAGCTATTATCAATGATGGCCCGTCGTAAGCCTCGGCCTCTATCATCGCCTTCATCAGCTGATTCTTGTCTGCACCCATACCTACCTGAGCAACGTACACATATCCGTAGGACATGGCCATGAGACCCAGATCCTTCTTCTTAATACGCTTACCTGAAGCTGCGAATTTAGCGATCGCTGCTGCAGGAGTTGCCTTCGAAGCCTGGCCGCCTGTATTGGAGTAAACCTCAGTGTCGAATACAAGTATGTTGATATTTTCTCCCGATGCCAGCACGTGGTCGAGACCTCCGTATCCTATATCGTAAGCCCAGCCGTCACCGCCGAGGGCCCAGATAGACTTCTTCACCAGATAATCTTTGAGTTCCATGATTCTGTCACAAAGCATGTTGACCACCGCATCAGAAGTGCTCATAGCCTTGATAGCTTCGATGACTTTCTCGCTCTTCTTTCTCGATTCCTTGCCGTCATCCTTGTATTCAAGCCATTCTTCCATAGCTTCCTTCAGCTTCTCGTCTACATCAAGTTCCAGCAATGCCTTCATGTTGTGCTCGATCTTTTCTCTCATCTGTTTAGCTGCCAGCAGCATTCCGTAGCCGTATTCCGCATTGTCTTCAAACAGCGAGTTGGACCATGCCGGACCTCTGCCGTTCTCATCCTTGCAGTATGGCATTGTCGGCGCAGATGCTCCCCAGATAGATGAACATCCTGTCGCATTGGCGATAAGCATCCTGTCGCCAAACAACTGAGTCGCCAGCTTGATATACGGAGTTTCTCCGCAGCCTGCACATGCACCGGAAAACTCGAGATACGGCTTGGCAAACTGACTTCCCTTAACAGTCTCGACATTTGCTTTTTCTGTCTTCCTAGGGAGTTTGATACCGTAATCCCAGTTCTTCTGTTCATGGACTACCTGAGCATATGCTTTCATCACAAGAGCGCCTTCCTTGGCAGGACAGATATCTGCACAGTTTCCGCATCCCATACAGTCGAGAGCCGAAAGCTGCATGCGATAATGGAGTCCTTCGAAGCCCTTGCCGCTGGCTTTGATAGTATCGAAACCTGCAGGTGCTGCAGCTTTTTCTTCGTCATCGAGAAGCATAGGACGTATAGCTGCATGAGGACAAACGAAAGAGCACTGGTTACACTGGATGCACTTGTCTGCCTGCCATTCAGGCAGATATACAGCTACCCCGCGCTTTTCATAAGCCGAAGTTCCCGAAGGGAATGTTCCGTCTTCCATGCCATCAAAAGCACTTACCGGAAGATCATCTCCCTCCTGGCAATTCATAGGAATCAGGATTTCTTCGATGAACTCAGGCATCTCTTCGTACTTGCCCTTTGGATCTTCAACATCTGCCCATTCTTCAGGTATCTCGATCTTTCTGATGGCAGCAATACCCTGCTCTACAGCTTCGCAGTTCATATCTACGATGTGCTGCCCCTTCTTCTTATATGTCTTCTCTATACCTTCCTTCAGATACTTTACTGCATCATCGATAGGAATAACGCCTGTCAGCTTGAAGAACGCAGCCTGCATGATCATGTTGACCCTGCTGCCGAGACCTATGTCTTCAGCGATCTTCCACGCATCTATAACATAGAAGTTTATCTTCTTTTTGGCCAGCTGTCTCTTCATTCTGGCAGGGAGGACATGGCCTATCTCGTCGTCCTTCCACAGGCAGTTCATCAGGAAAGTACCGCCCTTCTTCAGATCCTTGAGCATGTCATACTGTCTCACATAAGCCTGGTTGTGACATGCCACGAAGTCTGCCTGATTGATCAGATATGTGGACTGTATCGGATGATCCCCAAATCTCAAGTGTGAAACTGTAAGACCGCCTGATTTCTTTGAGTCATATGCGAAGTACCCTTGTGCATATAGATCAGTCTTATCCCCGATGATCTTGATGGCTGTCTTGTTGGCCCCTACAGTACCGTCAGATCCAAGCCCCCAGAACTTACACTTTATAGTGCCTTCAGGTTCTCTGGCGATACCTTCTGTATACGGCAGCGATCTTCCTGTCACATCATCTTCGATACCGACTGTGAAGTTGTTCTTAGGTCTCTTATGATAGAGATTGTCATATACTGCGTGGATCATGCCCGGAGTAGTGTCCTTGGAACCGATTCCGTAACGACCTCCATAAACTTCCGGCGCATTCTTTTCGCCATAGAGCATAGTCTTGATATCCTGATAGAGCGGCTCTCCGAGAGCTCCAGGCTCCTTGGTCCTGTCGAGGACTGCTATACGCTCTACAGTCTTAGGCAGAACATCCATGAAGTATTTCTTGACAAAAGGTCTGTAAAGGCGCACTTTTATGAGCCCTACTCTATGGCCTTCTGCCACCATTTTATTCATAGTCTCTTCTATAGTTTCACAGACTGATCCCATCGCTACGATGATATTTTCGGCATCAGGTGCACCTACATAATCGAATGGCTTGTAGCTCCTGCCTGTCAGTTCGCTGATCTTATTCATATACTCGACTACCACTTCCGGTATTTCATCGTAGAACTTGTTAGAAGCTTCTCTTCCCTGGAAGTAGATATCAGGATTCTGCGCAGTCCCTCTGATAACAGGATGTTCCGGGTTGAGGGCTCTGTCTCTGAATTCCTGAACAGCATCCCAATCCACCAGCTTACGAAACTCTTCGTAACCAAGCACTTCTATCTTCTGGATCTCATGTGAAGTCCTGAAACCATCAAAGAAATGGAGGAACGGTATCCTGCCCTTGATGGCACTAAGGTGAGCGATACCACCCAGATCCATTACTTCCTGTACAGAACTGGATGCCAGCATGGCAAAACCTGTCTGCCTTGTCGCCATAACATCCGAGTGATCTCCGAATATGCAAAGCGCATGTGTCGACACACTTCTGGCTGCTACATGGAAAACTCCCGGGAGCAGCTCTCCGGCGATCTTATACATGTTCGGGATCATCAAAAGAAGTCCTTGAGAAGCAGTGTATGTAGTGCTTAGGGCTCCTGCAGAAAGAGAACCGTGTACTGCGCCTGCGGCGCCGGCTTCCGACTGCATCTCTGCAACTTTCACTGTCTGTCCGAAAATGTTTTTTCTGCCATAAGCAGCCCATTCATCAACCACTTCGGCCATAGTTGATGATGGTGTTATAGGATAGATGGAAGCAACATCTGTGAATGCATAAGAAACGTGAGCTGCCGCCGTGTTTCCATCCATAGTTTTCATACGTCTTTTAGTCATAGTTCTCCCCTCCTATGTACTTTTATATACTTATCAGTATTTAATATCGAACCTATATTGTACTAAATTCAATACAACATATTTCCGTCTACTTTATCGTATTAAATCGCCGTTGTCAATAATGTATTGATAATTATACAAAATACATGTAAATACTTAATCTTCTTTGAAATTTCACCCTTTAGTGATACAATATGAATACATGAATCGTACGTTACAAGGAGTAAACCGTTGAAGAAAATAAAAGGTATTAGACACGAAAAAGAATTTGATACGATGACTCTCGTCACGGATATCAGTGAATCTCCCGGCGGAGAAGAGCTTATCGAGCAGGAAGCATCGCCTATAGACGATACCTCTGACAGGTCCACTAAAGAGACTTTGGATCGCAAGACATTGTCAGAAACACGCAAAGACAGAGCAGAAGGTCATCCTACTCAAGTTTATGAACCACGTCCATTGACACCTGACGATGATATATATGAAGATATTATAGAGCAGTTCGCCACAGCACCGACAAAACCCAAGTACTGGTTCGAAGAATTCGGCGATTACTGGTCATGCAGCTGCGGTCACATCAACAGAGAAGACTGCTGTGAAAGCTGCGGACTGGAACGTGAACTATTAAGATCTCTCTTCATATTACATAAGCCTGACGGTGAATATCCGAGTATGATCGTCCCTATCGAAAACTCCAGGGCTAAAAAATATGGTTCAGGCAAATCCGGAAAACCGGATAAAAAGAAGATCGCCATTGCCATCGCAGCTTGTATAGTCTTGATAGCCGTTTGTGGTTTCGCGATATATAAACACATGGCTGCCCCTGCTATGCAGTACGAAGAAGCGCAGCAGCTGATGGCCGACGGCAAGTATGAACAAGCAATTGAAAAATACGAAGCTCTTGGTGATTATAAGGATTCCGAAGATCTGTTATGGCAATGCTGGGTACTGTGGGGAGATGATTATCATAAATCCGGCAAGTTCAAAAAAGCAATAGCCGCTTATGAAACTGCCATGGATATCAAGAAAGATGACGGACTCCACGAAAAGATCAGGCTATCATACATAGGCATCGGCGATAAGTACATGGAAGCTCAGGAATATGAAAAAGCCATCGGAGCATATACGGTGGCTGCTGAAATAGCTGCAGGAGACGATGTAGTAGAAAAGATAAACGCCGCCAAGCTGGCGTATGTCAAAGCATTCCAGGCCGACCGCAGCGAACAAGTAGAGGCCTTCCTCAAGGAACTTATGGAAGACTCTTATCCTGGAGCTAAAGAAGTATATGATGCATATTACGCATGGAAAGCATCCATCGTAGCCAATACGTCGGATTCAGACTATTCATCCGATGTAAGCTCAGTGAGTCGTAAGGATACAGTTTACTTCCACGCCACTTTGAGCGGAGGGGAACCTTCCGAAAGCATCCAGCTTTACTACGAAGTGAGTTGGCCTGACGGACGAAGCGAAATATATAACCTGGACTCCTATTGGAGGGCCGGGGACAAGATCACTGCTCGTTTCCAGTATTCAATTCCTCTGTTTGGCAGAGAAGGCAAGCTGACATTCACACTGTATGACAAAAGAACAAAAGAAGCTCTTGGAAGCGATTCTGTTACATTTAAGAATTAAAAGCGTACAAAAAAGCCCGTGGCATTGATA
>JAUNQD010000035.1 GCA_030536355.1 Bacillota bacterium | reverse complement strand
TCCATGTGTGCCTAGTTCATATATCTATGTGTCCAGGAAACTGGGTACATATCAAAAATCGGGAGCTTTTAGTATGCTTTTTGTTTAGGCGCGTTTATCTGTCCAGCCAGCTCGGTCTCATGTAGAGCTTGATAGGATAGATGTTTTCAAGACCTTCGATATTTTCGTCTGCAATCAGCTGTTTAAGATCATCCAGCAGATCTTCACGACATGTGTTCCAAACGATAGGAATGCCCAGCTTGTCCGAAACCTGTCTGCAGAGCTTATAGCCTTTGACGATATCGTCTGCAGTAGTTTCTCTAAGCAGGTGGGTATTGTTTATCAAACCGTGGAACTTGAGTCCTGTTTCGATCTCGATGCTGTGAAGATGTTCCAGCATACCTTCCACCGTATCGGTTTCAGGTCTGTTGGCATTGAGTACGCACAGCAGCTCACAATCATCTCTTTTGAAATACTTTTCGAACTGCTTGAGCACTCTGGCACCGCTATCATTACCGCCGACGTCTACTACAGCAGTGAACTCTTCATTTTCGAGAGGACCTCTGAGTGCGGCAGTGATAGCCGGAAGGTCTTCTGTGATATCGAATCCGTAGGTGTTGAATATCACATTGATGCCTTCTGCCTCCATCATCTTCTGACGCTCACGAGAGCGGAAGTAAGGATTTGCTATATCCATATCGAGGATGGCCACCTTATCCTTTTCTTTTTTTAGATCGAGGGCCAGATTTACGGAAAACTCGGTCTTGCCGCTTCCGTAATGACCGGCGATTGCAGTGATTCTTTTCATATGATCATCTCCGTTTACAGGCAAGGGTTATTTATCTTCCTGCCAAGCGAAGATAGCCTTCTTGTTATCAGGGATAAGCTTAGCCTTGCTGCCTGTCATCTTGTATTCAAGAGTCTTGTCTATAGTATCAACATTAACGATATCACATGTTCTAAGCAGAGCACCCAGCATTACCATGTTGGCAGTTTTAGGATTTCCTACTTCATGTTCTGCGATGCCGATAGTGTCAACGTAGTGAACGTTCACGTCTGTTCTTGTAGGTTCGATGGAAACTACGCTGGAGTTGATGAAGAGATCTCCGCCCGGTTTCAGCATATCTTCGAACTTTTCAAGGGATGGGCCATTCATGGCTACCAGGATGTCGCAAGTAGCGCCTACAGGTGAAGCGATTGGCTTGTCTGATACACATACTGTACAGTTAGCTGTTCCGCCTCTCATTTCAGGTCCGTATGTAGGCATCCATGTTACTTCTTTACCATCAAACATTGCAGTATAAGCGATGAGCTGACCAATGAGCAGTACGCCCTGTCCGCCGAATCCTGCAATGAGCATTCTTTTAGCCGCCATTTTATTTCACCTCCTCAGGACACTTGAACTGCTTAACAGGGTAGTAAGGAATCATGTTTTCCTTCAGCCAGTCAAGTGCTTTGACAGGAGTCATTCCCCAGTTAGTAGGGCATGTTGACAGGAATTCTACGAATGCATATCCCAGACCCTTTTCCTGAACTTCAAAAGCTCTGTGGATAGCTTTCTTAGCTGCTCTTACTCCTGCAGGGTTGTGGAGTGATACACGTTCTACATATACTGCTCCCGGAATTGTTTCCAGCAGCTCACAGATCCTCATAGGGCTTCCTGCCTGTTCGATAGTTCTGCCGTCAACACAAGTAGTTGCCTTCTGTCCCAGCAGAGTAGTAGGAGCCATCTGACCGCCTGTCATACCGTAGATAGCGTTGTTAACGAAGAAAGTACAGATCTTTTCTCCTCTTCCTGCAGCATGGATCAGTTCGCCCATACCGATGGAAGCCAGGTCGCCGTCTCCCTGATATGTGAATACAGGTGCGTTAGGATGAACTCTCTTGATAGCAGAAGCTGTAGCAGGGGCTCTGCCGTGTGAAGCTTCTATCATATCAACATTCATATACTGATGAGCTGTGATGGAGCAGCCTACAGGCGATACTCCGATAGCATCTCCCAGCTGTCCGCGCTCATCGAGAACTTCCATTACTAATCTATGTGAGATACCATGTGTGCATCCGGGACAGTAATGGCTTGTCATTTCTCTCATTCCTTTAGTTACTTCAAATACCGGCTTCACTTATCTCACCTCCATTATCTTCTTAGTTCTTTCAGCGATTTCTTCGGGGTCCAGCAGTACGCCGCCTACCTTGTTGATCAGATCAACAGGCAACTTGCCATTGATAGCCAGTTTAACGTCCTGTATCATCTGTCCCATAGACAGTTCTACTGCGATAACATTCTTGGTGCTTCCGCCGATAGCATCGAATGCATATTCAGGGAAAGGCCACAGTGTCTTAAGTCTGATGAGACCGCACTTGATGCCTTCTTCAGCCAGCAGATCCATAGCTTCTGCAACTACTCTTGAAGTAGTTCCGTATGCTACGAATACTACTTCAGCACCTTCAACGTTGATGAGTTCAGCTTCAGGAAGCTCTCTCATAGCTTTTTCGTATTTTGGCGCCAATACATTGAGGTTGAAATCTTCCAGTATTTCCTGCTGAAGGAATACGGATTTGATAGCATTTCTTTCTCTCTTGTTCTTATGTCCTGTCAGGGCCCAAGGCTTAGCTTCGAAGATCTCTTCTTCTGTCATTGCAGGGATAGGATCAGGGATAGCTACAGGTTCCATCATCTGGCCAAGCATACCGTCTGCGCAGATCATTACAGGGTTTCTGTATTCATCGGCAACGTCGAATGCCTTATAGATCATTTCGCAAGCTTCCTGGATGGACTTTGGTGCGTATACGATGATGTGATAGTCTCCGTTTCCGCCGCCTCTTGTTACCTGGAAGTAGTCAGCCTGTGCCGGCTGTATGCCTCCGATTCCCGGACCTGATCTCATTACGTTGATAGCTACCATAGGTGCCTGAGTAACTGCTGCTGCAGAGAATCCTTCCTGCATCAGTGCGATCCCCGGTGATGATGAAGAAATCATTACTCTTCCGCCTGCTGCGGCTGCGCCGTAAGCCATGTTTATTGAAGCCAGTTCTGATTCAGCCTGGATGAATGATCCTCCGACCTTCTTCAGTTCTCTTGACATGTATTCAGGGACTTCGTTCTGTGGTGTGATAGGATAACCGAAGTAAAAACGGCATCCTGCGTTGATCGCTGCTTGAGCGAAGGCCTCATTGCCTTTCATCAATTTTTTTTCTGCCATTGTTTTTTCCTCCTAGTCTTCCTTGTATACGTTGATAACACCGTCTGGGCACATTAGTCCGCAGTTGCCGCAGGCGATGCAGTCTTCTTCAGAAACTATGCATACAGGGTGGTATCCCTGTTTGTTGATTTCCACGTCATCGATCTTGAGAATTCCTTTAGGACAAACGGAAACGCAGAGCTCACATGCCTTGCATCTTTCTGCTTTGATTACTACTTTTCCTTTCGCCAAAATGCTCACTCCTTCCTGATAATTGTTAGTCTTTTCTGTCATTAGTAATTATTCCAAAACAGAGTACCTTTTCGGTACTCTGTCTGTTTTCGTGCTTTATGTTTTACAGTATAACACAATATATATAAGAAAGAACAGACAAAAATGGTATTTGTCTGTTCTTTTTTGTGTACATTTAATATGTTTTTTATGTTTTCTTTGTAATAATCCATAGAAAATATATCAAAAAGCTAAAAATCAGAGCTTTTCGAAGTCTGAAGCAGGATGTTTGCAGATAGGACAGATGAAATCATCAGGCATGTCATCGTGAGGATGGACGTAGCTGCAGATTTTGCATACCCAGCCTTTGGACTTTTCATCAGGAGATTCCTTGATATTCTTGTGGTAATAGTCATAAGTAGCCGATGGAACAGAAGAGAGAACTTCACCGTCCGTAACATCTGCAAGGAATAATGTATGGCTTCCCAGATCGATCGAATGGATCACCTTGGCAGAAATATATCCGTTGGTGCCATCTGTGATGTACGGGATATCGTTTTTAGCAAGAACCATAGGAAAATCTTCAAACTTATCGATATCTCTGCCTGTCTGGAAACCAAAGTGTTTGAATGTGTCGAATTTAGCATCCTCGCTAAGGATGGACACATTGAATTCTCCTGCTTTCAGTACCATGTCGTGGGTATAATTCTCTTTATTGACTGTGATGGAGATCCTGTTAGGGGAGGTTGTCACCTGCTGGAGTGTGTTAGTAACACATCCGTTGAGTTTATCGCCATCCCTGGCGGTAAGTATGAACAGCCCGTAGCTGATATTTCTCATTACTTTCTTGTCCATGATCGTTTCCTTTCAAAAACCAAGAGGGTCGAATGACCGACCCTCAAGTAATAGTGTTGATTAGATTAATAGTTTTCAGCCTTGATCTGGAAGTGAGCCTGAGGGTGTGCACATACAGGGCATACCTGAGGTGCCTTGCCGCTCTTTACAGTATGTCCGCAGTTGTTGCAGTGCCATACAACTTCAGGATCTCTTTCGAATACGATACCTTCTTCGATGTTAGCCAGAAGCTTTCTGTATCTTTCTTCATGTTCCTTTTCGATCTTAGCTACGCCTTCAAACAGGAATGCGATATGATCGAAACCTTCTTCTCTGGCTTCCTTAGCCATACGATCGTACATGTCAGTCCATTCGTAGTTTTCGCCTGCAGCAGCATCAGCCAGGTTAGTCATAGTATCCTTGATTTCGCCATCATGGAGCGCCTTGAACCAAAGCTTAGCATGTTCCTGTTCGTTCTTAGCAGTTTCTTCAAAGAAGTTAGCGATCTGCACATAACCTTCCTTCTTAGCCTTGCTAGCATAGTAAGTGTACTTACCTCTTGCCATTGATTCTCCTGCAAATGCTTCCATCAGATTAGCTTCAGTCTTAGTTCCCTTTAATTCCTTCATGTTTTAAATCCTCCTTTTATTTGTTTATTATATGTTTTTGTTTCCAAAATATTAACTTATGAATTTTGGCAATCTTTACAGATGCCGTAAAATGAGATGTGAGCCCCTTCGCTCTTAAATCCATCAAGATCATCGTTGCTTACAGAAAGCATTCTTTTGATTTGGTCAAGCAATTTATAAGAATCGTCAAATTCCGCATCAAACACTTTGTTACAGCAGCGACATCTCATATGGATGTGATCATCGGTCCTGAAGTCGAATCTGTCAGCAGCACCGGGTATGCTTACTTTCTTGATCTCGCCTTTATCTGCCAGTTTGTTCAATACTCTGTAAACAGTGGCTCTTCCTATGCTTGGATGAGACTTATGGACCTCATTGTAAACTTCGTCAGATGAGGGGTGGGTCTTCATATTTTTGACAGTATCACATATTATGTTCTGCTGTACCGTATTTCTTGCCATAGGCCCGCCTCCTTTCTTTAACTAAATGAGATTATATCTCAATTAGAAATATATGTCAATAAGAAACGATAAAAAAATTACGAGGTAGTATACCTCGTAATTCTTAATATCTCAATGTGGTTATGCAAAAGGCACCCGTTATTCTGCCTTTTCACTTGATTCTTCTGCCTTTTCTTCAGCAGGTGCGCCGGTTGGGAGTTCCTTCAGGCTTAATACGCTTGCTTTCAGTGCCTTTTCGTTACCGTTATAGCCGCCTTCAGCTGCAACTATCAGATATGTATAGTATGCTTTTTCGGTTTCCATGAACACAATGGCGCCTTCAGTTTTCTTGGCTGAGAAAGTAGATGATGAGCTGTTCTTGACAAACTCAGGGACTTCAAAAGATGCATCCTTCATGTTTGCACCCTTGATCAGGTCAGCCATTACAGTTTCGGCTGCATAAGTTTTGTAACCTTCGAAGTCCGCAGCTATACGAGAAACCTTAGCCTTGGAAACTCCATGGACGATGACTCTGACAGTTTCGGCAGAGTCGGTCATATCGAGGATGTCTCCATCGGTTTCTTCATTGATTATCCATGAAGCTTCTTCTCCTTCAGTTTCTTCTGCAGGGAGTTCGATAGAGAAAGATTTATTGGCATTTATGAATGCAGTAGGTTCTCCGGACAGAGTTGTACTGCCGCATGAAGCTAATGCTAAACATAAGCATAAGATCAATGCTAAAGATAATGTTTTCTTCATTTCAGGTTCTCCTTATGTGATGTTTTATTACATATATGATCAGTATAACATAAACAGAGAAAAATAAACAGAAAAATGTCGAATCCGTTTACAGCACATTGGTCTGCTTGCCTTGACTAAAAGGTTGTTAACATCTATAATTTACTCTGTGTAAGTATGTAAATTTATCTATTGTTTAATCAAGAAGGATGGATATTATGAAAATAATAATAACAGCAGGCGGAACAAGCGAGAGAATCGATGATGTAAGAACTATCACCAATTCTTCAACAGGAAGACTGGGCTTTGCCATAGGCAAGACCTTTGCAGAAAAATACGGAGAAGGCATCGATAAGATCTACTATCTTCATGGATTGAGAGCGGTTTACCCTGAGCATGAGAAGGTAGAACCTATAGCCATAGGCGGGGTTATGGATCTGCAGGCAGAACTGAAGAAGTTGCTGACGACTGAAAAGATAGATGCTGTCGTTCACGCCATGGCTGTAAGTGATTACCTGGTAAATGAAGTGACTACACTCGATAAGATAAGAGGGGTGGAAGATCCTGAAAATGCAGCCGACCTTTCCGGAAACAAGATCAGTTCCGATATCGATGATCTGGTGATCCACATGAAGAGATCACCTAAGGTGATCAGCGGTATCAAGAAGTGGGCACCTGACACTAAGCTTGTTGGATTCAAGCTTCTAAGTAGTGTGCCTCACGAAGAACTGATCGATGTGGGGTATCATCTGCTCCAGAAGAACAACTGTGATTTCGTTATGGCAAACGACTTATCCGAAATCGGCAAGGATTACCATAGAGGCTATCTGATCCATAAGGACAAGACGTATGACACTATGGAAACAAACGAAGAGATCGCAGATATGATAGCAAGGAGGATCCTTAAATGAATATAGTTTTAGGAGTAACAGGAAGCATATCAGCATACAAAGCTGCAGATATAACAAGCAAACTATCAAAGGCAGGTCATGATGTACATATCATCCTGACAGACGGAGGAAGCAAGTTCATAACTCCGCTGGCTCTTCAGACTCTCAGTAAGAACAAAGTCCACACTGAGTTCTTCGAAGAAGGAAATCCGAAGGAAGTCAAGCATATCACTTTAGCGGAAAACGCAGACATTCTGGTGATAGCACCTGCAAGCGCTAACATCATCGGCAAGATAGCGGGAGGTATCGCAGATGATCTTCTTAGTGCTACAGTTATGGCAGCTGCAACTACGACACCTGTATATCTGGCGCCTGCGATGAATACTAATATGTATGAGAACCCTATCGTACAGGCAAACATCGAGAAACTGGCAGCATTGGGATACAAGTTCATCGAGCCTAAGGAATCTCTGCTGGCATGCGGAGTGACAGGCAAGGGCGCATTGGCGGATGTAGATGTGATAGTAGACATTATCAAAAAGGCAGAAATATAAATAAGGAGCATAAACATGATCAAATACAACAGTACAAGAGGAAGCGAAAATATCAAAACGGCTGCACAGGCAGTTATCCAGGGGATAGCAGAAGATAAGGGATTGTACGTTCCCGATGCGGTGCCGGCACTGCCTAAGACTATAGAAGAACTGGCTAAGATGTCATACCAAGAGATCGCATTCAATATCATCGGATCATTCTTCACCGATTATACAGAAGAAGAAATGAAGGCATGTGTTGAAGGTGCATATGACAGCAAGTTCGAAGCTGAAGAGATCGTTCCTATAGTGGAAGCGGGCGGAGCCCATTTCCTGGAACTCTATCACGGTAAGACTGCAGCTTTCAAAGACATGGCCCTTTCCATCCTGCCATATCTTCTGACTACAGCTATGAAGAAGGAAAAAGAAGATAAGAAGATCTGTATCCTGACTGCAACATCGGGAGACACAGGCAAAGCAGCACTTGAGGGTTTTGCAGATGTACCTGGCACAGAGATCATCGTATTCTTCCCTAACCAGGGCGTGAGCGAAGTTCAGGAAAGACAGATGATCACTCAGGAAGGTGAAAATACTCACGTATTCGCTATCGAAGGAAACTTCGACGATGCACAGACAGGCGTGAAAAAAATATTCAACGACGGAGCTTTCGCGGAAAAGCTGGCCGGTTTTGGCTGCAAGCTTTCATCAGCAAATTCCATCAACATCGGTCGTCTCGTACCACAGGTAGCATACTACGTTTACGGATATGCTAAACTGGTCGAAAGAGGCGTTGTGAAGGCAGGCGAACCTGTGAATATCGTAGTTCCTACAGGAAACTTCGGAAACATCTTGGCGGCTTACTACGCAGGCAAGATGGGTATCCCTGTTGGCAAGCTGATCTGTGCTTCCAATAAGAATAAAGTCCTGACAGACTTCTTCAACACAGGCGTATATGACATCAACAGAGATTTTTATCTGACAAACTCACCATCAATGGACATCCTTATCTCCAGCAATCTGGAAAGACTGCTTTATCACCTGTCAGGAAATGACGGAGCAGAGATCAAAGGACTGATGGAAGCTCTGGAAACTGAGAAGAAATACGAAGTAAGCGCTAAGATCAAGGAAGGTCTAGAAGATTTCTACGGCGGATACGCATCAGTCGAAGATACTAATAAGACTATCGGAGAAATGTATGAAGCTAACGGTTACCTGATGGATACACATACAGCAGTAGCTTACAAAGTATACCAGGATTACGTGGCAGAAACAGGCGACAAGACACCGACACTGATCGCATCGACAGCAAGCGCATACAAGTTCGCAGACAGCGTAGCTAAATCCATCGGACTGGGCGAAGAAAAGAACGGCTTCGAATACGTGAAATCTCTGGCTGCCAAGACAGGAGTTCGCATCCCGGCAGGGCTGAAAGACCTTGAAAACAAGCCGGTAAGACATACAGGAGTCATCAAAGTTCCTGAAATGGTCAAGGCTGTAGAAGAGAGTGTGAAATAAGTAAATACCATAAAGATTTACTTGCATAACACTACAAATTTTGCTATATTATATGAGTGCCTTGAAAAAGGCACTCATTATACATTCAAAAATAGACGCGGAGGATTGACCGAGTGGCTAAGGAGCTCGCCTGGAAAGCGAGTAGGGTGTAACAGCCTCGTGGGTTCGAGTCCCATGTCCTCCGCCAAAAA
>JAUNQD010000001.1:193305-195887 GCA_030536355.1 Bacillota bacterium | reverse complement strand
CCACTGAAGTATCAGGCATCAAGACATGGAATGATGGCAATAATGAAGAAAACAGACCTGATGAAATAGTAATACAACTTTATCAAAACGGACAAAAATACAGCAGCGATCTTTATCCGGAAGGTCAAACTACTACAAATGCTGATAGTGATTGGGAATACTCATTTAGCCAGCTCCCTAAGTACGATGAAGATGGACAGCTGTATGAATATACCATCGAAGAAGTTGCGACAAATGACTTGGCAGATAATTATATCAGCATAGTAGATGGCTATGACATCACCAATACATCAACGATAGACCTGGACGGAGAGAAGATATGGCTTGACGGCAATGATAAGGAAGGAAAGAGACCTAACAGCATCAAAATCCAGCTTTATCAGGGAACCGGCACAGACAAATCCAAGTACGAGCCTTATGGTGAAGAGTTGGAAATCAAAAAGGCAGATGATTGGAAGTATACTTTCGAGAACCTTCCGGAATACGATGCTGATGGAAACAGATACATCTACACCATCAAAGAGGTCGATGTTCCTAACGGATACGAAGTAAGCTATCCATCATCAGGCGAAGCTGCAGAAGGCGAAGCCTTTGATATCGATATCGTCAATAGCCTTCTCATGGACGTCAGCGGAGAAAAAATCTGGAAAGATTTCTTCGATTCTTCCGACAGGCCTGATGAGATCACAGTACAGCTCATCAGATACATAGGTGAGATCCAGGAAGACATGGATCCTGAAATAATAGGCACGGCTGAGGTAACTGCAGCAGATGGCTGGAAATATAGCTTCACAGAACTTCCTGCATATACTCCTAATGGAGTGGCTTACACCTATGATGTTATAGAGATCACTGAGGTAGAAGGCTATACATGCAACAATGATATAGAAGGAAGCTACGACATCGTGAATACTAAAGACTTTACATTCGTACCGCCTCCTGGACCGGATCCTGCAGAGACGATCGAATTAAGCGGAGAAAAGATCTGGAAGGACGACAGCTCACCAAACAGACCTGACGAGATCACAATACAGCTTTACCAGATGGTAGGCAGTGATGCACAGACAATGACTGAATATGGAGACCCAGTCAAGGTGACATATAGTGATCGCTGGAAGTATTCCTTCACAGCCCTGCCTAAGTACGATGCTTCAGAAACAGCCTATACTTACATGGTCAAGGAAGTAGAAGTTCCTGAAGGGTACATCGTGAGCTATGAAGGAACAGATATCATCAATACTAAGGACCCTGACCGTGACCCGACTGAAGATATTCCTGGATACACACCACCGACAGTTAAATTATCTGTAGGCGGTCAGAAAATCTGGGATGATATGGACGACTACGCGAAGATGAGACCTGATGAGATCACAGTACAGCTTTATCAGGACGGAGTAGCATTCGGAGATCCTGTAACGATCACAGCAGAAGATGACTGGAAGTATTCATTCAACGATCTTCCAAAGTTCGATGCAGCAGATCCAAACAGCGTTGACTATGTTTATACCATCGAAGAAGTAAACGTACCTGAAGGATATGCAGTGAGATACGACGGATATAACATCATCAACGATATTGATGACAAGTATCTGCCGAAACCTCCTGAAAAGGCGACAGACACAGGAGATCACAGTAACGTGCTCTTCTGGACACTCCAGTTGATGCTGCTGAGTGCGATCTGTATGATCCTTGTCCTTTTGAGACGAAAGAAACCGACAAGAAACAATTATTAAAAATCAACAGGCATAAGTCATACCTCTAAATTAAATGCAAAACAGCACAGCATATCATAATGCTAGTAGTACCTAGCATCGTGCCATGGCTGTGCTGTTTTCATGTCCGGAATAGTTATGATTCTAAAATCTGTAACTCCAAATATATTTTTAATATAGGAGGTGCAGCTATGGAGAACCATAAAGTGACTATAGAAAACCGCATACAGACGACGATCACTGACATCGTTGAAATCGATAGTTTCGATGAAGATGAGATAAGGGCGACCCTTAAACAAGGGGCGATGATAATAAAAGGAGAGAAGCTGAACATACAGATGCTGGACCTGCAGGAAGGAACAGCAGCCATAGGAGGAACCATCAACTCTCTCATGTATGTCAAGGTAAAGGGAAAAGGCGATAAAGGTATAATCGCCAAGCTCATTAAATGAATATAGAATTAACGGACCTGATAATCAGTCAAGCGAAAACAATAGCAGTCATGGCGGCAGCGGGAATCTTGGTTTCCGCTGCATGGCGGGTAAAGAAACTGCTGATAAAGAGAATATCAAAACATATCAAAAGAAATAAACCTATAGAGTATTTGGCGGAAATCGCATTTTGGATCATGTCTGCCGTCGCGATACCGGCATTTTTATATTACTGTACTTATGGTAAAGTAACATTCTGTGCGATATTGGGTATGGCAATAGGTGTATTTGTTTGGAAAAAATTAATTGCTGTGATATAATTACCATGTATGGGTAGAAAAAGACGAAGCAGAGAATTTAAAAAGAACAGCCAGGTAATAGATATACAGCAGGCTAGAAAACAGCGACTGGATAGAAAGGCTGCAGAGAAAAAGCGTGA
>JAUNQD010000001.1:175749-193205 GCA_030536355.1 Bacillota bacterium | reverse complement strand
TACAGCAGGCTAGAAAACAGCGACTGGATAGAAAGGCTGCAGAGAAAAAGCGTGAAGAAGAAAGAATACGCTATGCAGCAAGTCAAAACACCAGAGGAAAGATGGCGATCAGGAGAAGCCGAATGAGAAGGCGTGCGCTGATAGCCTTACTTGTCGTGGCAATAGCCGGTGTTCTGGTGTTCTCTGTGTGGAGCGTCATTTCGCTGAAGAAAGAACAGCAGGACATGCGAGATCAGCTGGAAGCTTTGGAAAAAGAAAAAGCGCAGCTTGAAAAGGAACTTTCTCATATAAACGACCCTGCCAACCTTGAAGAACAGGCCAGAGACCAATTGAGGCTCATAAAAAAGGGCGAATACCTGTACATTTTCCCTGAAGAAATAACAGAAGCAGGCAAGAAGGCGGAAGAAGAGCTGACGGAAGAGGAATAACATGAAAATAAAGGAAATCATCGTCGTTGAAGGACGAGACGATACAGATGCCATTAAAAAAAGTGTTGATGCCGTCACAATAGAAACACATGGATATGGTATAACAAAGGCTACATGGGAATTAATAGAAAAAGCCTATAAAGAGAAGGGGATCATCGTTTTCACCGATCCTGATCATGCAGGAGAACAGATCAGGCGAAGGATCCTGGAAAAATTCCCGGATGCCAAAGAAGCTTTTCTCGACAGAAAAGCCGCCAGGAAAGACGGAGATATCGGCATAGAGAATGCTTCCCCCGAAAGCATAAGAGAAGCCCTTGCAAAGGCGCACTGCTCCATGGAAGAAGAGGCTGTGCACTTTACAATAGACGATATGATGGCCGCAGGTCTGGTAGGACAAGCAGATTCTTCAGCACGAAGACAGAAGCTGGGTAAGAGCCTTGGAATAGGCTATGGCAATGGCAAGATATTTTTACAAAGGCTGAACAAATTCGGTATTTCAAGAGAAGAATTTGAGAAAGCCCTGCAGGAGATACAAAGATATAGATGAAACTATACGCACCATCGACGATACAGGCGATCAAAGAGCGACATAATTTTCAGCTCAGCAAGAGCCTAGGTCAAAATTTCATAACAGATAAAAGCGTCATCGAGAGGATCGTTGAGGGGTCCGATGTTACGGAGAAGGATCTTGTGATCGAGATCGGTCCGGGAATAGGAGTCCTGACGGCAGAAGCTGCGGAAACAGCGGCTAAAGTGGTGGCCATAGAGATCGATAAGAAGCTGATCCCGATACTTGGTGAGACGCTGGCTGATTATGATAATATCAGGGTGATAAATCAGGACATCCTGAAGACAGATATAAATGAAATAATACGCGAAGAAAGAGAGTCCGGCAGCTTCACAGGCGGAGTCAAGATAATGGGAAATCTTCCGTATTACATCACGACACCAATCATCATGGGAATACTGGAAAAGGGCGTAGAAGCCGACAGCATTACCATAATGATGCAGAAGGAAGTGGCAGACAGGATAAAATCTTCTCCGGGAGGTAAAATATACGGTGCCATTTCCGTAGCGGTACAGTACTACTGCGAAGTGGAGCAGGTGGCATCAGTACCTAAGGAAGTGTTCGTCCCAAGACCTAAGGTCGACTCGGCGGTACTGAAACTGACCATAAGGAAGGAACGTCCGGTTGACCTGATAGATGAAAAGAGCTTTTTCGCATGTATCAAGGCCGGATTCGGACAGAGAAGAAAAACCCTTCTTAATTCGCTGACAGGTGTAAATGGTCTTGGCAAGGAAGATATCAAGAAAGTGCTCGAAAATGCAGGAGTAGATGCGGCAAGAAGAGCAGAAACTTTAGATATAACAGAATTCGCAGCTATCGCCAATGGCGTGGCAGAACGTAGTAGGAGATAAAAGTATGGACAAGGTAAAATCGTTTTGCAGTAAATACCTGAAATACCATGTAGTGAACCTTCTCATATTATCATTTCTGCTGGTATTGATAATAGAAACATTGGGGCGACATTCCCCGATCCAAGCAGTAGTATTCATGGTACAGCATCCGCTGGTATACTTGAGCAATATGGCGCTTGTAATGGCGCTGCTGTCCGTTTCGTTTTTGTTCAAAAGAAGATTTTTTGCAACAACATTGCTTTCGATAGTATGGCTTGCACTTGGTATCGTCAATGGGGTGATACTTTCAAACAGAATGACTCCGTTTACTGTCAAGGACTTGAGCAACCTCAATGAAGCCGTTGCCATCGTAGAAAACTACTTCTCAGTAGCAACAGTGATCGCATTTATCGTGGTGGTCGCGTTGTTGGTTCTGGGAATAATAGTCTTGTATCGTAAAGCTCCTAAGAAACCGACAAGTCTGAACTTAAAGAAAGACATTGCTGCTGTCCTTATAGTATTGGTCGGAGCCTTCGGTATCGTTCAGGTAGGCCAGAAGGCAGGCGTTCTCGACACATTCTTTGGGAACCTGGCCATCGGATATCTTGATAATGGTGTATGTTACAGCTTTATCATCACATGGATGGATACAGGGATAGATAAGCCGGCCGAGTACTCTGCCGAAACTATACAGGGTATCTTCGATGAAGGTGAGCTGGGAGATGACGGGATCTATACGCCTGTAAGTGATGATAATCTCAGAGTGAAACACAGACCTAACATCATATTCCTTCAGCTGGAATCATTCTTCGATCCGTACCTGGTGAAAGGTCTGGAATTCTCTCAAGACCCGATACCGTATTTCAGAAGTTTGAAGGATGAATATTCAACAGGAACATTGACAGTGCCTTCCGTAGGAGCAGGAACTGCCAATATAGAATTTGAAGTAATGACAGGTATAAGCGCCAAGTTCTTCGGACCGGGCGAATATCCATATAAGAGTGTTCTCAAGAAAGAAACTTGTGAAACTACACCTTATGATCTTAAATCGCTGGGATATTCGGCACATGCTATACACAACCACAGAGGTGCGTTCTACTACAGAAATGTAGTGTTTGCCAATATGGGATTCGATACATTCACATGCCTTGAATACATGAACAATGTAATGAAGACTCCTAAGAACTGGGCTAAGGACGGTATCCTTACAGAACAGATCCTCAGCGCCATGGAAAGCACTGAAAACCAGGACTATATATACACGATTTCTGTACAAGGTCACGGGAAGTATCCTAATGAGGAAACATTGACAAATCCTGTGATAACATGTGATAAAGCAGCCACAGAAGAACAAAAGTGGAATTATGAGTACTACGTAAACCAGATCTATGAAATGGACCTGTTCATAAAAGAACTGACAGATGTACTTTCCACATATGAAGAAGATGTTATTCTGGTAATGTACGGAGATCACCTGCCGGCTCTTGATATGGAAGCAGATGATCTTACAACAGGAGATCTGTATGCATCACAGTACATTATTTGGGACAACTTCGGTATGAGCAAGCAGGATGTGGATCTTACAACATACGAATTGACTGCAGAAGTTTTCGATAGACTCAACATCTCAGTGGGAATGATAACCAAGTATCAGCAGAACCATAAGGGAGACAAGGATTACCTTATTAACCTTGAAGCTCTTGGATATGATATGCTGTACGGCAAGAGATATATATATGGAGAAACCAATCCATATGTTGCAACAAATATGAAGATGGGCGTTAAGACCATCAAGGTGGATGAAATAGTACAGATCGGTGAAAATTATTACATCAAGGGACAGAACTTTACTGAATATAGTAAGATCTCTCTCGATGGCAAGATCTTAGAAACCGTATATCTGGGTCCGACGATATTGGCGTTGAAGGATAAGGTTGATCCTGAAGACGCTGACAAGATGAAGGTCAGCCAGGTAGAAAAGAATAAGGAAGTACTGAGTACGACCGAGTAGGAAGTATGGACAGTTACGAATAATATGGAGACAGCAGGTGGTATATATGATGCCTGCTGTCTTTTTTTAGCAGAAGGAGGAGCGGTATGAAGATAAAAGTTCCGACACTTGAAACAGAGCGCCTGATACTCAGGATGTGGAGGAAAAAAGATGCACCGGCGCTTTATGAATATGCGAAGAATCCCAATGTCGGACCTAATGCAGGTTGGAAACCACATGCATCTGTATATGAATCGAAGATGATAATATCTCAACTTTTTCTTACAAATATGTGTTGGGCCATAGTCGATAAAGAAAGCAGTAAAGTCATCGGAAGCATAGGGCTTGAAGAGGATGCTTTCAGACCGGGAGTGAAGAGCAAAGAGCTGGGCTACTCTTTGTCGGAGGATCACTGGAAGAAGGGGATAATGACAGAAGCTGCAAAACGTGTTATACGCTATGCTTTTGAAGACCTTGAATTGGATATATTGATGATAAAGACAGGAGATGCCAACATTAGAAGCCAGAGAGTGATCGAAAAGTGCGGCTTTACATATGAAGGGACTCTTAGAAGAGCATACCTTTTGTATGATAGGAGCATCAGGGAAGTAAGGTGCCACTCCATGCTGAAAGAGGAATATGAAAAATTAAGAGAAGATGGCGTCCTTTAACGCTGTAAACTATTGACATCAAAAGCTCAAAGTACTAAAGTTAGAGTATTAAAGATTTATAAAAAAGAGGGCAATATTATGGAAAAGAAAATCATGTTAGGAAACGAAGCCTTCGCAAGAGGAGCATACGAAGCAGGCGTGAAAGTAGTGTCTTCATACCCGGGAACACCGAGTACAGAAGTTACAGAAAACGCTGCTAAGTATGACGGAATCCATGTAGAATGGGCACCGAACGAGAAGGTGGGAGTAGAAGTTGCTATCGGAGCATCCGTAGGCGGAGTAAGATCACTGTCATGCATGAAGCATGTAGGTCTGAATGTTGCAGCCGACCCGTTTTTCACAGCAGCATATACAGGAGTAACAGGAGGCGCTGTTATTCTGGTAGCTGATGACAACGGATGTCACTCCAGCCAGAACGAACAGGATTCCAGATATTATGGCAGAAGTGCAGGTGTTCCTGTACTGGAACCGTCCAACGCACAGGAATGTAAGGACTACATAAAACTGGCATACGACATCAGTGAGAAATACGATACAGTAGTTCTCTTAAGATCAAATACAAGAATTTCCCATTCTAGAGGTATCGTAACTCTTGGAGAAAAAATAGAAAAAGAACGTATCCCTTACGTTAAGAATTTCCAGAAGTATGTGGCTATGCCTGCCATGGCTAAGAAGCTCCACATCGCTCAGGAAAAGAGACTTGCTCAGATCGCAGCAGATGCAAGCGGGATGGAATACGATGGTATCAAACTGAACAAAGTCGAAATGAACGACCCATCCATCGGTATCATCACAAGCGGGATCTGTTATCAGTATGTCAAGGAAGCTCTTCCTAACGCATCAGTGCTGAAGATGGGGCTGATCAATCCGTTTCCTCTGGATATGATAAAAGATTTCGCAGGCAAAGTAGAGAAGTTATATATGATCGAAGAAGGAGATCCGTTCTTCGAAGAACAAGTAAAGGCTGCAGGCATCGAGCTGGCAGGCGGTAAGGACATGTTCACTATCCAGGGCGAATACAGCGCTAACATGATCAGAAAGGCATTCGGACTGGAAATCGCTGAAACAGTATCTATTGATGATGCGCCGGGCAGACCTCCGCTCCTTTGCGCAGGATGTCCGCACAGAGGACTTTTCCACGTGCTGAGTAAGCAGAAGAAAACAGTGCTGGGAGATATCGGATGCTACACTCTGGCGTCACTTCCTCCGACAGAAGCAATGGACACATGCCTCTGCATGGGCGGCTCCATTTCTATGGCACACGGATTTGAAATGGCGACAGAATCCAGCGACCACGTAGCGGTACTGGGAGACTCAACATTCTTCCATTCCGGCATCACAGGCCTGATCAATATGAATTACAATGGAGCTAAGGGAACAGTCATCATCCTTGATAACCGTATCACGGGAATGACAGGTCATCAGCAGAATCCTGCATCAGGGAAGAACGCTAAGGGCGAAGAAGCTCCTGCCATCGATATCGCAACTCTCGTCAGAGCATGCGGCGTGAAGAATGTAGTGGAAGTGGATCCATTCGACATCCCTGAAGTAGACAGGATCGTCAAGGAAGAAACTGCAAGAGACGAACTCAGTGTCATCATTACTAAGAGACCTTGTGCTCTCATCGTTAAGCAGCCGGATATTCCTTACATAGTTACAGATAAATGCAAGAACTGCAAGATGTGCATGAAGATAGGCTGTCCTGCTATCGAAGAAAAGGATGGCAGACCATACATAGTGCCTGACAGATGCGTAGGATGCGGACTTTGCGCTACAGTATGTCCGTTCGACGCTATTGAAGCAGAAGAAGGAAAGGGGGCGAAGTAAATGACTAAGACTAATATCTTGATCGTTGGAGTTGGCGGACAGGGAACACTTCTTGCCAGCGTATTGCTTGGAAATCTCGCCCTTGATAAAGATTATGATGTTAAACTCAGTGAAGTCCACGGCATGGCTCAGAGAGGCGGCAGCGTAGTTACTCACGTTAAGATCAGTGAAGACGGCGTTAATTCACCGCTTATCGAAGAAGGCGATGCAGATGTTATCATCGCGTTCGAAGAGCTGGAAGCATACAGATGGCTGCCATACCTGAAGAAGGGCGGCACGATGTATGTGAATACTCAGCAGTGGCTGCCTATGCCTGTAGTTATGGGTCAGGCAAAATATCCTGAGAATATCATGGAAACCCTTGAGAAAAACGCAGCTAAGGTCAAGGCATTCGATGCACTGAAGATCGCGGAAGAATGCGGATCAGTCAAGGCAGTGAACGTAGTGCTGCTGGGAGCGGCATCAAACGATCTGCCGTTTGATGAAGATGCGTGGATCAAGGTTATCGAAGAGAACGTTAAGCCTAAGTTCGTAGACCTTAATAAGAATGCATTCGAACTGGGAAGAAACGCATAAAAATTATTCGGGCGCACTAGCGTGCGCCCAGCCGACTTGAAAGAAAAAGACACAGAAAGAAGGGAAAGCATGATTTGGAACAAAGAAATGGAATGTGCAGATCGCGACACGATGCGCGCTTTGCAGCTGGAGAAGTTACAGAAGACAGTGAAGCACGGTTACGACAACGTACCGCACTACAAGGAAGCCTTTGATAAGGCAGGAGTGAAGCCTGAAGACATCAAGAGCCTGGAAGACATCACTAAACTGCCCTTTATAACTAAGGAAGATATCGCTGCTAACTATCCAACAGGCCTATTTGCTGTTCCGAAGAGAGACATCAAGAGAATACATGCATCCTCCGGAACTACAGGTAAACCTAAGATCGTAGGATATACCCAGAGCGATCTTGATATGTGGGGAGAATGTGTAGCCAGAGGGTTCTCGATGGCAGGTGCAGATAAGGAATCGGTTATCCAGGTTGCCTATGGATACGGACTCTTCACCGGCGGTCTCGGTGCGCACATCGGTGCAGAGACTATGGGTGCCATGGTACTCCCTATGTCAAGCGGCAACACTCAGAAGCAGCTGATGTTCATGCAGGATATGCAGAGTGATGTTCTTTGCTGTACGCCGTCATATGCACTTACTATCGCTGAACAGGTGGAAAAGGCAGGTCTCGTTCCCGGCAAAGATATCAAGCTGAAGGCTGGCGTTTTCGGTGCTGAACCTTGGACTCAAGCCATGAGAGATTCCATCGAAGCCAAGCTGGGTCTGAGAGCTCACGACATCTACGGGCTCAGTGAAATCATGGGTCCGGGAGTATCCATGAGCTGCGAGTATAACTGCGGAATGCACGTACAGGAAGACTACTTCTATATGGAAGTTGTCGATCCTGACACTCTCGAACCTGTAGCTGATGGAGAAAAAGGCGAGCTGGTCATCACTACACTTGGCAAGGAAGGGATGCCTCTTATAAGATACAGAACCAGAGATATCTGCTATTTGATGAGAGAGGCTTGTGAATGCGGAAGAACAACTGTAAGAATGAGCCGTGTATTCGGAAGAACAGACGACATGCTCATCATTAGAGGAGTCAACGTATTCCCTTCACAGGTTGAAACAGTTATTGCCAAGTTCGAAGAACTTACAGTTAACTATAAGCTGTACGTAGGAAGAGAAAACAATACAGATACTTTCGAACTTGCGGTAGAACTTGCCGAAGGTATCGAAATCGAAGATATCGCATTCGTAGAAAATCTTAGAAAGAGGATCGACCATGCACTTAGAGATATGTTGGGTATCGGATGCAAGATCACGCTTCTCAATGCAGGAGCATTACCTAGAAGTGAAGGTAAGGCAGTTAGAGTTGAAGACACTAGAAAGCTTTAAGGTTTTGTGATAGGAGGTAAGAGAAATGTTGGTTAAACAAGTATCTATATTCGTAGAAAACACTACAGGAAGACTTGCAGACGTTACAAGGATCCTGGCGGCTCACGATGTTGACCTCAAGGCGGCAACTATCGCAGACGCAGCAGATTTCGGTATATTGAGATGTATCGTTGAAGATGCCGAAGCTGCCAAGAAGATCCTTAACGAAAATGGATTCAATGCAAGCATATCAGAAGTTATTGCCGTTTCACTGAAAAATCAGCCGGGTGGATTCCACAGAGTATTGCAGATCCTGGCGGATGAAAAGATTGGTGTGAAGTATATCTACTCAACTATCAAGTCGGCTGAAGGTGAAGCTGTTATCATGATGAAGGCGGCTGACAACGTTAAAGCTATCGAAGTGTTGAAAGCTAACGATGTCAAGCTGGTTACTATAGAGCACGTAAAATAAAGGAACGAAAAATGAGATCTACCCGAAAAAAATCCCAGAAGAAAAAGAAAGCCCCGCTGGGTCTTGGCAGAAAAATAATACTGGTCATTTGTATGATCGTATTTGTCGGTTCGGCAGGTGTGCTTCTTGATTATTATATCAATGGTGCGAAAGAGCAGAATGCACTGGAAGGTCTTAACGGACTGAAGGTTGGAGGCGAAGAGATCGTTACCGATAAAGGTACGATCGTTGCCGAGTATTCGGAACTTTATAAATTAAACCCGGACATAATAGGCTGGGTGAAAATAAAGGGTACGAAGATAGACTATCCTGTGATGCACACTCCTGACGATCCTGAGTATTATATACATCGTGGATTCGATAAACAAGAATCCAGAGCAGGAACCTTGTTTATGGACGGCCTTAGTGATGTTTCTACTCCGACATTCAACTTCATGATATATGGGCATCATATGAAAAACGGAACGATGTTCAAGGACTTGATGAAGTATGAAAGCAAAGACTTTTATAAGAAGCATAAGTACATAAAGTTCGATACCATTTATAAAGGCGGCCAGGGTAAATATGAAGTGATCGCGGCAGCATATTCACAGATATATCCGAAGGATGCGAAAGATTTCAAGTACTATCAATATCCCGGAACGACATCTGAATCGGACTTCAATGCATTTATTCGCGGGGTGAAATCAGAGGCCATTTACGATACAGGCGTCACTGCGGAATACGGTGATCAGCTGATAACACTGTCTACGTGCGCATATCACGTAGATGATGGCAGATTTTATGTGGTGGCCAAGAGGGTAGATGCCAAACAAGTGAAGCCACAATAGTTGACAGCATATAAATATGTGATATAATGATGATATCAAAATGATATCATCATTTTTATTGAAAAACATCAGGAGGTATAAGATGGAAAGAGAAACAAACGTAAACATCAACATCGTAGAAAAAGAAATGCATCCGTTCCCCGGTATGGTGATGCTGATCGGAGGGATCTTCGGGATATTGGCATGTATCGCGCTTTGCATACTAGGGGGAGCATTGATGGGATATTATTATGGACCATTACCTGTGATCGCATTGATCATCGGCATCCTGGGCCTTATCGTTATTCCGGTCTTGCTCTGCGGACTCAGAATAGTCAACCCTAATGAAGCACTGGTGCTGACATTGTTCGGTAAATACCATGGGACTATCAAGAAGGCAGGCTTCTATTTCGTAAATCCGTTCTCTACAGGTTTCAATCCTACTGCAGCGGGTATCCTTGAAACAGCTGAAGAAAATGTTGCAGACCCTAAGAAAAAAGCCGGAGCCAAGAAGACAACAAGCAAGAAAGTCTCTACTAAGACAATGACGCTGAACAACTCGCAGCAGAAGGTAAATGATGTTCAGGGTAATCCTATCATCATCGGCTCTGTAGTTATCTGGAAGGTGGCAGATCCTACCAAGGCAGTATTCAACGTAGAAAACTACTTCGAATATCTATCAACGCAGTGTGACTCAACTATAAGAAATACAGCAAGACTTTATCCTTATGATAGCATGGAAGGTGACGACGACGAATTGACACTCAGAGGATCCAGCCTTGAGATAGCAGAAAGAATGAAGAAGGAACTGCAGGACAAGGCGGACGATGCAGGCATCGAGATCCTGGAAGTAAAGATCACACATCTGGCATACTCAGAAGAAATAGCTGCAGCAATGCTGAAGAGACAGCAGGCAGCGGCAACTATCGCAGCCAAGGAACAGATCGTAGAAGGTGCTGTAGGCATGGTGAAGATGGCGCTTGACAAGCTGGAAGGCGATGAGCTTATCGTGCTGGATGATGAAAGAAAAGCAGCAATGGTTTCAAATCTGCTGGTAGTACTCTGCGGAGATAAGGATGCACAGCCGATCGTAAATAGCGGAAGTATATATTAAGGTAGAAAGTTATGGATAAAAGAGAACAAGAACTGCAGCAGCGGCTTGAAAAGCTCAAGTCCATGGAGGATGAGATAAAGAAAAAAGAGAAGGCCATCAAGGATAAGGAAAAGGCAAAGAAGCAGATGATCCTGAGGCTTTCACCAAGCCTTTGGAATGAGATCGCCGCATGGGCAGAAGATGATTTCAGATCCATCAACGGACAGGTGGAATACCTGCTCAGTGAATGTGTAAGAAATCGTAAAAAGGGCTAAAGAAAATAAAAAGGGGTAAATAATAACAGTGAGCAGATGTCTTGAATGCAGGGGATGCATGAAGACATCTGTTTTTTATTGTCAGTTAGAGTCCATCATTTGAAACAACCTGTCAAATAAAAGGGAACGACTCACCCTCCGCCTATGTATCTAATGGGCTATAGTGATAATACTAAAATAAAGGGGGTGATTGGATGTTGATAAGAAAAAGCAGATGTTTACGGGGCATTGTCATAACTATACTGGCCGGATGCATGATGTTTGTTTTGTCGGCAGCGGCTTTTGCAGAAGAAAGCTTAAAAGACCAGGATATAGAAGAAACCAACAAGGCTTATGACTATACTGTGCAGACCGGAGGTGACAGCGTCGGGGCATCAGCAGGAATATCGTCAGGAGGATGGGCTTCGCTGGGGTCGAAGCTTTCCTATATGAAGTTCCCTGAAGGGGTGAGCGGCCCTGACGGCGAGGATGGGCTGTGGTGTTATTGTATCGACATATCTACAGATACGAAAGACGGACATAAATACTCGATAACTTCACTTGATGCAGCCAACTACTACGATGATGACGCAGCGAACAAAATAAGGACCATTCTTTTGAATTCGTATCCGAACATGACATTGGAAGAATTGGAGGCAGACTATGAGCTGACAGAGTTGATGGAAGAAGAGGCTTTCATGGCCACTCAGTGGATACTGTGGTACTACTCCAACCCTGATGGAGAGGTTGATGCCGGCGGAGGAAATTATTATCCGGCAGAAATCTATAAGCCGTCGGATTATCCGAGAGAAACCATCACCATGTGGTATGACGACGAAGAGGGAAATGAAGTAAGAAAAAGCTCATCAAACATCGTCAAGCTGGCAAAGGCTCTCGATGCGCTTGCGCCGGCAGCGGCTTGCGAAACAGAACCTGCAGATATAAAGTTCGATAAGATCGTATACGACGATAAAGTGATATTTGATTACAGCAGCAGCGTGGGAGCTGAGACGTTGGAAAACGTTAAAATCACCATTAAAGACGAACAGGGCAGAGACGTGCCCTTTGCACTAAAAGGGTCCCAGGTGATCGTAAAGCGCACAGAGCTTGATTTCCCGGAAGGAACCGCAAAGCTCACAATTTCTCTTGAAGGGGTTCAGCGACTGGCTAAAGACGTGTACTTTTTCTCTCCGGAAGGGGGAAGGGATGCTTCACAGAGCAGAGTAGCAGCGTATGAAGGGACTGCACCGGTTGCAAAGGATGCAGTGTTCGCTTTGACGAAGGAAGAGTTCGAAGAGGCGGACGAGGATCCGGATAAAGACGATTCTGAAACGCCGACCGACCCTGCAGATCCGAAAGAGCCTGCAGGAGGTATGGGGGACGGAGAACTGCTTGATCCTGACGAAAGTCCGGAAACGGGAGATGATAACGGAAGATCAGTCTTGCTGTGGGCTATCATTGCTGCAATGTCCGGTGCAACGGCAATAAGCGTATCAAGAAGAAAAAAAGCATGAGAAAAAACTTTTAAATAAAAGAAAAACGACCTGATGAAAAGTACAGCGGGTCGTTTTTTCTTTCGTGCAATAAGGATTTGTTGAATTGGTTTATTCGCTTCTTAAATATACGTGTCTTACATAAAGCTGGCATGCGAAGGAGTTGCAGACATGCCAGAAAAGATCGCGCGGGTCATTTGATGTTTCGAACTTTGGCATCGATGTTCCTTCGAAGGCATGCTTTACAGCTTGCTCGATCATTTCACAGAATTGATCGTAGGAAAATTCGGCGTCCTTGAAATCTATCCCCAGGCGGATCAGTCTTGATATCTCTTCTATGGTGTATACCGGCTTCATGAGAGCTATAACAACGAGACAGGCTATAGTTAGTCTGTCGTATTTTTTGTTTTCCGGAGCCGGGATGTATTTCAGTTTCACGTAATTATTGACCATCGTACGGGTAAGGACGTTGCCGCCATCCGGTGCCAGGTAGTCAGCCAGCCATTTATCCAGCAGTGACAGCACTTGCTCCAGATACTGATCTACTGATGGTAGCTCGTTCCATCTTGGCAATTTGAACTGTTCGAGTGTCTTAGCATTCTTCATATATGTTACTCCTTATAAGATGACCATCGTGATCGAGATTATGATTTAAAGTCTATAGCAACAATAACACAAGAGGAAAATCGTGTCAACCAGTTGACAAAGTTATTATAATCATGTAACATAGTTTCGATAACTAGATAAGGAGATAACATGAAGGATATAAAACAACTGACACCGGTTTATGAAAATGATACTTACAGAGATTTCCGAGACTTATTGAATAAGTCGGCAGAGAAGTACGGCGATAGCGATGCATTTATAATAAAGCATAAGAAGGGAAGAAAAGAAGTTTCTTATGAGCATGTTTCATTCAACAGATTCCGAGATGATGTGAATGCACTGGGGCAGGGGCTTCTTAATGAATTCGGAGTTGGCAAGAGATATGCAATCATAGGAAAGAATCGTTATGAATGGCTGCTCTCATATTTTGCAGTGCTTGGCGGGCTTGGTATCTGCATACCTCTTGATAAGGGATTGCCATATGAAGAACTGGAGTCATCACTGGCGCGCAGTTATGCAGATGTGCTGATCTACGATCCTGCACATCAGGAACAGGTCGATAGGCTAAAATCAGAAGGGAAGACGAAGGTCTCATCATTTATATGCATGGATGAAATTCCAATGACCGAAGGGAACATGGGAAAGAGCACAGTTTCAGGCGGAGAGCAAGCGTGCGCTTTGCGATACACTGACCTTTGCATAGACCCGGAAAAAATAGATATCCTGCTTTTTACATCGGGAACGACTTCCATGGCGAAGGCTGTTATGCTTAGCCAGAGAAATATCATGTCGAACCTGGAGGCCATCGAGAAGGTCATAGATATCGAGCCGGCTGACGTGAGCATGGCGTTCCTGCCTTATCACCACACTTTCGGAGCGACGGGGCAGTTCGCGATGATCGCGGGTGGTGCGGCGTCTACATATTGCGACGGGCTGAAATATTTGCAGAAGAATCTAGTTGAGTACAAGGTTTCGGTTTTCTTCTGCGTGCCGCTGCTGATAGAATCGGTTTATAAGAAAGTGATGGCAACAGTCAAGAAAGAGGGCAAAGAGAAGAAAGTTGCCTTTGGAATGAAGCTGACTAAGCTGCTGATGAAATTTGGCATCGATGTTAGGCGAAAGATATTCGGTGAGATCCTTGAGAAGCTGGGAGGTAATATCAGGCTGGTGATCAGCGGTGCATCTGCCATAGACCCAGAGGCACTGGCCGGATTCAAAGCTTTCGGGATAGAGGCGATACAGGGATACGGAATGACAGAATCATCGCCTGTTATCTGCGCTGAGAATATATATGAAAACAGGATCGGATCTATCGGTCGTCCACTGCCGGGGATCGATGTGAAGATTTTCGAGCCGAACGAAGAGGGGATCGGGGAACTGATCGCTCGCGGACCGAATGTGATGGCGGGATATTTTGAAAATGAAGAAGAGACTGCCAAAACGTTGGTGGATGGTTGGCTCCATACGGGGGACCTGGCGTACGTGGACAAGGATGGATATATCTTTATCTGCGGCCGTAAGAAAAATGTTATCGTGCTTAAGAACGGTAAGAATGTTTATCCGGAAGAGCTGGAAGTGCTGATTAGTAACCTGCCGTATGTCGAGGAATGTATGGTCTTCGGACAGCCTCGAAACCATGATGGCGACCATAAAGACTTGGCGATCTGTGCGAAGATCGTGTATAAGGCGGACTGGATGAGAGAGAATCTCGGGCAGGAAGGTGATGACGTGGCGAAGATCGAAGCCTATGTGAAAGCCGACATCGACAAGATCAACGAAACACTGCCGACATATAAGCAGATGCTGCGTGTCATCGTAACAGATCAGGAAATGATCAAGACGACTACAGGTAAAGTCAAGAGATATGAAGAAGCGAAGAAGATGTAAATATTAAAAAAGGTCGAATCATAGTGATTCGACCTTTTCTGTATCGTTTTCAACCAGTTCCGCATCTGACAGGATCAGTGACAGTATGAACGAGAATGCGCACACAGCGCAGACCGCCACGAAAGTAGCTGTCAATCCGTATGTATCGCCGATCTTGCCGAGGATCGGTGTGAAGATGCCGCCGACACTAACGATCAGCCCCAGTGTGATACCGGATGCGAAGCCGATATGATTAGGCAGGTATCGCTGTCCCATCAGGACCAGCGGGCTGTAGCCGATGTTGAGGCCAGCACCCATCGGGATCAGCATCAGAAGACACAGCCAGAAGCTGCCGGATACCGTGAATATTATCATTGCTGGAAGGAGTATCGCGAATGACAGCCAAACCGTCTTGCGATGCCCGAAATTATCAGCAAGCTTACCGCCGAACAGCGCCGCCAGTGCAGAAACTGCGTAATAGAAACTCAGCGACATATTACCGATAGCTTCAGTCTGACCCATATTATCAACGAGGTAAAGGACCAGGAATGTTCCAATGCCGGTATAAACGATGGATCTGAAGCAGATAAGAATGCCAAGCTTAGCAAATGCGCCCCAGCGGTCTTTGTATTTTGGTGTACAAAGTGCAGGGCTGTCGCCTGCAGCGGAGGTTTCTGTCGCAGAGGAATCTGCAGAGGACGTTTCTGCCGAAGAGGTTCCCGGCGCAGATGCGTCTGCCGAGCTCTGCAGCTTCGGAGCCTTAGGAGGCTTCGGAAAGAACTTTGTTGACAGCACTCCGAATATCGCCGCAGGGATAAAGAAAATCAAAGTACCTTTGAGACCGAATACAGCGATGGAGCCTGTAGCCAGCAAAGGTCCCAGCGTGAATCCCAGATTGCCACCGAAGGAGAATATCCCGAGAGAGAATCCTACATTATCATCGTCGGCGTATCTGTTAACAAGCTGTGCAGCTTGCGGGTGGAAGAGGGCAGAGCCTACACCACTGACAAGAACTGCGATGCAGAGTCCGGTGAAGTTTGATAAAACTCCTGTCAAGGCCATGCCGCCGCCAGCCAGGATAACGCCATAAACCATGATGCGAGGGTTATCGATCTTGTCGGCAAGGTGACCGAAGACCGGCTGGATCACGGAAGCCACGATGTTGGCGACCATAACCAGCATGGCTGCTGTTGTATAGTCAAAATGATATGCCGCGATAAGGAATGGCAATATCGCGGAAAGGGCACCGTGCGCGATGTCCGAACATAAATGTCCGAAAGAAAGGACGTAGTGCCTGTAATTCTTTTTTCTCATAATGATTCCTTCAAAACTGATTTCAAAGAACAGGACATCTCATTTGAGATGTCCTTCTGTTTTTTCATAGATGTCGTGCGGACTATTTCATTACCGCTCCCTTAGCTGAGGAGTCAACGTTTCTCTGGTATCTTACCAGCCATCCGCCTGTTACATTTGGAGGAGGTGCTACGTAGCTTTCGCGTCTTGCTGCGAATTCTTCGTCGCTTACCTGTGCGTTGATCTTAGCGTTAGGGATGTCGATCTCGATGATGTCGCCGTCCTGCAGCAGACCGATGTTTCCACCTACAGCAGCTTCAGGACAAACGTGACCGATGGAAGCTCCTCTGGAAGCTCCGCTGAATCTGCCGTCTGTGATGAGTGCAACTGTCTTGTCCAGCTTCATTCCTGCCAGAGCACTTGTAGGATTGAGCATTTCTCTCATTCCCGGACCGCCTTTAGGTCCTTCGTATCTGATAACTACTACATCGCCGTCTACGATCTTGCCTGCATAGATAGCTGCTATAGCATCTTCTTCACAGTCGAAAACTCTTGCAGGGCCGCTGTGTGCCAGCATTTCAGGAGCGACTGCACTTCTCTTGACTACGCAGCCTTCCTGAGCGATGTTGCCCCACATAACTGCGATGCCGCCTGTCTCACTGTATGGATCGTCGATAGGACGGATAGTATTGTAATCTCTAACATGAGCATTGCCGATGTTTTCACCGACAGTCTTGCCTGTAGCTGTGATCAGGCTCTTATCGATCAAGCCCTTTTTATCTAATTCACTGAATACAGCCATCAGACCGCCTGCTCTGTTCAGGTCGTGCATGTGAGTGCCGCCTGCAGGTGCCAGATGACAGAGGTTAGGAACTTTAGCACTGAACTGGTTGAAGATCTCCATGTTCAGTTCAACGCCTGCTTCGTTGGCGATGGCCAGCAGATGGAGTACGCTGTTTGAAGAACAGCCCAGAGCCATGTCACATGCCAGTGCGTTCTGCAGTGATTTTTCGTTGATGATGTCACGAGCCTTGATGTCCTTTTCGACCAGGTTCATGATAGCCATACCTGCATGTTTAGCCAGTCTGATACGACCGCTGTCTACAGCAGGGATGGTTCCATTGCCAGGAAGCGCGATACCTACAGCTTCTGCCAGACAGTTCATGCTGTTAGCTGTGTACATGCCGGAGCATGATCCGCAGCCCGGACAAACGTTTTCTTCGTATTCCAGAAGCTCTGCATCGTCGATGATGTCAGCTTTTCTTGCGCCTACTGCTTCGAACATCTTTGACAAGCTGGTTTCTTCGCCTTTTACCAGACCGCTCATCAT
>JAUNQD010000001.1:0-175708 GCA_030536355.1 Bacillota bacterium | reverse complement strand
GTTCATTCTTACTGCAGCCATGATCATTCCCGGAACGATCTTGTCGCAGTTAGGAACCAGAACCAGACCGTCAAACTGATGTGCCATTGTCATAGTTTCAACACTGTCTGCGATCAGCTCACGGCTTGCCAGTGAGTATTTCATGCCGATATGCCCCATAGCGATACCGTCGCAAACACCGATAGCAGGAACTTCGATAGGAGTACCGCCTGCCATTCTTACACCGGCCTTTACGGCTTCTGCCACTTTATCCAGATGCATGTGGCCAGGAACGATCTCGCTCTTAGCTGAAACGACACCGATGAGAGGTCTTTCCAGCTCTTCTTTAGTATATCCCATAGCATAGAAAAGGCTTCTTGCAGGAGCTCTTTCCATGCCCTTTGTTACATTGTCACTTCTCATTTTCATTACCTATTTCTTTAACCAACTCATCATCTTTCTCAGTTCTTCGCCTACTTTGCACAGCAGGTGTGAAGCTTCCAGTCTTCTTGATGCGAGGAACTTAGCCTTGCCGCCTGCGTTCATTTCCTGAACGAATTCGCTTGCGAAAGTACCGTCCTGGATTTCTGAGAGGACTTTCTTCATTTCTTTTCTTGTATCTTCAGTGATGATTCTCTTACCTGTTCTGTAGTCACCGTATTCAGCAGTGTTGGAGATAGAGTATCTCATCTTGTCGAAACCGCCTTCGTTGATCAGGTCAACGATCAGCTTCATTTCGTGGATACATTCGAAGTAAGCCATTTCAGGTTCATAGCCTGCTTCTACCAGTGTATCGAATCCGGCCTTCATCAGTTCGCAAACACCGCCGCAAAGAACAGCCTGTTCACCGAAGAGGTCAGTTTCAGTTTCTTCTTTGAATGTAGTTTCCAGGATACCTGCACGACCTGCACCGATTCCTGAAGCGTATGCCAGAGCATAATCCTTAGCTTTGCCTGAAGCGTCCTGATAAACAGCGATCAGTGAAGGAACGCCCTTGCCTTCTACATACTGGCTTCTTACTGTATGTCCGGGACCCTTAGGAGCGATCATGATAACGTCGAGATCAGCAGCAGGCTGGATCTGGCTGTAGTGGATGTTGAATCCGTGAGCGAATGCCAGAACGTTGCCTTCCTTCATGTGCTTTTCGATCTGGTTCTTGTAGATGGAAGCCTGCAGTTCGTCAGGTGCGAGGATCATAACGATATCGCCTGCTTCAGCAGCTTCTTCGATTCCCAGGACCTTCAGGCCTGCAGCTTCTGCCTTAGCAGTGTGAGCTGAACCAGGTCTGAGACCTACTACTACATCAACTCCGCTTTCATGCAGGTTCATAGCATGAGCATGTCCCTGTGAACCAAAGCCGATGATGGCAACTGTCTTGCCGTCTAACATTCCTAAATTACAATCCTGATCGTAATATTTCTTTATCATTTTACTGTTCTCCTTTTATATGAATTTGAATTTATTTATCCTTCCAGTTCGATGCCTCTGCTCATTCCTGTCACGCCTGTTCTTGAAACTTCTGCGATGTCGTAGCAGTTCATCATGTCCATAAAGCCGTCCAGCTTTTCAGGTGATCCTGTCATTTCGATGATCAGACTGTCTCTTGAGAGATCAACGATCTTGCCTCTGTAGATCTCTACGATCTGCATGATCGCTGAACGCTCGCTCTTGTCTGCTTTCACCTTCATCAGAAGCAGTTCTCTGTAGATGCTGTTATCGTCCATAGTGAAAATCTTGATAACGTCTTCCAGCTTAGCTGTCTGAGTGAGTATCTGATGGAGCGCCTGTTCTGTTCCTTCGAATGCCACCGTGATACGAGAGATCTTCGGATCGTTGGTAGCACAGCCTGTGAATGAAGTGATATTGAATCCGCGTCTACCAAACAATGAGCTGACTCTTGTAGTTACGTTTGCTTCGTTTCTTACCAGTATACTGATAATTGATTTTTTTACTGCTTTACTATCCATTCTCTGCCCCTCCTAACCTATGATCATATCTTCAACGGTTTTGCCTGCAGGGATCATAGGAAGAACGCGCTCTTCTCTTGAGATGGCGCAATCGATCCAGACAGGGCCCTTTGCTTCGAGAGCCTTCTTGAAGACTTCTTCGAACTCCTGAGGAGTAGACGCTGAGTAGCCCTTTCCGCCAAAGGCTTCTACCAGCTTAGGGAAGTTTGTCTTTCTTTCAGGCGTAGTTCCGGAGTAACGCTTGCCGTAGAATGCTGTCTGCCACTGGTAAACCATTCCCAGAACCTGATTGTTCATGATGATCGTGATGATCGGAAGTTCGTTGCTTACTGCAGTGCACGCTTCGGTCAGGTTCATGTGGAAAGAGCCGTCGCCCGTGATATGCACTACTCTCTTATTAGGCTGGCCGACCTGAGCGCCGATGGCAGCTCCGTAGCCGTAACCCATAGTTCCCAGACCTCCGCTTGTGATGAAGTTTTCGGTCTTTTCATGTTTCAGATACTGGGCAGCCCACATTTGGTGCTGGCCAACGTCTGTAACATAGATGGTTTCTTTATCTGTAAGGTCGCATACGCTGTGGATGATCTCGCTTGGGTGAAGCTCAGCTTCCTGACACTTGATGTCGCCTGATCTTCTCTTCCACTCAGTTGCCTGTGATACCCATTCCTTGTGATCCTTTTTCTTGATCAGCGGCAGCAGCGCTCTGAGGAATTCTCTCACATCTGCTGTCACACCGTAGTCAACGAGAACGTTCTTGTTGATCTCGCTGGCATCGATATCGATCTGAACCTTAGTTGCCTTCTTGGCAAACTTCTTAGGGTTCAGCGCTACTCTGTCACTGAATCTTGTGCCCAGTGCGATGACCAGGTCGGCTCTGTCTACAGCCTTGTTGGCCGCGATACTTCCGTGCATTCCGATGAGGCCCAGATTCTTAGGATTTTCCCAACCGATGATGCCGGCTGCCATCAGAGTGTATGTAGCAGGGATGTCTGCGGTTTCTACCAGCTGGTTCAGCTCTTTGCCTGCTCTTGAAGCAGCAACTCCGCCGCCGAAGTAGATGACAGGTCTTTCTGCTGCATTGATCATAGCAGCGACATCATGAACTTCTTTTTCTGTGAACTTAGGAGATGGCTTCAGCTCAAGCGGCTTTTCAGGCTTGTAATCTATAGTATCGGCCGTAACATCCTTAGTGATGTCTACGAGGACCGGACCCTTTCTTCCGCTATTGGCGATCCTGAAAGCATTTCTCAGTGCATCCGCCAGATCCTTTATATCGTTAACGAAGAAAGTATGCTTAGTGATAGGCATTGTCACGCCTGTGATACAGATTTCCTGGAAAGCATCTCTGCCGATAAGGCTGTCAGGTACGTTGGCTGTAATGGCAACTACCGGAACACTGTCCATAAATGCAGTTGCAATACCTGTTACCAAATTAGTCGCTCCCGGTCCGCTTGTAGCGAAAACGACCCCTGTCTTACCTGTAGCTCTGTAATATCCGTCCGCAGCATGAGCGGCATGCTGTTCGTGAGATGCCAGTACGTGTCTGATCCTGTCTCTGTACTCGTAGAGAGTGTCATAAAGGTTCAGCGCAGTACCTCCCGGATACCCGAAAACCGTGTCAACACCATGTTCTAATAAGATCTCAGCAACCAGTTGTGATCCTGTTACTCTCATTTATTCCTCCTTAGTAAAAATCTTCTTCTAGTAGGCGCGGGCAGCCGCCTATCGCAAGGTGCTTCGAAATCGCCGAAATCCGCAGAATTCAGCCATTTATCGCCCACAATCTCTATTATATATGTAAGAAAAATAAAAGCAACCCCAATTTTCAAGAAATTGTGCTTGAAACACAACGAATTTATAAAATCGTAGTTTAGTTACACAAAAACAGCCAAATTGTTCATGCAAAGCGCAAGATATAGTTGCAGAGGGCAGGTGCTTTGCGATAGAATAGCATAAGAATTATCATACAAAGAAAAGGAATATAACTTATGGATAATGCAAGATATAATTTAAAAATGTACAGCGGGCTGCTGCTGTTTTTAGGTATTTGGGACGTGCTTTCTATGCTGCCAAAAGCAGTTGGCCTGATGGCTGTGTTCAAAGGCGCAGCGACAAGCCCCATCTATGTGTTAGTGAGCACGCTGCTGTTCGTAGTTCTCTTAGTCGCTAAACTCTGGCTGGGATTCAACGGACGAAGATATGTCAAGTCGGGTTCACAGGAACCGACAACTAAGCTGGTCGAGTTCTCCAAGCTGGCAGGTTATGTAGTTATCGCATTCGCACTGTTGACAGGTATCGGTATCTTCGCAGATATCGCCAAGGCCGGCGACCTGCTGCCTCCTGCTATCACACTGGTAGTCCTGAACTGGTACAAGAAAGCCGCAAGACAGTGCATGTGGAGATAAAGCAAAATAATATCAAAAACATGACCGCTTTAACGCGTTTAAGCGGTTGACAAATAAAATTTCCTAATATATATTATTACATAACGAAAACGGCGACAGCCGATTTAACAACATAATAAAGATGCGATGAACGGAATAAGTTTGATATAAGTATTTCAGAGAGCAGCCGGGTGGTGCGAGGCTGTATACGGAGTCAAATGTCTCACCCGGGAGCAGAAAGCTTAAAGTGGGTATGTGATCTTTCGTGCAAAGGGCAGGCTGGCAGTCTGCAGACTTTCGCGAGACGGCCAAGGCCGAAATAGCATACCAATAAGAGTGGTACCGCGCAGGCAATGCCTTCGTCTCTTAGTTTGAGATGAAGGCTTTTCTTTTTATAAGCTGTCTGTATCTTCGATACAGCGCGCAGCTCGAACGCGATCCCGATCGCACCCCGCGTCGCACATCTGGAAAGGAAATGACAACATGAAAAACTACGACAAATACCAAGTGGGATACTTCCCGCCACCGACGCCCCATAACGAATGGGTCAAAAAAGATCATATCGAGAAAGCACCTCGCTGGTGCAGCGTAGACTTAAGAGACGGCAACCAGGCACTGATCGTACCTATGAGCCTCCAGGAAAAGGTCGACTTCTTCAAATATCTCGTTTCACTGGGATTCAAGGAAATCGAAGTCGGATTCCCTGCAGCATCGGAAACAGAATACCAGTTCCTGAGAAAACTGGTAGATGACAAGCTGATACCTGATGATGTAAGGATCCAGGTGTTGACTCAGTCAAGAAAGCATATCATCAAGAAAACCTTCGACGCCCTGAAAGGCGTTAAGAAGGCAGTAGTGCACCTTTACAATTCTACATCTGTAGCTCAGAGAGAACAGGTCTTCAAGAAGGAAAAGCCTGAGATCATCAAGATCGCAGTAGAAGGCGCACAGCTGATGAACATGCATGCAGCGAAGAATCCGGACACAGACTTTGCATTCGAATACTCACCTGAAAGCTTTACGGGAACAGAGCTGGACTTTGCAGTAGAGATCTCAAACGCAGTTATCGATACATGGAGAGAAGGCGATGCTGACAGAGAGATCATCATCAATCTGCCGGCAACAGTAGAAATGTCCATGCCTCACGTATATGCTTCGCAGATCGAATACATGTGCGCGAACCTGCACGGAAGAGAGAAACTCTGCATCTCGCTCCACCCTCATAATGACAGAGGAACAGGCGTTGCAGCGGCTGAGCTGGGAATGCTGGCAGGCGGCGACCGTATCGAAGGAACGCTCTTCGGTAACGGTGAAAGAACAGGCAACGTGGACATCGTGACATTGGCGATGAACCTTTTCTCCCACGGCGTTGATCCTGAGCTGGATTTCTCCAACATGCCGGAAGTCGTAGAAAACTATGAAAAATATACAGACTTGAAGGTGCATCCTAGACAGCCTTACGGCGGAAGCCTCGTATTCGCGGCATTCTCAGGATCCCATCAGGATGCTATCAGTAAGGGAATGCGCTGCCGTATCAACGACGACAGACCTTACTGGGACGTACCATATCTGCTCATCGACCCGAAAGACATCGGCAGAGAATACGAAGCAGACGTTATCCGTATCAACAGCCAGTCCGGCAAGGGCGGCGTAGCACACATCCTGGAACAGAACTTCGGTTATGTGATCCCGCCTCAGATGAGAGAAGAGCTGGGCTACATGATCAAGGACATCTCTGACCACGAACACAAGGAGCTGTCACCGGTCGAAGTTTACCAGGCATTCGCCAAGGAATATGTCAATGTGTTCGATCCGATCGATATCACTGATGCAGTATTCAAAAAGGCAAGCGACTACAGATCAAATAACGGTATGATCGCTAAGATCGAAGTCCGCATGGCAGGCGATGATTACCAGTTCGAAGCCATCGGTAACGGACGTCTGGACGCTATCAGTAATGCGCTGAAGCAGTCGCCGTACACATTCGACTACAAGTTCATCACTTACTCCGAACACGCTCTGTCAGCTGATTCACATTCAAAGGCTGCAGCTTACGTTTGTATCGAGGATAGGGATGGCAACCAGTTCTGGGGCGTAGGTATCCACGAGGATATCATCCTGGCTTCAGTCAATGCGCTGGTATCAGCACTGAACAGAGAAAATAAGAAGAATCACTTCGTAGAATAGAATGCAAAGGCGCGCTTTGCGCTTCGGTTGGGACGGCGAAGCCGATCCCATAGAAAGGAGATACATTATGGGAATGACAATGACCCAAAAGATCCTGGCGGCTCACGCCGGGCTCGACAGCGTAGTGGCAGGCCAGCTGATCAGAGCTAAGCTTGACATGGTGCTGGGCAACGATATAACAACACCTGTAGCAGTGAACGAATTCGAAAAAGCAGGATTCGACGGCATCTTTGACAGGGAGAAGATCTCACTGGTCATGGACCACTTCACACCTAACAAGGACATCAAGGCGGCAGAACAGTGCATGAAGTGCAGGACTTTTGCCAAGAGATTCGATGTAGAACATTTTTATGATGTAGGACGCATGGGTATCGAACATGCGCTGCTTCCTGAACAGGGGATCGTCAAAGCAGGCGACTGCATCATCGGAGCAGACTCACATACATGTACATACGGCGCGCTGGGAGCATTCTCAACAGGCGTGGGAAGCACAGACATGGCAGCAGGAATGGCAACAGGCGAAGCCTGGTTCAAAGTTCCCGAAGCTATCCGCTTCAACCTGACAGGCGAGCTTGGCGAAAATATTTCCGGTAAAGACGTGATCCTCCACATCATCGGAATGATCGGCGTAGACGGTGCACTTTACAAATCAATGGAATTCACAGGACCGGGAGTAGCGAGCCTCTCCATGGACGACAGACTTTGTATCGCTAACATGGCCATCGAAGCAGGTGCTAAGAACGGCATCTTCCCTGTAGACGAAACAACTATCGAATACATGACAGGCAGAGTAAAAGGCGAATGGAAAGTTTTCGAAGCTGATGAGGACGCCGAATATGCGGAAACCTATGATATCGATCTGTCCGCACTGAAATCGACAGTATCATTCCCGCATCTGCCTGAAAACACTAAGACTATCGACGAAGTAGAAGACATCGACATCCATCAGGTAGTGATCGGATCATGCACTAACGGCAGACTGGAAGACATGGCTGCAGCGGCTAAGATCCTGGAAGGCCGCCAGGTGCACCGCGATGTCAGAGCCATCATCATCCCGGGAACACAGCAGGTATACAAAGACTGCATGAAGCTGGGATACATGGACATCTTCATCGACGCAGGCTGCGTAGTATCCACACCGACATGCGGACCTTGCCTAGGCGGACACATGGGTATCCTGGCAGCGGGCGAAAGATGCGTAGCGACAACTAACAGAAACTTCGTAGGCAGAATGGGCCACGTCAAGTCAGAAGTATACCTGGCAAGCCCTGCAGTTGCAGCGGCATCCGCAGTGACAGGCAAGATCAGCGGCCCTGCAGATCTGAAATAAATCGGAAGAAAGAAAAAGTATTGCGCAGAATTTTTTGCGAAGGGCAAGGCGCGCGACGAGCGTAGAACGGAGCATACTTGAGTATGTGAGTACTGCGGGAGGAGCAGCAACGCCGTAATTTGCAAAAAAGGCAAGCAAGGAGGAGTGAAATATGAAAGCAAAAGGCTCAGTCCATAAATATGGTGACAACGTCGACACAGACGTTATCATCCCTGCAAGATACCTGAACGTGGCAGACATGAAAGAACTGTCAGCCCACTGCATGGAAGACATCGACGCAGAATTCGTAAACAAAGTAAAGGTTGGCGACATCATAGTAGGCGGCGAAAACTTCGGCTGCGGCTCATCAAGAGAACACGCACCTGCAGTAATCAAAGCAAGCGGCATCGACTGCGTTATCGCCAAGACATTCGCAAGGATCTTCTACAGAAACGCCATCAACATCGGCCTTCCTATCCTGGAATGCCCAGAAGCCAGCGAAGCCATCGAAGCAGGACAGGAAGTATCCATCGACTTCGACACAGGCGTGATCGTGAACGAAACAACAGGCGAAAAATATCAGGCACAGCCTTTCCCTGAATTCATCAAAGACATCATGGCAAAGGGTGGACTTATGAAGAGCATCAAAGGCTAAATCTCAGATCGCACGGATCTGGATGGCCTGTATTGCAGCGGCGGTGTGCACGGCTGCATAATGGTCAGTGAGATAGATGTTTTGACGAAAAAGGCAGTTTCCGGAAGCTGTTTCGTCAAAACCATGAGTCTCATCGTGATCAAACAGCATTATTTTGACGAAGTGACATATGAAATGATTTGATTTCGTCAATTTAATATCACCAGACCGGTACTTTTGATAAAAATACAATTAAATTGAGTGTGATTTTAACGAAAGCATATGTAAAAATGCAGGTTTTCGTCAAAATAACTCTCTTGATCAAGGAGCAAAACAATGAACATTAAACTTGCAGTAATCCTCGGCGATGGTATCGGCCCTGAGGTAGTTGGCGAAACACTAAAGGTTCTGGACAAGATCGGGGAAAAATACGGACATACTTTTGAATATAACAAAGTGCTGGCGGGCGGATGTGCCATCGATGAATACGGACAGTGCCTCCCTCAGTCAACAATAGATGCATGCAAAGCGGCAGATGCCGTTCTTCTAGGCGCTGTAGGCGGCTGGAAATGGGATAACCTGCCGGGCAGCGAAAGACCTGAAATGGCACTGCTGGGCCTAAGAAAGGAACTGGGCCTCTTTGCAAACCTGAGACCGGCGATGGTATTCGACTGCTTGTCAGACGCATGCCCGCTGAAGCCTGAGATCATCGAAGGCGGACTGGACATCGTAGTAGTAAGAGAACTGACAGGCGGCATCTACTTCGGTGAAAAGGGGATTATACGGGACACCCCTCTGGGTCCTGCGGCTTACGATATCGAGCAGTACAGCGAAATGGAAGTAAGAAGGATCGCAGAAGTTGCATTTGATATGGCAATGAAGCGCGGCAAGAAGGTAACAAGCGTAGACAAAGCCAACGTACTGGAAAGCTCCAGACTTTGGAGACGCGTAGTTGCTGAAGTCGCTGAAAAATACCCTGAAGTTGAATTGAACAACCTGTACGTGGACAACGCAGCAATGCAGCTGGTGAGAGCACCAAAGCAGTTTGACGTGATCGTTACAAGCAATATCTTCGGAGACATCCTGTCAGACGAAGCAAGCCAGATCACAGGCTCCATCGGTATGCTGCCATCAGCAAGCCTGGCAACAGGAAACTTCGGAATGTACGAACCGGTACACGGATCAGCACCTGACATCGCAGGACAGAACATCGCCAACCCAATGGCAACTATCCTGTCAGCAGCAATGATGCTGAGATACACATTCGGACTGCTGGAAGAAGCAGACGCCATCGAAGCAGCGGTAAAGAAAGTCCTCGACGACGGCTACAGAACACCTGACATCGCTAAAGAAGGCGAAGAAGCGGTTGGGACTAAGGAATGTGGAGATCTGGTAGAGGGAGCGATATAGATATAAATGAGAAGCGGAGGCAAGATTAAATTATGCCTCCGCTTAATATTTAAGTGAAAATTAATAAATTCACTTGGATTATTATGATATGTAAAATATTTTATTTTAGTCAAAAAAAAAAAAAGAAAAGCTAGGCAATTCTTTTTTTTAACACAAGACGAATAGCTACGCATTTCCTCCTGTGAAATAATAATATATCACAGGAGGGATCGTTGTCAATGTTTTTTTGATAAGCTACTTTATTACTTTATGGCCAAATCTGTTTTTCATATTGATGCCACCATCGTATAAACGAGCTTCGATTCCGTTTAGTATGGAAGGGTTTTTTTGTTTTTTACCCAAAGCTTTACGAGCGAGGGCGTTGGGGACAAAATCTGCAACCTGTAACCCAATAATATTTTCTTTTTTAGATGAGAAATTTATTGTTGACAGTCTCTGTTGGAGAATTCTCTTTTTCAAAAACAATGTGCCATTAGCTTTAAGAATATGAAACAAGTTTTGTAAACGAGCATTATTGCAATCATCAGTAGATTCTAAATATATTGCTCCAGTAGCATTTTTTAATGAAAGAAGTTGTGTGAAGTTTTCCATTAAAAGTTGTAAAGCAATATAATATAAATCATTGCGGTCGGTATCATGATAAAACGTGGACAAATCCTCGGTGTTTATAGAAACGGCTAAAACATGAAACCAAGGATTATCAAGAAAAAGACGGTTCAGTTTATTAAAAAAGTCTTGTTGTTGATCCTGGGAAATATCAGCGAACATGTTTCGCCTGTTGCGTATATCAATCTCATGAAGAATTATATCAGTTCTGCCGAAGCACTGGGTCTTAAGAGCATGAATAGCAGGTTTTAGTTGCTGTTCATATGTATCGCTTTCGATGGCAATTCCGCCCAAAGTGAAGTTGTTAAAATTTGAATTAGGTTTTGATTCGTCTAAAAAAAGTTGGTACGTAGACATAGTGACTCCTATTCAGTTAAATCTAGCTTATATTTTCTCTTCATGACAAGAAGTAACATATCCTTAATAAGCAACAGGTCATCCTTTGTGGCATCATTTGGTATCCTTATTTCAGCAATTTTCCCTGATTCACATGTGTATGGCTGGATAAAATAATCGTCAGTCGCTGGAGTTGGATTTTGATGTGGTAATTCTTGCGTGTTTATGCATGGCGGAGCTTTTATAACAGCCCCGTTATTAATTGGAATTGACTCTTTTGGAGAGGAGCATGATTTTTCTTTTGAAACATAATAATTACCATCGTTTTCTTCTATTACTTCAGCAATCTTGAGGATTTCGATGATTGTTGCTGCTCCAGAACGTGAAGCTGAAGATGAGAGCTGTCCAGATGAATGGATAATATGCCCGATATATTCGTTTCGTTCCATAGTACATTTGTTTTCAAGAACCAAAAGCATTCTTAATAGAAAGTCGCTTTCCTTTATTATGTTTTTCCAGATCATCTGAACTTCGTGGTTCAAGTTGTTATTATATGCACTTGCTAGCTTGCGGCATATATCGGTAGCTACTTTTTTGGTACCTTCAGTAACGAGCTTTTGCTGAACCAAAAATCCATTATTTCTGCTCACACCAGTAGTAGGGATTCCAGTGCTCTGTGATAATTCCGACAACTGTACGGGCGTATCTGGCTTTGTTGCACCGTATGCCTTTATGATTTTGATCAATTCGCCATAGGATGATCCGGGTAGCTTAAAAATTTCGCTCATATTAATAATAAATTCCTTTCTTCTTCATTTGGTTGTTTAGATGATAACACAAGGTTGCGTAAAAGTCAATAAAAACGCAAACCATATTGAGCATAAAACGCAAAAAGTTGCGTGATTGTGACGCAATATATACTAACGCCTTAATTAGTCATGTAAATAACTGTGAAATATAATTAACTATCAAGGCCGTTAAGGATTAAGTAAGAAAAGCTTGAAGGAAAAGGAGCTTTTTGTTATTAAAAGATTAATTAGGCAGATTATATATAGGCTTCGCTACTCGTAAATACTTACTTTAATCTATTTTACTTTTTCATTTAACGCTCACATGGTTAACCGTCCTTATAATTTGAGGGCGGTTTTTCGTACTAAAAAAAGATTATTATAGTTATGGCTAAAGAAAAGAAGCATTTGTTCTATTGAATGAAAAATTGTCTAATAGTATAATAAAGATATATTAAAACTTCAGGAGACATATATGAAAGTAATTGACTTGTTTGCTGGCTGTGGAGGATTGAGTACAGGATTTGAAATGGCTGGATTTGAAATTCCATTGGCAGTAGAAATAGACGAATGGGCGTCAGAAACATATAAAAAAAATCACCCAGAGACATTTGTAATGACAGAAGACATAACAAAAGTTCTTGATTTAGATGAGTTGGTGAACTCTAAAGAAGTGGTTATTGATGGTATAGTGGGAGGTCCTCCGTGCCAAGGTTTTTCATTAAGCGGCAATAGAGATCCTAAAGATCCACGTAACAGTTTGTTCATGGAATTTGTGCGTTTTGTAAAGCATTATAAACCAAAATTCTTTGTAATGGAAAATGTTACGGGAATTTTATCTATGATAACAAAAGATAAAGAGCCCGTAAAAGAGGTGATTAGAACAGAGTTTGAAAATGCAGGATACAATTTAGAGATATTTACGTTAAACGCTGCCGAATTTGGAGTGCCACAAAGTAGATTAAGAGTGTTTTTCATTGGTATAAGAAACGATATACCGTTTGATGGGGAAGCAATTGAGCCAAAAGGATTTACTTTTGGAGGTGATCAGATAACTATAGAAGAAGCAATCATGGATTTACCACAGATTAGTGCAAGTGAAGGTTGTGAAGTTCAAGAGTACCCAATGATCCCACAAAATGAATACCAAATATATGTAAGAGAAGGCAGTGAGAAAGTATATAATCACATAGCGATGAGACATACGAAACGTTTAATTGATAGATTTGAACAAATTGGATTTGGTCAATCAGTTGCAGATGTTGCAGAAGAACATCAGCAAAGACAAAGAGGAGATGCAAGTAAAGTAAGCGGCAAAGTGTACTCGCAGAACAACATGCGTCCTTACCCAGATAGACCATCACCAACTATTCCTGCAAGTTTTCAAAGCAACTTTGTTCATCCGTACATAAACAGAAACTATACTGCGAGAGAAGGCGCACGACTTCAATCGTTCCCGGATACGTATGTTTTTTGTGGTAAAAGAACAACAATGTCATGGGAGAAAAATCTATCTCAATATCAGCAAATAGGCAACGCAGTGCCGCCGTTATTAGCAAAAGCTATAGCAAGAACAATCATAGATTATTTAGAAGAAAGTAAGTAAAAGAGATATAAAATGTACGCACACTATAGCATTTTAAATGGACAAATAGCAAAAGAGAATCCAGGTACTGACAAGTACAATGATTTAATAATACTAGAGGAGCATTATTTAAACTATCGAAGTAATATGGAAAGCGTTAATTATGAGCTAATGCAAATAGAAGACTTTGATTATGCTGCTAATGAAATGAATGAATACCTTTTGCATGTTGACAATGTAATGTCAGCACATCGCATTAATGCGCAGACAAAGTTGAGATCATCTGTTTTAGAAGAGCTTTCTACATATTTATTTAAAAACAACTCATTTATTGTTGAAAACGAGTTGGAGTTTTTCAACAAAGAGATTTACGCAGGTGTTCTTGTAGAAAGAGACTTGCAATATAGAGTTCTATATAAGGACGTAGATTTTTGCATAGGAAAAACAAGTTCGATGGCGATAAATGGTGTTGAAATGATAGTGAGATTTCCTTTTGTATGTATTGAGGCCAAAACATATTTAGATTCTACAATGCATCATGAAGCGTTGTTTTCTGGAACCCAACTTAAGACAGCATCGCCAGATGTTAAAACATATGTATTAATGGAGTATCAAGATGAGATTTCGAAAAATGCACCTGTTCCGGCTAGTTACTCATATGCTATAAATGGGAAATATAACTTAAGGGCTTGTAAAAGACCAAGTTCTCCAGCACGGAGACGACAATTAACAGCGATTGAGGGCGGTTTATTAAAAGCGTACTATTCAGCAGTGGTAGAAGCGTTATAAAAGAGGGGGATATTAATGTTATATATTCATGAGAACAATTTGGACCATAAAATAATTGCAAATTATAAGGGTAAAAGAACTGCGATTGAAGCTTTTAAAAATGACTGTTATATTCCGATGAGAGAACAAATGTTATCGCTTAATTTTAGCAGTGATAATGATGATGCTTTTGAGGAGGCGGCTGAAATTTGCAATGGTTATTATGAAGCTATAGAGCTTTTTTCGGACAAATATGGAATCACTTCTCAATCAAAGTTTGCATCAACATTTTTAGAGGAAATTAGCGCATATCTGTTTAAGGATTTGCCTGCAATTAAAAAAGGTGTATTTAGTGTTTTTAATAAAGGTATATATGCAGGAATGAAAATTGCAGGTGAAGATGATATTGCTATTATTAAAAAGGACGTTGACTTTTGTATAGGTAAGAAAATTAATATTTCAATAGATGATGCATACAGGGAAGAGATTATACTACCAATTGTTGCAGTAGAAGTAAAGACATATCTTGATGCTACTATGTTTGGTGAAATAAAATCTTCAAGTAAAGCGATAAGAAGCGCAACGCCAAACTCTAAAGCATATGTGTTGATGGGATATAAAGACTTGGCCAATGAGCATATTATTGCAGCAAGGCAGGATGCAACACTAACCGAAATGTTTGCATTAAGAAGGTCGAAATACGGGTTAATAGAAGCATCTGCCTTATATGACTATTGGAATGAAATAAGTGATGCGGTTAATTCGATAAGCGAAGAAGAGCCTGTTAATTCATTGGGGAAGTTGCTATATCCAGAAAAATAATATTTTACATAACATAGAGATGGCGGACCAACAGTTTGTCCGCCATGATTTATACGATCATGTCAAAACTTTATCGTAAACACCAACTTGCTGGTGTTTTCTTTTTTTGCCCGCGTTTCCATTGAGGAGCTTTTTTGGGAATTTATTTTACTTACAGCTCCGTCGATTGAACTGGCTGTTTTCTGTGACATAGTAGCTGAAGCGGAGCCTTCCAGCTTCAGATGATGTGTCTTTATTGGATTAGAGTCATTCAGTCGTGAGTCGATAAGACGGCGTATGGTGTCATCATGCTGAAACCATTTGAGCGTAGGCATTTGTGGGTCAGAGCTTCCTTCAAAAGTAGATACTACTGCACCATCTCTGGCACTGCTTGTCTTGGAAGAAATGCTTAGCTCTGTGCTTCCTCCTGAAGAGGCTGCAATACTTTCAACTTTGACGCCGCTCTTTATACTAAACTTTTTCTTGCTATTCTGAGACTCTTTGTCAGACTCCTGGATCTCGATAGAACAGCGCTTTGCACCTAAAGAAGCGGCGATATGCTGAAGCTCCGCGAGCTTTTCTTCATGGGATTTGTTGAAAAGCTGATCGATACGAATGTAGCGCTGGTGGTCGAAGTTGTCCACATAATATGTCTCATCACATGCAGCGGTCGGAACGAATTTAAGGCCGCTGGACGCCACAGCTGTGTCGTAAAGATAAAGTATCTCGATGTCGTTCTTGGTTTCGAGCTAACCAATCGCTCCCTCGCAAACATCGATATCACGTCTGACCGCATCATCGACGATGGTGATCAGATTAGGACGGTCAAAGGAGGCGTCGTTGTATTTGTCGGGAAAGAGTGGGTTGTATTTCTTGAGTTTACGGAGATAAGCGTCGTTTTTAGCTTTTTCCGCCAGGTCGCTAGCGGTGGACTGAACGTTTTCGGCCAGCTCTTTCGCACCGGACTGTGCGTTATATGCAACGGATTTGCCTATGTCGGTTGCTTTGTTAAGTGCTCCGGAAACTAAATCCAGGCCTTTTTTAGTATCAAATTTCATATCAATATTCCTTTCTGTGTGGTGGTTCATAATACACTGTGGGAATTTCGCGGTATAGATAGATTATACTATAAAAAAGGACAAGGATTGATAAATTGTGATAAAATATTGAAAAATACCACACAAGGAGGGGTGAAGAAATGTCATATAGAGGATTAAAACGACAAGCGAAAATAAAGCATAAGGAAAAGAAAATATATTATTCAGCTAAGGCGTTCGAGGAATTTCATCTTGAATTACACAAAACAGAAGATACCATAAAAGAAGATTATAATTTAGAACCCGAATGGCCAAGAAAAATCGAAATAAAGAAGGTGTTGAAAGTCTTGGGGCTTTTGATTTTTCCATTCGCATATAAGAATAAAAAGGTTAGGGAGATGACCTTGTACGATAGTGTCCTTCAGATAGGTGTAGGGTTTGTTTTATTGATTTTAGGCATGGCGATTTGGGCGGCAGGAATTATCATAATTCTTTACACCTTAACAAGCAATGACATGGTGGGAATAGAAAAAGTTTCAGGCATTTGTTTCTGCTTATTGGTACTGTTCATGGGTTCACTTGTAGTAATGGCAGCTCTTGAGTTTTCTAGCGAAAGAAGGTCCGATAAAATTTATAATTTCTCTATGAGTATGCTAGCTTTAATAAGCTGTATAGTTAGTGTTATAGCAGTTGTAATCGCTGTTATAGGGGTTAATTAAATCTATGGGAGCTTAATCCATAACTAGTACAAACGAAAAAATTGTGAAGAGTTGAAATAAAGAAATATAAAAGATTGCACATAATTAGGAAGGGAGAATAGTTATGTTTAAAATAGCTGAAACTATAGATTTAGGCCCAATTGATGAGTTAGATAAAATTCGAATAAAAGAAGATCTGTCGATTAGAAAACAAATAAGTGCTGTAATAAAGAAAAGTAAAAGTATAGCAAAACTAGATTGCTGCTATTATTGCGGAAGAAAAGTAGATGGGTTTTGTAATTCTCACTCTATACCTCAATTTGCGCTGAAGAAGATTGCTGAAGAAGGTGATGTTTTAACAATAAATTCGTTAATTGATTTTCCGGCGCTTGAGTATGAAAAGGGTGTTAAAAAAGCCGGCACTTTTCAACTTATTTGCAGAGATTGTGACAATAAGCTGTTTTCTGATTATGAGAATCCTGACAATTATAGTCAGGAGCCTACGGCCAAAATGATTGCACAAATAGCATTGAAGAATTACCTTAAAGCCATTAGCAAACGCAAAATAGAATTAGAATTAAGTGATGCAACAAGATCAGTTCTTGGAATAGGTAATCCATATATGGATATGAAGGAACATGAAAATAGGTTGGACCTAAATGAATATGAAAAAGGATACACTAAAGCAAAAAAGGCTATAGAAAAGCATTTGCAGAACGATTACTATATGTGTTATTACAAAAAGCTGGACTATGTAGTGCCTATAGCTTTTCAATCTCAGGTTGCATTAGTTTTTGACTTGGAGGATAAAGTAATAAATGATATTTTCTACCCGTCGCCTGATTATGAAATAAAGAATCTGCATATTTCTATATTTCCATTAGAAAATAGAAGTGTCATTTTTATGTTTGTTGATGGTAAGGATAAACGATACAGAAATTTCTATCGCCAATTTAATAAATTAGAATTGGAAGATCAACTAGCAGTACTTACGTTTATTATGTTTGCATATTCAGAAGAGGTTTACTTCTCAAAACAGATAAAGGATGTTTTGGATGGTAGCGAAGAGATGAAAAAAGTGGCTAGAACGGGCAGCGATGTAGTAGGTATAACCCCTTTCTTTAATGGGCTTGAAGTGTTAAAAGAAAAAATAAGTTTAAGCAACAGAAAAAACATACCAAACATACTTTTAGAAGCGCACAAGATTACTAAATGATACTTTAGCAACGAGCGAGTGGTTTGTATTGTAAAATAGAACCAAAATAATAAAATATATTGAGAGAGGTGATATCATGAGTATAGAGGAAGTTTAAAAAATCAGCTTTTTTGCTGATTTTTTTAATTTACAGGTATAAACAACAAATTTTGACGAGATGAGGGGAGTATAATGTAATTACTACAGGGAAGAACACAAAATTCCATTTAGAGTACACGAGAGACAAGCTCGATGACTGTACAGCAACCTGTTAGAAATTATCAATAAGGTGCTAATGCTTGAACAATGGAGGAAAGAAAATGAATAACAACAAAAACAGAGGCAGAGATGCGTACAACAATGCTGAATTACTCAATTTAGTAAGAAGAGCTAAGAACGGTGATGAATTGGCAACAAATACAATAATAAACAACTTTGAGAAGTTAATTGCAAAGTTTGCCAATGCATATAAAACAAATAATAGTAATGCACTTCGTATGGAACATGAGGACATACAGCAAGAGGGTAGAATAGCTGTTTTAAGAGCTATTGAGACCTTCGATGAAAAAGTAAGTCAAAATTTCATAGCATGTGTAATCTATCATGTTAAAATACATATCTGGGCAATAACGAATGAAACAGGGTATATAGTGCGCTTTCCGGAAGCTGTTGCCTTAGACAAAAATAAAGTTTTAAAATATGAAAGGGAGTACCAGATATCTAACGGATGTCTTCCGAAAATACAGGAAATTGCAGCAAATACCGGATTGACTGTTAAAAAAATAGAAGAAATTAAATCCAAGAGTAATGTTATGACATTTTCGCTTAACGGAGACGATAAGGAGAATAGAGATAGCTCTGATGAAGTGATGTCATACTATAACATCTTACCGGACACTTCACTCAAATCACCGGAAGAAGTGGCCATTGAAAGAGATGTTTGTAATATAGTAAACGAAAAAATGAAGGTGCTTAGTGACATAGAAAGAACAGTCATAACAGAGCTATATGGGTTTAATAATAAAGAAATAAAGACGTTACAGAGTATTGGCGAAGAAATTGGAATCACCAAACAAAGAGTTGGCCAAATAAAAAAATCAGCAGTTGCAAAACTTGCTATAGAATTAAACGAATATAGGCATGCAGTATAATGCGTGCCTATTTTATTTGAAAAAACATTCTATATAACATATAATTATAGCAATAAAGTCATTATATTTGACAAATGGAGGAAATATAGTGGAACAAGAAAAAAAAGAAGTGAACAGATATGGTGAAAATAGATACAGGCTCCTGTGTGTAAAGAAAATCATAGAAGACTACACTGATGAAACCGGGAGAGACAAAATAAAGACAAAGGAGATAATTAGCAAGTTAAAGGAAGACTATGAAATAGAAGCAGGTCCCAGAACTATCATTAGGGACATATATTACTTAAATGAATTTCTTGACCCTGTTCCGGTAAACGAGCGGTTTGAAGAAGAAGAGAAACCCAATGGAAAGTACATAAGACATGAGTATAGAAATCCAAGCATAGTGAAAGCGTCTAGAGGGAAAGAAACGAGTTACTATTTAAAAGAAAGAGATTTTTTATACTCTGAAGTAAGGCTTATTGCTGATGCAATACGAAGTGCCAAGTTCATTTCTGAAGACGATTCTAATGCCTTATTAAAAAAAGTATATGGTTTGACAAATAAAAATAACCAAAGTGCTTTAAAAAGACATATAACCAGAATAGACAGGGTAAAGAGTACAAGTAAAGGAAGCCTTGATATTGTAGATATTATATATAAAGCAATTGCAGGTAATAATCAATTAAAATTCAAGTATATGGAATGGACGATCAATAAAACTCTTGAGCCAAGAAAGGGGGGTGCTTTTTATTTAATAAGTCCATGGGCCGTAACATGGGATGATGGCAAGTATTATTTGCTTGGTTATGATAATAATTATGACCAGATTAGACCTTATAGGATAGATAAGATATCTGAAGTGACAGTATTAGAACAAAGTATAAGAGAAGGCCGCACAGCTTTTGAAGAATATAATATAAGTGAAATCGCTAAAAATACCTTTAATATGTTTTTCGGAAAAAAAGAGAGAGTCCGAATGAGATTTCACAACAGCTTGAGCGGAGTAGTATTTGATAGATTTGGAACGGACGGGACAGTATGCATGAAAGATGGAGCGGATCATTTTATTACTGTCAGAGAAATTTCTGTAAGCCCTCAGTACTTTGGATGGATAGCGGGGTTGGGTGGAAAAGCTACCATTGTTAGTCCTAATTATGTGGCAGAAGAATATGCGGAATATTTAAAGAGTATATATTCAGCGCAACAAGAAATATTGAATAAGAAATAAGAGAGAAACTGCAGAAAAATGCAGTTTTTTTCTTTTTGTTTAACGAAAGTGGGTATAAAGAACAAAAAATGACGAGAAATGATCGGCATAATGTATAGTGTAAAGGATAGGTAAAGGAGGAATAAAGATGAGAGTAAATTTAACAAAAAAACAATTAGTCGGCATAATAATAGTAGTGGTAGCAATTGGCATAGGATTTTTCTTTGCTGGAGGAGCGGCCTCAGAAGTTGTATGGTAATAGGAATAGGTTAAGAGTTGGGGAAAATGTGTCTAAGATAATAAATTAGGCTATGACAATTTTCGCTTTGCTAATGTAATCTTTTAATATAGTTTGTGTTTCTCTATAGTATCTCATTTCTCCAACATCACATTAGCAAAGCGTTGAAGGCTGCACTTGTCAGCTTATTTATAATTGAAGCCTTGCAAGCATAACGGCAAAGATAAACATTTTAGCAGAATATTAAATGATAGGTATGGTGGAAAAGAAAGGAAAAAGAAATATGAGGTGGACAAATTACCCTAAGAACAGAAAAGTTAATGCAGCAGTTTTAAATGTAATTGAAGTTTTTGAAAAAAATATTTCAAAAATCAACTCAGCATCTAATACTTTGAAAAGTAATGAGGTACTAGCTATTGTTAGAGAAGACCTTATGAAATGTGAATTTCTTGTAGAAAAAGGAAAGTCAGATAAAATAAGAATTCCAGTCATGTATGAAGAAAACGGTGTCCCTACAAAAACTTTTGAGGTGGATGCACTTAATGAAAGAAATGGAATTGTTGTAGAAGTTGAAGCAGGACGGGCATATGACAACTATCAATTTCTAAAGGACTTGTTTGAAGCGTGCTGCATGGAAGACATTAAATATGTGTGTATTGCTGTAAGAGAAGTATATAGAGGAGGCAAGGATTATGAAAAGGTAATTGCTTTTCTTGATGCTGTTTATGCTAGCGATAAATTTAAACTTCCCCTTGAAGGTGTTACCATCATAGGATACTAAAATAATTAATTCGAATTAGTACGAGGAGAAATAATTATGAATGCTAAGCACAAGTTAAAAGACAATGAACGTAAAATTTTGAGTTTTATTAGAGAAGCAAACTTAAATGGTAAATTTGTTTTTTCTAGTAGAGAATTGGCAAATGCAATGAATGTTGAAACAAAGCATCTAAAATATATAATTCCATCATTGATAGAGCGAGGACACATAGTCAAAGACGGCGCAAAATTTATAGTAAATAAAGGGCCAAGAATATATCTGCTGACAGAGGAAATTCTTGAAGAAGCTGAAGATATGGAACTTGCTGAGTTGCGAAGGAGAGCTATTGAGGATGGAATTCCCGCTGAAAAATTAGATGACATGGATTGGTAAAATAGTGAGCATTTTGATAATAGGTATAAGGAGATAAATGGTGGCAATGCATTTTTTTACAAAGTCAAAGTATATAACAGCAGTAAAATGCCCTAAGGCTCTTTGGTTAAGTGAACACAAACCGGAGGCAGCTGAGGATACTTTTAACGAACATCCCTTAGCAGAAGGGGTGGAAGTGGGTGAACTGGCTAGAAGATATTTCGGCGAATATGAATTTGTTGAATACAGGTCAAATCTTATGGAGATGGTAAAAGAAACTGAGCGATTGTTAGCATCCGGAGCAGCGGTTATTGCTGAAGCAAGCTTTATATATAATGGATTGTTTTGTAGTGTGGATTTACTTAGAAAAACTAGCTTGGGATATGAAATAATTGAGGTGAAGAGTGGAACAAAAATAAAAGATATTTATAAAGACGATATAGCGTTCCAATACTATGTTTTATCCAGTTCAGGCCTTAACATTACAGGAGCATATTTGATGCACTTGAATAAAAATTACATAAGAAATGGCGGACTTGATTTGCAAGAACTTTTTATTCTTACTGATTATACAGAAGGAATTGTTTCTGAACAGAAATATATAGTTAAAAAGATTCAATATGCCAGAAATATAGCGGAGCAAAATAATGAGATTGAAGTTTCTTTAAGTGATTGCCCCAATATTAAAGAATGCGTTTTTTCAGCATATTGTAAAAAAGAACTTCCTTCGCCATCAATTTTTGATATTGCCGGCATGCGTAACGATAAGAAGCAAAAATACTTCGCGGATGGAGTTGAGAGCTTTGAAGACGTTTTGTATAAAGCAAAACTAAATGAAGCGCAAACTAAACAGGTAAAAGCGGAGCTAAATGATGTTGAATATATTGAAAAGGAAAGTATAAAAGCTTTTTTAGACAAAGTAAAATATCCTGTGTATTATATTGATTTTGAATCTGTAAAATATGCAGTCCCCAGATTCGATGGTATAAATCCTTATAAAGAAATACCATTCCAATTTTCGATACATGTTCAGGATTGTGAAAACGGTGATCTCAAGCATTACAGTTTCTTAGCCGATGCGGGAAGAGATCCCAGACGTGAATTTGCAGAAAAGCTTTGTGAAATAATTCCAAAGAACGTCAACTGCATTGTATACCACAAATCTGCGGAGATAAGGATGTTAATGCCATTGGCAGAAATGTTTCCTGATTTAAGAGAACATTTACTTAATATATGTGAGAACATAGTAGATATAGAAGAGCCGTTTAGAAAAAAAGATTATTATTGCAAAGCCATGAAAGGACTCAGCTCAGTAAAAGTTGTATTACCTGCATTATTCCCAAATTGTCCAGAGTTGGATTATAACAACTTGGAAGGAGCAAATAATGGCTTGGCAGCATCTCATGCCTTTTGGGGTATGGACAAGATGTCAGAAGATGAAAAAGAGAAAACAAGGAAGGAATTACTGGAGTATTGTAAGCTTGATACATTTGCAATGGTGAAAATTCATGAAAAACTTAAAATAATATTAGATTAATTCAATAAAGAACAAATATTGACCAGAATGGGGAGGTATAATGTAAGTGTAACAGGGAAGGAAACAAAATTCCATTTAGAGCACGCGAGAGACAAGCTCAATGACCGTGCAGCAACCTGTAAATTTATTTAAAAGGTGCTAATGCTTGAACAATGGAGGAAATCAAATGAAAAATTTAAATGAAATGGTAAGAAACGCACAGCAGGGAAATGAAATCGCAATGAGAGCTTTACACGAACTGAAAGCAGAGCAAATAAGAGGTTTTGCAGAACACTATGCTGGAAACTTTGAAGGGGAGCTGAACGTTGAGCTGTTAATAGCTACCGGACATTCGGCAGTAGAATACGCAGTTGAAACATACAGTGCGGCAACATGTATCAATTTTGAAGTGCATTCATTCTTCATGATACGCGACTTTATGCGTGACATGCTTTTAGTTGAAAGTATGTCATGTGTATCTGAAGTTGCAGCTTAGCAAAAGGAGGTAGACATGGCAGTTTCTTTAGAAAATAAGCTAGTTGTAGGTATATCCTCAAGGGCACTATTTGACCTTGAGGATGAGAATCAAATATACGAAGAAGAAGGGCTTGAAGCATATATAGACTACCAAAGAGCGCATGAGAATGTTGTGTTAAAACCGGGGGCTGGCTTTTCATTAGTAAAGGCACTGCAAGCTTTGAATTCGGATGAAAAAAGGTACATAGAGATAATAATCATGTCTAAAAATAGCGCGGATACGAGTTTGAGAATCTTTAACTCTATAGCGCACTACGGATTAGACATTGGAAGAGCTGCCTTGGTAAGCGGTTCTTCGATAGCACCGTATTTAGAGGCGTTTAAAACGGACTTGTTCCTATCTGCAGATGAAACTGACGTACAAGAAGCCATAGCTGCAGATATAGCAGCAGGAATCATTTGTGTGGACTCAAAAATAGAAACAAATATATTTGAGGAATTAGACCATATAAGGATTGCCTTTGATGGAGATGCAGTCATCTTTTCTGACGAATCTGAAAGGATCTATCAAGAAAAAGGATTAGATGCGTTTGAAGAACACGAAAGAAAAAATGCCCAGAATAATTTAGAGCAAGGGCCTTTTGCGAAATTGCTTAAAATTATCTCTCTTATTCAAAAAGAATTTCCTGAGGATAAAATGCCAATTAGAACAGCACTAGTTACTGCGAGAAAAGCGCCGGCTCATGAGAGGGTGATTAGAACGCTACGTGCCTGGGATGTAAAGATTGATGAAGCCTTTTTCTTGGGTGGCGTAGAGAAAAGCGAGGTGCTAAAAGCTTTTGGCGCTAATATTTTCTTCGATGATCAAAAAAAGCATGTTGAATTAGCTGCCAAACTTGTTCCGGCAGCAAGAGTGCCGGTAAAGCCATAGAGTTTTAACTTACGATGGAGTGAGCTTTGAATGCAAACCTGTATTGGCATTACCGATCAAAGATTTTAGTAAGGGGGAGATGCTGCAATGATATCTGAAAAATATAAGAGAATTTACAAACTTACATATGAAAACAGAGACATATTGCTCAAAGCAAAAAAATGTGTTTGCGTATATTGTGGAGCTGAATTTGATGTGTCAGAGATTGAATGGTGGCAGTCCGACCCTAACAATTTAACCGCGCAATGTCCTCACTGCTGGATAGATGCCGTTTTGCCTAAAGAAATAAATGGAGAAGAAATCACAAAAGAAGATGTGGAAAAGATGTTTGAGTATTACTTTGGAACATGAGAGAAGAGGTGTACATGGATAAAAGTATAGGTGAAGGTACAGCAGCAGTTCTTGTTTACGATGATAGTTTGAGGGGATTTCATGCCTCTGATTTTAAAAAGTACTTGGAACAAGAGGGCTTTGAAAAATGGTATCCCGCGCACAATTACGATATGCCTTGGATATATGTTAATCTTAACTCCAAAGTTTATGCGAGAGGAATGCCTGGTATAGGAATGGTATCGCCATTCGGAAAACATGCAGTAACGATAGAGGAGTTTAAAGCAATTTATAATATATATAAGAAATATGAAGGGCTGCTTCCGTTACAAATGGAAACTGAGTAATATGTATTTCATTCAAACACAGCAAACAAATCCTCAAAACTCAACTGCTTTAGCACAATAGAGCGGTTGACAGAGCAAACACTCTAATATATATTAGTACACAACGGAAATGGTTTCGGTCAATTCCGGGCAACTTAATAAAGATGCGATGAACGGAATAAGTTTGATGCAAGTATTTCAGAGAGCAGCCGGCTGGTGCGAGGCTGTATACGGAGTCAAATGTCTCACCCGGGAGCAGAACCTTTTAAGTGGGTATGTGATCTTTCGTGCAAAGGACAGACAGCGGTCTGCAGGCTTTCGCGAAACGGCCTCCGGCCGAAACAGCATACCAATAAGAGTGGTACCGCGGATGCTAATGCCTTCGTCTCTTAGTTTGAGACGGAGGCTTTAATATTTTACCGCGAAATTCATCGCGAAAATGGTGAAGGCTATAGGAAAATAGCCATTCCAAGCTTGCACCGGACAAAAAACAATTATATAATAATTAGTTGGCACGACAGTAAAAAAACTCAGGAGGAAAAAGATGAGTATTAAGAAAAATATAGTAACAATGGACGGAAACGAAGCTGCGGCATACGTCGCATACGCCTTCACGGAAGTTGCGGGTATCTATCCGATCACACCTTCTTCACCGATGGCGGAAAAAACAGACGAATGGTCAGCTAAGGGCAGACTGAACTTATTCGGTCAGCCGGTAAAATTAGTAGAAATGCAGTCAGAAGCAGGTGCTGCAGGTGCTGTACACGGAGCACTGGAAGCAGGAAGCCTGGCTACTTCTTTCACATCATCTCAAGGGTTGATGCTGATGATCCCTACTATGCACAGAATCTCAGGACAGAGACATCCCGGAGTTCTCCACGTAGCATCAAGAACAGTAGGAACACATGCATTTTCTATCTTTGGAGATCACTCTGACGTAATGAACTGCAGACAGACAGGTTTCGCTATGATCTCATCAGGAAGCGTACAGGAAGTTATGGACTTGGCAGGTATCGCCCATCTGGCTGCGATCAAGTCAAAAGTTCCTTTCATGCACTTCTTTGACGGCTTCAGAACATCTCACGAGATCCAGAAGATCGAAGCTATCGATTACGAAGACTTCGGCAAGATGCTTGACTGGGATGCACTGCAGGCATTCAGAGACAACGCATTGAATCCTGATCATCCTATCCTCAGAAGTTCGGTACAGAATCCTGATATCTATTTCCAGGTAAGAGAATCCAACAACAGATTCTATGATGCACTGCCTGAAACAGTTCAGGAATACATGGATAAGATCGCAGAAGTTACAGGCAGACAGTATCACCTGTTCGATTACTTCGGAGCACCTGATGCAGAGCACGTTATCGTAGCGATGGGATCAGTAAGCGGCGCGATCCAGGAAACAGTAGAATACCTGAACAAGCAGGGCCAGAAGGTGGGCTTCGTACAGGTGCACCTTTACAGACCTTTCTCAGTGAAACACCTGCTGGAAGCTGTTCCGAAGACAACTAAGAAGATCGCAGTTATCGATAGATGCAAGGAAGCCGGCGCTACAGGCGAACCTCTCTTCCAGGACGTTTGCACAGCCTATGCTAACATCAAGGGCGCACCTGAGATCTACGGCGGACGTTACGGACTTTCCTCCAAGGATACTACTCAGGCTCAGATCGAAGCAGTATTCAGAAACCTGGCTCAGGAAGAACCGAAGCCTGAATTCACTATCGGCTTAGTAGACGACGTGACAAACCTGTCGCTGGACGTAGACCCTGAATTCTTCATCGACGATCCAAGTACTAAGAGCTGCAAGTTCTGGGGTCTTGGTTCAGACGGAACAGTAGGAGCTAACAAGAGCACAGTTAAGATCATCGCAGAAAAGACTGACCTTTACACTCAGGCTTACTTCGAATACGACACTAAGAAGTCATTCGGCTGCACTAAGTCTCACCTGCGCTTTGGAAGCAACCCTATCAGATCCACTTATCTGGTACACAGAGCAGACTTCATCGCCTGCCACAACCAGACTTACATACATAAATACGACATCATCAGCGAACTGAAGCCGGGCGGAACATTCCTCCTCAACTGCGAATGGGGCGAAGACGAACTGAGAGAAAACCTCCCTGCAGAAGTTAAGAAATACATGGTAGAAAACGACATCAACTTCTACATCATCGACGCCAACGCTATTTCAAGAGAGATCGGTCTGGGCAACAGATCAAACATGGTTCTCCAGGCTGCATTCTTCAAGCTGGCTGAGATCATCCCTGTTGACGAAGCTGTAGCTCTTATGAAGGAATTCGTAGAAAAGACTTACGGCAAGAAGGGTAAGACAGTTGTTGGTCTGAACATGAAGGCTGTTGATGCCGGTATCGAAGCAACTAAGAAGATCGACATCCCTAAGGAATGGGCAGACGACGTGGACGCAGAAGCTCCTGCTAAGAAGGAAGTGCCTGCTTTCATCGAAAACATCCTGGTTCCTATCAACCAGCAGAAGGGTGACGACCTGCCTGTAAGCGCTTTCGTCGGCATGGAAGACGGAACATTGCCGCTGGGAACTTCAGCATACGAGAAGCGTAACATAGCCATTGAAGTTCCTAAGTGGGATGCTACTAAGTGTATCCAGTGTAACCAGTGTTCACTGGTATGCTCACACGGCGTTATCAGACCTTATCTGATGGATGAAGAAGAAGTAAAGGCTGCGCCAGAAGGCTTCGAAATGGTCAAGGCAAAGGGCGCAAACCTCGGTGAGTATACATACAGCCTGCAGATCTCCAATATGGACTGCACAAGCTGCGGAAGCTGCGCTTCCGTATGTCCTGCTAAGGAAAAGGCACTCGTTATGGTTCCTATCTCAGAAAAGGAATACGATCAGGCTCATTGGGAATATGGTCTGACTATTTCCGAAAAGCCGGAAGCAATGGCTACAAATATCAAGATGAGCCAGTTCATCAAGCCGCTCCTCGAGTTCTCAGGCGCTTGCGGCGGATGCGGAGAAACTCCTTACATCAAGCTGCTCACTCAGCTCTTTGGAGACAAGATGTACTTTGCTAATGCTACAGGATGTACACAGGCGTGGGGTTCAGCGATGCCTTGCGTTCCATATACAACTAACAAGGACGGCCACGGCCCTGCATGGTCAAACTCACTGTTCGAAAACAACGCTGAATTCAGCTTAGGTATGATGCTGGCAGTTCAGCAGCAGAGGATCGGCGTGAGAAATAAGATCGAAGCTCTGATGGCTATGGAAGAAGTTCCTGCAGATGTAAAGGCTGCAGCTGAAGAATGGTTTGATACTTACGATGATCTTAGGGCTTCAGAACCTGCAAGCAGAGCTCTCGAAAAGGCTATCAAGGAAGCTTCATTCGAAGGCGAAGCAGCAGTTTTAGCGCAGAAGATCTTAAACAGCAGCGATCATCTGTCAAAGAAGACTATGTGGATGGTCGGCGGTGACGGATGGGCTTATGACATCGGTTACGGCGGCTTAGACCACGTATTCTCAATGGGAGTAGACGTGAACATCCTGCTGGTCGACACAGAAGTTTACTCAAATACAGGCGGTCAGTCATCAAAGGCAACTCAGCTGGGCGCAGTAGCACAGTTTGCTGCAGCAGGTAAGAGAAGCCGTAAGAAGGATCTGGGCGCACTGATGATGACATATAAGGATGTTTATGTAGCACAGGTATCGATGGGCGCAAGCCAGAGCCAGCTGCTCAAGGCACTCAAGGAAGCAGAAGCATATCCGGGGCCATCCATCGTCATCGCTTACGCTCCATGTATCACTCACGGAATCAAGGCCGGCATGAGCTGCGTACAGGATGAAATGAAGCGTGCGGTAGATTCAGGTTACTGGACTCTGTACAGATATGACCCTAGCAACAAAGAAAAGCCATTCACTCTGGATTCAGGTGAACCTAAGCTGGATTTCGAAGACTTCCTGGCAGGCGAAGTAAGATTCGCAGCACTGAAGAAGGATTTCCCTGAAGTAGCAGAAGAACTGTTTGCTGAAGCGAAGATCCAGGCTAAGCAGAAGTACGAAGAATACAAGCAGATGGAAGCAGCTTCAAGGGAGTAATGTAGACCATGAATCAGTACAGAAAAGAATACGAACAGAAATTAACTACAGCAAGTGAGGCGGTAAAGATCGTCAAATCCGGAGACTGGGTAGACTACGGATGGGGAAACGGCATGCCTTACGAGCTTGATAAAGAGATGGCGGCAAGGATCAAAGCTGAAAACCTGAGAGGTCTTAAGTTCAGGGGAGCTTTGGTTTTGAGGCAGCTCTTCATATTCGATGTAGAAGATGCGGCCCAGCACCTTTGCTGGAACAGCTGGCACATGAGCGGCATCGAACGTAAGATGATCAAGAAGGGCGTTTCATTCTACGCACCTATCAAATATTCCGAACTGCCTAAGTATTATCTTGATCTGCCGGATCCTGTAGATGTGGCAATGTTCAAGGTAGCACCTATGGATGCTAACGGATATTTCAACTTCGGGACTAACACTTCCCACATGGCAGATATGTGCAGCCGTGCTAAGAAGATCGTTGTAGAAGTGAATAATAAGATGCCTATAATTCCGGGACTCTTTGACGGCAAGGAAAAGATCCATATTTCTCAGATCGACATGATCGTAGAGGGAAACAACGAAGATATCGACGCTCTGGGCACACCTCCGACAAGCGATCTTGACAGAAAGGTCGGAGAACTTATCGTAAGTGAGATCACTGACGGTGCTTGCCTGCAGCTGGGTATCGGCGGTATGGCCAATGCAGTAGGATCATTGATCGCAGAATCAGACCTGAAGGATCTCGGTGTCCATACAGAAATGTATGTAGACGGATTCGTAGATCTGGCTAAGGCAGGAAAGATCAACGGCATGGCTAAGAATATCGACCGCGGTAAGCAGGTCTATGCATTCGGTGCAGGAGGCCAGAAGATGTACGATTATCTCAATGAGAATCCGGAATGTCTGGGAGCTCCTGTTGACTACACTAACGATGTGAGAGTCATCAGCCAGATCGACAACTTCATTTCCATCAACAATGCGGTAGACGCTGACCTGTTCGGACAGATAAATGCGGAATCATCCGGACCGGTACATATCAGTGGCGCGGGCGGACAGCTGGACTTCGTTCTCGGAGCATACCTGTCAAAGGGCGGCAAGAGCTTCGTATGCCTGCCGTCAACATACAAGGACAAGGACGGCAGCATCAAATCAAGGATCAGACCGATGCTGAAAGAAGGCTCCATCGTAACAGATACAAGAACTAACGCTCACTTCATCGTTACCGAATACGGCAAGGCAAACTTAAAGGGCCTGACTACATGGGAACGTGCAGAAGCCATGATCAACATCGCTCATCCGGACTTCCGCGAAGAGCTGATCAAGGAAGCAGAGAAGATGAATATCTGGTTACCATCAAACAGACGATAAAAAACATACGAATCAAAAACGACAAAAGCGCCGATATCGGCGCTTTTATTTTGCTATTCATTTATCTCAGAAAGTTCAACCATCATCCTGAACGTTTCCCTATCAAGATCCCCCATATGCGGATCGGAATCTCTTCGGCCGGGTGCATTTAGGTCGATATCACAGTACAGCATTCCCTCGTTATCACCGAGAATTTCTATCACTTTGCCGTACTGATCCAAAGCGCAGCTGGCGCCGCGTTTAGGGGCTTCTTCTCTTACATCGTTGGTACTCAGTACGTAGCACTGGTTCTGGATAGCGAGAGCCGAGAGATATGTCGGCATGTTTTCAACATATGTGAATGCAGAGGTAGTCAGGATAAGCTCTGCACCCTGCAGCATCAGTATGCGGGCAGGTTCAGGGAATTCGATCTCATAGCAGATGAGCACGCCGATCTTACCGAACTTGGTATCACAGACTTCATAGCCGGAACCACCTGAAACCTTGTCTTTTTCATCTCCCCAGCGATATGTTTTCCTGTGATTTAGCAGGATATTGCCCGCATCGTCTATCAGCGATGCGCTTATGAAGACATCGTCGCTCATTTTATCTTTTTCCGGATAGCTGATCAGTACATGTACGCCGGCGTCAGCCGCCATAGCCCTGACCTTTGCAAGCTCCGGACCATCGACATAGATGGCAAGGCTCTTCAGCTCTTCGCGGGAAATATCATACCCGCAGTAAAAAAGCTCCGAGAAGCAGACAAGATCCGCGCCTTTTGCAACAGCTTCATTGATGGCAGCAGACATCTTCGCAAGATTAGCGGCCGGATCGCCTTTGACCGTATATAATTGTGCGAGACATGCTTTCATGGCAGGCTCCTTTCGCGTGTTATATAGTAACCGTATCACCTTGATAAAGGGTTGTCAAGGCACTTGACACCGGGCACGGGCAGGTGTATCATAAACTCACAATTGAATCGAATCGGGGGAGCTTCTGTGCGAGGCTGAGAGTAAGTTAGAACTTAGACCCTTTTAACCTGTTGGATAATGCCATCGTAGGAAGTATTTAAGAAACGATAATCATAAGCATTTGCTCCGGCAGATGCTTTTTTTATTCCGCGGGCGACTCGGCCAAAGTCGTCATGTCAGGCTAAAGATTCTATTCGGTTGTACGAATCATGATTTGTAAGTTCGAACGAAAAAGGATCTAACACAAGGAGGAGAAAAAATGAACGCAAGTGTAGCTATCCAGGTACTGCCATCCGTAACAAGCGACGACGAAGTGATCAGGATCGTCGACGAAGTCATCGACTACATCAAGTCCACAGGACTCAACTATTATGTGGGACCATTCGAGACTACTATCGAAGGTGACTACGATCAGCTGATGGACATCGTCAAAGAGTGCCAGCATGTGGCTGCCAGAGCAGGCTGTCCTGCTATGAGCACTTATGTGAAGATCGCCTACAAGCCGGAGGGCGACGTACTGACTATCGAAAAGAAGGTAACTAAGCATCATGAGTAAAGCGCAGAGCTACGCCAAATACATCCCTGCGGTCGTTGCGCTGATAGGGATCATACTCATATGGCAGCTGGTATGCATGACCGGCATAGTTCCGTCATACATGCTTCCGTCACCGGTCGAAGTGGTAAAAGCTCTCGCAAGCGATATAGAGACGATAATGTTCCATGCTAAATTCACCTTGCAGGAGACGTTTTATGGTCTTCTCATAGGTATCGCACTATCTTTTATCGGGGCGACTCTCATGGATCGTTTCGGTGTCATCGACAGAGCTTTTTACCCGCTGATGATCATAACTCAGACAATACCGACCATAGCCATCGCGCCTATACTGGTGCTTTGGTTCGGTTTTGATATGGCGCCGAAGATCATCCTGGTAGTCATCACTACATATTTCCCGATTGCTGTCGGACTGCTGGACGGATACAAAAGCGTAGACAAGGACGAGATCGACCTTATGCGTTCTATGGGTGCAGGAAGGATCGCCATATTCAGACACGTGAAGTTCCCGGCGGCCTTGCCTCATTTCTTTTCCGGACTGAAGATAGCATCGTCTTATGCAGTAGTGGGTGCGGTAGTCTCCGAATGGCTGGGCGGATTCAACGGCTTGGGAGTCTACATGACTCGTATGCGCAAGGCGTATGCTTTTGACAACATGTTCGCAGTAATAATATTGATAATAGTGATAAGCCTTTTGCTCCTTTTGCTTGTGAATATCATAAGCAAGGCTGCTATGCCGTGGAAAAAGGCAGAAAGGGGAAATTATGAATAAATTGAATATAAAGCGTGCAGCAAGCATCCTGATCATCTGTATCATGGTCTTTAGCGTGGCGTTCGCCATGACAGGCTGCGGCAGTGAAGAAGAAAGCGGTCTGACTAAGATCACATTCTGTCTTGACTGGACGCCGAACACTAACCATACAGGGATCTATGTAGCACAGGCTCAGGGCTGGTACGAAGAGGCCGGACTTGAAGTTGAGATCGTTCAGCCGCCTGAAAACGGCGCGGCTCACATGTGCGCATCAGGAGAAGCTCAGTTCGCTATCGAAGCGCAGGACACTATGGCAGCTTCGCTGGCAATGGACGAACCGCTGGGTATCACTGCAGTTGCAGGGCTGATCCAGCATAACACATCCGGTATCATGAGCCGTGCAGGTGACGGCATCGATACTCCGAAGGGCCTGACAGGCAGGACATATTCCACATGGGATTCACCTATCGAGCTGGCAATGCTGGAAAACGTAGTCGATGCAGATGGCGGAGATTTTGACAAGGTGAAGCTCATACCTAACGATATTACGGATGAGCCGGCAGCTCTCAGCGCTAAGCAGACTGATGCAGTGTGGGTATTCGAAGGCTGGTCCAAGGTCAATGCTCAGGTGAGCGATGTGGATGTGGACTACTTCGCATTTTCGGATATCGATCCTACATTTGATTACTATACACCTGTTATCATCGCTAACAACGACTTCCTGGCAGAAGATCCGGAAACAGCGAAGGCATTCCTGGCAGTGACAGCCAGAGGCTATGAGTTTGCAGCAGAAAATCCTGAAGAAGCAGCTGATATGCTGATTGCAGGAGACAATACAGGCTCACTGGCAGAGGCTGAAGATCTGGTGAAAGCGAGCCAGAAGTTCCTTTCGCCGCTCTATATCGACGATGCTGACAGATGGGGCGTGATCGATGCAGCCAGATGGAACGGATTCTACAAGTGGCTCTATGAAAATGAGCTTTGTGCTAAAGATCTGACAGACATAGGATTCAGCAACGAATACTTACCGGAATAAAAGACTATCCCAAAAGTAACACGAGGAAATTTATGACCATATTACGGACTGAAAACATCACAAAATCATATAACGATAAAACGGTGATCGAGGACATCAACATCCATCTTAAAGAAGGAGAGCTTGTTTCTCTTCTGGGTGTCAGCGGCTCGGGAAAGACCACCCTGTTCAATATCATTTCAGGACTCATCATGCCTGATGGGGGCAAGGTATGGCTCTCAGAAAGGGCACCTGCGCAGCAGTCAGGCGATCGTTCTCAGGCTGAGAGCGATATCACCGGAAGGCCGGGCAGCGTAGCCTATATGCTGCAGAAAGACATGCTCCTTCCTCACAAGAAGATCATCGACAATGTGAGCCTGCCTCTTTTGCTCAAGGGGATGCCGCGCAAAGATGCACGCGCCCATGCTGATGAGCTCTTCGAAGAGTTCGGTCTTGAGGGAACCCAAAACAAGTACCCGAGCCAGCTCAGCGGCGGGATGAAGCAAAGAGCGGCCCTTCTCAGGACGTACATGGCATCGGATGGTGTAGTGCTTCTTGATGAACCGTTCAGTGCACTGGACACATTGACTAAATCAGCCATGCACAAATGGTATCTGCAGGTGATGGAGCACATCTCATTATCGACGCTGTTCATAACCCACGATATCGACGAAGCGATACGTTTATCGGATCGCATATATATCATGAGCGGAGCACCGGGAAGGATAGCAGACGAGATCGTTATCGAAGAGAAACGACCGCGAAGAGAGGATTTTGATCTGACGCCGGAATTCCTCGAGTATAAGAAAAGGATAATCAGCAAATTATAAACGAAAAAAAGGGCCATCGCATAGGAAAAGTCCTAATGCGGGGCTCTTTTTTATTATGGGAATCGTCCGGAATTTCCAACTTGACAAAATAAGTATACTATGCTATTCTTGACAAAAGATGTCAAGAAGGGAGGCGGTCGATATACTATTAATAAAAGAAGTAGAATATGCCATCATGGTACTTGATGAACTCCATAAGGAGAGTCCGCTGTCAGCTTCTGAACTATCGGAGAGAAGAGGCATACCATCGCCATTCATATATAGAGTATTGAAGAAACTTGAGGCGGCAGAGATCCTGAACATCAAGAGAGGAGCCCACGGAGGATACTCCATCAGAAAAGACTGTGAAGATCTGACGCTATATGATGTGATATGTGCCTTCGAGAATACTTTCCTGGTGATAGAATGCATGAAGAAACAGCACGACTGCTCCAGAAACAGAGGATTGGGATGCTGTATCCACAGGGAGTTCGGAAGATTACAGGGGTTGTTGAGGAACGAGTTCAAAAGAAATGACCTTAAGGCTCTGTTAAGTGAGTAAAGTTTGCGAAAAGCAACCATAAATAGTGAAAAAAATCAAAAAGCGTGGAGTCAACTCTCCACGCTTTTGTTGTCATCTATACACCACCATGTCACGGCAACGATGATGATCACAGCGCCGACCAATGCGAATATCCCTGGCAATTCTCCAACGAATATAGCCACCCATACCGGATTGAGCAGTGGCTCCAGCATAGCTATAAGCGATGCCGCCAATGGAGGGCAGTCACGAGTCGCGATGGCGAACAGCACGTAGGGGATACCAAGCTGGAAAACGCCCAGTATCACTATGTATAAGATCTCAATACCTGTCGTACCGTCGGTACTCATGAGGCCGATCGGAGTTCCGATGACAGATGTCAGGCAGTGTGCGATCAAGATTCCTGTCATCCTGATGGAATCGTTCTTGCCGCCAAGACCCGTCATAACCAGCATGATCGCCAAGGTTATTCCTGCCAGGATCCCAAAGAAATTCCCCACAAGACTTCCCGGTGAAAGCTGATCGAAGAAGAACAGTATTATGCCTATCATGGTGATAGCCACAACGACCACATCTTTCTTGTGCAGTTTCTGCTTCAGAAAGACGGCCGATATTATCAGTATGAAAACTGGTGCTGCGTACTGCAGGACTATGGCGTTGGCAGCTGTAGTAAGTTTTGTGGCGATGACAAAGCAGATACAAGATCCTGAAAGTCCGACACCGGCACCGATGGAATATTTACATATCTTGATAGGCACTTTTTTGTACCACATATATCCGCCAAGGATGAGAGCTGATATTATGCTTCTGATCCCGGCTATCAGTAATGGGCTCCATGAAATAAGTTTTATAAAAATACCGCCGAGACTCCACATGACTCCGCATAGAGCCATTATGAGCATGGCATTTCGTCTGGAGTTTTGATTTGACGTGTTGATAGATTGCATGATTTACCTCCAATGGAAATTATACTGCAAAAAGCAAAAAGCGACAATCGAACTTGTCGCTTTCTTGTCGTTTAAAGTTAGGAGGTCTGATCGTTACTGATCATTGTTTAGAAGCTTTAATAGCTTCCAACGGAGCTTGAGCTGTTGATCCTGTGAAACAACATCAGGATCGTTCTCTGTGCCTTCATCCAGCAGACAGAGCGGTGGAAACAGCACACACCACCAGTTTTCGCCCTCACCTTTACCCAAGGTTATGTTGAGAGCTTCGTAGTTTCCTGCCGGGAAGGTTATGTCCCCGTATGTTTTTTCGGGAATATACCTGACACCGATATCGGCCTTGGCGGTATAATCATAACCTTCGGCAGCGATGATCCCGTCAGCTATGGTTTCGAGCCTGTTAAGATCACCCTTTAGGAAGTCTCTGGTTTCGTCCACAGTAGCGAGATCTTCCTGATCTTCCATATATGCGATGACAGCATCCCGGACTTTCAGCTTCAGTGCCTGATCTCCCACAGTGTTGCTGTTGGCGATGACATGAAGTCTGATGATCCCCTCGTGATCGTTTTCGCTATCACCGATATATGTATAAAAAAGGAGAAAACCCATCAGTATGGTAAGTATCAGTAAAATGACACATTTTCTTTCATCAGACATTCCTCTGATTTTGCTTGCAATAGTTTTCATCGTAATCCCTCCCCGCAGCCTGTTTTTGTTTCTTGGCTGATCATTTACTGTGATTTTGTGCAGGAGGGCATATTGTTATACATGATTTTGGAAAAAAATTTTCGCGCCGGCAGGCAGAGGCGTATCGATGTCCAGATCATTCTGTTTGGCAAGTGTCGCGATATCGCATTTATATCTCTTGGCCACATCCCAGAGACGCTCTCCCGGAGCGACCACGTATACAGCCATGGAAGGTATGTCTGCAAGTTTATCTGTATCTGCAAAGCGCAGGTTTTCTAAGGTGCAGAAGATTTCTTTTGTCGAAGCCCAGACGGTTATACTGAGGGAAGAATTCAGTTCTATTTGTCTGGCGTTGATCTCACCGAACCAGAAATCTTTGATGACAACATCTACACAGATATCAGGATCACTGAGTTCGTGGGCTGTTATTTCAAGAGTACCTCTGACCGGGATGGTGTGATTGATGATAAAAGGCGAATCTTCGTCATCAAGTGCTAAAACCTCACTCTTGACATCGCCGGTTATAAGTATTTGTCCTTGCTTGAAAACAGCATTCAGTGACTCGACACGGCAGCTTCCGCATAATAATACAGACGGTTTTTTATCGTTTTCTGACAGATCAATGACCTCTCTGCTTGATATTTCACCATCGACAACTCCTGCCACATGAGAAAGAGTTGTTTCATGGAGGTCATACAGAAGATCCTCTTTTTTGTGGTAAGCATCACAGGTGGATTCTAAGGGAGCATTATCATAAGACTGCACTAAAGTCATGACGTTTCCTCGCAGCTGGAAGCTGTTATTGTTTTCTATGGTCATATCGAGGTCGTGTCTGAAAGTAAGTTTTAACATATTCGTATCTGCGTCATCGTTTATCAGTATGAACTGACTGAAGTCGGTTTTTCCTGTGGTACAGCATAGTTCATGTTCTCCGGAGTCTTTTTCGCCGACATACAAAACTTGATGATGTATGGAAGCATTGAGTATCAGCTTACCGGAAGTTATCTGTCGGTGGTTTTCCACTATGTTCATTGTGGCTTTTAGGATCTTAACGGGATGTGGCTGCCCTTCTTTTATGGTTATGTCCTGAGAAATTTCCGTAGTATCAGAAAGCTCCTGCTTCAATACGGTCGCCTGTATAGCCTGGCGGCAGGTCATGATATCGTTTTCCGCAGAGTTGCTTAAATACTTAAGTTTATATTCAGCAAGTTCGTAGATTTTTATTAGTAGCTCGCCTTTGACGATGAACTTACGCTCGTTTATCATCTCTGCAGCTATCCATTTAAGAGAGACTGCTACTCTGAAAGTATCACCGGAAGCATGTTCCCAGCATTTATCAGTTTTGAACGGAATGGCAGACTTGACCACATCCGTAGGTTTGTATACGGTGAAGACTGTGATGTTTCCCGATAGGAAGTCATTTCTGTCATAAGTGGACTTACCCATTGGAGAAATATCGACCCGCCCCTCTGCAAAGAGAACTTTTTTCATATCAGGCATGGTGTCAGGCACCAGCAAGGTTTCTTCAAAAGGCAGGATGTATTCGACATACCCCAAATAATTCTTGAATGTCGATTCCGCATAACTAGGCGGTTTAGCTAAAGGTTTTGTTTTCGTCGGTTTTGGCGGCAGAGATGTTTTTGCAGGGGTTGTTTTAAGTTGGTTCAGATCGACTTCGGTATATTCGACACTATTACCTGACGGCAGGCTGTCATAAGGTGAAATTGTCATCGGGTGGGACCTCCTTTTAGTATTCCTCATAAAGAATATTCAAAAGGACATAAAAAAAGACCCTGTTTATTAAACAGGGTCAAAGTTTCGTTACGGTTCTCGGACCAAAGCTTATACGTGTCTTTGCTGTACACCTTCTCTGATAACAAGTTCTTTAAGTCTGTCGATATGTATATCTGCTGCAGCTCTTGCCACTTCCGCATTTCCTGTTTCGATGGCGTTTAAGATAGCAAAGTGCTCATCAGGCATGTTCTCTGCTCTTCGGAAGTTGTCGTAGTAGATATATCTGAATCGGAGAACCAGTTCCTGCAGCTGTTCGATCATCTGAACGAGGACCTTGTTATTACAGGATTCTACGATGATACGATGGAAGCGAGTATCGTACTTGATCATATCCTGCATGTTTCCTGACTGCACAGCTTCGTCGTAAGACTTGGAAACTTCTTTGAGTTCAGCCAGTTGATCAGAGCTCATTCTTGATGCAGCGAAAAATGCGGCAAGACCTTCCATGTTTTGACGAACTTCCAGGATCTCCACCATATCTTCTGTTGAGATCTGGGATGCATAGGCACCGCGTCTTGGCTCGATGGTCACAAGTCCTTCCTTTTCCAGCTTTCTGATGGCTTCTCTTATAGGTGTTCTGCTCACACCGATCTCATTGGCTAGATCGACTTCCATCATTCTTGTTCCCGGCACGATTTTACCTGTGAGTATCTGCATTTTTAATTCTTCATAAACCATCTCTCTAAGAGGCTTATGGTTCTGGATATCAAAATTCAACATTGTTCTCTCCCCTTACCAAGTTGTTCTGGTCCAAAAGCTTTCTCTATTATGTTCAAGCATTTTCTCGCAAATAGCTTTTGACTCGCCGATATTCCTGCAAAGCCCAAATACAGTAGGCCCACTGCCGCTCATGAGTACGCAGCCGGTAGAACACAGCTCCTGTAGAATGTTCTTTGTATACATAACTATAGGATAATGGTTTAACGTGAAATTTTCAAGTACGTTGATGAGATTTTTCTTTAAGACTTTAGTATCATTTTCAGCTAAAGCTTTGATCATGGCATCGTTATCGGGATGCTCGGTGATTATCATATTATCTATTCCCTGATAAACCTCCGCAGTTGATACACCGATATTAGGCTTGCTGAGGACCAGATGGCTCTTAAGTCCTGTGATCGGCTTCAAGTCGGTGCCTGTTCCGGTGGCGAGAGCGCAGTGACAACTGAGAGGGTCATATCGGAAATCATCCTTGAGGACGTCGTTTCCGGCAGCCTGGCCCATGATGCAGAACGGGATATCGGAGCCCAGAGTTTTACCTATATCGCAAAGTGCAGCTACGTCCAGGCCCAGGTCCCAAAGCTTGTTTACTGCATGGAGAACTGCAGCAGCATTACTGCTTCCTCCTGCAAGGCCTGCGGCTACAGGAATGCGTTTTTTGATATCTATGCGTATGGTTCCGTTTTTGTCTTTGCCGTATTTTTCTGCCATAAGGGCAGCTGCTCTGTATGCCAGATTACGATCATCAGTAGGTAAAAATTTGCGGTTCGTAGACAGCTGTATCTTGATGCCGGCATCGACAGGGTCCCCAGCAGAGCCCTTGTCTGCGCTTTGCGCCTCAGTCCACTTGACAAGGACATCGTCACAAAGCAGGATCTGCTGCATTACCATCGAAAGTTCATGGTATCCGTTGTCGAGAATACCAAGTACATCAAGCGTCAGATTGATTTTAGCAAAAGCCTTGATTTCGATTTTTTTCATACGGTTCACCTCCGTGGGCGGTGTGATAGCGGCAAGTACAGAATATAAACGAAACGAGTGAGCCCGAAGACTCACTCGCTATGATCATTATTTCTTGCCCTTTGAATTCTTTTTCTTGCCGGTCTGATTCTTAGGGTTTGTTGAAGGTTTCTTTTCAGGCTGTGTCTTAACAACTTTTACTTTGTATTCGCTTCCTGCTGCGGAGATTGGTCTTGGACCTGATACTCTCTTGCCGGAAGGTGCAGCTTCTTCAGCAGCTTCTCTTTCCAGTTCAGCCATGATTTCAGCTTCAGCAGCCTTCTTCTTGGCGAGAGCTTCGGCTTCCTTAGCCTTTCTCTGCTTATCCTTCGCAACGATTTCTTCTACAGACTTACCTGTACGCTTAGCTTCCTTATATGGATTTACAGTCTGAGTCTTACCGGAATCCTGACTTTCCTTTTCGGCGGCCTTTTTAGCGGACTTAGTTGTGAATACCACCATACCAACCATCATAACTGCCATCAGGATCATATATACTTTTGTTGATTTCTGCTGGTCCAGAGTTTTGAAGCTGATAGTTTCTGTCTCGCCCAGCTTGCTGCCGTCTGCAGCTCTCAGATTCTTGCCGATAGTCAGTGTATAATTCATGTCGCCCTGGATAATGCTGTTGGCTTTTCTGGCTTCCTTACTTCTAACGTTGGAAACTACCATCAGCAGGCCTTCTTCTTTATCACTGTAATAAACCTTGATAGGAACGTTCTTGCCATTCTTATCTGTCAGCTTGAACTGCTTGTCATTAGCTCTCTTCACTTCTTCGTTGGCAGGCATTACGTCCTTGTTGAAGTAGATCTTCACTGAAAGGTTTTCTACTGAAACGCCTTTATCCTTATCATGTGGTACAGACTGTTCGATAGCGAATCCTGTTTTCTGTGAGTCTGTTTCATTTGCCGCGAAGCTTGCCGGTGCCAGAACGGACACCATCATTATCATCAGGCAAACCAGAGCGCCTATTCTTTTCATTGCTGTTTTTCCTCCGACTTCTTTTTTCTTAATTGTTTAAAAAAATCTTTCATTATGCAGCTGCATTCTTCCTGCATCAATCCGATTTCAATGTCTGTGTAGTGATTAAGTTTGCTTTCCTGAGGTATGTTGAATATCGATCCGCATGCACCGGATTTGGGATCCATGGTGCCTATGTAGAGTTTCTCGATACGTGACCATACGATGGCTCCTGCACACATGCTGCAAGGTTCGGCAGTCACGAACATTTGACATCCGAGAAGTCTCCAGCCACCCAGTTTCTTTGCCGCTGCCCTTATGGCCAGCATTTCTGCGTGGGCCGTAGGGTCCTTGGAAGTTTCCACCAGATTATGACCGCGTGAGATGATCTCGCCGTCCTTCACTATTACAGCGCCGATAGGAACTTCTCCCAGATCAGCCGCCTTTTTAGCTTCCTCAAGAGCTGCTTGCATATACTTTCTCATATACCTTACAATCCTATCACACTTTTAATCTTCTATCAAGGGAATTTCCTCAATATGCCCATTATATCTGTTGACGGCGCATATCCAGTAGCCATAGATATTCTTTCGTCTTTCTTCAACGGATATCGAAATATCTACCGCATCTTTCTCCATGCCGAGGATAGGCTGCCAGAAGGTAAATCCACTCTTTCCTTTGTCAGGCTGTTCATCAGGAAGGAACCTTCCGGGAACTGCCAGAAAGTAATGGTTGTCATTATATCCCCATAAAAAATGTCCGTACTGCTTTATCGGTGCTTTGGCGCCGGGCGCCACCATGGGGAAAATATCAGGTGCGGTTATTTTTTTCCAGCTTGCTTTCATCGGGTCGTCTGCAAAAGGCAGGATATCTGCGAAGCGATCCTGCTGCTTGCTTATTTCGATACAGTTGTCAAGAACGACTCGGTTGTAGAATCCATTGAAATTCTTGGGAACGAAATTATCACTGTCATGAATGGCTGCAGCAGGCTTAGGCAGTTCAAATGGTCCTTTGAGAACAGGATGCAGGGCTTCATGACAGTTGACTGTAGACATGGCGGCGATGATGGCCATGGAATAATCTTTGAGAGAGGTCCCGCAGCCATCAAGATCTGCCGGATTGACACGAAAGCTAGCCTCTCCTTTGCCGTATGCAGACAGAGAGATATTACCTACTAAATGATATCTGCGGCGTTCATTTTTTGTGCCTGCAAGCACCAGCTTGTAAACATATTCTCCTTTGGGGAAAAATTTCACATTTTCCATTATGACTATTATGAGGCATTTATCGTCATCGTAAGCCAGTTTGATAAAGCCTCGCATTTCTTTTGATGGATCAAGAGCGTAATGTCTGTTTTCTTCCTTCAAAATGACAGGGCTCTTGGTAACTTTTGAAAAATCCATTGGCATCCTCCTTGTTATCTTCACTTTTTTTTAGTAATATATGAGGGAATAGAAATATAAAGAATATTAAGAAATAATTCTAATCATGAAAGGCAGAAAAGAAATGCTGAACTTTTCAAAATATCATGGATGCGGCAACAATTTCGTGATGGTAAAAGAACACGAGCTGCTGGAATATCTTGCCCTCGGCAATGATGCAGACCTCGAGGGAAACGAATACCCGGCCTTTGCACAGAAAGCCTGTGACATAAATACCGGAATCGGGGCAGACGGACTCATTATCGTCAGAGAAGAACCGCAGCTGGAAATGGTGTTTTATAACATGGACGGCAGCCGTGCCCCGATGTGCGGCAACGGGATAAGATGTTTCGCCTACTTTTGTCAGGAAGAGGGGATCCGCGAAGAGCTTTCATACGTTGTGAAAACACTGGCGGGGGATATGATCGTGGAAGTGACATCTCGTGAACCCTTCATGGCAAGGATAAATATGGGAAGGCCGATATATGAACCTGCAGCAATAGCGGTAAAGTCGGAGCGCAGTGATTTTATGAAGCAGGTGCTGGAGATATCAGACGGCAGTAAATGGACTGTCAACAGCCTGTTTATGGGGACTGTTCATACAGTTGTTTTCGTGGACGATTATGACAGCTTCGACATAGAATATGTGGGAAAGGAACTTTGTGAGCACCCTGCATATACTGAAAAGACCAATGTGAACTTCGTGAAAGTGATCGATGAAAATACCGTGGAGATGAAGACCTATGAAAGAGGCGTGGGAATGACTTTGGCATGCGGTACGGGAGCCTGCGCCACAGCGGTAGTTGCTGATATGCAGGGCTTGTGTAATTCGCCTGTAGAGGTTATACTACAGCTAGGTAGTTTGAACATCGAACTTGAAGATGACGGCAGCGTATTTATGGAAGGCCCGTCAGTTAAAATAGCAAAAGGAACTCTGGTTTAGGGTTTAAGAAAGGAGAAGGTGACGAAATGATAAAAGGATCAATGGTTGCACTGGTAACACCTTTTACTGAAGATGGAAGTGTAGATTTCAAGAGAGTGAGAGAGCTGGTGGAATGGCATGTCCAGGAAGGAACAGATGCTATCCTAGTGCTGGGTACTACAGCGGAAACTCCGACACTCACAACAGAAGAAGAGGATGAGATCGTAAGGATAGCCATCGAACAGGTGGCAGGAAGGATACCTGTAGTTGTTGGAAGCGGATCCAACAATACAGCGAAGGCAGTTGAAACAAGTCTCAAATATGAGAAAATGGGTGCTGACGCACTTCTGGTGATCTCACCATACTACAACAAGGCAAACAAACAGGGCATGATACAGCATTTCCTGACAGTTGCAGACGCTGTGAATACACCTATAATCCTTTATAATGTACCTGCAAGAACAGGTATCAGCATCAGCTACGAAGTTTTGGAAGCTGTATGTAAGCACAAGAATATCGTTGGTATCAAGGAAGCGAGCGGTGATATGTCACTTGTTTCCAAGTTCTCCAAGCTGATAGATGACAACTTCACTATTTACTCCGGAAATGACGATATCAATGTTCCCCTCATGTCACTGGGCGGCGGCGGAGTGATCTCCGTTCTGGCAAATATCCTGCCGGGAGTATCTCACGACATGGCTGCTGCTGCACTTGAAGGAGACTTTGTCAAGGCAAGAGAACTGCAGATCAAATACATGGATCTGATCAATGCATTATTCATAGAAACTAACCCTATCCCTGTTAAAGAAGCAATGAACATGCTGGGCCTCGGTGCAGGAGGATACAGACTGCCGCTTTATCCTATGGAAGAAAAGAACAGAGCGGTACTTAGGGGCGAGCTTGAAAAGCTGGGTCTTCTGTAAGTAAGATAAGGACTGCGGAAGCAGTCCTCTATTTTTATGTAAAAGGCGCTGTGCTTCAAAGTGCAGGCGAGCAGTAATAGAAAGGGCTAAAAATGGAAAACATAAGAGTTGCCGTCCTTGGCGGCGGAGCCATGGGAAAAGTGCTGTCACAGATGACAGAGGAAAAAGAGGGGTATGAACTTATAGGCGTAGTGGAACCACTGAACGGAGAGACGCTGGAAGATTTGGATAAGCCTGATGTTGTTATAGATTTCAGCCATCCTGCGAATCTTGATATGCTGTGCGGATATTGTGAGGCTAACGGAGTTCCTGCAGTCATCGCAACTACAGGGCTTGAAGAAGAGCATCTGGCTAAGATCGATGAGCTGGCTAAGAAAGTGCCTACAGTTTTTTCCGCAAACTATTCGCTTGGCGTCAATGTTATGAAGAGGGTCATCGCTGAGATCACACCGATACTTGAAGATGCCTTTGATATCGAGATCGTTGAGATGCATCACAACAAGAAGCTGGATGCTCCTAGCGGCACGGCAAAGATGCTGCTGGCAGCGGCTGACGGTGAAGGCAAGTACGACCACGTTTACGGCAGAGAAGGCATGAGAAAGCGCGGACATGAGATCGCCGTACATACGCTCAGGGGCGGCACTGTTGCGGGAGAGCACACAGTGATCTATGCCGGAGAAGACGAGATCATCGAAGTGAAGCATAGAGCGGGCTCTAAGAAGATCTTTGCGGCGGGAGCCTTGAAAGCTGCAGCCTTTGCGAAAGATGCGGAAGTTGGATACTACACAATGGAAGATATACTTTTCGGATAAGAATTATGCCGACTCGTGGAAGCGGCTGACTTGGAAGGAATACTAAAGATGGATGCAAGGAAATTGATCGAATATATCGGTAACGCCGAGAAAAAGACCCCGGTAAAAGTCTACGTCAAGGAAAAGGCTCCTGTTGATTATGCGGGATGTCGTGTCTTTGGCGCGGGAGATAAGATAGTGTTCGGCGACTGGGCAGATGTGAAATCTATCTTAGAGGAAAATGCAGACAAGATAGAGGATTATATCGTTGAGAATGACGCCAGAAATTCTGCGATCCCAATGCTGGATCTCAAGGATATCAAGGCGCGTATAGAGCCGGGTGCCATAATTCGTGAGAAAGTCGAGATCGGCGACAATGCCGTTATCATGATGGGTGCTGTTATCAATATCGGTGCAGTAATCGGTTCGGGAACCATGGTAGATATGGGAGCGATCCTCGGAGGCAGAGCTATGGTGGGAAACAACTGCCATATCGGTGCAGGGACTGTGCTGGCAGGTGTTATCGAGCCACCTAGTGCACAGCCTGTCGTGATTGAAGACGACGTTGTTATCGGTGCCAATGCAGTAGTGCTGGAAGGCTGCCGTGTGGGGCGCGGATCTGTCGTAGCTGCCGGAGCCGTAGTTGTAGAAGACGTGCCTGAAGGTGTAGTTGTTGCGGGAGTGCCTGCACGCGTTATCAAAGCTGTTGCTGATACTGCAGCAGACAAGATTGAAGTGGTGGATTTGCTGAGAAAGCTGTAAGTGTAAGGATGCGATTTTATGTATATGTCAGAGTGCTTTGCGGAAATATACATAAAATGCTCATGCGAGATTGCACAAACGAGTAAAATAAGGCCGAAAATGACAAAATATTAGTGATATGGTTAGCAATATGATCGTATCACTAATTTTTTTATGTATATGAAAGCATTTTTTAATAGCATATACATAAAAAGGGAAATAATGGTTTGTACCAGAGTCACAGGGAGAGGTTTTGATGGAATATATTTTACTTATAATCGGATTCGTATTTCTCGTAAAGGGCGCGGATCTCTTCATTTCGGGGAGTTCGGCTATAGCTGAGCGCTTCGGAATCCCGACATTTATTATCGGGCTTACTGTAGTAGCTTTCGGGACAAGCATGCCGGAGGCAGCCATCAGTGTGACTGCCGCAATGACGGGAGCCAACGGTATTGCCGTGGGAAATGCTATAGGATCCAACATATTCAATCTGCTTGTGGTCCTCGGCGCATCATCTTTGATAAAAGAATGTCCGGTATCAAGGGATATATTGAGATTCGAATATCCGCTGTCTGTTGCAGCGGCAGGATTGCTCCTTGTGATGGGGCTCAGAGCCGGTGCCGATGGATCGCTATTCAATGCAGGGACAGTATCCAGAGCAGATGGGCTCATACTTCTTGCTGTTTTCACAGGGTTCATGATTTTTACAGTGAAAAAAGCAATGAGAGAACATAACAGGGAAATTATCCCTGACTATTATGGCGGAGCAGATGTCGGTGATCCCGGAGCATGCATCATAGATGAAGACGGTGAGTTGGTATGCAAGGAAGAGGATGAAATCAGCATGTTTGAAGATTCGGTAGAGAGCGAGAAGAAAGATCCGACACTGGCGAAAGGCGTTGCCATGTCGATCATCGGTCTTGCGGGCATTATTCTCGGAGGTGATCTGGTAGTCGATTCGGCGGCCACAATAGCCGAAGCTTTTGGCATAGATGAGATACTGATCGGACTTACGATAGTCGCTCTCGGTACATCCCTTCCGGAACTTGTGATAAGCATAGTGGCAGCATTAAAAGGCGAAACTGATATCGCAGTAGGTAATGTGATAGGCTCTAATATATTCAACCTGTTGCTGGTGCTGGGCTTGTCGACTGCGATCCATCCAATAGCAATAACCATGTTCAGCATCTACGACTTGATGATACTCATAGCGGCAAGTCTAGTTGTCCTGATACCGCTTGCAAGAAAACAAGTACTGACAAGAAGCTGGGGAGTTTTGCTGCTGCTCATGTATGTGGCATACCTGGCTTATATAATCATGAGAACGACGTAAAAAAAGAGCGGATCATTACGATCCGCTCTAAGTGTTTCTATAAGTCTTATTTAACTTCTACAGTCCAACCCATATCGTCAGCAACTTTTCCTGTCTGGATTCCGTACAGAGTGTCGTACAGATCCTGAGCAACAGGGCCGATGCCGCCGCCGTTGATGATCATGGATTCGCCCTTGTAGCACAGTTCGCCTACAGGTGAGATAACTGCAGCTGTACCGGAAGCGAACATTTCAACGAACTGTCCGTTCTTGTAAGCTTCAACTACTTCGTCGATAGCCAGCTTTCTTTCTGTGATCTTGATGCCCTTCTTCTTCAGCAGCTGGATAACGGAATCTCTTGTGATACCGGGCAGGATAGTTCCATCCAGTGGAGCTGTGATGATTTCATCGCCGATCATGAAGAATGCGTTGGAAGTTCCGATTTCTTCAACGTACTTTCTTTCAACGCCGTCCAGCCACAGGATCTGTTCATAGCCCTTTTCGTGAGCTTCTTCCTGAGCCTTCAGTGAAGCTGCATAGTTACCGCCGCACTTAGCTTCGCCTGTACCGCCCTTTGTAGCACGAACATATTTGTCTTCTACATAGATCTTAGTAGGAGTAAGTCCGCCAACATAGTAAGGTCCTACAGGGCTGAGGATGATGATGAACTTGTAGTGGTTAGCTCTTCTAACACCGAGGAAAGGTTCATCAGCGATGATGAAAGGTCTTATGTAAAGTGCAGTTCCTTCTTTTTCAGGGATCCAGTCAGCATCTACAGATACCAGCGCCTTGATGCATTCTACGTATAATTCTTCGTCCATCTGAGGGATGCACAGTCTGTCGTTAGTTCTGTTAGTTCTCTTGGCGTTCATGTCAGGTCTGAACAGCTGAACTTTTCCTTCAGGAGTCTTGTAAGCCTTCAGGCCTTCGAACATTTCTTGAGCATAGTGGAAAACTACAGCAGCAGGATCCAGTTCCAGAGGTCCGTAAGGAACGATCCTTCCGTCATGCCAGCCTTTGCCTTCTTCATATTCCATGATGAACATGTGGTCAGTGAATTCAGTACCGAATCTCAGTGTATCAGGATCCGGTTTTGCCTTTGGGTTAGGATTTCTTGTGATTGGGAAATTGTAAGCCATAACTCTCTCCTTTGTATATTTATAATATTTTTTGCATTATCAATAATAAAATATTTTACAACAAAACGAGCATAAAGTCTATTTTTTCTTTAAACTAACATAAAAACCTGTTAGAATATGACCTTGAAAAAGATAAAAAGGGGCAGTGCCCTTTGCATATCCATGGAGGGGTAATAGATTGTTTAGATTATTAGGCAGATTCATATTATTTTTGATAAAAGTAGGGGTTTTAGTCGCGGTGCTGGCGGTGGCCATAAATTTGCTTGTCATCAAGGCCAATGACGATAAGATCGTCGCTTGGTATAACGGAGACTCATCGTCCATAACCAACAGCGATCTTGTAGAGATGAGTCGTATCGAGCCTGAATGCATAATGGTTCTGGGAGCTGCTGTCAACCCGGACGGCACACCTAGCCAGATGCTTGAGGACAGGCTGGAGACAGGCGTTGAATTGTACTTCAGGGGTGTGGCATCTAAGCTGCTGCTGACAGGAGACGACGGTCAAATAGAATACAATGAAGTCAAGGCCATGAGGAATTACGTCCTGGATGCGGGCGTTCCCGAAGAAGATATCTTCCTGGATCACGCCGGTTTCAGTACTTATGATTCGGTGTACAGGGCGTCGTATGTGTTTGGAGTGGAGTCCATGGTCGTGGTAACGCAGGAATACCATCTGTATAGGTCTCTTCAGGGTTGTAAAAAGATGGGTATCGAGGCTGTCGGAGTGGCGGCCGAGCAGGATGTCTACAGTGGGCAGGAGATCCGCGAAGGAAGAGAAGCCTTGGCGCGTGTAAAAGACTTCGTCAAATGGATCATCAAGCCGGAAGCTACATTTTTAGGTGAGGCCATTCCGATAAATGGCAGCGGAGTAGTTACTCAGTAGGTGAAGCATATGAATAATGAGATAAAAACAAGCAAAGTCGCACTTGTAAGATGTGATTCATATGAACAAGATAAAGTAGACGCAGCGGTGAGAAAGGCAGTGGCACTTCTCGGAGGACTGGAGGAGATCTTTAGCGGCTCCGCCGATCATTCAAAGGCGCACGCTCTTGGCTCGCAGACGATAACTAAGGAGAGCAGGCTCGTTCTCAAGCCGAATCTTCTCGCCAAGAATCCTCCGGAAAAAGCATGTACCACTCATCCTGCAGTCTTCGAAGCAGTAAGTAAGCTGCTTCAGGAAGAAGGATATACGAACCTTAAATACGGTGATTCTCCCGGAAACCCTGTGGCAAAGCCTGAGAACATAGCAGCTGACTGTGGGCTCAAGGAAGTTGCCGACCGACTTGGAATCCCCTTTGGGAATTTCGAATCAGGCGTGGAAATGGAATATCCTGAAGCGAAGGTGGCTGACAAGTTCATCATTTGCCGGGAAATAATGGATGCAGATGCTGTCATAAATGTATGTAAGATGAAGACTCATCAGCTGGTGAGAGTTACAGGTGCCGTGAAGAATACTTTTGGGTGTGTTTACGGCATCAATAAAGCATCGTCTCACGCCAAGTTTTCTGCAGTGGAAAATTTCGCCGGCATGCTGGCAGACCTGAACAACGTGGTAAAACCTAAGCTTCATGTTATGGACGGTATCGTGGCCATGGAAGGAAACGGCCCTCAAAACGGCAACCCGAAGCCGATGAACATGATTTTGGCATCTACAGATCCCGTTGCCATCGACGGTCTGTTCTGTCACCTGGTGGATCTGAAACCTGAATTGGTGCCGACCAATGTGGCTGCCATGGAGCAAGGCGTAGGAACATATGAGAATATGATCGTAGTTACAGAAGATGGCGAGATGACACCTGAACAGGCCGCAGAGAAATACGGCGATAAAGAGTTCAACGTACAGCGCGGTAAAGAGTACAAAGGTAAGCTCCAGGCAGTCAGATTCCTGGTGCCGTTCCTGCAGAAAAAACCTGTGGTAAAAGAAAACAAATGCATCGGATGCGGTATTTGCGTAAACAGCTGCCCTGTTGAAGGAAAGGCTATACATATCAAGAAACACGGTGGGAAACAGGCAGGCACCGGAAAGGGCAGAGGCACAGCCACATACGACTATGACAAGTGTATCAAATGTTACTGCTGTCAGGAAATGTGTCCTGAAAATGCGATCACAGTGAAAAAATCACTGCTTGCCAGGATCGCTGACAGGAAATGGAGAACATGATAGCAATTCATAACTGAGTAACAAATGAATCAATAAGAGCATAAGATATATAGGTATCGGACCGAAGCTGATACCTATATTTTTTATACTAAAAAACAGCGTTGCGGAGGTATGAATATGATCTATATGGACAACGGAGCCACGTCCTATCCGAAACCACAAGAAGTCATAGAGACAATGATAGATGTGATGGCCAATTACTGCGCCAACCCGGGCAGGTCCGGACACTTCATGGCGGCTAGGACTGCTCAGGAAATATATAAAGCGAGGCTGGCGGTGGCAAGGTTATTCAATATCAAAGATGCTTCCAGACTGATTTTTACTAAAAACTGCACCGAGTCCATCAATATCGCGCTGAAAGGTATCCTCAAGGAAGGCGACCATGTGATCACATCCTCCATGGAACACAATTCCGTGGTAAGGCCGTTGATGGAACTGAGAAAAAAGGGCGTCTCTACAACATTTGTCAGTTGCGCCCGCGACGGATCGATGGATCCTGACAATATCAAGACGGCGATCAGAAGAAATACAAGGATGATAGTGATCACGGCAGCATCCAATGTTACAGGAACCAAGATGCCCCTTGAAGAAATCGGAAGGACCGCATTAAGGCGTGGTATCATTTTCATGGTAGATGGAGCCCAGGGGGCAGGGCACATGGACCTGGACGTGGAAGAAAAGCATATCGATATCCTGGCAGCTCCGGGGCACAAAGGCCTTCTCGGACCGCAGGGAACCGGGATCCTTTACATAAGATCCGGAGTGCAAAGCGCGCCGCTTCTTGCGGGCGGTACAGGGAGCCGATCGAGCGAAGAGGAACAGCCGGAGGACCTCCCGGAGGGATTTGAGGCCGGGACGGTGAATGCGCCGGGAATAATCGCGCTGGGCGCAGCGGTAAGATACATAAATAAGATAGGGATAGAAGTCATAGAAGAACATGAACGGAAGCTGACGGAGAAACTCCAGAAGGGACTGTCTGAAATAGAGGGTGTTACCCTGTATGGAACGGCAGACACTCATGAGAAAACGGCGGTGGTAGCGATGAATATTGATGGCATGGACTGTGAAGATGTGGCGAGAGAACTCAACGACAGATACGGTATTGCCGTAAGGGCGGGGCTGCACTGTGCTCCAAGAGCCCATGAGACCATAGGAACACGGCAAATGGGCTGCGTCAGGATAAGTCCCGGATTTTACAATACAGAAAGAGATATAAACGCTGTTATAGAGGCTGTCGGAGAAATAGTTAAAGAAAGAGGTAAAAGGAAAATATTGTAATGGCTTTTATAAAAGGATATAATTGAATATATGATGAAATCTGAACATAAGGAGAAAACATTATGGAACAAGGCTTATTTGAAGGCAGACGCGGCAACAAGCATCTCAAAGCGATAGAAAAGCAGCTGGAGAAAGTCCTTGAAGAATTCAGTACAGATTACGAAAACAGCCCGGAAATGCACTTCCTTAAAGAAGAAATCAAATGGGAAGGCACAGCGGAGCTGGTATTCGTTATGGCTATGAGAAACGTGCACTTTGAATGGAATGGACTTAGGGATCTCGGATTCCTGAGGCTTTGCAAGAAGTGGATCGAAGGGGAAAAACTCCAAACCTTGACATCTAAAGATGCGGCAGCAATGGTAAAAAGCGTGCTTCCGGAGGAAATGTGTCAAGAGCTCAGCGAAGAGTTGTCGGCTCTTGAGATTTTCTAAGATGCAAAGGGCAGACAGGAGGAAAAGATGAAATTCAATGTAACGATAGATAAGAGGGCGGAAGCCGTTATAGACAGGGAGCTTTGCATCAATTGCGGACAGTGCCGAGAAATATGTCCTACGGGTGCTGTGGATGAATATCAGAGAACTGCTTTTTGCATGGAGAAATCTGTCAAGATGGCATGCTCCAAGGGATGTCCACTGGGAATCGTGCCCCAGACGGTGGCGGCTTTGATCAGCAAAGGTGAACTTAAGAAAGCGGCTGAATATATCCGTGAAAAGAATCCGATGCCGGGGATATGCGCGACCGTGTGTGATGAGTTTTGCAAGGAAACTTGTAAGCGATCGGTATTTGGCGATGAGCCGCTCAACATGAGGGCGCTTGAAAGATATGTCCTGTCGGAAGAAGCTTCTATGCCGATCAGATATCCAAAAAAGTATAATGAGAAGATCGCGGTCATAGGCGGCGGACCTGCAGGGCTTGCAGCGGCATACAGACTTGGAAAGATCGGATACAATGTAACTGTCTTTGAGAAAGATAAAACACTTGGTGGGGCGATGAACTGGGGTATCCCTGCCTTCAGGTTTGATAAGGACATGATGCGCCATGAGATCGATCGTATCGTTTCTGCCTGGATAGATGTAAGATGCGGCTGGCATATAGGAAAAGGTCACAGCCTCGATGAGCTGTGGCAAGAAGGATACAGGGCATGTTTGATAGCTGTCGGTGACTCCTATGGCATAATGCCTGAGGTCAGAGGCGGAGATGCAGACGGAGTATATGAGGGCGTTACCGTGATGCGTCAGATAACAGGCGGTTTTGACGAAGGTGTTGAGATAGGTGATAAGATCGTCATCGTGGGCGGTGATGGGTTTGCTGCAGATCTGGCAAGGGTACTTGTGCGCATGGATAAGGACATCGTCATGGTGGCTGCTGAAGCTGAAGATGAGCTGGCTATGGCAGATGACATGGTGCAGGTGCTGGAAGACGAAAGAATAGATTTCAGAACCGAAACTTCCCTTGAAGAAATAATAGCAGAAGACGGCAAGGTAAAGGCGGTCACACTTAAAAAAGGCAGCGAGCTGAATTACTTCTGCGATACTGTTATATTCGCGGCGGGCCAGAGGAGCATCGTAGAAGATATCTGTAACGCCGAAACTTATCCTGACGGAAAAGTCAAGATCAATGATGAATATAAAACCAATAAAGAAATGATATTTGCGTGTGGTGATGCTACGGGAGAGACGAGCTCTGTTGTAGAAGCCGTCGCGGCGGGAATGGAAGCAGCAACGCAGATACATAGAGCTGTCAGCGGTAGTGCTGATATTTCACGAGAGCATATGATATATGATGCACCGGATGCACTTGCGATATATCCTGAACACAGCAGATATATCAAACCGCAATACGAAGAGAAAATCATCGTGCCGGTGATCGATGAAGAAGATCCGTTTGTCGATGAAGATGCTCAGGAAGTCGTTTATCAAGAAAAAGAACTGGCAGAAGATATATTGGCAGTCCTCAGGGCGGCAGGCATAGAGGAAGATATGCCAAGATTCATATTCGATGGGGATGCTTATAAGGTGGCTGTCATAGGCGGAGGGATCGCAGGTATCACTGCAGCCATAAGCCTGGCAAGAAAGGGATACAAGCCTACGATCTTCGAAAAAGAACCGGAACTTGGCGGAAGCTATAGATGGCTTGCCACTGAGAAGAGAATAGATAAAACTGTCCTGAAGCATGAACTTGATAAGATAGAAGCCTGCGGCATAGAAGTGGTATGCAATGCCTCGGGAGGAATAAGGCCAAGCATAAATCAGCTAATGAAAGCAGGATACGATGCTGCACTTTTCGCTATAGGCGATCATGGCGGTAAAAAATATAAGATAGATGGAGCCGGCTATGCAGGCGTATATGATATGGCGGAGATCATGGGAAAGCTTACAGCCAATGAGAAGATGGAATTCCTGGGAGAAAGGATCTTGGTTTGCGGCGGAGACGAAATGACCTTTGATCTGGCGAGAAACTTGGTGGGCGAAGGGGTCGAAACAACAGTCCTTGCACCGTATAGCAGAGGAAGCCTTCAGAATAAAACAGGCGCGGTGGATGCTGCCATAGGTGAAGGCGTGAATCTGGTAACAGGTGTAGAAGTCGTAAGCGTAGAAGCTAAAGACGGCAAGGCATATAACGCTGTGTGCAGAGTGATAGATAAAGGTCATACCATAAGCGTACCGTGTGACAGCTTGATCATTGGCGGCGGCGGACCTGATACCGAGACCATAGCCATAAGGAATCTGAAACTCGATATGGATGAGTCGGGGTATATGGCAGTCGATCATAAGCTGGCGACAAACATCAAAGGTGTATTTGCAATAGGCGATATTGATATGAGTTCAGCAGATGCGGGGCGTGCAGGGGCTGCAGCTGTAGATAATTTTCTGGCCGTAAAGAATGATTATATCAGCTTGGGAAGCGATGATACTGCTCCGATGCCTACAGATTACGAGGTCATCGAAGGAAGAAAACCTGAGGTGATCAAAGGCCTTGAAAACGGCACGGAACCGTTCACCGATGAACAGAGTCTGATAGAAGCAAGCAGATGTATGAATTGCGGGTATCATAAGCCGATAAAAGACATGTGTATGGGATGCGGCATATGTGCTAAATTATGTCCGGCCAATGCCATAGAAATGGTGCCGGCAGCTGAAGGTCAGCGTTTAGACGCAGGAAAGGAGGCATAACTATGAGAACAATTATCGATAGAGACGTGATCGTAGTGGGTGCCGGTCCTGCCGGAGCGATATGCGCTTCATATTTATCAAAAGCCGGCCTTGATGTTTTGATGCTTGATAAAGAAACTTTCCCTCGTGACAAGGTGTGCGGCGACATGGTAAGGGAAGGGATAATGAAGCATATCGAGGCCCTTGATGCCGTGGAAGCTCTTGACAAAATGAGTGCCTGCATAAGGAAGATAAAATTGATCAGTAGCGCAGGAAGCGAAGCTGTAATGCCATTTGAGTGTTATGCTGTGCCTAGATTCTATCTTGATAAATTGTTGGTGGACACTGCAGTAAGCTGGGGCGTAGAATTTCGCCAGGGCTGCACAGTGACAGGCTTTGTGAAAGAAAGCGGCAAGATCTGCGGGGTGAAGGTGATGCAAAAGGGCACCGAGAGCATTCTTAGAAGCCGTATGGTCATAAGAGCGGACGGTGTTGTTTCTGAAAAGGCAGATGCTGCCTGGATAGGACAGAGAGCATATTTCAAAGGCATCAAGTTTGAAAAGTCTTTTTCAAAGGAACAGTATGATGCCGGCGGTATCTTCGCTTTTGATGATAAAGAAGGTCCTGCATATTTCTGGATCATTCCTGTAGGACCAGATGGCGTCAAGCGCGGCATCTGCAATGTGGGGATGATAGTCAAGGGCAGAGATTCCCATAAGATATCAAATCTTGAACAGCGAATGGCAGATTGGCTTGAAAGCAGTGAGAAGATAAAAACACTCTTTGAGAATGCCGAGCAGCTCAGTCCGTGGAAGTTTGGAAGACTCGTTGATGTTAACGAAGAAAGGCGACTGGTAAAAGACGGGGCTGTATTTGTCGGTGATGCAGCGGCGCAGATATTCCCGCTGTTAAATGATGGACTTTCTGCTGCTGCAGATACTGCAAAGGCTGCTGCTGATGCAGCAATAGCGGCATTTGACGCGGAAGATTTTTCTGAGGAAAGCTTGTTGGCCGATTACGATAACGGCTTGAAAAAGCAAACCGATGATGAAGTGAAACTTGACAAACTCCTCATGGAATCGATGCACGATCCAAAGGTTATGGATAAGATAGTAGAAAAACTGGCGAGAAAGTAACAGAAAAACGAGGCTTACTTATGATAAGCCTCGTTTCTTATTATCTTAAAACTTCTATATATTTGTTCCAGCAATATAACTCTCATCATCTGATGAGGGAAGGTCATGGCTGAAAATGACAGTTTGAAGTTGGAGCGCTTGCTGACTTCTGCGGAAAGTCCCAGCGAACCTCCGATGATGAAGACGATGCTGCTCTTGCCGCCTATGGCAAGATCTTCGATCTTATCAGCCAGCTGCTCTGATGACAACCCTTTGCCTTTGATCTCTAGCGTGATGACAAAATCTGTCGGTTTGATGCGGCTGAGGATGTCGTTTCCTTCAGCGACCTTGACTGCCTCTTCATCGGCAGCAGACGGATTGGCGCGCAGCGGGCTTTCCTTCAGTTCGATGATGTTGAGATTGCAGTATCCGCCAAGACGTTTGCTGTATTCCTTGACGGCATCGGTCCAGTACTTTTCTTTTAGTTTTCCTATAGCTATTATAGTTATATTCATTCAGTCCCTCCGGCGCATGGCGCCTGTTTAAACTTCATATAAACAGCTGCAGCTGTCTCTGTGCACGACCTCCACTTTAAGATCGCTGCCTATGAAGATGTTCTTTTCCATCAATGTGTTCTTGACTGCAAGAAGAGCCACTGACGGATCATTGTTCTCGCGGCTCAGATGTCCCAGCAGAACACGGCGCTTTTTAGGATTTGCTTCTATCAGACGGCACAGACATTCACCTGCACAGACATTTGACAGATGACCGTTTTCGCCCAAGATCCTGCGCTTTAGATGATAAGGATATGAACCCATCAGAAGGATCTCCTCTTCGTGGTTTGCTTCAAGCACCAGAAGATCGGCATCTATTATCTCCTCAAAGATCTCGTCGGTCATATGGCCGATATCCGTAACGATGCTGACTTGTTTATCTCCTGCATAGATACTGTAGCCTACAGGTTCTGCCGCATCATGAGGAATGGCAAACGGTCTTATGAGAAAATCTTCTATGTAAAAATCACTTCCTGTATGAAAAGTCGCGCGTTTCTCGTCTGCCACAGGGCGCTCGATGGCAGCCCACGTGTTTTCGTTGGCATAGGCTTTGATGTTGGGAAGTTTTTTGGTCACTATCGGAAGGCTCTTGACGTGGTCTATGTGCTCGTGGGTAACTAAAACTCCGCACACATCCTCGGTAGATACGCCTGCATCTTCAAGCCCCTGAAATATCTTCTTGCCGGAAATACCGGCATCTATAAGTAATGCTTTGCCGTCATATTTTATCATGTAACAGTTCCCGCTGCTTCCGCTGGCGAAGGAACAGAATCCAAGTCCCATATTTATGTCTCCTTTGCTTGTAATAATATACCTCAGGCAAGGCGCTAAAGTCAACGTGGACAGCAAGGATATGATATGGTAAATTTAATTAAAGGACGGGGATAAGAGAGAAAGGATATCAAAGATCATGAGAAACGATAGAGTGCTTAGGATATATACTGACGGAGGCTGCAGTGGTAACCAGAGCGAAGAAAATTTGGGCGGCTGGGGAGCGATACTTGAATTTGGCGATGCACAGAAGGAACTTTATGGCAGCGAAGCCAACACCACAAACAACAGGATGGAAATGACGGCTCTTCTTGAAGCTTTCAAGGCGATAAAAAAGGAGAATCAGATCATAGAAGTGTTTTCTGACAGCAGCTATCTGATGGACTGCTTTAGGAAGAAGTGGTACGAAAACTGGCAGAAAAACGGCTGGAAGACTTCCGGCAAGAAACCTGTGGAAAATCAGGATCTGTGGCAGCAGCTGCTGCCGTATATCGACAGACATGAAATATATTTTTATCGTGTCAAAGGCCATGTAAACTTGAACAGCAAGGTCACAAATTTCGATAAGCTGTACGAGAAATTTGTAGAATGGAATGGCAGGGACTTCTCTTATGAGGATTTCGTGTATGTGACAGAAAAAAACAACAGAGCTGACGAGCTGGCCAACATAGGTATCGATGAGTTGAGATAGCGATAAAAGAACAGCTTTATCAAGAATAAAAACCTTCGCTTGAGCGTAACATATTGTTAACGTGAGGCGGAGGTTTTTTATTGAGAAAAAAGATCGTTACAGGTATTTTAATAGCTTTGCTGGTTTTTTGTACAGTGATTGTCGCTACGATGCACATGAAAAAAGAGGCGGCGGGGCCGGCAGCGGCGGAGGCCGTATGGGAGCCTTCGGAAAGCCGGCAGGTGATGCTTTGCATGGGAGAGAAAAAAGACACCATGTTCATCAGCTGGCGAGGAGATAAAGATGGTCCAAGACTGCTGAGGTTTTCTGAAGATAAGTACAGCTTGCCGGTGACAGTGCCGGTAATGGCTGAAAAAACCAAGATCCTGACAGGAAATCATTATAGATACAAGGTGAGATTGACAGACCTTGAAGCGGGGAAAACATATCATTACGAAATCGGGGACGGGGTCGCGTATGACGTTCCCCGATCTTTTAGCGTGCCGGATAAAGACAGTGAAGATGTTTTCGTGTATCTGGGGGATCCACAGTTCGATAAAAGTGTGGCGGATTATGAAGCTTGGGGAGAACTTACACGGAAGATGTATGAAGAACATCCCGAGGTGGAGTTTGCAATCATCGGAGGGGACATGGTGAATCTGCCTGCAAGAAAAGATCACTGGAACGGTTTTCTTGATAACTGTGATGTGTTCAGCGAGCTGCCTGTCCAAACGATTCCGGGGAACCACGAAGGAGTGACATCAAACAATACATATAAGAAGATATTTCACCATTTGGGTAATGGCCCTTATGGTGAAGCTTTTTATTGGTTTGAGACCGAACAGTGCAGGTTTATAATGGTCGATAGTTCCTTCCTGACTAAAGCAAGACAGATGACCGTGGGAAAGGCTCTCTGGAACGTACACGATCAGGAAATCAAAGCTTGGCTGAAAGATTCGCTGGCTGAGAGCAGCAAACGGTGGAACATAGTCGTTACTCACCATCCGGTTTACGGGATGCATGATGTGTTTACGGTGTCGAAGGATATAAGAGAAAAATGGCTGCCGATCATTAAAGACGGCGGGGCAGACCTGGTACTGTGCGGACATCAGCATGTATATATGAGAACGCGGCCCATAGACGGGACTGTATATGTGATGGGCGTCTCCGGACCCAAGAGAAGCAATTATTACACCGGCTCGAATGCGCCTGTATATGCGGAAGCCATGTATGCTTCGGGGCCCAATTATCAGATAATAAGAGCCAACGACGATCAGCTTGAAATAGTATCATATAATGAAAAAGGCAGCATCATTGATGCTGCCCGTATCGGAGATTCATTTAAACTTCCATATTCTCAAATTTTTTAGTTGCCACCAGATACTCGTTGAGAGTTCCCAGATGAACATAGTAATAGGAGAAACGATCTTCCTTGCGGCTTTCCACAAGACCTGCGTCTGCCAGCTTCTTAACATGCTGTGAAATGGTGGCCTGCGCATAATCGAAATGCTCCACAAGATCTTTGTTGCAGACTCTTTCTCTCTTCTTGTTCTGTGCCATGATGTAACGGAATATTTTGATCCTTGCAGGGTGTGCTAACGCATCTGATATACGTGCTATAAGCAGTATGTCTTTTTCCTGCATTTCGTCTACTTCTTTTCTGAGTCTCATAATCTCTGCTCCTTCTGTTGTTTCGTGAAAGTGCTCGTTAAAGCACATTGTTTAGTATACTTTCAGCTGAAAAATATGTCAACGATTGTCGAGAGGTGTTTTGCCTTACATGTTTGTGCAAAAATATTTGCACCAAGCTATAGTCTGTGGTAGAATATAGATGCAAAGGGCAGGCATGCGCAAAGTGCGCTTTTCTCGCCTGCGGCGCAAGGAGGCAGACATGAGAGATAAAGATTATCTGGCGATATTGCAAAAGGGGTCTGATATTTTAGGTGAAGCGATCCATGTGGTGGACGCGGAAGGTAAGACCATAATATATAACGAAGCTATGGCAAAACTGGAGAAGATCAGCGTGGAAGATGCGCTGGGAAAACCGTTTCGAGATGTGTTTTCATACATACCTCAACATGAAAGCACCCTTACAAAGGCGCTGACCGAGGGGGTCGAAACCAGAAATAAACAGCAGACGTATTTCAATGTTTATGGTAAAGAAATCACGACCATAAATACTACGGTGCCGATTGAAGTGGATGGCAAGGTGATAGCGGCGATGGAAGTTGCCAAGGACATTACCGACATCAAAAACTTGAGTGATACGGTCTTGGAACTGCAGGAAGGTGCGCTTAATAGTGCAGAGAACGGCGATTTAGCGGCTGTTGCAAAACGTGTGAATCCCAAGATGAAACAATACAGTTTCAAGGATCTTATAGGCGAAAGCCCGCAGTTCATCCAGGTCATCGAAAAGGCCGGAAAGGCTGCAAAGACTGACGCTTCGGTGTTTATCTATGGAGAGACGGGTACAGGTAAAGAACTTTTCGCCCAGAGTATCCATTATGCCGGAGAAAGAAAAAACAAACCATTTTTGGCACAGAACTGTGCGGCGCTTCCTGAGAGTCTTCTTGAAGGTATCCTTTTCGGAACTGCTAAAGGAGGTTTTACAGGAGCTGTCGACAGAGCGGGTCTGTTCGAACAGGCCAACGGCGGGACTTTGCTTCTCGACGAAGTCAGTGCCATGCCGTATGAGCTGCAGGGAAAGCTGCTTCGTGTACTGCAGGAAGACTACATAAGACGTGTCGGCGGAAGCAAGGATATCCCTGTCGATGTCAGAATAATCGCTACGGTAAACGAGCCTGCCGATAAGCTGATGGCGGAAGGAGCCCTGCGAAAGGACCTGTATTACAGACTCAATATAGTTAACCTGACGCTTCCTACTCTTAAGGAAAGAAAGGATGATATCCCGATCCTGGTGAACGAATTCCTTGAAAAGTACAATGCCCGCTACGGCAAGGAAGTGTGGATGATAGCAGATGATGCCATGGAAAAGCTGATGAGACATAATTATCCCGGCAATGTCAGAGAACTGGAGAACATAATAATGTCAGCAGTGTCTATGGCAGATAAGGAGCATGTGCTGACCGAGAAAGATGTTTTGCTTCAGAGGGGTGCGGCAGAAGAACAGCCGATGATCTCAGGGTTCCAAAAGGATGATTCGACATTGTCCGAATACCTTGAAACCGTTGAAAAAACTGTGATTGCGGGGTATTTGATGGAGAACGGAGGTAATATTTCCAAGACTGCAAAAGATCTGGGAATGCTCCGTCAGAACCTGCAGCATAAGATAAAAAAATATGGACTATAAGAGCGCTCCGCACCTTTGTGCAAAAATACTTGCACAAAGGTGCAATTTTTTTTGCGTAAAACAATACCTAAATTGTCAGATAAATCCAAGAATTCTTTGTTTTATTTTTAACACACTCTTAAAACGGCTAAATTTCAACGTTTTCAAAAAAACATAAAAATACACAGCTGTTGGCACGGGACTTGCTCTTATATATGGGCAGTTAAAGTTGTATCAACTAAGATAAAAATAAACAAGAAAAGGAGAACACAAAATGCAGAATGTAAAAGTAATTATTTGGGGTCTTGGTGCTATGGGCGGCGGAGTTGCTGACATGCTTCTGAAGAAAAAGGGCGTTGACATCGTAGGCGTTGCAGGAAGAGGCAAGAAGATCGGAACTTCAATGTACGACTACATCAAGACTGAAAGAGGAGATAGAGAAGATGTACTGATCCAGGCTGCTGAAGACGTAATCAAGCCAGGCGCTGCTGACATCGTAATTCTCTGCACAGACTCATTCACAAAGAATGCTTTCCCAAGAATGAAGTTCATCCTGGAACAGGGAATCAACTGTATCACATCAGCTGAAGAAATGGCTTATCCTGCTGCTCAGAGCCCAGAACTGGCTGCTGAACTGGACAAGATCGCTAAGGAAAACGGCGTAACTCTGCTGGGAACTGGTATCAACCCTGGACACATCATGGACCTGCTCGTTCTGGTTATGACTGGATGCTTAACTGACGTTGAAGAAATCACTTCAAGAAGAGTTAACTCACTGTCACCATTCGGACCTGTTGTAATGGAAGAACAGGGAATCGGTATCTCCGTAGAAGAATTCAAGGAAAGAAAAGCTAACCACACTATGTCAGGTCACGTTGGATTCGCTGAATCAGTAGGCATGATCGCTGAAGGTCTGGGCCTGAAGGTTGCAGAATTCTCACAGGACATGAACCCTATCACAACTGACGTTGACAGAAAGTCACCTTACGGATTCGCAGCAGCTGGATCATGCGCAGGCGTTGCTATGACAGCTGAAGCAGTTCTGGACAACGGAATGAAAGTACACATGGATCACCCTCAGCAGATCGAACCTGAACAGGTTGGAATCAACACTGGTGACTATGTAATCATCAAGGGAACTCCTAACGTAAACATGGTTAACAGCCCTGAAATCGAAGGCGGACTGGGAACAATCGCTATGTGCGCTAACATGATTCCTCAGGTTATCAACGCAGACCCTGGTCTGGTAACAATGATCGACCTGCCAATCCCTAGATGCCTGATGGGAGACGTAAGAGACAGAATCAACCCTGATAAGAAAATCGTTAAGTAATTAAAATCAGGAAAATTTAGAAACTAATCATAAGGCACTTTGGAAAACCAGCAAAGTGCCTTTTGCACCAAGAAAGGAATATTAAAATGGCTAAAAAAGGCGACTGGGTGAGAATCCATAAAATCATCTTAAAGCCGGAAGAAAGAACTGGTAAGCTTCCTGAAGATACACAGGCTGTACCTCTCGAAATGTGGACTAAGGGCTACCTTCTGGCAGACGCTGAAATCGGTGACGAAGTAGAGATCGAATCAGTAAACGGAAGACACGAAACAGGAACTCTTATCGAACTGGAACCTTACTACACTCATGACTATGGTGTATGCGTTCCTGAACTGCTGGCAATCGACAAGCAGGTTAGAGAAATCTTATTTGGAGGTGACAAATAATGGCTAAATTACCTCAGGATTATGATTCCGTAATGGCAAGAAAAAATGAAGTTATGAATAAGGCTCTGTCAATCGATTACTCAGTATTCGAATCAGGCGGCATGGCTTTTGACTATGAAAGAATGATGAGAGAAACAGGCTACAGCCTGGAAGAAATGCAGGAAATCCAGTACAGCGTAGGCGTTGGTAACACTCCTATCATCGAACTGAGAAACCTGACTGCTCTGGCTAGAGCTTGTGCTCCTGAAGGAAAGGGCGCAAGAATCTTCATCAAGGACGAAGCTTGCAACCCATCAGGAAGCTTTAAGGCAAGAAGAGCTGCTAACGCTGTATACCATGCTAAAAGACTGGGATACAAGGGCGTTATCGCTGCTACTTCCGGTAACTACGGTGCTGCAGTAGCATCACAGGCTGCTATCGCAGGTCTGGAATGCATCATCGTTCAGGAATGCTACGACTCAAAGGGCGTAGGACAGCCTGAAATCGTTGAAAAGGCAAGAAAGTGCGAAGCTCTCGGAGCAGAAGTAGTACAGCTGACAGTTGGACCTGAACTTTTCTACAAGTTCATCCTGCTGCTTGAAGAAACAGGCTACTTCAACGCATCACTTTATACACCATTCGGTATCGCAGGCGTTGAAACTCTGGGCTATGAAGTATCAATGCAGTTCAGAGAAAAGTATGGTAAGGACCCTGACGTTATCGTATGTACAAATGCAGGCGGCGGTAACCTGACAGGTACTGCAAGAGGTCTGCAGAAGGCAGGCGCTGCAACTCAGGTTGTTGGAGCATCGATCGACCTGACTGGTCTGCACATGGCATCAGATGACGCGTTCAACAAGAAGTCATGTACAACAGGACATACAGGATTCGGCGTACCTTACGCTGTAGACCCTGACCACTCAGACGTTCCTAGATCAGCTGCAAGACCACTGAGATACATGGATAGATACGTTACTATCACTCAGGGTGAACTGTTCTATATCACAGAATGTCTGGCAACTCTGGAAGGTCTCGAAAAGGGCCCTGCAGGAAATACTTCACTGACTGCTGCTTTCGCACTGGCTCAGGAACTGGATCAGGATCAGATGATCGTTGTTCAGGAAACTGAATACACAGGCGCAGGTAAGCATCTGCAGCCACAGCTGTCATTCGCTAGACAGAACGGCATCGACGTTAGATTCGGCGATCCGGCTGAAGAAGTACCTGGAAAGAGCGTTATCATCCCTTCACATCCATCACTGATCAAGGCTAAGGACATGGATCTTGACAGACAGAAGAGATCACTGATCAGAGGAAACCTGAGAAAGTACGGAACTGAACTTTCAGAAGCAGATTACGAATACCTCTGTGAAGAAACTAAGAAGGATATGGAATGGGTTAAGGCTACAGTTGAAGAACTGAAGGCAGCTCTGTAAAAAATATTAAAGGAGAATTCAAAAATGAGAAGAGACAACGATTTTGAACAGCGCAGACAGCATATCGCTCATCTGACTGATCAGGAACTCTACGATAGATTCTGGGAATTAACAGCTCAGGTTGTTGACCCGCTTCTTGAACTGGGTAGAAAGAACACTACTCCTTCCGTAGAAAGAGCAGTTCTTCTGAGAATGGGAGTATCATCCCTGGACACTCAGAAGATCGTAGAAGGCTGCATGGACAGAGGTCTTATGGGACACGGTGCAGGCCATGTAGTTTACAAGGTATCACAGGATAAGGGCATCTCCATTCGTGAAGCAAGCATCAAGCTGGCTGAAGGCGAATACTGGGATGATGCAGTAGCTTTGTTCAAGGGAGGTAAGTAAAGATGGCAGATTACAAGCTGGAACCAAACGAAAAATTAGACGTTCGTGAAATACTTAAGGACCTGGACAAATATGAGCCAAGAAGAAGAGGATGGGCTTGGAGAAAGCCTGCTCCCGGCCTCAAGATGGGACCTTTTGAATACAAAGATTGTTCAGAACCTCTGAAGAACGGAGTAGGACTTCCTCCTGCTAAGTACTTCGGTGGAATCGACCCTCAGCCAATGCCTGTTATCACTACTGAAATCGCTTCCGGAAGATTCGAAGACGATATCAGAAGAATGAGAATGGCTGCATGGCATGGTGCTGACCATCTGATGGTAATCAGACATATGGGTCAGTCACATATCGACGGTCTGATGGAAGGTACTCCACAGGGTATCGGTGGTGTTCCTATCACTAGAAAACAGGTTAGAGCACAGAGAAAGGCTATCGACATCATCGAAGATGAAGTTGGTCGTCCTATCAACTACCATTCATACGTTTCAGGCGTAGCAGGTCCTGACGTAGCTGTAATGTTCGCAGAAGAAGGTATCAACGGTGCTCATCAGGACCCTCAGTACAACGTACTTTACAGAGACATCAACTGCGTTAGATCATTCGTAGACGCTTGCGAATCCAAGAAGATCCTGGCATGGGCAGACATCCTCCAGATCGACGGAGCTCACAACGCTAACGCTACAGCAAGAGAAGCTTGGAAGGTAATGCCTGAACTGATCGTTCAGCACGCTATCAATTCACTGTTCTCAGAAAAGGTTGGTATCAAGCCTGAAAACATCTCACTGTCAACAGTTCCTCCAACAGCTACACCTGCACCTGCAGTTTATATGGACCTGCCATATGCAGTAGCACTGAGAGACATCTGCGACAGATATAAGATGAGAGCTCAGCAGAACACTAAATACATCTGCTCATCAGCAAGAGAAGCTACAGTAACTCACGTTCTGAACATGCTGATCTCCAAGCTGACAAGAGCTGACATCCAGTCAACAATCACTCCTGACGAAGGAAGAAACGTTCCTTGGCACATCTACAACATCGAAGCTACAGACAATGCTAAGCAGACACTGATCGGTCTCGATGGTCTGATGGATATGGTTGAACTGAAGATGGATGGCCCTCTGGGTGAAAAGGCTAGAGAAATCAAGGAAAAGGCTCTCCTGTTCATGGAAGAAATCGTTGAAGTTGGCGGATACTTCCAGGCTGTACAGGAAGGATTCTTCGTTGACTCAGCTGAATATCCTGAAAGAAACGGCGATGGTATCGCTAGAAAGATCGAAGGCGGCGTAGGCTATGGATACATCTTCGAAAGAGAAGAAGACTACATGGCTCCTGTAACAGCTCACTTCGGATACAATAACGTAGAACAGTACGGCGGCGACCCTGCAGATCCTGCAGCTCTGATCGGCGGATGTACTTTCGAAGACAGAAGCAAGATCGTTTACATCGACGAACTTGAAGAAGAAGATACAGTAGCAACAAGACTTGAAAAGGTTGCTAAGTACCACGACGGCGAAGCACTGATCCCAGAAGTTGAATGGTGCGGAGACGGAACAATCATGCTGACTATGTGCATGCCTACTCACGTTCGTGCTGCAGAAGCTGCTGCTCTCGAACTGGGCAAGAAGCTGGGTCTGGTGGATCCTGAAGTAATTTCCAAGGAAGTTCTCCAGGAAGCTGAAGGTACTAGAATCGAAATGAAGGGTAAGGTAGACTTCGATATCGATCCTAATACTCTGGTTATCCCACCTGAACCACATCACCTCGATGATGACACTCTCTTCAAGGAATTCGCAGAACATCCAATGCAGGTTGTATGCGGAACAGTTGGAGAAGACGAACACTCAGTAGGTCTGAGAGAAATCATCAACATCAAGCACGGTGGTATCGAAAAATGGGGTATCAAGGTAGAATACCTCGGAACTTCCGTTCCTGTAGAAAAGCTGGTTGACGCTGCTGTAGAACTGAATGCTGACGCTATCCTGGCATCAACAATCATTTCACACGACAACGTTCACTACAAGAACATGAAGAGAATCAACGATCTGGCTATCGAAAAGGGTATCAGAGACAAGGTTATCATCGCTGCCGGCGGTACTCAGGTAGTTCCTGAAGAAGCTAGAAACACAGGTATCGATGAAGGTTTCGGAAGAGACTCCCACGGTATCGATGTTGCTACATTCCTGGCTGAAGAGGCTATGAGACGTAGAGGCGAACTGTAAGTAAGGCTTGTCTTTTTCGCACTCGACTTTGTTGCTCGCTATGACTCGGTGCTCACATACTTCGAGTATGCTCCGCTCCTCGTCATATCGTGCGCCTTGCCGAGCACGAAAAATCCTGCGCCTTTATAGCAAAACACAAAAACTATCGGGCGGGCGTATGCCCGCCCTGTTTTTAAAGGAGAACACTATGGGACAGACTGTAAAAGTTGACGTGCTGGTTGCGGAGATCGGCTCCACAACAACAGTAGTGAATGCATTCAAAGATATAGATACAGACAACCCGGTTTTCTGGGCACAAGGTCAGGCACCTACATCAGTTCTGGAAGGCGACGTTAGGATAGGCCTTCAGGGTGCGATAGACGACCTTTGCAAAAAGATGGATATAGAAAAACTGGAATATGATGAGATGCTGGCAACTTCATCTGCTGCAGGCGGACTGAAGATGACAGTGCATGGACTTGTATATGACATGACAGCAAGAGCGGCTAAAGAAGCGGCTCTCGGAGCAGGCGGCATCATCCACTATGTTACTGCGGGCAGAATGAGAAGAACAGACATAGCGAAGATCAAGGAGATCAATCCTAATCTGATCCTCATCGCAGGCGGCGTAGATTACGGTGAAAGAGACACTGCCCTCGACAATGCTGAAATGATAAGAAATATGGGACTTAAAACTCCTGTAATATATGCCGGAAACATCGAAAATCAGGAAGAAATGAAGCTGATATTCGACGAAGAAAGCGGCCAGAAGTTATATAACGTAGATAACGTTTACCCTAAGATCGACGATCTCAATGTTGAGCCTTGCCGTAAGGTGATACAGGACGCCTTCGAAGATCATATCATCCATGCTCCGGGAATGGAACATGTGAGAGACATGGTAAACGGACCTATAATCCCGACACCGGGCGCAGTAATGGAATGTACTAAGCTGCTCTACGACTGCCTGGGAGATCTTATCGTGCTGGACGTTGGCGGCGCCACAACAGACCTTCACTCAGTTGCTACTGAATCAGATCAGGTGGCTCGTATCATGATCGCGCCTGAACCTAAGGCCAAGAGAACTGTAGAAGGTGACCTGGGCGTTTATGTCAACAGGATGAAAGTCATCGAGTCTATCGGTGAAGAGAAGTTCCAAAAGAAATGCGAGAAGATCGGCATCGATCCTGAGAAAACTCTGGAAAGCTACGTTGCCATCCCTAAAACCGAAGATGAGTTCAAGCTTGTTGAGATGCTAACGGAAGAAGCTGTTATGAAGGCAGTAGAGCGACATGCAGGTACTATCCGTTACGTCTATGGTCCATCCGGCAGAACTACGCTGGCAGAAGGTAAGGACCTGACTCAGGTAAAATATATCGTAGGAACAGGCGGAGCCCTCACAAGACTTCCGCATAGAGTAGACATCATGGAACGCATCGCTGAATATGATGAAACAGGGATGAGACTTTTCCCTACATCACATGCGAAAGTTCTCGTTGATAACGATTACATCATGGCTTCTCTGGGAGTGCTCAGCGTCAAGCATAGAGAAGGTGCCATCAAGCTCCTCGAAAAGAGCCTTGACTTCAAATTCCCTGAAAAGAAGCTCAGCTTGGAAGCTCATCTTGCATCAGGTGCAAAGGGCGCAGCGTCCGAAGTACCTGCGGCACTCAAAGGTGTAGTTGATGAGCTGGCTGAAAAGGATGCTAAGAGGGAAGAACTTATAAAGCACATCGAAGAATGTGAAGCTCAGGGATATGACATGTCTGCTTATAGAGAAGATCTTGGCCTGCCTCCGGCAGAAAAAGCTACGGCGGCAGATTGCCCTACACGTAATCCGCATGCGATGCGTGCCTGCGGAGAAGTCGACGGACGCATGCCTGACTGCGATCACAATTGTAAGCTCTGTTACAGGAAACATTGCAAGTACAGGAATGTGAATTACTAAAATTTGCTTAAATATCATTAAAAAATCGTTGACAGGCAATGGCAAGGCATGGTATAAATTAGACATAAAAGGTAAACAATAAACTATTCCGATGAACAAGGGGAGTAGCCGGCATGGATAAAAACCATGTTTGCACTGTCGTCAATACGAGTTTTGGAAGTCAGATATATGACTTGGAAATTCCGGCAATGTGAGTAAGCGGCGAGACTTTGCGATAACTTTAAGTTGTGGCAAAGTCTCTTTTTATTTAGCCAAAAGACTCCGTGGAGAGGAGGAAGAATATGGATATAATAATTCAATTGGTATTACTGGCAGTAGGTTTTGTGATGCTGATAAAAGGGGCTGACTGGTTCGTTGATGGAGCTGCAGGTATAGCGGGCAAATTAGGTATACCACAGCTTGTTATAGGACTTACCATAGTTGCTATGGGCACAAGTGCCCCGGAAGCAGCAGTGAGTATTTCGGCAGCATTTAAAGGAAGTGCCGATATCACCATAGGAAATATCGTAGGAAGCAATATCATGAATATACTTATCATATTAGGTCTTTCTGCTGTGGTAACACCGCTTAAAGTGGCTAAGTCGACGATTAGATATGAGCTTCCGTTCATGATCCTGATGACTGTTCTTTTGATGGTTCTGGGTATGAGTGGAACTATAACTTTCATGAACGGCATAATCTTATGGGGATTCTTCATCATATATTTCATTTATCTGTTTGTGCTTACTAAAAAACAATCTGCTTTAGGCGATGAAGCCGGTAGCGTGGAAAGCAGGTCAGAAGAGAAGAGAAAAGAAATTTCCATACCTAAAGCTTTGCTGCTGGTCGTTATCGGTATCGTGCTTATCGTTGCGGGAAGTAATATCGCAGTAGATGCAGCAAGTGCGCTGGCAAGAGATTTTGGTCTCAGTGAGAGATTCATAGGGTTGACTATCGTTGCTCTTGGGACTTCCCTTCCTGAACTTGTAACTTCAGTATTGGCGGCAAGAAAAGGCAATGCAGATATAGCCATCGGAAATATCGTAGGTAGCAATATATTCAACATATTGTTCGTGGTAGGCACTTCAGCTTTGATAATCCCGATCCCATTTGCGCAGGCCTTCGTAACTGACTTTGCGGTGGCGACAGGTGCAGCAGCTCTGCTTTGGATATTATGCTTCAGAAAACAGAGGCTTGGAAGATTGGCAGGGGCAGTGATGCTGGCATGCTACGCAGCATATTTCGGGATTTGGCTCATGTAGTATAACAATAATAAAGAAACATTCATATAACGAAAAAAGACTTCGTCCCAATTATCGAAGTCTTTTTTCTTTGGTTCAATCATTATTCATCATTATTATATGAAGGAGGTGGTTTTTTCCTACAGGCATATATTAACAACAGTTTTTGCTGTTTTAAGGACGTTCATGTGAAGAAATATTGAAAATACCATGTTAAAACTATGATATGACTCCCAGCTGCAGCTTCAGCATCAGTATCCTTTTGACAGATTCATTGATCCTTTCTTCGGTTATAACACCATTATTTACTGCATCTAATACGGCATAATATTGAGTGTAGAAATCTCCGCTGCACAGAATATCGTTTCCTGCCAGGATAGCAGCGACTGCTATCTCAGATTCTGTTCCGTATTCAGTAACTGCTCCCATGATCAGATCATCTGTTATAATAACGCCATCAAATCCCAGATCTTCTCTTAATATTTTATGTACAGCAGGAGACAGTGAAGCGGGCATAGTACTGTCTATAGCCGTTACTGTGTTATGAGATACGAGAATAGAATGAGCACCGGCATCTATGGCCGCCTTGAATGGAACTATATCGTTTCCCTGCAGATGCTCAAGAGTCCTATTGTCAACAGCACTTCCTATATGCGTGTCTACGGCAGCTCCATATCCCGGGAAATGTTTGAGGCTGCAGCCCATATTATCTTCCTTACAGGCTTCCACCGACTTTGCAGCAAAATCTGCAGTCATCTGCGGGTCAAGACCTATACTTCTTGAATACATGAAATCGGAAGGATCGGTACTAATATCGCACACAGGAGCAAGATTCATATCTATACCGATGCTTTTGAGTAAATTATTTTTCTCATGTGTATCTGCTATGACTGCATCCATGCCGCCTTCTGCATATAGAGTCCGAGGGGATTTGAATGGTTCGCTTCTGAAGTTTGTACTTGCGCTGACTCTTACCACGTCGCCGCCCTCTTCATCGACACTGGTGATAGGGGCAATATCACAGACCCCGTCCATTACAGCAAGCTTAGAAGTCAAATATTCTTTTGACGAATTGACAAAGCTGGGTTTAAAGAGCAGCACTCCGCCAAGGTGATAGTCATTGACTGTTTCCCAAGACGGGGTATAGCTATAAAAGCATCCCATAAACATTTGGCCGACTTTTTCTTCCACGGTCATGTCGGCAATCATTTCTTCGGCCTTGGAGGCGTTGTCCATTTCAGTGATGACTTCATCCATGACTGCCCCTTGAGAAAAAGCCATGGCAGCAGCCACGCATCCGGCAGCCAAAATGATCATTATTATTATGGATGATACGAATAGTTTTTTGTTCATAGATTTTTCCTTAGTCTTTTGATTAGAAGAATACTTACTGTGATTTTTATCAGATCCCCCGGAATGAATGGGATGACGCAAGCCGGAAGCGCAGCCTTAACTTCGGTACCTGTTATAAACATGAACCATAAGGTCCCCAGCAAGTAACAGGTCAATTGTCCTATGAAAATCCCGATCATGCAAAGCGCACTGCTTCGTGAAGCGAAGATTTCCATAAAGAAGCCGGTCAGGAAAGCAGCTGCGATGTATCCTGCAAGAAACCCTCCGGTAGGACCTGCCAGTACACCTGCTCCTGCCTGAAACCCTGCGAAGACAGGGATACCAACAGCTCCCATCATGACATAAACGGCAATGCTTGCCGTGCCGTATTTTTTACCAAGCAGACCTCCTGCAAGAAATACGGCAAGTGTTGCCATATTCATTGGTACAGGAGTGAAACCAAGAGGTATATTTATATATGAGCATATTGCAGTCAGTGCGGCAAACAGCCCGCACAAAACCAGAGATGCTGTGTTTGATCGTGTTTGATTTATAGTAGTCATTATGATGTGATTTACAGCCTTATTGATATTTCACCTGAAGTCAGAGTCTCCCTTGTACCATCGGCATACAAGACGATAAGGCCTCCGTTTTCATCTATATCGAGGACACGTGCAGATTTTGATGGCACCTCGCCGGGATCGGTCTTATATATACCCTTATATACGGTGACGGTTTTTCCGATGACGATACTTTTTTTCTTATAAGTTTCGATAAAACTCTTACATTCTATGTCATCTACAAGATCAAGCGTTTTGCAGATGACTTCTGCTGTCAGAGCGGATCTGGAATAATCGCCATTGACACAGCCTGCGATATCGAGAAGCTCCTTAGGGAAGCCTTGTGTAGTAGTATTGATACCTATCCCGATAATGATAGTATCGATACGGCCTGTTTCGAAATCGGTGATCCCTTCAGTCAGTATGCCGCATGCTTTTTTACCGCCAATATATATGTCATTGACCCACTTTATCCCTGCTTCATGGCCGCAGATTTCTTCTATAGCCTCACAGGCAGCTACTGCAGCGGCAGCAGTGACCAGAACGGATTTGCTCAAATCGAACTCAGGTTTGATGATAATGGACAGGTAGATCCCTTCTCTTGGTGAGAAGAAACTTCTGCCCAGTCTTCCTTTGCCTCCCGACTGTTGTTTGGCGATCACTACCGTACCATGTCCGGCTCCGCTGAGAGCAAACTGTTTAGCGTGATCATTGGTGGAGTCTATAGAATCAAGGATATGAATAGGCAGGTTCTTATGCTTCGCAGGCAGCAATGACCGCAGACTGTTTTCGGTAACATTCCAGCTGTCTTGAAGCAACATATATCCTTTGTTGGTCACTGCTTCTATAAGGTGCCCGTCTTCTCTCAATGAATTGATGGCTTTCCAAACGGCCGTCCTTGATACTCCCAGTGCAGACGACAAGTGCTCGCCCGATATGAATATTTCTTTGTTCTTTTGTAATTCTGCAAGTACTGATTCTTTGATAGTCATAAGTCGATTTTATTCCACATAGCATTGAATGTCAACTAAAAGAAACTGATTGTCAACCAGTAACTAAAGGCCTGCGGTTGACAACAAAAGACAGCAAATATAAAATATTCTTTGGGCAAAACTAACAGTCATAGAGAGGGGCAACATTATATGAAGACTGTTTTGAAATATTACAAACCATATATACCGCACATACTGTTCGTAATACTGTTTTTGTTCGGGCAGGCCATGTGTGAACTTGCGCTGCCTGCATATATGTCGGACATAATCGACGAGGGTATAGTGAAAGGCGATATGCCATACATCTGGCGTACCGGAGTCATTATGATCGTTATATCTGCAGGTACGATGGTATTCGCCGTAGCGGGAGATCTTCTGGCAGCAAGGACAGCAGCAAAATCAGCACGAGATATCAGACATACGCTTTTTGATAAGGTGACAAATTTCTCGGCTGCAGAGCTTGAAGATTTTTCAACAGCATCACTTATAACCCGTTCAACAAACGACGTACAGACTGTGCAGCAGACTACGATAATGCTGCTGAGAATGGCTATATTCGCACCTTGTATGGGGATAGGATCTGTCGTGAGAGCGCTTCAGACCAGTGTATCTTTATCATGGACAGTTGGCATAGCGCTTCTTGCCATAGTCGTGATCATGACAGTATCATTCTTCCTGGTGCTTCCTAAGTTCAAAGTTCTCCAGCAAAAACTTGACAAGCTCAATCTCATTATGAAGGAAAGACTGTCAGGCGTTCTTGTTATCAGAGCATTCACGACAGAAAAATCCGAAGAAAAAAGATTTGATGTGGCCAATTGGGAATTGACCAAACTGAATTTATTTGTCAACAAGGCCATGTCATTCATGATGCCGTTGTTGATGTTTGTCATGAACGCTGTCGGCATACTTATCATATGGGCAGGGGCACACCTGATAGAAGCAGAGAGATTGATGATAGGCGATATGTTGGCTTACCTTCAGTATGCTATGCATGTCATCATGTCATTCCTCTTTGTAACCATGATATTTATCATGATCCCTCGAGCTGCCGTTTCTGCTCAGAGAATTGGCGAGGTAATGGATGTTGAACCTTCGATAGTAGATCCGGCGGAGCCGAAAAAGTGCACCGAACCAAAAGGCCTTGTAGAATTCAGGAACGTGAGCTTTGCATATCCCGATGCAGAAGAAAAGACTCTTGAAGACATCAGCTTCGTGGCTGAGCCGGGCAAAACTACAGCCATAATTGGCGGTACAGGCAGCGGCAAGTCCAGTCTCATCAAACTGATCCCGAGATTTTATGATGTTTCGGAAGGAAAGGTCCTTGTAGACGGCATCGATATAAAAGAAATGACACAGCACGATCTCAGAGAACAGATAGGGTATATCCCACAAAAGGGAGTATTGTTCTCGGGAACGATAGCAAGCAACTTGCAGTACGGCAAATCTGATGCAGATGAAGCGGCCATGCTTGAAGCTGCTGAAACAGCCCAGGCGATGGGATTCATAAACGAAAAAGCAAATGGTATAGATGAAGAGATCGCTCAGGGCGGAACCAATGTTTCGGGCGGACAGAAGCAGCGTCTCAGCATCGCGAGAGCTCTCGTTAAAAAACCTAAGATATATATATTCGATGACAGCTTTTCTGCTCTCGATTTCAAGACAGACAAGGCTCTTCGTGCTGCCCTGAAAGAAAAAGTGGGCGACAGCACTATCTTTATCGTGGCACAGAGAATCAATACCATAATGGACGCGGAACAGATTCTGGTGCTTGATGATGGCAAACTGGCAGGCAAGGGTACTCATGAGGAACTTATGAAGACTTGCGAAGTATATAAGGAAATAGCTCTTTCACAGCTTAGTGAAGAAGAGTTGGAAAGGGGGCGTAAATAATGGCTAAAATGTCAAAAAAAGACATGATGCCTCCGGATAAGGCGAAGAATTTCGGAAAGACCATGAAGACGCTGCTTTCCTACTTGAAGCCATATAGGGTAAAACTTGCGATCGTTTTCTTGTTCGCTGTTTTGAGTACACTGTTTTCCATATTATCTCCGGCAATCTTAGGAGCTGCAACCGACAAAGTCGTAGATGGTTTGATGAGCGTTACGGGAATAGATTTCAGCGGTCTTCTGTATATACTTATGGCGCTGCTGGCCATGTATCTGTTGAGTGTAGCTTTTGGTGTGTTCCAGGGATGGATCATGGCGGATGTGTCTCAGAAGGTTGTCTATACACTTCGTGACAGAATGAGTATCAAGCTTGACAGACTGCCCCTGAAGTATTTTGATACTAAGACCCACGGTGAGATACAGAGCCGCATGGTAAACGATATAGAAACTGTGAATCAGACACTTTCCAACAGTTTGACCGCAACCATCAGCAGCATCACGACGGTTGTCGGCACATTGATCATGATGCTCAGGATAAGCTGGATCATGACCCTTGTTGCCCTCATCAGCATGCCGCTTTCGATGATCGTCATCAAGTTTGTGGTAGGCAAATCACAAGGGCATTTCAAAAATCAGCAGAAATATCTGGGCCTTGTCAATGGTCATGTTGAAGAGATGTATTCAGGGCATGATATCGTTAAGGCATTCAACAGAGAAAAAGAATCAGAAAAAGTGTTCACGGAATATAATGACAAACTGTGTGAAGCAGCATGGAAATCGCAGTTCATTTCGGGCATAATGCGTCCGGCAACCATACTGATAGGCAATCTGGCATACGTGGCGGTCTGCCTTTTGGGCGGATTCCTTGCCATAAACGGCAAAGTGTCTATCGGCGATATACAGGCATTTATCCAATACGTGAGAAATTTCAATCACCCTGTTTCTCAGCTTGCAAGCATAATCAATCAGCTCCAGTCTACAGCTGCAGCTGCTGAACGTATTTTCGAGCTGATCGATGAAGACGAGGAAGTGGACCTGGACAAAGCGCCTGCGGCGCACATAGATGCAGATAATGCAAAAGGGCACGTTTCCTTTGAGAATGTTTCTTTCGGATATAAGAAGGGCGAGCCTGTTATCAATGGCTTTTCATTTGATGCCAAGCCGGGACAGAGAATTGCCATCGTAGGACATACGGGTGCGGGCAAGACTACCATCGTCAAGCTTTTGATGAGATTCTATGAACTCGATGGAGGAAGGATCTTCATCGACGATACAGACATTACAGATCTCAGCAGAGAAAACTTGAGAGAACTGTTCGGAATGGTACTTCAGGACACATGGCTTTATAATGATACGATTCGTGAGAACATCAGATATGGTAATCGTGAAGCTACAGATGAGCAGATAGAGGAAGCTGCACGTGCAGCACATATCGACCACTTCATAAAAACACAGCCTAAAGGATACGATATGGAAATAAATGAAGAGGCTTCCAATATTTCTGCAGGACAGAAACAGCTTCTCACTATAGCTAGAGCATTCCTGGCTGATGCCCCTATATTGATCCTGGATGAAGCAACAAGCTCGGTTGATACGAGAACAGAATCACTTATACAGAAAGCTATGGCTAATTTGATGCATGGCAGGACCAGCTTCATAATAGCGCATAGGTTATCTACGATAAAAGATGCGGATCACATCTTAGTGATGGATCACGGTGATATAATAGAGCAGGGGACACATGAGTCTTTGCTGGCTCAAGGTGGTTTCTATGAGAAACTCTACAACAGCCAATTCGCACAATAAACTTGTCGCTATCACAGTTTCTCCACAAAAAAGTGATATAAATCAATATCGAAGTTAAAGATAAAAGGTGGAGCAGCTATGATGAGCAATATCGTTAACAACAAAAAAATGATTTGGTATAGTCTTGCAGTACTGGCAGTTGCGGCGGTGATACTGACGGTGATAATGCTTATATCTCCCGGAGGCAAGAATGCATCTGCAGAAAACGGCACCGATGTGGTGGATGTTAAAACAGTAAAGATCGATGATTCTTCAAGACATGCCAGGGGACTGTATAAACATAAAGTAGATGACATCAATGATACAGCTCTTATAGTCGAACTGTTCGAAGAGATGGCGCTGGAAAACATTGCAGGTGAATATGCGGTCGAGATCTCTCAGGAGGGGGACACATTGGTGCTGGCTGTAAATCTTACCGAGGCTGTTCAGACTGCCGACAAGAAGGTGTTTGATGCCAATATGGAAATTTGCGCACAGCAGATGCTGGCCCTCATGCCTCAGGTAGGGAGAGTGCAGTGGACATATCCGATGATAACGACAGGTTCAAGCGAAGAGGCTTCTGTAGGATCTTTGGACAGAGTGGAGTTTGCATCAAGTCTTGGCAAAGCACCGGAATACTTCGGCAAATCAGAAGATAATATAAAGAAACTGCTTGAAAAGCAGAAAGAATCATAATTCGTTTGAAGGCGAAGAAAGCAGCAGCTGCTTCTTTTTAAGGGGCAGCTTTTTTATTTCAGCTTCTCGCTTTGTTGCGGAGATCTTATCGGGAAGATATTCCAAGTAGACAGGGACAACAGGTCCCCTGCCGCGAGTATATTTGGCGCCTTTTCCGGTATTATGAGCTTCGAGACGTTTTTGGAAATCATTTGTCCAGCCGGTGTACAAGCTGCCGTCTTTGCAGCGAAGTATATATACACACGGGCGATCTATCTTTGTCATTTTCTTATCTTCCATTTCTGTTGATTATGATTTAATTATAGCTGTGTGGAGAAGAATTTCAACTGACTATTTGATCGATTTCTGATATAATATGTACAATATAATGGGAGAAATATGACTATATGATAGATAATTACGGAAGAGATATCAATTACATAAGGATCTCGGTCACAGAGCTATGTAATCTCAGGTGCAGATATTGCATGCCTGAAGAAGGTGTGCCCAAGAGAAACCACGACGAGATGATGACAGCAGAAGAAACTCTTAAAGCAGCGAAAGCGGCAGTAGCCCTGGGGATCAACAAGATAAGGATCACCGGAGGAGAACCCCTGGTAAAGAGAGGGATCGTGCGCCTTTGCAGGGAGATTGCCGAGATAGATGGAGTGGAAGAGCTTTGCATCACCACCAACGGGACTTTGCTTAAGGAGTTTGCTGTGCCATTAAAAGAAGCCGGAGTGGACAGGCTCAATATCAGTATAGATACTCTTGATCCTGAAAAGTTCAGCTACATAACGAGGCTTGGGCAGCTGCAGGATGTTATGGATGGTATAGATGCGGCATTTGATGCTGGTTTTGACAAGATCAAACTGAATGTGGTCCTGATGGGCGGATTCAACGACGATGAAATAGAAGCATTCGTGGACCTTACAAGGGATAGAGATCTTGAAGTCAGATTCATAGAGCTCATGCCGATAGGCGGTGGAATAGATTTTGACAAGGCGGGATTTATAAGCTGTGAAACAGTCCTTGAAAGGGTGCCGGAGCTTCGCCCTCTCGATATGACGGATGGAGTAGCTTCAATGTACAGCTTGCCGAATGCCAAGGGAAGAGTAGGCCTCATAAGACCTATAAGCTGTGAGTTTTGCAGCGGATGCAATAAGATAAGGCTGACTGCAGATGGGATGCTCAAACCATGCCTGCATCTTGATGGAGAGATATCCATCAAAGGAATGGATGAAGAGGACATGGTGGAAACCATGAGAGAAGCGATTCTCAGCAAGCCTGAGATGAGAGAGACGATGGATGCTGACAATCCAAGTAAGGCCGGAAGAGATATGAGCCGTATAGGAGGTTAATATGGGAGATTTTACACATTTCAACGAAGAGGGAAGAGCCAAGATGGTGGATGTTGGCGATAAAAATGAAACAGTGAGAGTAGCGGTAGCTGCCGGCAGGATCGTTGTAAACGACGAAACTTTTGAAAAGATAAAGACAGGCGGGATGAAAAAGGGTGATGTGCTTGGTACTGCTCAGATCGCCGGAATCATGGCGGCCAAGAAGACTTCCGATATCATTCCGATGTGTCATCCTCTGATGCTTACAGGTATCGATATCAAATTTGAGCTGGACGAGAATACCCCTGCAGTGGAAATAATGGCAGAAGTCAAGTGCAAGGGCGTAACGGGCGTTGAAATGGAAGCCCTTACTGCTGTTTCTGCGGCTGCACTTACTATTTATGATATGTGCAAAGCCGTGCAGAAGGATATGGTCATCGAAGACATCAGATTGTTGAGTAAAACCGGTGGCAAGAGCGGAGAATGGAGGAGAGGCTAATGAAATACAGAGCAGCGCTCATCACCATGAGTGATAAGGGTTCGCAGGGACTCAGAGAAGACACTGCAGGTGATGCTGTAGTTAAGATACTTGAAGAGAATGGCTGGGATGTTGAATACAGAACTTTGATCCCGGATGATTTTCAACAGATAAAAGAGGAACTGATAAAGTGTGCCGACGAAATGAAGATAACCTTGGCGGTGACATGCGGGGGAACGGGTTTTTCTCTTAGGGACGTGACGCCTGAGGCAACACTGGCAGTGGTGGACAGAGAAGTAAGAGGAATACCGGAAGCTATGAGAGCTGAAAGTATGAAGATAACTCCGATGGGTATGCTTTCGAGAGCGGCTGCAGGCCTGAGAAAGCAGACTCTTATCATAAACCTTCCGGGCAGCCGCAAGGCGGCTTCAGAATGTCTGGAGGCAGTGATAAAACCGATAAAGCATGGCGTAGAAGTGCTCTTGGGGGAAGCAGGGGACTGTGCGGCTTTGCATTTGGCTGAAGGCGAAAAGGAATGATCATTGGGAAGGAATCGTAGTTTAGATGAACGAAAAGAAGAAATTTGATGTAAAGAATGCGATAGTCTGGGTGCTTACAGTCATGATATCACTGTCTATTATTTTTATGGGGAATAAGATCGTCATGAAAGATGCGCAGATATTCATGAGTGCAGATAATGAAACCGTGCGTGGTGAAGTGGTTGAAGTCATAGATTCTGTTTCGGATGTTATGGACCTGGGTAATGATACTGTGCTGGAAAACACATGGGTAGGATTCAAGTGTGAAATCAAAAATGGCGATGAGGCGGGAACAGTAGTTGATGCCATACAGACCATAGACGGCATGTATGCCGGAAGTCAGTATGTTCGTCCGGTAGAGGTCGGCGATCAGGTTATGATAATATCTTCCGATAATGATTTTTCTAATTTACCTACTTGGCAATTCAGCGACTACTACCGAATGGATAAAATATATATCTTGGCAGGAATATTCTTTTTGGCAATCCTTCTTATAGGAAGATGGAAAGGTGTCAATACGATCCTTTCGCTGGGATTCACATTCTGCTTCGTATTCCTGGTGTTCGTCCCATCGGTAATGGCGGGATATAATGCTTATATATGGTCTACGATCACATGTATATTTACCATTGTTATGACATTGCTTTTGATAAACAGTACCAGTAAGAAAACTTTGGCGACTATCATAGGGTGCATTTCAGGAACTATAATAGCTGCAGCAGGAACAGTAATAATGTCTAAGGTGATGGAACTTACAGGGTTTGTAGATGAGCATTCACATTATCTGACAATGCTGGATACTCCACAGCCGATAGATTTAAGGGCCATTATTTTTGCTGCTATAATCATAGGTGCGGTAGGTGCGATAATGGACGTTGCTATGGACATATCATCTTCACTTTATGAGCTTAGTGAACATGTGCCTGACATAACCTTTGGTCGTTTATGCAAGAGCGGAATGGCCATAGGAAGAGATATCATGGGGACTATGGCAAACACTCTGGTTCTCGCTTACATAGGAAGCTCGCTTTCATGTATAATGATACTTCTTACATATGCGGCATCGATGATGGATCTTCTTAACAGAGAAGTTATAATAGTAGAATTGCTGACGGCTATATTAGGCAGCTTGGCAATACTTATGACGGTTCCGTGCACAGTTGTTACTTGCGGAATACTGTATATCGGAAGAAAAAAGAGGAGGTAGTTCCTGGTGTTATATATCGGATGCCACTTATCTTCCGTCAAGGGATTTGAAAATATGGGAAAGGAAGCTGTAGCTATAGGCGCCAATACATTCCAATTCTTCACTCGCAATCCCAGAGGAGGCAAGGCTAAGGATATCGATCCTGAAGACGTGAAACGATTTTTAGAACTGTCTGAGGCAGAAAACTTCGGTAAATTGGTGGCACATGCCCCATATACTCTCAATCCGTGTTCAGCAACTAAGAAAGTGCGAGATTTTGCATTCATGGTAATGGAGGATGATCTCAAGAGAATGGAATATGTTCCGGGAAATTACTACAACTTTCATCCGGGAAGTCATGTAGGCCAAGGAACAACGAAAGGAATCGAGCTTATAACAGAAGTTCTAAATAAAATCATAAAGCCTGATCAGAGCACTATAGTCCTTCTTGAAACTATGGCAGGCAAGGGCAGCGAGATCGGAGGAAATTTTGAGGAGCTAAAAGAGATAATAGGCGGGGTAGAGCAGCAAGATAAGATCGGGGTATGCATGGATACATGCCATGTGAGCGATGCCGGGTATGATATCATAAACGATCTTGATGGGGTGCTTACCGACTTTGATAGGATCATCGGTCTCGATAAACTGCATGCTTTGCATATAAATGACAGTCTCAATCCTACAGGTGCGCATAAAGACAGGCACGCTAGGATAGGGGAAGGACATCTGGGGCTTGACGTAATAGCAAGAATCATCAGACATCCGGCATTGAAGGGGCTTCCGTGCGTTTTGGAAACGCCAAATGAGCTGGATGGATATGCGAAAGAAATAGAGATATTAAGAAAGGCTTACGAAATGTAAGCCTTTTTATGTGATTTTGATTTTAAATCTGAGTGTATGCCTTGTCAAAAGTGATAACTACGAAATAGCTGTCGTCTACAGCTTTTACTGCGGAGTTTGCAATGGAAGTGATTTCTTTTTCGGTGAATTCACAGCCGGGCATGATAACAGCATCAAAAATGATGTTGGTATGGGTCGGACCCGAAACTATCCTGAAATCATGGATGTTTTCGACACCCCGAAGTGGGGACAGCACGTTAACGATTATTCCACGCATTTTGTTTATGAGAGGATCATTTATTCTTATAGGATCCATATGGACGACAAAGTGTATTTTTAAGGTTTCATTGATGATGCGCTCGATGTTGTCGATCATATCGTGGCTTTCCATCAGATCTCCGTCTGCATCGACTTCGATGTGAGCAGAAGCGAAGACTTTCCCCGGACCATAGTTGTGTACCATAAGATCATGGATGCCAAGAACTCCCGGCTCTTTGCCTATAATGGTCAATATGGCCTCTACCATTTCCTGATCTGGAGCCTCTCCCAGAAGTGGGCTGGATGTTTCTCTTACCAGCTGTATGCCTGACCATATAATAAACAAAGCTACGATGCAGCCCATATATCCATCGATCTGCAGTCCGGTAAACTTGCCGATCAGTACGCTTATAAGGACGGCTGATGTGGATATAACATCGTTTCTGCTGTCTGCAGCAGTTGCCATAAGTGCCACTGAATCGATCTTCTTGCCTACTGTAACATTGAACCCTGCTTGCCACAGCTTTATCAAGATGGCTATGATCAGAATGATTATAGTGGTTGCATTTGATACCACCGGCTCGGGATCAACGATCTTGAGGACAGATGATTTAAGGAGTTGGATACCGATGACTATGATCAGAATAGATACGAACAGCCCGGTCAGATACTCTATTCTGGCATGACCGTACGGGTGGTCTTCATCCTCAGGGGCTGAAGCCAACTTGAATCCGACAAGGGTTATGATGGAGGAAGATGCGTCCGCCAAATTGTTTATGCCGTCTGCGATTATAGCAATACTCTTTGAAAAGAAGCCTATGGCGATTTTCGCAATGCAAAGGAGCAGATTTGAGATTATCCCTACTGCTCCTGCCAGTTTGCCGTATTTTTCGCGAACAGAAGGATCAGAAGTGTTTTCGTGATCCTTGATAAATAATTTAAAGAATACTTTTCCCATTTGATTTAAGAACCTTTTTATGCCTGCTCTTTTTCTGCTGCAGAAATGAGTGCTTGAGCCAACTGATCGGAACATGATGTGGATTTAAAACCGCACTTGATACCAAGGAGCCTATCTTTGACTTCCTGAACAGTCATGCCTTCTGCAAGAGCAGCGATGGCCTTCAAATTACCATTACAGCCGCCATAAAAACTTATATTTTTAACAATATCACCTTCGAGATCGAACTCTAATTTGCTTGCACATACTCCTTTTGGTGAAAAAACATGTTTCATTGCACTTGTCCCTCCTTTTGTGATACAATACAGTATAGCAAATAACTATGGAAAGGGAAAGTAAGAACTATGGGTAAAATAAAAGCATTAGGCGAAAAGCTGGCCAAAGACAAGCTGGTCCTGACGCTGGTTATCATAGGTGCAGTTGTAGTGATCGGAGGAGCTGGCCTGCTGCTTATGGGCGGAGGTATATCAGGCTCTCTTCCTGAAGCATCAGCTAAGACAGAAGTTGCAAGCCCGTTGACAGGACAGGTGTATTCTGAAGAACTTCCTCCAAGACCAATGGTAGTGTCCATAGATAATGTGGGCGATGCAGTTCCTCAGTCATGGCTTTCCAAGGCGGATCTTGTTTATGAATTTCCGGTTGAGGGTAAGCAGACAAGACTTCAGGCAATATATTATGGAGAGTTTCCTGAAGAATTTGGACCTATAAGAAGTACACGACCTTACTTTATAGACCTGACCAGAGAATACAAAGGAATATTCCTCGCGCATGGCTGGAGCCCTGAGGCGGGAGAATATCTGCGTACAGGCGTTATACCATACATAAATGCATCAAACTCGTCCCTTGATTTTTATAGGGTGGATGATAAGGTGGCGCCTCACAACTCATACATCAAGTGGGCAGAAGTAAAAGGTGAAATCGATGAACAAGGCTGGTGGGATGAAAAGCAGGACATAAGACCATTTTCATTCTTGAGTGCAGCGCAGATGAATACCGGTGAGGCGGCAAGCTATGTTTCATTTAGCTATGCGGCAGCTGGATGTGAATTCACTTATGATGCGGCAACAGGGAAATACACCAGAACTATGGATGGCGAAAGATATGTGGATCATGAAACAGGTGAAGACATCAAGGTCTCAAACGTATTGGTCCAGTGTGTAAGCAGCAGCGTTCTTGATAATAAGGGAAGACTTAGAATAGACATGTGTGCAGGCGGAGAAGCATATCTCTTCACGAACGGTGTTATGGTCAAAGGAACATGGTCAAGAGAAGATCTTGATTCCAGAACTGTTTTCGTAGATGCCGAAGGCAATGAATTCAAACTCACTCCGGGAAACACATGGGTGGAAATAATGGATCAGTACTGTACATTTAAGCACAAATAAGATATATAATATCAAATAAAAAAATGACCTTTCAAACGAAAGGTCATTTTTAGTGCCATATAATCGATATTAGTAGACAATGTCCTGCAGAACGGTATTTGCAACAGTTCCGGCAGTGGATGTTCCGAAACCGCCCTGTTCCACCAGAACAACGAAAGCGTATGGATTTGCCGGATCATCGATAAATCCTACAAACCAAGCGTTATCCCCATCGCCGGCTTCTCCGGTGCCTGATTTACCGCATACATTATCGAGTCCTGAGAAAATACTTGCCGCATATGTGCTGTTTATATTGTTTGCCATCATGTCTTTCAGTGAAGAGGCTGTAGAGGCATCGATCATTTTCTTGGTTTTTAAATTCAATTCCGAAGTGGAAATCTCTTTAACCTTTTTGCCTACCTGTGATGAAGGACTGATGATATAAGGCATAACTGCTTTTCCGTCATTGGCGATAGCACCCATATATACCATCATGGAGCATGGGTTGACCATGTCATGCCACTGTCCTATACCGGTCCATGCAAGGCCGATACCGCTTTCGGGATAATCGAAGGTGCCTTTGGCGGTTTTTATTCCATTGATATCTACGGATTTGGTCAGGCCTAGTTTTTCGGTATATACTTCAAGCTGCCCTGGCCCAAGGCGCTCAGACAATCTGGCAAAGTAACAGTTGCATGAATATTGTAAAGCTTTTCTCAAGTCAACTGTTCCGTGAACCGAAAGGTCGGTTACTTTGTCTCCGTGACCATAATCGATGGAACCTGTACAATCCACCGTCCATGTAAAGGCATCGTCAAAGTTTTCTATTGCGGCGGCTGAGGCCACAAGTTTGAATATGGAACCCGGGATAAATGTGCCGGATGTGAACCTGTTGATATATGACCCTTCCTTAGGAACTGTTGGTGGATTTGCCGGATCGTAACTTGGGGAACTTACCATACAGATGATTTCGCCCGTTTTGTAATTGTATACTCCCACTGTTCCGCTCCTGCCATTGAGAGCATTGTATGCTGTTGCACAAACATTGGCATCGAGAGTCATGGTAAGGGATTCGCCTTCGTTATTGAGAGAGTATACGCCATTTATTAGATCATAGCCGATAAGCTCATCGGTGAAGGCTCTGTTAGCTCCTGTAGCAACGTTGTTCCCGGAATCTCCAGTTATGTGCATCAATGCACTTCGAATAGAGGAACTCTCGTTATAAGTCGTTCCTTCGCCGGAGTTTTTCATCAGCAGAAGACCGTTTCTATCATATAATGCACCTTTGGCCAAATCTCCTTCTGCATAAACATCTCGGTTGCCTTCGTAAGCGGCCCAATCGTCTCCGTCAGTAATATATCTGTAACAGAATACGCCTAATCCAACGAAGAGGACAAGAGCCAGAAGCAGGCACATTATTGCTCGCTTTTCTATTTTTTTCATTTCTTATCTCCTCCGAAAAGATCGTCCAAAGTTAGTGGATCATAAGGTTGTCCTTGCCCTTCATCTCTGAGATTGTCGTCAAGGAAGCTGTCGAAATCCTGATATTTGATAGGCTGTCGTTCTGCCGGTGCAGAGCGCCCTCTGATTTTTGTATCTTGCTTTTTTGCGGAACGTGTTCTTCTGGTATGTCTTGATTTGTCTGTTCGTTCCGGCATTCGTTCAGGTGCCCTTTGCGGATTGAGCATATCGGCTTCTCTGAGGAATTTTTCAGCATCATCATAGCCTTCTCCTCTAAGTTCGTTTTCATATTCATCAAAGGTGCCCTTTTTATCAAGCTTTATTGCAAAGCTCGCATTCTGTCTTGTGTCTGCAGCTTTCAGGAATGCCAGAAGTCCCCAAGATGCGATCATGCTGGTTCCTCCTGATGAAACGAACGGGAATGTTACGCCGGTGAGAGGGAGCAGATCGACAGAACCGAACACGTTTAATATTGTCTGGAATATGAACAGCGAAGTGGCTGAACATGCAGCAATACTATAATAAGTGGAACGACCTGCGATTATGGAACGCACAGCGAAGACTCCTAGAGTAATGATACACAAAACTGCAAGTATCGCGATCACAAGACCCCACTCTTCTGCCAGAAGACCGAAAACAAGGTCAGTACTTGCTGCAGCAACGTCGCTCAAGTTTCCTTCTCCTGCCCCAAGACCGGGCATACCGCCGCTGGCAGCCGATGTCATGGTCTGCACTTGCTGAAAACCTCCGTCTGTCGGGTCTTCCCATACATGCCCCCAAGTGGCGAATCGGGAAGCGATATAAGGTTTGAATCTCAGGACCATCAAGCCCATCAAACCTGCCGCGCCCAGAATGAGGACCAGCTTAGAAAAGTCACCGCTTCGCAGGAAAGAAATAACCAGGAATGTTACGAAGAAGATCATGGCTGTACCAAAATCCCCCATTATGGCCAGGCATCCCAAGCAAAATACAGAAAAGGCCATGAATATGGTAAGATTATTCTTCTGTTGAAGTTCATCCAAAGTTGCGGCTCCGACAAAAACAAATACTATCTTGACCAGTTCAGAAGGTTGGAAAGAGAATCCTCCTATTTCTATCCAGTTCATGGAACCGTTTTTAACTGTACCCAAAAGAAGATTTGCAAGCAGCAGAACCGCAGCTATTCCAATGAGAAGATATGTTATTTTTTTAGTTCTGTTGAGATCCCTGAGATACCAGCAAAGTCCGAAGAACAGTGCGACACCTAAGCATACACAGATGGCTTGCTTCATCACACTGTCAGGGTATGCGGAAGCTGTTACTGCCAAGCTCAAAGTGGACAGGAAGAATGCTATCATTTCCATTTCGAAGCCCACACGCTTGAACATGCGCATCGCTATTACGTAAGCCCACATAAGAACACAGAGGAGAGCAAAAGCCATAGGGAGAGATGCCGGGCATTCTTCTCCGAGTGCATGCCTGAACTGTATAACTGTCATGAGCTGAAATACACTTATGGCAGCAAGAGTAGGCCATGGTGAAACCGGACGTGACTTGCTCTTTCTTTTTTCGATATTGTGCATACGTTCCTGAAGGCTGACAGGATAAAGTGTGAAGTCTGCGCCTCCGATGGTGAGTATATCGCCTCCGTTGAGGACTGTAGGGCCATCTACACGGATACCGTTTATTGAAGAACCGTTTTTGGAATTAAGGTCATTGAAAGTCCAAATTCCGTCAGAATCTCTTATCAATGTGGCATGACTTCGTGATACGCTCTTGAGATTGAGGATAACATCAGAGCCGCGACCTCTTCCTATCAGGTTTTCCCAATGGGTAAGGGGAACACTGCTTCCGTCAGGGCAGCCTAAATGCGCCCAGATCTCAGATGGATTTTTCACCTGAAGAAGGGAACGTATCTGTCGCGCCAGTATGAACACTGCCAGGAACAGGAAACCCCATCTGGCAATGGTTGTATAATCCATGTTGGCTAGATTAGCCATGGTGTTGTTTATGAATTCCATGGGTATCTCCTTGCTTGTTGTTAAATCAAATTATACTATATTATTGCGAAGTTTTCATCAAAATGGTAACATTATGATGAAAAACACACATATGACATTAGAGGAGGTAAACGAGAATGAAATTCGCCTTTATAGCTAACGTACCGGGAGTTACTCCTGAAACATACTCAACAGTCTTTGAAACAGCCGGCAGTTATAATCTGGTTGCGGGAGTAGACGGCATGGATGCTGCCAAAGAATATGTGGCCAAACTGGCGGAAGACGGCTTCGAGCTGATCAATTTATGCGGCGACTTCGATGAAGAAATAACTGCAGAAATCAGAGAGATCGTCGGCGCTGATGTGGAAGTAAAGAATGCTGACTATACAAAAGATGAATTCATGAAGATGCAGTTTCTCGAATCATTCAAATATTATGGAATGATAATCATGGATGAAGATGTGGAAAAACCACATGAAGCGGTTCTCAAGAGTGAAGAATGTATCACAACCGTTATCTTTGTTAAGGATATGAGACAGGCAAAGGCTGCAGGAAAACGCCTCATAGAAAAGAATGTGGATTTCATTGAGCTTTGTAGCTGGTTTGATCTGTTAAGGACAAGAACTATTGTAGAAGCTACAGATAACAGAGTTCCTGTAGGTACATGTGGTGAACTTGATCCAAGAAAAATCGGTGATGAATAAGACTCATTAGATATAATAAAACAGCAGCATCCGACCGGATGCTGCTGTTTCGTTTATGCATGCATTTATAATATATAGGGTTTATGCAGCAAGCGTACTGCTTACTTGTAATGTAACAATCTATGAGCATTGTGTCCTGACAACATAGTTCTGTAGAGGGCATCTGTGATAGGGTTGCTCTTGGATGTACGAACGTTTGACATTCTGTCTGCTTCATACATTCCTTCTGACCTTTCAGCTCTCGCCCTGTCCTCTACGAAAGGCTGGCCGGCACCTGCGATACAGCCGCCCTTGCATGCCATTACTTCTACGAAGTCGTAGTGGGCTTCACCCTTCTTTATTGCCTGGATCAGCTCTTCTGCATTTCTCAGTCCGCTTACGATGGCGATAGACAGTTCCTTGTCCTCTGACAGCGGCAGCTTTACTTCCTTGACGCCTTCAAGTCCTCTTACGCCTGTGAAAGCGATCTCAGCCAGAGTGTTTCTATCCTCAGGTCCGATGACATGTCTGATGACAGCTTCCGTAACACCGCCTGTAAGGCCGAAGATCACGCCGGCACCTGATGCGATACCGAATGGCATATCGATAGGTTCAGGCTGCAGATCTGCGAAGTTGAGACCTGTTTCTCTGATCATTGTTGCCAATTCCTGAGTTGTGATAGAGAGATCTACTGCAGGTTCGCCTTCGTAGTGATATCTTTCCTGAAGAACTTCTGACTTTTTAGCTGTACATGGCATGATAGCCACTACCTTAGTCTTTTTCTTTGATTTGCTTTCTTCTGCATCCTTCTTTGCTTTTTCCTTCAGAACAGCACCGAACATTTCCATAGGTGATTTGCAGCTTGAGATATTATCCATCAGTTCAGGATGATAGTTTTCTGCATATCTGAACCATGCAGGGCAGCATGAAGTGAAAAGCGGCAGGTTCTCGCCTGAAGAATATCTTTCGATGAACTCCTTGGATTCTTCTATTACAGTCAGGTCAGCTGCTGTGGATGTATCGTAAACATCGTCAAATCCCAGCATTCTCAGTGCAGCTACCATCTTGCCCATAACGTTTTCACCTTTTTCGAAGTTGAATTCGTCGCCGAGAGCTACTCTTACTGCAGGTGCGATCTGTGCCTGAACGATAGTGTTATCATCAGCCAGCATCTCCCACAGCTCAGCGATGTTGCTCTTGATAGTGATGGCGCCTGTAGGACAAACTGCTGCGCACTGTCCGCAGTTGACACACTTAGTTTCTGCCAGCGGCATGTTGAATGCAGGCATAACTTCCATTCTTGATCCTCTGTGAACGAAGTCGATGGCACCGACTCTCTGGATCTCATCGCATACTCTTACACAGTCTCCGCAAAGGATGCACTTGTCAGGATGTCTGATGATAGCAGGGGAAGAGTGGTCTTTTGTTCCGTCCAAGCTGTAAGTTTCGAATCGCACATCGTCGATACCGAATCTTTCGGCCAGTTCCTTCAGCTGACAATTATTTCTCTTCTCGCAAGTGATGCAGTCTCTGTTGTGGTCAGCCAGCATCAGTTCCAGGATCATTTTTCTGTATTCTCTGAGTCTAGGCGTATTAGTCTTGATTTCCATGCCTGCTCTCGGAGGAGTTGAGCATGAAGCCATGATCTCGCCTCTTTTATCTTCTACTACGCACATTCTGCATGCGCCGTAAGTTGAAAGTTTTGAATGATAGCAAAGTGTAGGCATGTCGAAGCCGGCTTTACGGATGAGCTCCAGCAGGTTCTTTTCTCCTTCGATAAGGACCGGCATGCCGTTTACTGTCATAGTTCTCTGTTTTATCGTATTCATGCTTATGCCTCCTTAATGGCGTTGAACTTGCATTTTTCCATGCATGCTCCGCACTTGATACACTTGGATGAGTCGATAACGAATGGTTCCTTCACCTTGCCTGAGATTGCATCTACAGGACATACTCTTGAACAGAGTGAACATCCCTTACATGCATCGGCATCTATGTAGATCGTCTTCAGTGCCTGACAGTTACCTGTTCTGCACTTCTTATCAACGATGTGTTCGATATACTCGTCTCTGAAGTATTTCAGAGTTGATACTACAGGGTTGGCAGCAGTCTTGCCCAGTCCGCAGAGGGCAGTTGCTGTGATAGTGTCTGCCAGCTGTTCCAGAACTTCCAGATCTGACATTTCGCCGTTTCCTGCTACGATCTTTTCCAAGATATCCAGCATTCTTCTTGTACCTTCTCTGCAAGGCACGCACTTGCCGCATGATTCGTTCTGAGTGAAGTTCATGAAGAATCTCGCAACTTCTACCATGCAAGTATCTTCATCCATTACAACCAGTCCTCCTGAACCGATCATAGCGCCTGCTTTCTTCAGGCTGTCAAAGTCCAGCGGCAGGTCGAGATGTTCTTCTGTCAGACATCCGCCTGATGGTCCGCCGATCTGTACAGCCTTGAACTTCTTGCCGCCTCTAATGCCGCCGCCGATATCATAGATGACCTGTCTCAGAGTCGTTCCCATAGGAACTTCGATGAGGCCTGTGTTTACGATGTTTCCTGTAAGTGCGAACGCCTTAGTTCCCGGGCTCTTTTCAGGACCGATGGTCTTGTACCAGTCAGCGCCCTTTTCTATGATGATAGGAACATTGGCGAAAGTTTCTACGTTGTTGAGGAGTGTCGGCTTGCCGAAAAGACCCTGTTCTACTGTTCTTGGCGGCTTTACTCTAGGCATTCCTCTGTAACCTTCGATGGAAGTGGTGAGGGCTGAACCTTCTCCGCATACGAATGCGCCTGCGCCCTTTACGATCTTAAGATCGAAGCAGAAGTCTGTTCCCAGGATGTTTTCTCCCAGGAGTCCGATCTCTCTTGCCTGAGCGATGGCCTTTTCCAGTCTTTCTACAGCCAGCGGATATTCTGCTCTTACATATATGTAACCTTCTGATGCCCCTGAAGCGTAACCTGCGATCATCATACCTTCCAGCATCTTGTGAGGGTCGCCTTCCATGATGGATCTGTCCATGAATGCGCCCGGGTCACCTTCGTCGCCGTTACATACAACGTACTTGATATCTGATTTCTGCGCCTTTACCTGCGTCCATTTCCTTCCTGCAGGGAAGCCGCCGCCGCCTCTGCCTCTCAGGTTGGAATCGCTGATCGTCTTCACGATATCGTCTCTGTTCATGTCGAAGAGACATTTTTCCAGAGAACTGTATCCGCCGTATGCGATATATTCTCTAACGGATTCTGCGTCGATCTGTCCGCAGTCTTCCAGTACGATCCTTGTCTGGTGCTTATAGAACGGGATCTCTTCCTGTACAGGGTACTTGATGTCGTCTCTTGAGTAGATCAGTCTGTCTACTACTTCGTCGCCTGCAATAGACTTAGTTACGATTTCTTCGCAGTCTTCAGGCTTGACCTTGAGATAGAACAGTTTAGCAGGCTCTATTCTCAGCACAGGTCCCATTTCGCAGAAACCATGGCATCCGCTCTTCTTGAATCCGATGCCTTCTTCTCCGCCGCAAGCGTCTTCTTCGATAGATATCTGGCATGCGAGGCCTTTTTCCTCTGCGATCCTCTTGAGTTCTTCATATATTTCCATTGATCCGCCGGCAACGCAGCCTGTACCGCCGCAGACATAGATCTTCTTAGTCTGGGATTTCAGCAGTGCCAGTGCATCTTCTCTGCATTTGATCAATTCGGCTCTGTTTGTGATTTTCATGTATCCTCCTTGTTCGGTTCGTCCGGCAAACTATTTCAGTTCATCCAGAAGTGCAGTAGCGGATTCAGGTGTCATGGCAGGGTATACCTTGTCATTGACTGTCATTACAGGAGCCAGTCCGCATGCGCCAAGGCATGATACTGTTTCAACTGTAAAGAGCTGGTCGTCAGTCGTCTTCTTGCTGTCTGAGAGTCCCAGTTTGTTTCTGAGAGCGTTAAGGATAGGAATGGATTTTCTCACGTGACATGCAGTGCCGTCACAGATCTTGATAACATATTTACCCTTTGGCTCCAGTGAGAAGTTTTCATAGAATGTTGCTACGCTGTAGATCTTGGCGATGCTCACATCGATGGCATCTGCCAGATAGAGCAGTGCTTCTTTTGGAAGATATCTGTATTCTTCCTGGATGTCCTGCAGGATAGCAACAATAGGTTTGCTTTCGCTGTGGCGAGCTATGATCTCGTCGATCTTAGCTTTCATTGCTTCGTGTTCCATCGTAAATTCCCTTTCCGGTTGATCATTTCAACTCTTGAATATCATTCGTTGTGATAAATTTAACGAATACAAAAAATATATTTTCGGATTTCAACGAAAATATTTTATAAAATATTGGAAGAATAGTCCATATAAAAATGATAATTTTGCTGAAGTCGGCAAATTAGTGATACTATTTTGTGGTTTTGTCGCCCGGGAATTGAACGAAGAGAGAAAATAAGCAATAAAATTTTACTAAAAATAAAGAAAAATATCGAAGAAAATAGGTTAAAATATTAACAAAACTTTATCAAGCTAAAGAAAACACAGAAAAACTCGGCAAAAATACGAAAAATCCATGACCAAAAGAGCGCGCTTTGCACCCGGCCGAAGTGCGTTTTGCATGAAATGTTTTCAGACATAGGTGAGCAAATTAGTATGAAAAACTAATATTTCATCGATTATAGGCGATTAATAATTGAAATCACTGAGTCTCTGTTGTATTATGAATCAGTAATTATTTTTAAATTTTGAGGTAATAGAAATGAACGATTTACAACAAAACCGTGATGGTTTTAAAAGCAGATGGGGATTTACGCTGGCTTGCGTAGGCTCAGCTGTAGGTATGGGGAATATCTGGAGATTCCCTTACATGGTTTCCGCATGGGGCGGACTTACATTCCTGCTTCCATACTTCCTGTTCGTTATCCTTATCGGATCTACAGGTATCATTGAAGAAATCGCGCTGGGACGTCGTGCACAGGCAGGTCCTATCGGAGCATTCGGCAAATGTACTGAAGAAAGAAACGGCAGCAAGCTCGGTCAGTGGATAGGTGCTATCCCTGTAGTTGGTGCCCTGGGTCTTGCTATCGGATATACGGTAGTAGTAGGCTGGATCTTCAAGTATACTTTCATGGCGTTCAGCGGTGATCTGGCAGGCATGGGTCAGGACATGGATGCTATCGGCGGCATGTTCGGAATGACAGCTTCTGCATGGGGAAATAACATGTGGCTGATCATTGCCATACTGGTTACTGTATTGATCATGGCGTTTGGTATCGCAGGCGGTATCGAAAAAGTCAACAAGGTAATGATGCCGGCACTCTTCTGCCTCTTCGTTATCCTTGGAATATATATCTTCACTCTGCCTGGATCAGGCGAAGGGTATAAGTACATATTTACTCTGAATCCTGAAGGATTGAAACAGCCTGAACTGTGGGTGTTCGCATTCGGACAGGCATTCTTCTCATTGTCAGTTGCAGGTAACGGAACAGTTATATACGGATCATATCTTGGCAAAGGCGAAAACATCGTCAAGTCAGCTCGTAACATCGCTATCTTCGATACTATCGCATCTATGCTGGCGGCACTGGTTATCGTTCCGGCTATGGCTGTAGGCGGAGCGGCTCTCGATTCAGGTGGTCCGGGACTCATGTTCATCTACCTTGTAAACGTATTCAACGGAATGCCGGGCGGAACTATTGTAGGTATCATCTTCTACGTATGCGTTCTGCTGGCAGGTATCACATCACTGATCAATCTGTACGAAGTTCCTGTAGCGGCAGTTCAGGAAAAGCTGGGATTCAAGAGAGTTCCTGCAGTGCTGACTATAGCAGTTATCGGCTGTGTAGTAGCTCTGATAATCCAGGCTATCGTATCAGGCTGGATGGATGCTGTATCTATCTACGTTTGTCCTCTCGGCGCGATGCTGGCAGGTATCATGTTCTTCTACGTGCTTGGTAAGGACAAGGCGGAAGCAGAAGTCAACTTGGGAGCAGACAAGCCTATCGGAGGCTGGTTCATGGCTCTTGGAAGATACGTATACGTTCCTCTCGCACTGGTTGCTCTTATCGCAGGAGCTATCTTCGGAGGAATCGGCTGATAATCGGCAAATGAATTTTAAAAAACACGAAACGCCAACTTGATGTTGGCGTTTTTTAATGAAAAGAATTAATTTAACGAGCCGAATACCAGCGTTTCTTGGTAAACCAGTAGCATATCGGAACGAGCCACATGTAAAAGGCAAAGAGCACGGCTTTCGGGCCTACGTCGAAGAAGCTAAGCGGTACGCTGCAGCCTATGCTCCAAGGAATCATGCAGGCGATAAGAATTACTGAATTCTCCATGTCGATGGCAAGTTCTTCTTTTATGTGGTAATCATTTTCTTCTGAGTCGTTGTCCGTTTTAGCGCCGTCAAGATACGGCTTTTTCAGAAGGTCATTGCACATCAGCGTAGCGATGGTCTGGTTGCAGAAACATGCTGCAGAACCGATGCTGATGAGGACCATGATTGTGAATCTGCCGAATTTCGTACATGCGGCTGTCAGCTTTTCCTGAAGTTTATCCAGCATGCCCGTACCTGTGAATATACCGGAATAGCAGCAGGATATCAGAAGTATAACGACGATCTCCAGCATGGATACAAGTCCGCCTCCGTTGAGAAGAGTGCCCAGCCCGTCGCCGGTAGCTTCATAGCCGAATATGCATGCTTTGATGACTTCGAGGAGCGGGATCTCCTGGATGAGCCAAGCCACAAGGACTGCAGAGACTATACTTAGACCCATCGAAACCAAAACGCTGACCTTTATGAGAGGAAGAGCCAGCATCAGGATCGCAGGAACGAAAGCCCACAGTGAAAGGTTGAATTCAGTTTCAAAAGCCCGGATAAGTTCCGGATCTACGTGAGAAATCGGATTCATTACAGATACAACGACATATATTCCTGCCGCAAGGACTAATGGCAGGATAGCCGTTTTCATCATAGCTTTCACATTGGTGAAGATGTCTGTTTTCGTAACTGCGGCAACAAGGTTCGCACTGGATGAAACAGGGGAACATCTGTCGCCGAAATAGATGCCGCTCATGATGGTGCCGGCAGCCAGTACAGGATCTACGCCTCCGCTTCTTGCCAGTGTCATGAATATGACGCCCACTGTCCCCGCTACTCCGAACGAAGTCCCCAGTGCATAACTGAGGAGACACGACAGCAGGAATGCGATGATGAGAAACAGCGATGGTGTGATGATCTTCATGCCGTAGTAAACGAAGATCGTTACTGTCCCCGAGATCCTCCAAGATGCTGTAAGAAATCCTATAGTAAGCATCACATAGATAACTATCATAGAATCTCGGTTGCCGTCTATTCCCATCTTGCAGAGTTCTTTTATCGAGCTGCCTGATCTATAACCGACCGCTGCGAAAACGATCAGACCCACAAGAAGAGCGAAGATCAGCGAATATCCGAATATGAGTGCGCCTATGACAGCCGCCATGAAAATGATAAATGCTATAAAAAGTGCCATGATATCTATAAGACGGCTCGCCTATGCGAGCCGTATCAATTACTATTTACCGAAACGAGTGAATACCTGGTGGATGATGCGAAGAGCTGCCCATGAGGTGATGTCATTGACATCGTTTGGCGGAGATACTTCCACTATATCCATTGCTTTGACAGGAAGTTCTTCTAAGATCATCTTAGTCAGATCGATGAACTGTCTTGAGCTGATGCCGCCTGAAACAGGAGTGCCTGTTCCCGGAGCGTAAGCAGGGTCCAGCACATCGATGTCGAGAGTAAGGTAGAGGGCATCGTAGTCTTTGAAAGCTTCACGTATCTTTTCGAACGCAGCTTCAACGCCGATCTTGTCTAATTCTTTCGGTCCGATATTCTGTATTCCGGGATTCTCCTCAAGTACATCCATCTCCTGAAGCTCCGCAACCCTTACGCCTATGAAGAAAAGGTCTTCTCCGCTTATAACGTCATCCAGTGCTCTCGCTTCGGTGCATGCGTGGGACCAAGGGTGGCCGTCATATTCTTTGCAAAGGTCATAGTGTGCATCGAAGTGGATGATGCCTATCTTCTTGCCTTCGTTATTCTTGGCGAAAGCCTTATGAAGAGGAATGGTCACGGAGTGATCTCCTCCCAGAAAGAGGCAGAAAGGTGCACTTTGCATAAGATGCAGGGCGTTTTCCTCTACGTCCGCGAAGTATTTTTCCCAGTTGAGCTCCGGCAGGATGTCTCCGAAATCGTAAAGCACGCCGTCTCTGATAGGTATGAAGTCTTCCGCAACGTCGGAAAGTTCAGCTGAAAGCTCTCTTAATTTTTCCGGTGCAGATGCCGCGCCTTTTTTGAAGCTGACAGCGTTGTCAAATGGTATGCCCATGATGGCTACCTTGGCATCTTCTAATTTATCGGCTGACCAGCGCAGCCATGTATCTTCCAAAAGTCTTGAATTGTCTAACATGATAATACCTCCATATGGACATTATACATCATTTAGCAGGGGAAATAGAAAGAGAATAGCATTAGAAAAAAGTTTTTATTTTTTCAGAAAAAACAATTGACACAATTATACTGTCATGGTATAGTTTGGTTAGTTAAAGCTAACCGAATGGAATTAAAAAAGCTTTAAGATAATCATTAAACGAATTTTACTCAATTTAACGACACAAAAAACAAAAATCACTTCCTTATAACAAGACCTCGAACATGGCGTTCAAGGTCTTGTTTTATGTTATTTATTTGCAAAGCCCTTCAAGGAACATCGGCATGATGGTCTGGGAGTGCTGGCAGAGTGAGTAGTTGCCGCTGGAGATGCACCAGTCATACATGAGGCCGCGTTCGAACATGGCATAGGCCTTGGTTATATCGTTGATAGACAATTCATCCTTGAAAAGCCCTTGTCTGTGACCTTCGGTAGTTATCTGACGCAGCAATTTATAATAAGTTCTGTTGGTGTTGAGCAGATGTCTTTCGCCGCTGGTGGTTAGCTGAGTTGCGAAAAGTCTGGCCAGAAGTTCTACCGAAACTGTATTCTCGATCATCAGGAACAGCTCCTGGTTGATGTGCTTCAGCTTGTCTATAGGACTAAGGTCAGGATCCATGGTCTGGGAAAGCTCTTCGTATTTGTCGTCGAAGAGGACTGACAATGATGAGAGAAGAGCGTCCTTGCCTTCAAAGTAGTGGTAAAATGAGCCTCTGGATGTGCCTGATTCTTCTACGATCTCTTCCACAGTTGTTTCGTCATACCCTTGTTCATAAAACAATTTCCAAGCAGCAGAAACGATCTTTCCTTTAGTATTTCTTGAGTTCTTCTTCATAAGAAACCTCTTTTCGTGATTTTTATATGCCAAAACATAAAATTTGACAAAAAAGTTTTTGAAATTTATTTTTGGTATTTATTTATATATTAAAATAATTCTATATCTAAATCATTGAAATTTCAATATATTTATTAAATTATTATAAATAATGTACAGTTTAATGTTAGAACTTGATTCTGTGTTTCGTTCTAGTTAAATATGTGCTATCCTATGGAAGTTGTTGGAGAAACAACCGGACTTATAAATCACTAAAAGGAGAAACAGAACAATGAATGGTGAAATTTTAGCTTTTGTCTTATACTTCGTGATACTCGTAAGTATGGGCGTATACTTCTTTATAAGAGGAAGAAAGAACGACTCACAGGCCAACTACTTCCTGGGCGGAAGAACTATGGGACCTTGGGTAACTGCTATGTCAGCTCAGGCTTCCGACATGTCGGCTTGGCTGCTGATGGGACTTCCGGGAAGCATCCTGGCATTTGGTTTCGGTCAGATGTGGATCGGTATCGGTCTGGCTCTCGGTACAGCTGCCAACTGGATCTTCGTTGCCAAGAGACTGAGACAGTTCTCTCATGCGGCAGGAGATTCGATCACAGTTCCTCAATATCTGGGAAACAGATTCCTTGCTAAGAGTAACACTCTGCAGGTTATCAGTGCTATCATCTTCTTCGTATGCTTCACAGTTTATGTAGCATCAGCTTACGTGGCAGGAGCATCCGTATTCACAACAATATTCCCTGCACTTGATACTCAGACAGCAATGATCGTGTTCGCTCTGGCAATGCTGATCATCACATTCTTCGGAGGATTCAAGGCAGTATGCTGGACAGACTTCTTCCAGGGACTGCTGATGTTCTTCGCTCTGCTGGCTGTTCCTATCATCATCGTGCTGACTCAGGAACTGGATACAGGAGCACTGGCTGCAGTATATTCATATCAGGATGCTGTAAGCGGTGAAATTGTAGAATGTTCATTTGGTACAGGAATATTCGATGCATCATGGAAAGAAATCGTTTCAGGTCTTGCCTGGGGTCTCGGATACTTCGGTATGCCTCATATCCTGGTAAGATTCATGTCCATCGAAAAACCTTCAATGGTCAAGAAGAGTGCAACAGTGGCTATCATATGGGTAGTTGTAACACTGGGATGTGCATGCCTCATCGCTTACTTCGGAAGAATGATGATCGCAGAAGAACTGCTGACTATCGGTGCTCAGAAGATGGTATTCATCGAACTGGCAAGAAAACTGTTCCCTGCATTCCTGGCAGGTATACTCATGGCTGCTATCATGGCTGCATCCATGTCAACTGCTGATTCACAACTGCTGGTAGCATCAAGCTCATTCACATCAGATATCTATAAGCCTGTTATCAAGAAGAACGCTTCAGAAAAGGAAGTTCTCTGGGTAGGAAGACTTGTCGTACTGGCTGTAGCTGTTATCGCATTCTTCATCGCATCAAGCAAGGGTGAAGGTGCTCAAGCTATCATGAATATGGTAGAAAATGCATGGGCCGGCTTCGGTTCAGCGTTCGGACCTGTAATCTTGTTATCATTGTTCTGGAGAAGATTTACATACAAAGGCGCCATCGCAGGTGTAGTTGGCGGATTCCTGGTAGACATCCTGTGGCTGTCATTCCTGTCAGGACCAACAGGCATCTATGAACTGTTCCCTGGATTTATCGCAGGTGCTGTTTGTGCGATCGTTGTTACTCTGATCGACAAGGCTCCATCAAAGGAAGTTACAGACCTGTTCGACAGAGCGCTGGAAGACGAAGAGTAGATTTTTGATCAAAGCAAGAAACAAAATAGTATAAGTTAAGTAAAGAGACCCTCTCATATCGTAGCTTGAGATGGTCTCTTTTTCTTTAACGAGGTAACATAGCAGTATTGTCATAAAAGTATAGACAAGAATATGGATTTTTCTATATAATACAAATGTATATGGCTGTACAAAATAATAAAAAACGAGGTAATCAATTATGATACAAGTAAAAGATTTCAGGGGACATATAAGAAACTGGGAAGCTCTTTGCGGGGAGCTTGATATAGACAAGGCCTTGTCAAGAGAAGCTCGTGAAGAGGCGATCCTGATAAAGGCATACGAAACATGGGGATATGATATGGCGGCTCACATGTATGGAATGTTCGCCTTCGCATTATGGGATGAAGAAGAACAGAAGCTGTTTTGCCTGAGAGATCAGCTGGGAACCAAGCCATTCTATTATTATGAAACTACAGACGGCAAACTGCTTTACGGTGGCACAGTAAGACAGATATTAGAACAGGAAGGGTTCGTGAAAGAGCTGAACGATAGAGTTCTGCAACTTTACATGACATTGACTTACCTTCCGGGAGAAGATACTTTCTTCAAAGGTCTGAAGAAGCTTTTGCCGGGCCGTTACCTTGTATGGCAGGACGGTAAGCTGACCATTGAACGTTACTGGAAGCCGAATTACAGACCTGACTACAGCAAATCTCTTGAAGATTGGGCGGACGAGCTTCATAATACTCTGAAGGAAATCATGCCGGAAGTCAAGACAGACGAAGAAGATGCATGGTCGTTCCTTTCAAGCGGTGTGGACTCTTCATACGTTTTGGCTATGACAGATATAGAAAATGCTGCATCATGCGGATATGACCACGAGGCCCTTGATGAATCAAGAGAAGCTGCTAAAACTGCTGAACTTCTCGGCAGGAAGATGAACAGAAGAATAATCCAGCCGGAAGAATATTTTGGCATAGTTCCGTGGGTAATGTATAACATGGAACAGCCGCTCGGAGATGCATCGGCGATCGCATTCGCACTGGGATGCAGATCTGTTGCAGAGAATACAAAGCTCTGTTATTCAGGTGAAGGTTCAGATGAACTGTTTGGCGGATACAATATGTACAGAAATGCCGAACGTTATGGTGATAATCTGAAGACTTTCTATGTTGGAAACACCAATATAATGAAGGAAGATGAGAAGAAGCGCATACTGAAAAAGTACTACGATGATGTTCTTCCTATTGATTTAGTTAAAGATATTTATGCTGAAACAGAAGACCTGGATCCGCTGACAAAGATGCAGAATATCGATATCCAGATATATCTGGAAGGCGACATTTACCTGAATGTAGACAAGATGGCGGAAGCTGCCGGTCTGGAAATCAGAATGCCTATCACAGATATGCGTATCTTTGACATAGCAGAGCGCATGCCGGCAGAGTGTAAGATCCCGCCTGCTCGTGAAGTTGATGGTGAAAGAGTTGAAAGTCCGAACAAAGCAGCTGTAAGAATGGCTGCAAACAAGGTTCTTCCTGACAACATCGCATATCGTAAGAAACTAGGCTTCGTAGTGCCTATCAGGTACTGGATGGCTGACGATAGATACAACGGTGATGTTCGCGCCAAGTTCAACAGTGATATGGCTGAACAGTTCTTCAATGTCGATGAGATCAACGCGATATTTGATGAATATGTAGGGGGAGATTCTGATCTGTGGAGAAAAGTATGGACCATCTACACATTCCTTGTATGGTATGAAGAATATTTCGTAAAAAGATAAGAAGCAAGAAGGAAGGGGGAAACATATGTATTGTGATTTCCTTAAGTTTTTCAACAAATCTATAGAGTATAATATTTATGGCAGTGACTACAGAACATTTATAATCGGATTCGGCGGAGTACAGTTCGGTGGCGGTTTGTTCACTGTGTTTGCTAAAGCAGATATCAGACTTTGGGAAGAAAAAGTTGCTGATGTTTTCCCTAAATATAAGGGTAACTTCCTGTTGTTCGGCCATGACTGGATGGGAAGATGCTATGCCATCGATCGTTTTTCCGAAGAAGAAAAAATCCTTATTTTCGATCCGGGAACATTGGAAGTGTATGATATTCCATTGAAATTCAGAGATTTTGTCAACAAAGCGATTCCTATGAATCCGAATGAGTGCTTGGCAATAGACGGTTTCATGAAATGGCATAATACTACAAAGTGCGATATAAGCGATATAGAGTGTGTTTCATATAAAGTTCCACCTTTCTTGGGTGGGGCGGAAGAGATAGATAATCTTGAAACATCTAAGCTGATAGATTACTGGAAAATAATCGGCAGAACAGCCAAGACTCTTCGTGGAGAAGAAGTCCCTCCGGAAGAAGTCGAACTGGAAGATTTCGAGGATGGATTCTTTGACAGACCATATAATGATGAGGATACTGACCTCATGCCTGTGGAAGATGTGGAGGAATACGCTAACCAGCTGGCAGATGAAGAGGAAGCCTTCTTCGAACTTCAGCAGAAACGTGCTGAGTACATAAAGAGAAATGTCGATACATATCTTGCTAAGTTCAAGAAGATGCATCGTAATAACACTAAGGCCTCTTGGAATTGGTGTGCTTTCCTGTTCGGTGGGGCATGGTTCTTATACAGGAAGATGTATAAGTGTTTCATCCTTACTTATTTGGTGATATATGCTGTCGCGATAGCAATCGTTGCGGGTGGATTCATTTTGATGGGCGAGATGGCACTGAACATTGCCAATTGGTCACCGCTTATTTGGATAGGCAGTGTGGCAATAGGCTTGTTTATAGGTATCGTGATAGGCCTATTTAGTGATTCATGGTACAGAAATAAAGTAGACAAGTTGGTGGCACGCGGAGACAATGCCCAGACCGATGAAGAATGGGAAAAAGCTCATAAAAAAGGCGGGACAAATATCCCGCTGATGATCATCTTCTTGATTCTATCTATTGTAGATGCAGCATCTATAATAATACTGTGGCTTTATGGAATTTAAGCTTTGAAATCAAGCTGTTTTCCACCAGTAATGCTTCAGCGATTCCGGCATCATTTCATATAGAGCTTCTGCAGCATCCATAGGATCTATAGAATAGCTTTTTGAAACGATTTTCTTGTACACGGCGCATATACCATTGCAGAACACATCTACCTGAAGTTCTTCGACGGGGGTGAAGCCCTCTCCGTTTCTGTTGGAGCGGGTGATGGCAAGGGCCGTCTTATAAGAATATTCATAGATGAAATTGCTGAAGGAGTTGAATCCTGTGGAATTCAGCGCATTCTTGAATATGCTAAGGTTTTCCTGACCGTATTTAAAAAGATGATAGCAAAGATCACGGTAGCTTTTGCTGCGCTCAGGAGCCACGTAATAATCGAGAAGATTTTTGTAAGTGGCATTCATAACATCATATTTGTCTTTGAAATAGCGATAGAAAGTCGAACGACTTACTGTCGCTTTTTTCATTATCATATCAACTGAGATTTTGTTAAAGTCCAGTTCATCAATGAGCATGAGAAATGCATTGACGATGGCATTATGTGTTCTGTTTACCATATGAAGCTCTCCATTTTTTGAACAATGATACAATCTAATGACAATATATCACAATGAAACAAAAACGGTAAAGTGTTTCATGACGAGTTTTTGAGGCGGTGGTAAAATTTTTCACAGATAGGAGAAGCGCATATGCATGAACTGGGAGTTCTTCGTCATGTGGTGACAACTGTGGCGAGATCAGCAAAAGAGAATAATATAGGTGAGATAAAACATATAACGCTGGAAGTGGGATACGAGTCGACTTATTTGGCAGAGTATCTTGAAAAACTATTTCCGGTGGCTCTTAGATTTTGCCCGGAGATAGGCAAACCGGAATTGAAGCTGATATACGTTGAAGGAAACAAACTACAAATAAAAGAATACGGATATTGATATGAACACAGAGAATAACAGACAAAAAACAAATATGGATGAAAAGGGCAATGTTTTGTATCTTGACGAAGAGCGTCTTGCAAGAAAAAATGTGGGTTTCCCTCCATTCAAAAATCATGGAAATGGTTTGGGGATCTATAATTTCATAAAGACCCACCTTTTGGCCATGAATGATAAGAGATGGCCTATGGCACTGAAGCTGTATCATTTTTTCATCAAGTTTTCCGTGTGGATGAAAAAGGGCGGAATGAAGGCGTATCTCTATAAGAAGATGATAATGCTACATCCGGATAAGGAAACCCATACAAGTACTATCATCATGCCTCTCAACGTAGATGCTGATGTGCCAAAAGTCATGGAGGTGGGCATAGATGTTACAGATAAAGGCGAGAAGGTGGTTCTGCCGATAGATTTGATCAAGGAGTCGCTGAAACATATGAAATATATCAGCGGCATGAAAACGTGTCTCTGTCGTGAGGCCAATGACTGTGAAGATTATCCTGTAGATGTTGCATGTATATTTATGGGCGAACCTGCCAAAACCGTAGTTGAAAACGGCTTGGCGGTACCATTGACTTATGAAGAAGCTTGTGCTCGCGTAGATCTGGCTGCAAAGCACGGTCTCGTTGGTCAGGCTGTATGGATCGAAGTAGAGCAGATGCTTTGGGGAGTAAGAAACGATGAAATGGACAAGTTCCTCGAAATATGTTTCTGCTGTCCATGCTGCTGCATCGCGATGCGCCTCGCTCGCAATGCGACCTCAAAAGAAAGACATCGTTTCCAGCCTGCAGGCTGGACGGCAGTCCCTGACCGCACGAAGTGCGTGGGCTGTGGGCTTTGCACAGAAGGGGAACATGGTTGTCCTGTCGAAGCTATCACTATCGGCGAAGACGGCAAGGTCGTCATCGATCAGGAAATATGCGTGGGCTGCGGTATTTGTAAGACCAGATGTCCTGCAGATGTGATAAAGATCAAGCAGACTATGCCGATGCGCGGAGACATCAGAGAGTATTTCAAGGAAAGCTATAATCTGGAGCTGGATCTGTAAAGTGCAAGTTTTCGGGAAGTGTTGAGATGGAAGAAATAAAAGTAATAGAGCTTAAGCAAAGTGTATTTGAAGATAATGATAAGGATGCGGAGCGCCTGAGGTCCGGACTCAAAGATGCAGGTGTGTTTCTTATGAATTTGATGTCGTCTCCGGGTTCGGGAAAGACGACGCTGCTCCTTTCGCTGGCTGAAAAGCTGGCGGGCAAGATGGACTGGGCTGTCATAGAGGCTGATATCGATTCTGATGTCGATGCAGCTCGTATGATCGATGCGGGAGTCCGTTCTGTGCAGCTTCACACGGGTGGTATGTGTCATCTGGATGCGGATATGACCAGGCAGGGCATTGCAGAACTGGGGATCGTAGAAGGCGATATGGGGAATACTGTGGGGTGCCGAGAAAAACTTGACCTGGTGGTCCTTGAGAACGTGGGGAATCTGGTATGTCCTGCTGAATTCGATACAGGGGCATGTCTGGACGTTACTATGTTGTCGGTGCCTGAAGGCGATGATAAACCTTTGAAATATCCTCTCATGTATGAAAAGTGCAGTTTGCTGATCGTGAGCAAAATGGATGTACTGCCATACTTTGACTTTGACACCGAGAAAGTGGTAGAATATGCTCGCATGCGAAATCCTGAAATAGAAGTGTTGTTTGTATCGGCTAAAACAGGAGAGGGCATGGATGAGTTGACGGACTGGATTGAAAAACGAGTGAAAGAATGGAAATCATAGTAGTATTTATCGCATATTTTTTTGGAGGAATAGTTGATTCCGTGTGCGGAGGCGGCGGTTTGATAATACTGCCTGCGCTTTTTGCAATAGGCGTGCCTGCACACATTGCGGTGGGAACCAATCAGGTGTCTATGCTTCCGGGCATAGTAACATCGGTTGCCAAGTTTTATAAAAGTGGGAAGATAGATGTTAAAAATGCAATATACGCGGCACCTTTCGGGCTTATTGGCGGGTTCGTGGGCGCCAAGCTGAATATGCTGGTGTCTGAGTCGTATTTGCAGATCCTTTTGCTGGTATTGATACCGGTTTTAACGGTAGTTACACTTTTTAAACCGAATGCGGGAGACGAAGATAGGTCCGGAGAAAACTCTCGACGCAAGATGATAGTGCTGTCGGCGGTTATAGGTTTTGTGGTAGGTACGTATCATGCATTTTACGGACCTGCCAGCGGGACTTTTTATCTGCTGGCTTTCGCCATGTTGTTGAATTATGATTTGGTTACTGCCAACGGAAATACGCGTTTTGTAACAATGTTTGTCAGCGCTGTTTCGAGTATCACATATGCTCTGTCAGGCTGCGTCAATTGGACCTATGTTCTTATTGCAGTGCCGGCATATATAGTTGGTAATTATGTGGGAGCATCGCTTGCTATTTCCAAAGGTGCCAAATTCGTTCGCCCGATGTATTATGTGATTTTGACGGTGTTGTTTATAAAATTAATTAAAGATTTCTTCTTTTAAATGAATAGAGAAAATAAAACGGACAGGGTCGCCTGTCCGTTTGTTTATGTAGTATTTTTCATGATGGTTCTCCAATCTACTCCGAAACTTTGATTTCTTTAGTTGTCAAGTCGAATTTCACGCTGAACCAGCGGGCGATGTATCTTGACCAGCGGTCGGATTCTCCGTCGCAATGAGGATAACTGTCGTCCCAGCCATATACAGGCAATTGGAAATCTATCGTATTCTCACATACAGCGCATCTCATGTTGCCATATTGAGTATCATCCTTATACAGGATGGTTTTGTATAATTATACCATAAATAAACTTCTTTATCAAAAGATGTTAAAAAGTTGATTGCACAACAAAGAACAATGTAACATCTGTTACATTGTTCTGTTTGGTACACCTTCAGGGGTTTGTGCATATTTTGCTTCGCAAAATCTGCCATCCTGCGCACGCCTCGGGCGTGCTCGGACACAAACGGTCCACTGGACCGTTTGGCCCTTTCTGGTTCGAACCCCTGAAGATAGTTTTATCAGAATATAACAAAACCCCAACCGATTGGTTGGGGTTTGTCATATTGGTACACCTTCAGGGGTTCGAACCCTGGACACCCTGATTAAGAGTCAGGTGCTCTGCCAGCTGAGCTAAAGGTGCATACCTAGTATATCTGTTGTCTCGTGTCGAACAAATAGAAGTTTAACATTTAGTGTTATGGTTGTCAACAACAAATTTCGTTATTGTGATTAAAAATTTTTGTTTATTTCCGTTTTATGATAAAAGTTAATCCCGCTTATTTCCTCACATACTAAAAATATTTGAGCGCAAACTAAAATCGAGGAGGGATGAAAAAATGAAAAACAACAATAACAAACAGAGCAATAAGGCTCAGAAGCAGACAAACAATAAGTCCAACAGTAACACAAATCGTTACAGCAATGAAAGCAATGAACGTAACGAAAGAAGCCAAAGCAATCAGTCAAACAACAGATAAATGCTACTAAAGGTGAAGGTTTGATGAAGAATTAATGCAAAATGGGCAGATATACTCTGAAAAGGCAGGGAATAGTCTGCCTTTTTTGCATATACATTTGAAATTATCTGTAAATTATAGTATAATACATGAGACTATATAATCGTGAAGCTATGCGATGAAATAGGTGTGAAAAGAATATAAACGCAGGAGAGCTTGGATATGAATGTAACCACGATCGTGGCTATCGTTGCACTTGTCTCGCTACTGGTAATCGTTGTGGTCGTAATCTCATCGTGGCGGCAAGGGAATAAATCTCGAAATGCTTCCATTAAGGCCATAGAACAGAGCATCAATGATGTTGCGTATGAGCTTTCGGAGATGAATGCGACGTGGAAGAAAACAAATGAACAGCTGGATGAATTGAGAGACCTAGAAAAGAGCAAAGGGGAGAGTGAAATACCGGAAGCAAAAAGCCCGGTTGAAAAAGGAAATGAGCCTTTTGAGTCGCCTGTCCGGGAAGAAATCAGTTTGGACTTTGCAGATTTAGATGATTTTGATAGCTTAGGCTTCGAGGATATTGAATTATTGGAGAGCATGGAAGGTATTTACACAGAGTACAATACCGGAAGAAGCGGGAAAAAATACACAGCGGAAGAACTGGAATCGCTGATAAAAGAATAGAAATGCCAGAAGGAGGAACTTATGTATTGTAGAAATTGCGGAAGTGAGATTGCAGAAGGGTCAAGGTTTTGTAATCATTGCGGAAGTCTTGTGGAGATTGCCGTGCAGCCGGAAATACCAAAACCTGTAACGTATGAAGAACCGGCACCAAGTATGGACATTGAAGAACCGGCACCAAGAAGGCCCATATTTGAGGAATTTCAGTGGAACGTTTCAGATTATCCTGACAGAAATGTTGTAGAAAAAACAGAAGAAATCAATTTTAACTGGAATGCTGATCCTGCAACTATTTCTGATAGACCGTCAAGAGTTGTTCAGCCTGCCGTTGAGGAAGAGCTTATTACAGGAGCAGACCTTGAAAAAGAAGTTTTCAAGCAGATCACGCCTGAAAAGAGCCCTCAGGAAATGAGTGCAGCAGAAAGAATAGACAAGTTCTATACTTTCAACAGTAAGAATGAAGAGTTCCAGAAACTCATTAATAATGAATATCAGAGAGTAAAGACAGGAAATGCTATCGAACATGAAATGTCACAGGCGGACATGCTTGCGGCAGAACGTTTCGAAACACGTACTGAAGACTCCTCCATGGAAGCATTTTTAGAAAAAGAAGGCATAGTTAAACCTTATCAGCCTAAAGCGTTCCAGTCAGATGTTCTCCAGAGAATAGAAGCTCAGGAAGCGGCAAGAGAAGCGGCGCGACTCGAAGAAGAAGCAAGACTGGCTGCTATCGAGGAAGCAAGACTGGCTGCTGAAGCTCAGAAGAGAGCGGAAGAGGAAGCACAGAGAAAGGCGGCCGAAGAAGCGGCTCGCCTTGAGGAAATTGCAAGAAGAAAGGCTGAAGAAGAAGCAAGAGCAGCTGAAGAAGCAAGGATCCGTGCTGAAGAAGAAGCAAGGCTTCGCGCTGAAGAGGAGGCTAGACTCAAAGCAGAGGAAGAAGCTCGCATGAGAGCAGAAGCTGAAGCCAGAGTGAGAGCTGCGGAAGAAGCAAGACTTAAGGCGGAAGCGGATCTTAAGGCGGCTCAGGAAGCAGCGAAGATCAGAGCTCAGCAGGAAGCAAGATTGGCTGCTGAAGCCGAAGCTCAGTTCAGAGCAGATCAGGAAAGAAAGAAATTTGAAGCTGAAGAGGCTCAGAGGCAGCTGGAAGAAAAGAGAAGATTTTTAGCACAGGAAGCTGATCAGGCAGTTGCAGCTGAAGAGGCTCGTAAGGTGCTTGAACATACTGCTAAATTAAGAGCAGAGGAAGAGGCTAAAATCAGAGCGGCCGTAGCAGGACTTAGAAGTGGCGCTGCATTTGATGCTCAGCCTGCTGACATCAGAAGAGATGTGCAAGACGCTCATCAAGCAACAAGAAATCAGATAAATGAAATGGCAAAGGCAAGAGATGCGTTCTTTGCAGAATTTGAGAATATGCAGGAAGCTCCTGCCGTTGAAGAAAAACTTGTAACAGGAAGAGAAACAATGCTTTCTTCCGACGAGATCACAAGAACGAGAGTGATCAAAAAGGCAGATATCGTTGCAGGAATAAGCGAAGCAACAAGAGTTGCAGATGTGAAGCCACAGCCGGCGGCATTAGATGATGACGATTTCTTCAACAGCTTGGATGAGGCGGCTGCGATGGCGACTGAGCAGGAAGCTCAGCCAATAGACTTCAAGGAAACTGCTCAGCCTGTAGACGAACTGGAAGAACTGCTGAGCCAGTTTGAAGAGGCTGAAACTATTCAGGAGCAGGAGGCTGTAGTTCCTGTAGAATCCTTTATGGAACCTGAAGAAAAGTTTGGACTCAATGATACTATGTTGATGCCTCAGGAGGACAGTATGTCTGACTTGCCGGCAAACGACTTTGACAGTTATGGAAATGATGTGGTAAATAACACTGCAGATAGCTTCTATGATGATGGATTCTATGATGACGAAGAAGAACTTTCCAAGAAAGAACTGAAGCAGAGAGCCAAAGAGCAGAAGCGTCTTGAAAAAGAAAGAGCTAAAGAAGAAAAGGCTGCAAGAAAGCAGGCCAAGAAAGATTACATAGAAGATGGAGCAAAGCACGATGAAGATGAAGAAGGCGGTAAGGGAAGGATCGTTCTTAAGGTCATCCTCGTTATTCTTATAATCGTTTTGGCTATAGAAGTTGTTGGAATGGGAATCAGATTCCTGGCGCCACAGAGCAAGGCCGCAGAGTTTATTGACAACCAGCTCAACAAGGTTATCCAGCTCATCACCGGAGAAGAAACTGAATACAGCGTGATCGCAGCGCAGGTTAGAACTGAGCCTATGGAAGATAAAACGGATCTTATCAATGCCCAGATCGGTAAGAATAAGAACGGCAACATAGACAGCATTGTGTATAGTTCAGATCTTGTATATGATCAAGCAACCAATGGCGAAATTTCAGACCTGGTCCTATCAACGCCTATGACCGTTGTTGAGTGGGGCAGAGATAAAAAGAATTATCCTGTATACTACGATGAACAGGTTGTAGGCCAGATAATTGCTTATGAGTCAAATAAAGTTGAACTCATGAACAATGGGGATGAGAAAGTTCTGGAAATGTTAGATCCGGAAAGAGGTTTGTATAGTGAAACCGCTGCGCTTAAAGGTCAGAAAATGTCCGGAGAGTTCAAAAAACTGGAAATCGGAGAAATAAGACAGGCGGGCACCAATTATTATGTATGGGTGAGGGAAACAATAGGAGATACTACTACTGAAAAGGTATACTCTATGTATCCTGAAAAGAAGTTCGTCATGAAAATGACAGCTTGTTATGTAGTTTAAAAGGAGGACGACTTTGGAAAAAGAGAAGAAGAGTAGAAAATTAGGAGTCAAAGGCGCACTTATAGTAATATTGTTGGTATTATTACTGTTTGTGATGCTTATTGGATTTATAACTGATTTCCTTTGGTTCAAAGAGCTGAGCTATGTTTCAGTGTTCTTTACCAAGCTGTTTACTCAGTTAAAAATAGGCGTTCCGGTATTTGTGATCGTAACGTTCCTTGCTTACATTTATCTGAAATTCCTCAAGAGGGGGTATTTTAAGAAAGTTGCGTCAAACGAAGAAACTAATCACGGAAGACTTAATTTGATATCCTGGGGACTTGCCGCAGTTTACGGTGGCGTCACAACTTATTTCGCAGTAACTAAGATGTGGTTCCAATTCTTGCAGTTTGCAAACAGCACAGGATTCGATATCAAAGACCCACTTTATGATAAAGATATTTCCTTCTATGTATTTAAGCTCGGATTCATAGAATCAGCCAATGAACTGCTTATTTTCCTGTTGATCGCTTTTGCGGCGCTGACACTTATCTACTATTCGGTGCTGCTGGCGATGAGAACACCTCAGATGTTTGAAAACGTTCAAGAGGAAGAGGAAAAAGCTGAACCTGATGAAGACAGATACGACGGCAGCGATTTCAATGCCGGAAGTGGATTTGGTCAGGGTGGTTTCAGTCAGGGCTTTGGAAATGTGAACGATATGTTTGGCAAGTTTGCCGGCCAGTTCAACAAGAAGGGCGTGTTCAACAAGAAGCCTAAGACTAAAAAACAGTTCGACGATGACAACTTTAAGATGCTGATTTCCATCGCTGAAAAGCAGCTGATCATAGTTGGTGTACTGTTCTTCATAATGGTTGGCGTATACTTTTTCCTTAAGCAGTATACTCTTCTGTTTGGAAGCACAGGAGCTGTTTATGGAGCCGGATTTACAGATGTAAACATAACCTTATGGGTATATAGAGCAATGATGGCGTTATCTGTGATCGCAGCAGTTGGATTTGCTGTTGGTATCACCAAGAGAAAGCTCAAGCCTGCCATTATAGCTCCGATCGTTATGGTAGTAGTATTGCTGGGCGGAACAGGTGCAGGGATACTGGTACAGAACTTGATAGTAACTCCTGATGAAATCAATAAGGAAAGCAAATATCTGGAAAGAAACATCGAATATACACAGTATGCTTATGATTTGAATGATGTTGACATGAAGAACTTCGCAGCTACAGAAGATCTTACAAGCGATGATATTGCCGGCAATGATGAAACCATTTCCAACATCAGAATCAATGACTATACACCTACTAAGACATTCTATAACCAGACAGAAAGTATCAGACAGTACTACTCATTCAATGATGTAGACGTAGACAGATACGAAATCAATGGCGAATATACTCAGACATATCTGTCTGCAAGAGAAATCGATGAAGAAAGAATAAGTGACACATGGCTCAACAAGCATCTTAAGTATACTCATGGTTATGGTGTTACACTCTCAAGAGTTGATAAAATAACAGCCAGCGGACAGCCTGACGTATTGATCGGAGGAATCCCTCCTAAGTCAGATGTTGAAGAAATAAAGATCACTCAGCCTGAAGTTTATTTCGGAGAGCTGACAAACAATTATATTCTGGTAAATACTTCGGAAGAAGAGTTTGACTATCCTGATGGAAACAGCAATAAATACTCTAAGTACAAGGGAGATGCCGGAATAAAACTGGGACTCGTTAACAGATTCATGTTTGCTGTAAGAGAACAGAGCCTCAAGATGCTGGTTTCCAGCAATATCAAGGGTGACTCCAAAATCATAATCAACAGAAACATAGAACACAGAGTCAAGCAGATCATGCCGTATCTCGAATACGACAGTGATCCTTATATGATCACAGATAATGGTAAACTGTACTGGATCATCGATGCATATACTTATACATCAAGATATCCATATTCAGAACCATATTCAGCTGATTATGCAACAAACTATATCAGAAATTCCGTTAAGGTAGTGATCGATGCTTACAATGGGGACACAGACTACTACATCGTAGATGAAGAGGACCCTATTGCGCAGACTTTCAAGAAGATATATCCTAAACTCTTCAAGGATATTGAGGAAATGCCTGAAGGAATCAAGGCTCATATCAGATATCCTAATATGCTGCTCAATATCCAGGCTCAGGTATATCAGAGATACCACATGAATGATGTCAAGGTATTCTATCAGAACGAAGACCTTTGGGAAATCGCTGATGAAATCTACGGCATGAAAGAACAGAAGATGACACCTAATTACTACATCATGAAACTTCCTGGTGAAGAAAGGGCAGAATTCGTTAATACGATCCCATTCACACCGAAGGATAAGAAAAACCTGATGGGTCTTCTTGTAGCAAGAAGTGATGGTGAAGAATATGGTAACTTGGTTCTGTATCAGATGCCTAAGAGTAAGACCGTATATGGTCCAATGCAGGTAGAAGCTCAGATCGACCAGAATACTGAAATTTCCAAGGAATTCTCACTGTGGAATTCTTCCGGATCAAGCTATAGCAGAGGAAATCTGTTCATCGTTCCGATCGAAGATTCACTGCTCTATATTGAGCCTGTATACCTGGAAGCTACTAACTCCAGTATCCCTGAAGTTAAGAGGGTAATCGTAGTATATGGAGATAGGATCGCATATGAAGAAACATTGGCAGAAGCCCTGAACTCTCTCTTTGGAGAAGGAAGTGCAGATTATGGCGATAGTGATTACGATGGATATTCCGGCAGCGATGATGGTGACCTCAGCCAGAGCGAAATAATTGCTAAGGCTCAGGAAGCGTTCGACAAGGCGCAGGATGCACAGCGTAATGGTAACTGGGCTAAATACGGCGAGTACCTTAATGAACTGGATAAGTATTTAAACATGTTAAATTAATAATGTAATCGTTCAGGACATTCCCGGTATCTGCTCAGACACAGGGGAATGTTCTGACTTATTTTAAGCAATGAAAGCAACGGCAGGACCCCAAGGAGACAATTATGTTATCATACGATTTAAACAAAATGCTCTATACATTGCCGGTGGAGAAACACTCGCCGGAAGACATAAAGAAAATACTGAAGGAACATCCTGAAGTAAAGTTCGTATCGTTGGTTGGTATAGACGTTGGCGGACATGACACAGATGAAAAAATACCTGTAGAGGAGTTTCTTAAAGATATAGAAACGTTCTTAAAAACAGGTGTGCAGACAGATGGTTCCAGTGTAGTGCTTCCTAAGATAGCGAAGCTTAATAATGCTAAGGTGGACATCATTCCTGACGTGACCGTGAACTGGTTCGTGGACCACAACTTCAACTATCCGGATCCTTATACAGGCCTTCCGGTAGGAACACTTAGAATACCATCATCACTTGTTCATAATGACTCCGAAAGAGTTGGTTCAAGAGTTATTCTCAGAGATGCCGTTTACAACTTCAAAAAGGACCTTATCCAATTGTTAAAAGATAATCCATACATCTTTGACCATATCGACATAGACAGTGTGGATGATATAGAAGAACTTGTGATCACAGCAGCAACAGAGCTGGAATTCTGGGTAAAGACTCCGGATGACGATGCTGACAGAGAACAGCTCAGTACAGCACAAATGCTCAAGGAACAGTATTGGAAGAGAACGACAGGACCGGTGAGAACTGCACTGGAAGAAGTTATGTTGGTTCTGCAAAAATACGGATTTGAGATGGAAATGGCCCATAAGGAAGTAGGCGGTGTCAAAGCAAGGCTTGGAAATTCCGGTAACTATGATCACGTTATGGAACAGCTTGAAATCGACTGGAAATATTCCTCCGCAGTTCAAGCTGCCGACAATGAAAACCAAATAAAATATGTAGTAAGGGATATATTCAGAACTTACGGTCTTGAAGTAACATTCCTTGCTAAACCTATAGAGGGAGTTGCAGGCAATGGGGAGCATACTCACATGGGGGTTGCGGCAAAACTTAAGGATGGCAGAAGAGTGAATTTATTCGCACCATCTGATGCAGAGAATCAGTTCATGAGCCCAATAGGGTTTGGTGCTTTGATGGGACTCCTTAAGAATTACGATGTTATCAATCCGTTCGTAAGTTCAACGAACGACTCACTCAACAGACTCAAGCCGGGATATGAAGCGCCTGTATGTACTGTTACATCACTGGGACATAGCGCTAAACTTCCGTCGAGAAACAGAACTGTTCTGGTAGGGCTTGTAAGAGAAGTAGGAAATCCTATGGCAACAAGATTTGAGCTGAGATCACCAAATCCTAAGAGCAATACTTACTTGGTGATAGCAGCTTCATACATGGCTATGCTGGACGGTATCAAGGAAGCCTTGGAAAACGGTAAAACGCCTGAAGAACTCGAAAAATCGATTTCCAAAGAATATGGCCAGGAAGACTTCTACCTTGATAAGGATAGAATGTATAGAAGCGAGAAGGACGTATTCGATGAATATACTCAGGAAGAAAGAGACCTGTACTTTGGAAAAGCACCGAGCACTGTTTGGGAAAATATCAAAGCCTTTGACAAATACCCTGAAAAGCTGGACATCTTCAAGCGTGACGACGTTATGACAGATATGGCACTTGAATCATATAAGGAAGCGATCCTTGATCAGTGGGCGACAGAACTTCATAACAGGATCATACCGGATACTATGGATCTCATAAGAGCCTGCAGCAAAGCTCATGATGATCTTGACTGTGTGGATTTTGACAGAAATAATTGGGAAAAGATACAGAGACTCAGAAATCAGCTGGGTAGAGATACACTCGATGATTATTGTCTACTTACACAGGTAAAGAGAGCATTGGATGCCGGTGAATATGATCTGGCTTCGGATCTTCAGATAGAGATGCAGGAAAAAGTACAGCAATTAACAGAGCTTTACATAGTTTATAAGAAGAACTTGTTTTAATTAGGCGGAGGAGAATATAACAATGTTAGACATCAAGAGAATAAGAGAAGATTTTGATAATGTAAAGGCGGCAGTCGAAAGAAGATGCAAAGGCGATTTTGGCATAGATAACGTTTTAGAGTATGACAAGCAGAGACGTGCACTTCTGGCAGAAGTGGAGCAGATGAAAAATCAGCAGAGTGTCAAGTCTAAGGAAATTCCTAAGATGAAAAAGGCCGGTGAAGACACGACTGAGCTTATGGCAGAAATGAAAAAATTGTCAGAAGAAATCAAGGTGCTGGATGCTCAGGTAAGTGAAGTTGAAGCTAAGCTTCAGGATGCTCTTCTGAATGTTCCTAACACACCTAATCCTGATGTACAGATCGGCGAAGATGACAGCGATAATGTAGAACTGAGAAAATGGGGAGAACCTAGAGAGTTCGATTTTGAATATAAGGCTCATTGGGATGTTGGTGTAGATCTTGACATCCTTGACTGGGAAAGAGCGGCTAAGATCTCAGGTGCAAGATTCACAGTGTATAAGGGAATGGGCGCAAGACTTGAAAGAGCAGTTATCAACTTCATGCTGAATCTTCATACAGAAGAGCATGGATTCACAGAAATCCTTCCACCTTTCATGGTCAATAGAGATGCTATGACAGGAACAGGACAGCTTCCTAAGTTTGAAGAAGACATGTTCTATATTCCTCAGAAAGACTTTTTCCTGGTTCCAACAGCAGAAGTTCCTGTTACTAACCTGAGAGCACAGGAAATCATGCCTGAGTCAGAACTGCCTGTTTATTATACTGCATATACTCCTTGCTTCAGAGCGGAAGCAGGATCTGCAGGAAGAGATACAAGAGGTCTTATCAGACAGCATCAGTTCAATAAGGTGGAACTGGTTAAGTTCGTTAAGCCTGAAACTTCATACGATGAATTGGAGTCCCTGACAGCAGCGGCAGAAAAGGTTCTGCAGAAGCTGGAGATCCCTTACAGAGTAGTTAGACTCTCAACAGGTGATCTGGGATTCTCATCAGCAATGACTTATGATATTGAAGTATGGATGCCAAGCTACGGCAGATACGTTGAAATCTCATCATGCAGTAACTTCGAAAGCTATCAGGCGAGAAGAGCGAACATCAGATTCAGACCTGAAGAAAAAGGAAAACCTGAATTCGTTCATACACTGAACGGCTCTGGTCTGGCAGTAGGAAGAACAGTTGCAGCTATCTTGGAAAATTATCAGCAGGCTGATGGATCAGTAGTGATACCTGAAGCACTGAGACCATACATGGGAATCGACAAGATCGAAAAGAAATAACAAAATCGGGGCCCTGTGCCCCGATTATTTTTAAGGAAAGGCGGTAGATCAAATGATAGCAGAGAAAATGAAGCCTTTGATGGCGAACAATTCAGCAGTTCGTCAGATGTTTGAAGAAGGGAACAGACTTCGTGCACAGTATGGCAAAGAAAATGTATTTGATTTCAGTATAGGTAACCCTGATGCACCGGTTCCCGATGAAATAAACCAAGCTATAAAGGATATCGTAGACGAGACTCCTGTTATGGAACTGCACGGATATATGTCAAATGCAGGATATGAAGACGTGCGTGAAACTATAGCACAGAATATAAACAAGCTGCATGGAACTGAGTTCAATGCAGGTAATATCTTGATGACAGTAGGCGCTGCCAGTGCTTTGAATGTGGCGCTCAAGACCATATTGGATCCGGGCGAAGAAGTTGTTATATTCGCGCCATATTTTCTTGAGTATAACTGGTATGTCAAGAATTATGATGGTGTAGTCGTGCCGTGTCAGACAGATGAAAACTTCATGCCGAATATGGAACGTTTGGCAGAATGTATAACAGAAAAAACAAGAGCCGTTCTCATAAACACTCCTCACAACCCTACAGGAGTTATATATCCTGAAGAAATCATCGAAGGTATAGCGAAAGTACTTGAAGAAAAACAAAAGGAATATAATAGGACGATTTTCCTGATTTCCGATGAACCATACAGAGAGCTGGCTTACGATGGCATAGAAGTGCCTTATGTCACCAAGTATTATAACAATACTTTTGTAGTATATTCATATAGCAAATCCTTGTCTCTTCCGGGCGAACGCATAGGGTATCTGGTGGTTCCGCCTGATATGGAAGACAGCGAGTTCGTATTCGAAACGGCAACTGCAGTCAACAGGATAAGCGGAGCTGTAAATGCCCCATCGATACAGCAAAAATTGGTGGCTAAATGTATCGATTCCAAGGTAAATCTGGAGTATTACGACAGGAACAGAAAGACATTATACAATGGTCTTAAAGAGTGCGGATTTGAATGTGTTATGCCGCAGGGAGCCTTTTATCTGTTCGTGAAATCCCCTGTTGATGATGCAGCTGAGTTTTGCGCAGCAGCTAAAAAATATAATATTTTGATGGTGAACGGAGCTTCGTTCATGGCTCCCGGATATGTGAGACTTGCATACTGCGTATCACATGAAACCATTGAAAATTCAATGCCCGCTTTTAAAAAATTAGCTGAAGAGTATGGCTTTTAAAGGACTTTTCAGACAATTAGAGGGTAAATTTGAAGATTATGTGAAAACTGCCGTTTTTGGGTTCAAAAGCGGTAGTTTTTAATATATAATGACTCTGTACGTTATAACTAAAGAAAAATAAGCGAGATAATATGATTACATTTATCAAAACTAACAAAGCAAAAATCGCAGTAGCGGCAGCAGCTGTAGTAGCTGTAGCAGCTATGGTGGTATCAGGATTAACTGCTCCGTATGCAGTATATGCAGACGGGACAGAGATCTATGATCCATGCGTTGTTAAGGCCGGAGATAATGAATTGTTTCTTGTAGGAGACAAGCAGACCGGGGAAAAGGTGATCGAAGAAGTTATTGATTCATACTCACCGGAAGGTGCACAGATCAATTCGATCACAGTAGACCAGAAGATTACCGTTGAAGACAAGAGATTAAAGAGAAGAGAAGACGTTCCAATGGTGCTTACTGAAGAAGAAGCCGTAGATTACGTTCTTACCATGAATGCATCAGAGCAGCCGTTGTTTTCTGTGACTATCAATGCAGAAAAGGGAGCTGTTGCTGAAGTTGCAGCGCCGAAAGTTTATGAAGAAACCGGCGATATGTACCAAGGCGAAACAAAGGTAAAGAGTAAGGGTGAGGCAGGAAGCCAAGTTGTTACCAACGAAATCATAAGTGTTAACGGCAACGTTCTGACATCATCAGTAGTTAATACAGCTGTTGTTAAGGAAGCTACAAACACAGTTGTTTATAAAGGAACGAAGGCAATTCCGAAGGATACTCTCAGAGCTGACTATAGCGGAAGACTTATGGGAAGCGGAGACGGTGCTGTAATCGCAAGTTACGCTTGCCAGTTCCGTGGAAATCCTTACGTATATGGCGGAACAAGCCCTGAATATGGTGCGGACTGCTCAGGATTCGTACAGACCATCTATAAGAGATTCGGAATATCACTTCCTAGAACAGCAACAGCTCAGTCATACTGCGGTAAAGGCGTTTCTTATAGCCAGGCTAAGCCGGGAGATTTGATTTGCTACAGCGGACACATTGGTATCTATATCGGTGGTGGACAGATAATCCACGCATCAACTCCTGCCGGAGGAATAAGAATCGCAAGTGCACATAGTCCCGGAGCAATAGTTACAGTCAGAAGAATCGTAGACTAGTAGACTAATCAAACAAACGAAATCAAAAAGAACTCTATCGATCGATAGAGTTCTTTTTATTTTTTGCAAAGTGCACTGTCGCGCAGGCGCACACATTATTACCAAGTCTGAGGCGGTGGGTCGATCCTGATATTTTCTATCAGTGTTCTGAAATCCTTTTCAGCCCAAACCTCAGGAACAGGATAGAGCGGATTTGCTTCCTTCTGAGCCCATGCGATTATCTGTGGGATATCCTTATCCTGAATGACATCAAGCTTTTCAGGGATGTCCATTTTAGCTTTCAGGTCTTCTATCCATGCAATGAATTTTCTCGCCTTCTGGGCTTCATTCTTACCTTCTATACCACAGATATCGGCAAGTCTTGCCAGCTTACTATGAGCCGATTCACCAAACTGCTTCATAACGTGAGGCAGGATGACTGACATGGCTAGTCCGTGAGGAGTGCCGTAGAGACCTCCCAGAGTATGGCCTATGGCATGTACATATCCTACGCATCCGCGAGTAAACGCTCTTCCTGCGTAGAAAGCTGCCTTTTGCATATTGGCGCGAGCTTCAAGATTTGAGCCGTCGCAGTAAGCAGTGTAGAGGTTATCGTAGATCAGCTTGACAGCCTTTTCGCAAAGCTCTTTCTCAAGCTTGCTGTTATATGTATTGTTTGTATAAGCTTCCACTGCATGGCAGAGGGCATCCATTCCTGTAGTTGATGTTACTTTAGGTGGGAGACCAGCAGTAAGTTCAGGGTCGAGAACGGCGAACTTCGGCATGAGTGAAGTGTCATTCATGGAAGCCTTATGATGAGTTCTCGCATTGGTGATAACTGCAGCTACCGTGGTTTCAGAACCTGTTCCGGCAGTAGTAGGAACTGCGAAGATGCGAGGGATCCTGTGAAGGACTTTAAAAAGTCCCTGCAGCTGTTCTACAGTCTTGCCTTTCTTGACTGCAGTGGCACCGATACCCTTCGCACAGTCCATAGGGCTGCCGCCGCCGAACGCTACGATGGCTTGGCAGTTATTTTCTCTGAATAGCTGAAGTCCGTCACGAACATTTATATCTGTAGGGTTAGGCTGTACACCATCGTATACGGTGTATTTGACGCCGGCCTTATCCATCTCTTCAAACAAGCTATCCAGCATTCCCAGCCCCAGAAGGCCTTTATCTGTAACTATCAGCACATTGTCAAATCCTTTTTCGCGTATCCATGCAGGAAGCTTCCTGATGGAGCCCGGACCTTCCAATGTTTCAGGCATTCCCCAAGGGATAAAATACATTCCGAGCTTGAATACGCCCTGATATATACGGCAGAAGATCCTGAAAAGTGAGAAACTCTTGGTGTGATGACGAGGATAGTCAAATGTGTCGAATGTTATAGCATCTACAGGACACGCCTTAGCGCAAAGTCTACAGTCGATACAATATTCGGGCTTTGTGAGGATGGCGGCAGTATGTATGTCTCCATGGAATTTGGGCCCTTCGATTTCAAGACATCCGATAGGACATGTGTCTACGCAGATACCGCAGCCTGTACATAAGCCTCTGTTAACGTAAGGCTCATCCCAGTCGAATTGAGGTCTCTTGTGGAGCTGATTGCCATTTTCGTCAAGTACAGCATCCTGAGGGCAGACCTTACCGCAAAGTCCGCAGTCGATACATTCGGCAGGGTTTATAACATGGAGAGATTTCAGCTCTCCGGAAATAGCTCCTACGGGGCATTTCTTGGCACATACTGTGCAGCCTATACATTTATCTGTTATTTTGTGTGTCATATCAGCCACCTCCTGATGGTGAGAAAAGTGCCAGCTCGTCTCCGGCCTGAAGCGGAGCGGAGAATTTCGTCTGGGTGCCGTTTACAACAACGATGCATTGTTTCAATTCTTTGTACGAAAGGCCTGTAGCTTCTGCTACAGCTTCGCATCCTTCCTTAACGCTTGATACGTCAGCTTCGAGGACTTTGCAGCCCGTCTTCAGCCGGAGCGTTCCGAATAATTTTATGGTTACCATTGTCTGCCTCACTTTCTAAGCCTTGGTTTTAAGCTTTATGTTCAGCTTGCGCAATGTCTTCTTGGTAGGGATGCCGTTCTTATCCCAGCCTCTTGCTTTGTAGTACACATTCTTCATTTTTTCCAAAGGGACACGTGTCGAATCGTCTCCCGGGATCTGAGGAACGTCTGTAAGTCTTTTTGGCAGAGTGTCCGAATTACGATCTATGCCAAAGCGAGTATTGATGTGTCTTTCCAGAGTATAGCCTCGTTTGCCTGCCTTGAAGAATGAGCCGAAGGTCACAGGCATTCCCGTTATAAGGTGGAGTGCCTTCGACTGATTGAATATTATCGGTAGGTGTATGCACGCAACCCTAGGAATGGTGTTCAGCAATCTGAGGACAGGACCCGTGAACGGTACTGCCTTGCAGAAGGCTTTGGTGTACCAGCTGTTAGGTCTTGAAATTATTGGTGGCGGGAAGAAAGCATATGTAGTGAACAGACATTGTCCGCATGATGATACCGCCTCCATGAGATCCTGGAATACCACTGTGAAGTCTGCTTTGCCGTGAGGTGTCTGCTGGTCAACGTTGAGGCTGAGACCTTCTACGAGGACCATGTATCCTCCGTTTAGGTGGCATCCGCCTCTGTTGGAAACAGCATAGCCAAGGCCAAGGCCAACACTTCTTCTAGGCTCATAAGCTGCAAGCTCGAGACCCTTTGAGTTGATGGCGAATTCCTTACCTCCGTATTTATCGGACAGCCATCTGGAACCGTTGGCAAGCTCGTCGCCTATGTCACGGCGGAAGGCTATATTTTCCCAAACTTCTGAAATGTTATCGGTTTTACCGAACTCAAGTCCGTTGTCCCATAATCCCTGCTCATTGGCTTCCATGGCATATGCCAAAGTTGAAGCTGCAGAAATGGTATCCATGCCTAGCTCATCCAATTCATAGTTCCATTTGTTGATGAGATCAATATTGTTGTTCAGGATGCCACCGCCGAGAAGTCCCAAAGTTTCAAGTTCGGGGCCCTTGACTGCTTTGCCGTTCACCTCTACCGTGCGAGCACATTTGATAGGGCAGGAGAGACATCCCTTGTTGACTATATTGCATGTTTCGGCCAGTGTTTCGCCGTTGACCATTTCATAATCTTCATATTGACCGTATTTATAGTTTCTGGTGCTGAGCTGACCCCTCATCTGCATGGTCGATACTATGCCGGCAGTACCCATTCTAGGCAGCTGATCGCCGGTGAGAGGATGGTTTCTCAGATATTTGATCCAGTTATAATTGAGGTTTTCAAACTTAGTTTTCTTGAATATAGGAACTTCCTTGTTTCCTGAAACGGTCACGGCCTTCAGATTTTTCCAGCCCATGACTGCACCGACTCCGCCTCTGCCTGCAAGTCTTTCGTTACTGACGACAGAAGCATATCTTACCAGATTTTCTCCTGCAGGACCGATGACGATCTTGCCGCTCTTGACAGGCTTGCCGTTTGGCCTTGTGAGCTTTTCATCAAGGAGCTCCTGGACATGGCCCGTGTAAGTTCCCCATAGATCAGCAGCATCGTGGATCACGATCTCTTCATTATGGATCTGGATCCATACCGGTTTTTCGCTTTTACCTTTGATGATAAGTCCGTCAAAACCTGCTCTCTTCAGATAATATCCGAAGTTCCCGCCACAGTTAGATGATGTGAGTATCCCTGTCTGAGGAGATAAAGTAGATATGTTGAATCTGCTGGAGCTTGGTGCACCTGTCCCGGTGAAAGGACCGGTAGTTATTACAAGCATGTTCTCTTCAGAAAGAGGTTTTGTATCTGCCGATAGGTTGTCGCCTATTATTTTGGCAGCCATGGTCTTGCCGCCGATGTAGAGCTTACGTTCTTCATCGGACCATGGGTATTCACTTGTTTGGCCTGTAGTAAGATCGAGCATCAGGACCTTACCCATGTAGCCGCCGTATTTAGTAGCCATAATAAAACCTCCTTACAGCACTATGATAGCACTTTAAGGAGGTAAATAAAAGCATTGTCTGAAAATTGTCAAAGAACGAAAGAATAAACATTCTACAATCAAGCTTTACCGAACCCGCATATAGGGTATGTACAAACTTCACAGTTAAGGCAAAGTCCACCTACAGCAAGTTTATTGATGTCCGCTTTTGTTATTTTTTCTCCGGCGAGAAGTCTTGGAACGATCAGGTCGAATATACTTGTATGGCTGTACATAACACATCCCGGAAGACCTACAACAGGTACATCGCCGATATACGATAACATGAACATCGCGCCCGGAAGAACAGGAGCACCATAGCTTACCACTTCGCCGCCGGCTTTTCTTATGCCTGAAGGAGTTCTGTCATCAGGGTCTACAGACATACCGCCTGTGATACCAATGATATCCATCCCTTCATCTATAAGCTGCTTGATGCAGTCTGCTATCATTTCGTCGTCATCGTCTGCGAAGAGCTGCTTTTCGACTTTGCTTCCCAGTGCACCGAATTTACGAACCAGTACAGGGCCGAATGCATCTTCGATGAGACCTGAATAAACTTCACTGCCTGTTGTCACTACACCGACACGCATTTCTTTGAGAGGAACGATCTCGATGATGGGACCGTCAGCCAGGATGGCCTCTGCCTTTTGCATAACTTCTTCTGCTACAAATAATGGGATTATTCTTGTTCCCGCCAGCTTTTCTCCTTCTCTCACAACGATGTTGTCATGGATCGATGCGAACATGATCTCATCCTGAGCAACCAGTTGATACAGTCTCTCACGATATATCTTCAGAAGGCCGTTTATTTCAGCTATAAGCTCGATTTTACCCTCTGCAGGATCAGTAAGCTTGATGCCGTTTCCGGCGGCTTTAGACGCGATTCTGAGGGCCGCATCGTTCTCATGGACATCAGTGTCGTCCTTCTCCAAAACATACAGATGTTTCTTTCCCATGCTAAGCATTACAGGGATATCTTCTTCTGTTATCACGTGCCCTTTTTTGAACTTAGGGCCTTTGTATTCACCTGGTATGATTTGGGTCAAGTCATGGGCTAAAACGGTTCCAACAGCTTTTTCTACAGCAACTTCTTTCATTATCTTATCCTGCCTTCCTTTAAGATTATATGTTTATCTGCAAAGAGTTCAGTCTCTCTATGGTCGTGGGTTATGAGGATCGTCGGTATCTTTAAAGTGTCTTTGAAAACTGCAAATTCCTCATATATTTTTTCTTTGGTGTTTTCATCGAGGGCCGAGAATGGCTCATCGAGAAGCAAAAGTTCAGGCTTCGTTACCATGGCTCTTGCAAGAGCCGTACGTTGCTTTTCTCCTCCGGAGATAGCTGTAGCTTTTTTCTCTGACAGATGGGAGATTCCTAGGCTCTCCATGGTATGATCTGCAAAGTCCAGTAACTCTCTTCGCTTGGTTCTATCATTATAGTCAGAAGTGTTCTTCAGGCCATAAAGGATGTTTTCTCTTACAGTCATGTGAGGGAAAAGAGCATAGTTCTGGAATAGGTAGCCGATGTTTCTCTTTTCGATAGGTATGTTTTTATTTAACATATCCACACCGTTAAGTATGATTTCGCCGCTATCGGGCCTAGCGATCCCTGCGATGCAGTTCAAAACGGTAGTTTTACCGGCGCCGGAAGGGCCTTCGATCACAAGGATTTCGTTATCTATCGAATATTCTACATCGAGGGTGAAGCGATTTAATTTTTTTATGATCTTAAATGAAAGACTCATTTAGTAGACACCCCCATAGTTCTTTTTCTTCAGCCAAGCATTGAGTCCTAAAACAAGAGCAAAACAGAAGATGACCATGATGATGACTAGGGTGTTAGCCTGGGCATCCTTGCCGGTAACGGTCGCATAATATATAGCTGTCGGGATAGTCTGGGTCTTGCCCGGGATATTTCCTGCCAGCATGAGAGTAGCGCCGAATTCACCCATGGCACGGGTGAAAGTAAGGATCACACCGCTTATGATCCCCGGCTTGGAAAGTGGTACGGTAACTGTCAAAAAAACCTTAAAAGGGTTGCTCCCCAAAGTCCTTGCTGCCAGCTCATAAGTGCTGTCAACAGTCTGGAAAGCCCCCTTGGCATTCTGATACATCAATGGCAGAGCCACTACTGTTGCTGCTATGACACAGGCTATCCATGTGAATACTACCTGTACTCCGAAAGTGTCCAGCAGAAAGGCCCCGATAGGGCCTCTCTTACCGAAAACTTTTAACAGCAAGTAACCTACTATAGACGGAGGTAAAATCAGTGGGAGAGTAAGCAGTGTCTCCCAGATATTTTTACCCGGTATATTCTTTTTTGTCATCAAGTATGCGAAAAGCATTCCGAATATAAAGGCAATTATGGTCGCCAATATGGCAACTTTTATAGATAAAACAATAGGTTCAAACATGTTGTGATTTATTAAGTATAGATATAATTATTTAACTGTGAATCCGTACTTTTCAAATACGCTTTTAGCGAAGTCGCTCTGAAGAAATTCGAAGAAGGAAGCTGCAGCATCGCCGGCAGGAGCTTCTGTTAAGATAGCTGCAGGGTATACGATAGCATCGTGGAGACTTCCGCCAACATCACCGATGATAACGCCTTTTTCAGTGTCCATCATAAGAGCGTCGGTTCTGTAAACGAATCCGCAGTCAGCGTTTCCTGTTTCAACATAGTCGAGAACTGCACGAACGTCCTTAGCGTAAACGATCTTATCTGTCAGCTGAGAAGCGATGCCCAGATTGTCCAGTGCCTGTGTAGCATATTTGCCTGCAGGAACAGTTTCCGGCTCGCCAACAGCGATAGTGCCAACTTCAGATGATATGAGAGTATCCATAGTCACAACATCCTTCTTTTCAACTGTTGAGATGAGAGTAAGAGTGTTGATCAGTATATCTACTCTTGTTTCTCTATCAATATATCCGCCTTCTTCCAGCCGATCCATATTACTCTTGGATGCTGAAATGAAGATATCACAAGGTGCACCGCCTTCGATCTGCTGAACAAGATCTCCTGAACCTGCATAACTTGCAACTATAGTTGCATCTGCCTCTTTTTCATATTCCGCGATGATCTCATCGAGAGCATCTGTCAGGCTGGCAGCAGCCAGAACTGTAACTTCTGTTTTTTCTTCTTCGCTGCCTCCGCATCCTGTCATGATGATCATTGACATAGCAAGGATGAGTGTCAGTGCTATTGATAATACTTTTTTCATTTTTTCCTCCTGAATAGGGGGGCGGCCGTCCTTGTTTTTGTTATGGTTAAATTTTACCATTAAATAAAAAAAGAAATGTTGGCACACCAACATTTCTTGGATTAATTCTAAGAATTTACAGGATACTATAATTGCTTTTATTGAAATCTATTATGCCTTCTCGCTTCATTTCGTTAAGTTCATAAGAAAGGGCGCTTCTGTTTACACAAAGGTATTTGGCAAGCTGCTCTCTGCTCATATGGAGTGTGAATGATTGTCCATCGTTTCTTGATGCCATTAGTTCGAAATGTGTCATGATGCGATCGCGCAAGCCTTTCTTTGACAGTACTTCTATGCGATACAATTTCTTTATATCATCATTTGCCAGAAGCTCCATTAAACCCTTGGTAAGCTCTCGTTCAAAAGAACTGGCAAAAATTTTCTGCACATCAAAAAATATGATGCAAGTATCATCATCAGCCGTTATTTGAAGAGGGGAAGTCCTTTTTCCGGAGAGAGCTCCCTCAAAGGCAAAGACTTCGCCCTTTGCATAATAATATGCCAGGGAAGATGTGCCTTCTGAGTGGAGACGTTCGCCCTTCACAAGACCGCTGTATACTATGCCGGCCCTATTGACTGTGTCGTCCTGACCATATATGATCTGCTGATCGCTGTAATTGTGAGGGGCCATATTAAGTTCCTGCCATGCCTGATCAAAATATTTTTCGTCAAGATATTTGAACAGACCTGACATGGCTACACTTTCAAGATATTCGTTTTTCATCCAACTATCCTTAAAACTCGTTAAAGAAGAATTCAAGCATTGTCTGCTTCAGCTCGATCCTGTTTTGCTGACTTTCTTCCATTGTAGGAAGCGGTGCCGGGGTGGAAGGGCCATCATATGCTCCACATGCCGATGAACAGCTTGAACAGATGCCGTCGCAGCCCACTTCTTCCATTGCAGCAGCGATCCTAGCACCTATATCATCTACAACATCATCACAGTTGCAGTCAGCTTCTCCGCAGTCACAGCCTTCCTCGTGATCATGGTCGTGTTCATGTTCCAGATGAACATTAGATGCTCCCATTCCGTAGATCAGTTCTAAGATATGTGCAGCATCTTTTCCTTGACGCTTCAGTGCATCGCGATCCTTGATGGAGCAAGTCAGATAAGGATAGTCGCCTCCTTCAGTATCTTCATGGAGTTTGACACCCATATCTTCGGCCAGTTCTATCATGATAGCTGTAGTTTCATCAGCAATTTCAGAACCTGCAGGCGCTTTGATAAAGTAATCAACGGAATTGCAGCCGCCACTGATTGCCATGTCCTGAAGATATTTGAAAACAGTCACCATAGGGATCTCAGGGATACCTGATTTGATGGTGTTGTAGCAGCCAAGACATCCTACGATCAGTGTCGGTTTACCGAGAGATTCCCAGCCGGCCTTGATTTCTGCGAGAGTTTCATCAAGTAGAGCAGAGTCGCCTTCGACTTTGGCAGGAATACCGCAGCAGTATAAGAAAATGCCTGTATCGGGATTCTGGAACCTGATGGAATCATAAGCCTTGATCACCAGCTCCGGCTCTGCGCCGGTCAGCTTACATCCCGGGAAGAATGCATAGGTGCACTTTTCGAATTCACTCCAGGTTTCTTCGTTATATGCTTTTCTTATCAATGCAGCTTCTTTATTGGCTTGTTTCATATCTTCTATTGAAAAGATTTTTTCCATTGTTTTCTCCTTGCTTTTTAATTACTGTGATCATTTGTTCCATGGGAATGGAGTGCCGCATTTAGGACATGTATCCGGCAGTTTGTAGTCTTTTTTACCGGGCAGGATAGGGGTCGCTCCGTAAAGGGTCCATTTCCTGATATATTCTCCGCATTGCGGACATTTGTCCATCAGAGGCTCCTTGCAAAGGTCGCATACTGCTCCTTCCTGAAGCTTCCTGTTGGTGATCTCGTAATGTCCGTTGGGGCATGTTTGTACATAAAAATAGCTCATTATTATCTCCTGATCGGAGCGGTTCGCTCCGCTTATTTTTCTTCTATGAGAGCTTCTACTTCACTCATTCTGCCTGCAACAAGATCTTCGCTCAAAGATACCTGACCGCACTGTGGACATCTTAAAACTTTATGTCTGAAGGTCCTGTCAAGATATGAGAAGTTTGCGTCGATCTCTTCCATTTCCACCTTGCACTTATCGCAGATCAAAATCTGTTTTTCTGCCATTGAAAACTACCTCCAGTTCTATTTTCATTCTATGGGTATATACGTTTATGATCTCATAGGCATTGCCTGCCGGCTTATATTCTACCCAGCAGGTGATGCGTCCGATCTCACGGTAACATTTATATGTTGCTTTCGCAGGATCGAAAGTCTTTCTTCCATGGAGTTCACCCATTTCGATAACGTGGCAGATGTCTTCTTCCAGTATCTTAAGTGAGTTCATTTTTGATTTTATTTCTGACCCTATGATAAGGCTGTATTTTAATGTTGGTTTATCTGTCATAGTTTCACCCCATATTTCACTGAGAAGGTTTTCTTTTAGTATCACTCTGTTGCAGCGACGTTCTGTAACTGTAGGAAGATCATCGCCCGGTCCGTCAAGACCAAGAAGGATATCGAGGGCGTGAATTGCAGGTTTACCATCATCATGGAACACATCTCTGCAATTGATACAGTAAGTTATATAAGGGTTCTCGCTCAAAGAACTTCTATCACTTGTCACCTTAGCTGCCATCTTAGGGCTGGCAACTTCTATATTGCCGCCAAAACCACAGCATCCGTGCTTGTCTCCGCCCGGAAGTTCTTCGAAGCTTACACCGGCTTTGGCCAGCTGCTTTCTCACAGCGTCCTGCATATCATCACAGTTTCTCGCAGCACACGGATCAAAAATAGACCAGGTGGCTGCAGTGTCTGCGAATTTGCTTTCAGATAGATCTGATTTGCCGGCAGGCTCGATAGCCCACTGTTCAAAGATCTCATATATAGATATCATAGGTATTTCAGGCAGATATTCTCTGAAATGTCTCATGCATGAAGGACATGCCATTATCATGGCAGGTCTGCCTAATTTCTCCCAGTCAGCTTTCAGTGAGTCGAGGGCAGATTCGTGTATTTCTTCGTTTCCTGCCCAGTCTGCAGGAACTCCACAGCACCTGAGAAAGAGACCAACATTGGCATTGACTCCTAAAAGTGCCGAGTAGGTGCCCTTTACATATTCAGGATCGGCTGCACCCAAATGACATCCCGGGAAGAATGCATACTCACAAGAATCTTTTCCCGGAGGGCATTTGGCAAGCGCTGCGTAAGGCCCGTTGGCAAACTCCATATCTCTTACCCAGAACTGATGAAAAGCTCCGGGCATTCTGTCGATCTTATGCATCATTCTGCGGGCTTCTTTGATCATCCCACCCAGCTCTATTTGTCCCGGGCAAGTCTCACCGCAAAGGCCGCACTGTGTGCACATGTTGATAAGTCTTATGGCAGGGGCCTTTCTGATCATGGAGTTGGCCGGCATAGTAGTTGTCATAATATCGTCTCGCATCTGCAAAGGCCATTTATCAAAGTAGTTGGTCAGATCGCAGTGTCTCCTGCATGCATCGCATTGACAGCGGAGGCATCTATCAATCTCAGCCTTGATTTCGTCTTCGGTAAAAATACCATCAGAAACGACTGCTGCCATCTGATCGATACCGGATATATCTATTTCTACTTTAGTTTTTTTGGGTTTTCCCGGATAGCGAAGGATGCCTGTCTTGAGGAAGCTTTCGATCTCACGAGCCATTGCCAGCCCGTCAGCTGCTGCTTGGATAACATCCATTCCCATCAGGCTGCCGCCGCCATATACTGCTGTCGTTGTGTGGCATGCCGCAGAAGTGCTTTCGATCAAGTAAGCATAGATGCCATCATTTGCATCTTTGCAAGTTAAAGTTCCTAAATCAAGACCACCTTTGCCTGTAGCCACGTAAACAACATCGTAGCCTTCGGAAACGAGAGTCTTTATATCATTTACCTCTGTATCTGTGATAAGAGTATAGTTTTCATATTTGAATTGTCTGTTGATGTCCTCCATGAAGACTTCTTCTGGAAGAAGCTGTCGGAGCTGTCCGCCGATGGCGGATTCCTTTTCATATATCGTTACTTCATATTTTTTCGCGGCAAGCCTCAATGCACACGAAAGCCCCGAAAGGCCTGCGCCTACGATGGCGATCTTTCCTTTTCGGGAAGGAAGGTTGTATTCGTTAGGATCCTTTTTCTTAGTATTGGCAAGACAGGCTTTCTCAAGCCTGTTTATCTGGATGCTTCCGCCCAGTTCATTTCTCGGGCATCTGCCGGTGCAGTACTGCGGACATATTTCTGCAACTATTTCAGGAAAAGCTACAGCGTTTCTGAAGATCTTGAATGCAGCATTGTATCTTCCGGCAGCCATTTTATCTTCGAAATCCAGCACGTCCATGTGAAAAGGGCAGTCATCTGAGCAAAAAGCTTTTTCTTCCTGCATGCAGTTTTCGAACTGCTTGTAATAGGTCTGCATATCCATAAGGTATGTCTCCTTGTCTGATGCCCGGTAAAGCCGGGCTTTTTATTAAAACATAGACCACTGCGAATGCAGCGGCCTATGCTTAAATTATCATGTTTTTATTGAACAATCAACTGACTATTCTTCCCAGCTCAGTGGGTTAGCCTTGATGTTTTCAAGTTCTTCATACATGTCTGATCCCAGGAAGTACTTCTTAGGAACGTTAGGGTTAGGTTCGCCCTTAGCGAGAGCATCGATACCGGCCTTAACCTTATCAGGAGTTGCAGGCAGTTCGTAGATTCTTACGCCAACAGCGTTGTTGATAGCATTGATTACAGCCATGTGGTCTGATGACTGGAATGCTTCTGAAGCTCCGGATGAACCGAAAGGTCCTCTTTCGTCATATCCATCCAGGTGGATAACTGTCATATCATCAGGAACATCCTTGATGTAAGGAACACCTGCTGCATATGGGTTAGTGTGCTTCTTAACGTCTTCGTAGTTTTCGCTCAGTGCGAATCCGATAGCGTGTGACATTCCGCCGAATGCCTGACCGTTTACGGACTGGATGTTACCAGGCTTACCGATCCAGTCAACGCAAGTCATGCTGATAACTGTAGTCTTACCTGTTTCAGTGTCAACTTCTACTTCTGACATGAACAGAGCGTAAGTGTAAGCGTAAGTAGGTTCTCCCTGTCCATCGTTAGGGTCGAGGAAGTCGAAGTAATCCCATTCGTCAGCAGCTGCCCAGTTGCCTTCGTATCTTGTAGGGATACCTTCTGCTACCATTTCGTCATAAGTTCTGTAAGTTCCATCTTCCTTTCTCATAGCTTCTGCGATGTTCTTAGCAGCCAGGATGGATGCCTTACCATTAGCGAAGTGAGATCTTGAACCTGCGGATTCACCTGTGTTTGGACAGTACTTGCTGTCTGTCTGAACCAGCTTGATATCGTTAGGTGTGATGTTAGGGAAGTATGGTCTCATAGCTTCCAGAGTACAGATGAGGGAACCTGCGTCTCCGCCCTGTCCCTGATCCTGCCATGTGTCGTACTTTCTGAAAGTACCGTCAGGCATCAGTTCGATAGCAACGCTTGCTTCGTCAACGCCGCCGAGACCAACGTTGTATCCGCCCCAAGCGATACCAACACCTCTCTTGATCTTGCCGTCTGATGCAGCGTTGAACTCTTCAGTTCTCTTAACAGCTTCATCATACAGAGGCTTCATCTTATCCATCATTTCCTGCATTGGATACTGGAGGAACTTTCTCTGGTTAAGGTTCAGATCTCCAGGCTGAGCGATGTTCTTATATCTGAATTCGAATGGGTCCATTCCGATCTTTTCTGCCAGCATGTCAACCAGTGCTTCTGATGCAGTGTAAGCCTGTGGAGCTCCGTATCCTCTGTAAGGAACACCGAAGTTGTGGTTGGTAACAGCTGATCTTGCCAGACCTGCTACGTTTGGCATGTTGTAAGGGAAGAACATGAATCTGAGGATCTTAGTCAGCTTGTCATCTCCCATTTCAGGATATGCACCGTTGTCCAGTCCTGCATCGAATTCACCTGCGATGAACTTACCGTTTTCGTCGCAAGCTAGTCTTCCGTTGATATATGAAGGGGATCTCTTTCCGGACAGTGCCATGAATTCAGCGTATGTCATGCTAAGTGCAACAGGCATTCCTGTTACCTTTGTAGCTACGCCGCACAGTGCGTATGAAGCAGCGCACATAGCCCAACCAAATGATCCGCCTGTAGGGTTTTCGATAACTCTCAGATCTTCTACAGGGATTCCGATAGCTTCAGCCATATCGTCTCTGTCGAAGTACAGAGTCATTGTCTTACAGTGAACGCAGAGTTTGCCGTCTTCATCATAGTAAGCCTGAACAGTATCACCTTCGATTGACAGGTGAGGTTCTCTTGATGAGTAGAAGGAGCCTTCTACTGAGTAAGCAGCTTCATCGATCAGTTCAGGAATATGTTCATAGTCGCCCTTCAGTACAGGCTGCTGTGAATAGATGTTGTCCATTGAAGGGTGTACTCTGTCAGCGTCAGGCAGTACAGCTTCCAGATAGCTCATCATTTCAGGCAGCTGTTCCAGTTCAACATTTACCTTAGCAGCAGCAGCTCTAGCGTGATCCTTAGTGTCAGCAACTACCATTGCTACAGGGTCTCCCCATCTAACGATCTTTTCATCCTGCATCAGCTTATGAGTCTGTTCGAATACAACAGTTCTTGGTGAGAACTGGTAAGCCATCAGTCTGTTAGCTCCAGGGATGTCCTTAGCTGTGATTACCTTAACTACGCCAGGCATCTTTTCAGCTTCGCTGTAATCGATGTTCAGGATCTTAGCGTGGTTAGTCTTCATTGGCATTACGAGAACAGCGTGCAGAGTTTCTGCAGGCATCTTCAGTTCGATGTCATCACCGTAGTCGCATACACCGCAAGCCTTAGCCATAGCGTTAGGTCTAACCAGCGGCTTGCCATAGTAACCTTCTTCTACGTCCTTTGTCCAGTCGTAAGTGATATCTTCGAAAGTCTTTTCGCCTCTCATGATAGCAGCAGCTTCCATTACAGCGTCAACGATCTGCTTGTATCCTGTACATCTGCAAACGTTTCTGTGCTTCTGGAACCAGTCTCTTACTTCTTCTCTTGTAGGATCCGGATTTTCCTGCAGCAGCTGGTACGCTGATACGATGAATCCAGGTACGCAGAAACCGCACTGTACAGCACCCAGGTTAACCCATGCATACTGAAGTGGATGAGGGTTAAGAGCAGTACCGATACCTTCGATAGTGATTACGGAGCTGTATTCCTTGATAGTCTTGATCTTCTTAGTACATGATCTGATCACTTTGCCATCGAGGATAACTGAGCATGATCCGCATACGCCTGTGCCGCAGCCTACTTTTGTTCCTGTAAGGCCGAGACGACGGAGTACGGATGCAAGCGTGTCCTTCTCAGGATCACAGATGAACATACGGTCTGCACCGTTGATGTTCAGAGTCATTTTCATTAAGTTCATAAAATTGCCTCCGTTTGATTTTAATAGATTTAACTTATTACTTGCTGATCAATATGTCACATGGACATTTGTAATAATATTTTAACAATTTTAGTGCATAAGTGTCAATAAATGGGCAGAGAAAACAGCGATTAAATTGCTGTAAATGCTATATTTATGTGTTCAAAAAACAACAAGCCGGCCTGCGCACTTTTCTATGTAATGATCAGCAAGTAAACAGCAAACCCATTAAAATCAAACGGTGGTCTTAATGAATGTGTTTTATTACAATAAAAAAGTGCGCAGACAGGCTTGATAGAATATTAAAATCCGTTTTTATCAAGTCTCCTTCGCACAATGGCAGGCAGTAAAATCGCTTTCGCTACCCTAACGTTCCCGCCGGCATCGAGTGTCATACGGGAATCGGAGATATTCAGTTTTATTGGCAGTTAACTACCACGATTATTTTACTTTGGAGAGTATGTATTTGTCAACTGCTAAATATAAACTTGATTTATAAGAGCAATTCTCCTTCGACGAAACGACGAGTCTCGATGGAAGAAGGCTTCAGAAGAACTTCTTCACATAGTCCAAATTCAATGACTTTGCCTTCGTGCATCATCATTGCCTCGTTGCATACACGTTTGGCCTGAGCTAAATTATGAGTGATGAGAACTATAGTGGAATACTCACTTGCCTTAACGAGCATTTTTTCGATTTCAGCTGTAGTGTAAGGATCCACGTTGGCTGTCGGTTCATCAAGGAGAAGAAGCTTAGGCTTGAAGGAAAGGGCGCGAGCCAGCGCAACTTTCTGTGTTTCTCCTCCTGAAAGCTTCCAAGCTTTCTGCTTTCTAAAGGAAGTGAGTCCAAGCTCTTCTGTCAGCTCTGTGACACGTTTTTCTATTTCATCATCGCTGAATCCTCTGAGTTTCATTGGGTAAGCGATGTTTTTTTCTACAGTAGTTGAGATAAGGTATGGTTTCTGAAAAACCATGGTGGCATCCATTTGTGGGAATTCAGCAGAACCATCATATGACAATGACCCGCTGTCTGCACTTTCCAGACCTGCCAGGATCTTGAGCAAAGTGCTCTTTCCGGCTCCGTTAGGGCCGATTATAGCCGTACGGCTTCCACTTTTTATGATGCCTTTTTCTATATCCAGGACTTTTCTTCCATCATATGATTTTTGCAGTTTTTCAAATGTTATGTTCATCTGTGATCACCTGCTTTCTCTTTCCTGGAAGTGGTAGAGCAGTGCTGTTACAACGAATGAAATGCACAGCAGGATGATTCCTACCGCCACTGCTCGCTCATAATTTCCCATGCCTTTCAGCTGGGATATGTAAGTTGTCATTACTTGAGTCTTACCTTTGATATTGCCGCCTACGATCATGACTGCACCAACTTCTGAGATGGCTCTTCCGAAACCGGAGATCACAGAGGTGGTGATTCCTACACGCATTTCGTATATGAGAAGCCACATTCTCTGGAGTTTGCCTGCACCAAGGGTTATGCCAAGGCTGTTTACGATCGGTGCCTTTTCCTTGACGATGTTGTATGTCAATCCAATAATGATAGGTGTGACAAGACATATTTGAGCTATGATCATGGCAGGTACGGTGTAGTTGAGCTGAAGACTTCCTAGCGGTCCTCTTCGCATCAAAATAAGGAATACCGTAAGACCTGCAATGACAGGCGGTAAACTCATAAGTGTATATATGATCCTCACGATGGCACCTTTGCCTCTGAACGTCTTCGTGCCTAATAAAATCCCCAGTGGGATACCAAATATAGTCGATATCACCACTGAGGAGAATGAGACATACAGAGACAGGCCAACGATTTCGAATATTTCAGCATCTCCGGCAAATATCAGTCGGAATGCTTCTGCAAATCCTTGTCCTATAGTATCCATATATTCAGTATAGCATAAAAGTTTATGCGTTCAAACTATTTAGCGTTAGGGATGAAAAGTGCTTCGCCATATTCTTCAACACCATATTCGCCGATCAGCTTCTGAGTTGCTTCTGAAACGATCCAGTTCTGGAATGCCTTAGCACCTTCGTTGTTGATGTTTTCGTTCTTTTCTGGGTTAACACAGATAACACCGTACTGGTTGTTGAGAACGCCGCTAGGGTCCTTTTCACAAACGATCTTCAGGTCTGTGTCGCCGCCAACGTTCAGCCAAGTAGCTCTGTCTGCCAGAGTGTATCCCAGCTTTTCGTTAGTCATGTTGATAACATCGCCCATGCCTGCTGCAGCTTCAACGTACCATGCGCCTGCAGGAGTCAGTTCAGCCTTTTCCCAAATTGACAGTTCCTTCTTGTGAGTGCCGGAATCATCAGCTCTTGATACGAAAGTAGCTTCGTTTTCCATGATAGCTTCGAATGCTGCGATAGCGTCATCGCCAGCGTTTTCAGCAACGCCTGCAGGATCCTCTTCAGGTCCTACAACTACGAAATCGTTGTACATAACGTCCATTCTGCCGTCTTCGTCAGCATGTCCGTTAGCTACGTATTCAGCTTCTGATGCAGGTGAATGAACCAGCAGAACGTCAGCTTCTCCGTCCATACCCATCTGCATAGCTTCTCCGGAACCTACAGATACAACGTCAACTTCCCAACCTGTTTCAGCTGTGAATTCAGGTAGGATAGCATCCAGCAGTCCGCTGTCCTTAGTGCTTGTAGTTGTTGCCAGGATGATAGTTCCCTTTGTTTCAACTGCTTCTTCGTTTCCACATCCTGTGAAAACTATGGTCATGGATAATGCCATTGCCAGCACCATGACCAGTGCTAAAATTCTTTTCTTCATGTCTTCCTCCTATTAAGTTTACTTGCTGTTATGTATGATGGTATAAAAAAAGAAAGTTATAACATCAAAACATATAAAATGTAATATAAAATAAAAAAATTCTTCGGAATGAAGAATTTTATATTACCTGTTCTAACATCATTCCTTTCCAAATACGGGAGGCACCCGGATTTCTCCTGACACCCATCGGCACATATTCCATAGCTGTTTACAGCAGCCTTAGCAACATATGCTCGGAAGAACAATATTCACTTATACAATGGAATTATATATCATAAAAAAATCTTTGTCTATCACAAATAGAGAAACAACAAAGAGATATCATAACAATAGCAACTACATAAGGAATCGAAGGTTGAAAAAGAGTATTTATTCATGTATAATGCCTCTATAAGCAAAAGTAGCAAACAAAACACATTTTAATAGAACTCCGATTTTCATACGACACTCGATGCCGGTGAAAACGATAGGGTGATAAAAGCGATTTTATCGCCTGCCATTGCGCAAAGGAGAAGCTAACCCCATTATTCGTTAAGGGGTCAGTTCTGCTTTGCTATTTTTTTGCGGAAAATAGTGGAAAGGAAGATTTTCAAATGAAAAGACTTAAATTCAACAAAGCAAGCTGCATCGGATGTCAGCTTTGCTCACAGGTATGTTCCGCATACAAGGAAGGGGAATATATTCCTTCTAAGGCGAGAATTGCCATTGAAACATATTACGATAAAGGAACTTTAAAGTACGCTGACCATTACTGCATCCTTTGCGGACTGTGCGCGAAGGCTTGCCCTTGTGATGCTATCACTATCGGTGAATACATAACTGTTGACATGGATAAGTGTTCAGGATGCGGACTCTGTGCAGAAAAGTGTCCTAAGAAGGTAGTTAGAATCAGAGAAGACAAAGCATATATCTGCGATACATGTCAGGGAGACCCTAAGTGCGTCAAGACATGTCCTCAGAATGCTTTGACATTTGAGTAAAAAGGAGGCGAACAATATGACAATGTTAGGATATCAGAACAAAGTTTTAAGAATAAACCTCACTGAAAAGAAAGCCTCCACAGAACCGCTGAGAATGGACTTTGCAGAAAAGTACGTAGGTTCTAAGGGTCTGGTTATCAGATACATGTATGAAGAACTGCAGCCTGGAATCGATGCTCTCGGTCCTGACAACAAGCTGTTCCTGACTACAGGTCCTTTCACAGGAACTCCTGTACCATGCTCAGGAAAGCTGTCAGTAGCTGCCAAGTCACCTGCAACAGGAACTATGAATGACTGCTCCATCGGCGGACACGCTGGTATCAGAATCAAGTTCGCAGGATATGACATGATCATTTTCGAAGGACAGCTGGCTGAACCTGGATACGTTGTTATCGAAGATGATGAAATCAAGTTCGTAGATGCAGGAGATCTGTGGGGCAAGGGCTCACACGAAGCTGAATCCATCCTGTCAGAAGAATACGGCAGAGAATTCAGCATCCTGTCAATCGGACCTGCAGGTGAAAACCTCAGCAACATGGCATGTATCAACTCAGACTACTATAGACAGGCAGGAAGAGGCGGTATCGGTGCTGTAATGGGATCCAAGAAGATGAAGGCTATCCTGGTTAAGGGTACAGGCGGAGTCAAGGTTCCTGATATCGTTAAGACTACAGACAGAATCCTGGAAATCCTCCACGAAGACGTTCTCCAGGAAGATAATACATTCGTATATGACACAGGTACAACTGCGTTCCTGGAAGCCTGTAATGATGGCGGAATCCTGCCTTGGAAGAACTTCTCAGACACAACTGACGAACAGTGGACTGAATACAACGGCGACGTTCTGATGGAAAGTAGAGAAGGTAAGCGTGGCTGCGGATCATGCGGACTTGGATGCGGTAACTTCCTGAAGATCGGTGATGCTGTATGTGAAGGACCTGAATACGAAACTATTTCAGTAGCAGGACCAAACGCAGGCATCAGAGATCCATATGCTATCGTTAAGTTCAACCAGGTTGCTGACGACATGGGTCTTGATACTATCTCAGCAGGAGATACTATCATCTGGGCTATGGAAATGACAGAAAAGGGTCTGCATGACTTCGGAATCAAGTTCGGTGACGGAGAAGGAATGCTGAGACTACTGAAGGAAATGGCAACAAGAACAGGCGTAGGTGCAGAACTGGCTGACGGCGTTAAGATCGCTTCAGAAAAGTTCGGCGGAACAGATTTCGCTATGCAGGTTAAGGGACTTGAATATCCTCAGTACGAACCACGTGGTTCATGGGGAATGTCACTGGCATACGCTGTATCCGACAGAGGAGCTTGCCACATGAGAGCATATGCTCCTAACGAAGAAGTGTTCGCAGCATCAATTCCTCCATACACTCCTGAAGGCAAGGGCCAGATGGTATACAACCTGGGTGAATTCAATGCTATCAAGTTCTCACTGTGCATCTGCGACTTCTGGGGAACTATCAGCTATGACATCATGGCAGAACTTCTGACTCTCGTAACAGGAAGAGAATGGACTGCTGAAGAAATGGGCGAAGTAGGAAGAAGAGTTCTCAACATCGGTAGAGCATTCAACCAGAGAGAAGGATTTAACAGAGCTCACGATACAGTTCCTAAGAGAGTTATCAAGGATGCTCTCAAGAGCGGTCCTGCTGCAGGTCAGGTTATTCCTCCTGAAGCATTCGAAGACATGCTTGACCAGTACTATGAAGTAATGGGATGGAACAAGGATGGCACAATGCCTGAAGAACTGATCCAGAGCATTCTGTAGGATAGTAAAACACAATAATATGATGTATAATATTGGGGTAGATTAATATCTGCCCCATATTTGCATTTGGAGGTAACTATGAAAGTGACCATAGTAATGAGAGGAACTCTTCGTAAGGCGTTTGGAGCAGAAGAACGAATCGTTGAAGTTCCTGAAGGATGCACTGTAGATGAAGCGCTGCAGGTAATTGGCATCAACTATAGAGAAGTTAGAAATTTCGGCTTCGTATCAGTCAATAATATGCGTGTGATGATAACAGATCCTGTGAACGAAGGCGATTACATCAAGGCTTTTTCCAAAGTGTCGGGAGGCTGATCAGGGGATCATTAGAATACACGTGGGCCTGAGTAGAAATCATCAATTTTATTGTAGGTTTAACTCTGTTTTCAACGATTAAAAGGTGCAGCTCATTAGAAAATGGCTGGAGTCATGAATTTGAGTTCAAAAAACTGCCGAAACCATTGAAAAAAGAGTTGAAAATGAAAAAAACGCAAGGAGTTCTACTCGTCGTATTGATTATATAAAATGGTCTAGTAGCAACTGCGTAGAAGAAATAAAGGGTACTATGAAAGACAAATCTAGATACAGTAGAAATATTGGAATATTAAAAGAATCCGATCAGGATCTTCTCAGCAAAAAATCAGTTTGCGTTATAGGATGCGGTGGCCTTGGCGGGGGAGTGATCGAGAATCTGGTACGCATAGGTGTCGGAAAGCTCACCGTAGTGGACTGCGATACTTTTGATGTGACAAATCTCAACAGACAGGTGTTATCAAACGAAACTAACATTGGCAAATCCAAGGCGCTGGAAGCTGCGGATCAGATGAAGCTCATAAACTCCAATGTGGAAATCACACCAATTCAGGTAGAACTCACAGAAGAAAACTGCAGGCAGATCATAGCAGGACATGACCTTGTGATAGATGCTGTAGATAACATAAAAACAAGATTCATCCTTGAAGCCGCATGTGAGAAAGAGAAGGTTACGCTTATCCATGGTGCTATCGGTGGCTGGTCAGGACAGGTTGGTGTATCAAGACCGGGAGACAAACTGTTTCAGAAGATATATCCTGCACATGAGAACGATGCCTCAGTTGATACTTCTGCAGGCAACCCGTCATTTACAGCTGCCGTTGTTTCAGCGATCCAGGCGGCAGAAGCCATCAAAGTTCTTCTTGGCAAAGAAGATGCATTATACAACAAACTGCTGATGATAGATTTATCAGAACACAGTTATGAGGTAATAGAGTTATGAGGATCATTACAGTCAAAGGGTTTTCAAAAACAGGTAAGACAACCACAGTGGCCTCGCTGGTCAGCGAGCTTAAACGCAGAGGATATACTGTCGGCACCGTCAAAGACATCCATTTCAAAAATTTCGAAGCGGATACGCCGGGTACTGACACATATAAGCATGCAGCGGCCGGAGCCCGCAGAGTGACTGCAAGGGGTCCTAAAAACACGGGAATAATAATGGATGAGCGTATGACCATGGACGCTATCCTCAAATACTATAAGGAAGACTTTGTTATCATCGAAGGCGACTGCGGCGTAGATTGCCCAACCATAATAACGGCACGAACGATCAGTGACATAGAAGAAAAAATGTGTCCTGAGGCTATCGCAGTATCAGGAATCATCGCAAACGATATGCAGGGTCAAATGATCAGCATATCCCCGAAATCTGGCAGAGAAGAAAAACAGCTGCCGGTAATAAACGGTATCACGGAGGTGGAGAAAATGGCAGATATGGCAGAAGCCGTAACAAAGGAAAAAGAAAACAAGCTCAGCGTCGAGCTTACTATAGACGGAGAAGAGATATGGATGGTTCCTTTCGTTAAGGAAACCCTCAAGAATGTGGTCGTTGGCGCAGTAAAAGCCCTCGACGGCTACGAAGAAGGCAAGGAAATAGTTATCAAGATCAAAGAATAACCTTGGATGATATTTAGCAAGAGAGGTAGACCATGAGACTTTTAAAAGTCGATACACTTCAGGAAGCAAGAGAAAAGCTGCTGAAGGCGGCAGCCGGCAAACCCTTAAAAACCGAAAAAGTGCACTTTGCATCTTCTCTTGGCAGAGTGTTGGCAGAAGACATGAAATCAGAAGAAAACATACCGGGCTTTCGAAGATCCACGGTGGACGGATACGCTGTCAGGGCGATCGATACTCAAGGGGTCACAGAGAGCATCCCGGTATTTCTTGATGTCATAGAAACAGTTGAGATGGGCGTGGCACCGACAAAAAAAGTAGGCCCGGGACAAGCCATATATGTGCCGACAGGCGGCATGGTTCCGGAAGGCGCTGATGCCATGGTTATGATCGAGTTTTGCGAGAAGTTCGATGAGACAAGTATCGCAGTTTACGATCCCGTTTCACCGGGAAGAAACGTCGTTACCATAGGCGAAGATATCGCAAAGGGCAGAGGTTTCTTATCCAAAGGGCAGGTCATCCGCCCTCAAGAGGTGGGGGTCCTCGCTTCTGCGGGCGTTTTTGAACCTGAAGTTTTTTCTCCGTGGAAGGTCACAGTGATCTCCACAGGAGATGAGCTTGTGGGAGGAGAAGCTACTCCTGAAAAAGGGCAGATAAGAGACATCAATACTTATTCTGTTTCGGCGGCAGCGGCTCGTCTGGGCTTCGAAGTGATAGGCACTAAAGTTCTTAAAGATGACGAAGCTCTCATCGAGGCGACTGTGAAGGAAGCTATGGCGGTCAGCGATCTGGTGGTGGTTTCAGGCGGAAGCTCACAAGGTGAGAAAGACCATACGGCAGATGTTATGGACAGGCTGTCAGGCGGCGGAGTATTCACTCACGGCATAGCGCTGAAGCCGGGCAAGCCGACCATCTTAGGATATGATGATGCCCGCGAAACTGTTTTGGTGGGTCTTCCGGGACATCCGGCAGCGGCCATGATGGTGTTTGAGCTGATGATCGGCTGGCTTTGGAGAACGCTGACAGGACAGAAAGAACGCCCGATGGTGGTGGCTGAGATCACAGAGAATGTAGCAGCGGCAGGCGGCAGAGCTACTTGCCAGCTGGTGGAACTTGAAGATGAAGACGGCGCATATAAAGCAGTTCCTATATTTGGTAAGTCAGGTCTCATGACAACATTGACTCGAGCAGATGGGTACGTGCTTATAGAAACCAACGAAGAGGGCCTCAAAGAAGGTCAGCAGGTGAAGGTGAGACTGTTTTAACTCTCAAGATAATAGGAAAGAAAATGGGAAAGAAAAGAAATTTATACTTAAAAACCATACCGGTAGAAGAAGCTAAAGAAAAATACATGGCGGCTCTAGGCGTCCTGATAGAGCCGAAGATCGAGACTATAGACGTGAGAAATTCTCTCGACAGGATAACTGCAAGTGCGATCTTTGCAAGATACAGCTCGCCGCTTTTCAATGCATCAGCGATGGACGGCATAGCGGTGAAGGCATCTGATACTGATAATGCGTCGGAAGCAGCACCGGTGGTTCTCACTGAAGACAAATATCTCGTGGTGGATACGGGGGATCCTATCCATCCGCCTTATGATGCGGTGATAATGGCTGAAGACATCGTAGATGTGGAAGAAGGCGTTAGGATAACAGCTTCAGCTCATCCATGGCAGCATATCAGACCTATCGGCGAAGATATCGTTGCAGGAGAAATGATCCTGCCAAGCAACCATAAGATAAGAGCAATCGATATAGGCGTTCTGCTCAGTGCAGGCATACTGGAGGTCGACGTTGTGAAGAGACCTGAAGTGGCGATCTTCCCTACAGGAACTGAGATCATCGAGCCGGAAGACAAGCCGGAAGATGGCAGCATCATCGAGTCCAACTCAAGAATGTTTGAAAACATGGTGACTGTAGCGGGAGGTATCGGTCACAGATTCCCGCCTATAATAGATGATTACGAACAGATCAAGGCGAAGGTGAGTAACGCTGTCGATAAATTCGATATGGTCATAGTAAATGCAGGATCCAGTGCAGGGACTGAAGACTATACTGTTCACGTGCTTCGAGAACTGGGGGAAGTGATCGTCCATGGTGTATCCATCAAGCCGGGCAAGCCGGTGATACTGGCGGTGGTTCGCGGCAAGCCTGTCATCGGACTTCCGGGATATCCTGTAAGTGCATATATCGGTTTCGAAAACTTCGTGACGCCTGTGATACAGATGATGGGAAAGCGTCCTGAACTTCTGACCGAAACTCTTGATGCGCATATTTCCAAGAGATTGGTTTCCAGTCTTAAGTATAAGGAATATGTACGCGTGAAGGTCGGTAAAGTAGGCGACAAGTTCGTTGCGGCTCCGCTTGCAAGAGGTGCAGGTGCAGCCATGTCACTTGTAAGAGCTGACGGCTTTTGTGTGATCGAGCAGAGCAGTGAAGGTGTTGAGGCCGGCGAAAAGGTAAAAATCGAGCTTTACAGAAGCAAGAGTGAGATAGAAAACACTGTGGTTATCATCGGCAGCCACGACCTTATCCTGGACGTGATCGCTGACATCATGCCTAATGAATATAAGGATATGCATGTAACAAGTACCCACGTGGGAAGCATGGGCGGACTTATGGCACTGCGCCGAGGTGAAGCCCATATGGCGCCTATCCATCTGCTGGATGAAGCTACAGGAGAATATAATATTTCATATATCAATAAGCTTTTCCCAAAGGGCGCAGCTTCAAGCGAGCCGATGGCTCTCATCAAGGGCGTTCATCGTATCCAGGGGATATTGGTGAAAAAGGGCAATCCGTTGGGAGTATCGTCGATAGACGATCTGGCTAAAAAAGATGTGTGCTATGTCAACAGACAGCGCGGAGCAGGAACGAGAGTACTGTTCGATTATAAGCTGAAGGAAGCAGGGATAGATCCGGCTGATATAAACGGTTATGATCGCGAAATGGCTACACATATGGCTGTGGCGGCAGCGGTAGCCAGCGATGGTGCAGATGCAGGCATGGGAATCTTGTCAGCAGCTAAAGCTATGGGACTTGACTTCATAGAAGTAGCCCCTGAAGAATACGACTTCGCTATACCGGCAAAACATCTCGAACTTCCGCATGTGAAAGCATTCATCGAGATACTCAAGAGCGAAGACTTCAGAAACCGCGTGGAAGAACTGGGCGGATATGAATGTGACATAGCCGGTGAAGTGGTGATGCTGTAATGGTATACAGTTTTGAGAACGATGAACTTGAATACAGACAATGAAAAATGATGGCTGCGAGAGCCATCATTTTTTCTTAAATGCGATTTTGTATGTATTATGCTTTTAGTTTGTTCTTCTTCTAGTAGCAACTACTGCTGCCATTGCTGCCAGAGCCAGACCAGCTACTGCGAACGGTGCCATGCTGTTGTCGCCAGTATTAGGGGATGATTCTGACTTAACATTCTTTGGTATTGTGAATGTTGTATTTGTTGCACCATCCGTCCATGCAATTTCTAATGTATGGGTTCCTGAGGATAAGGTGTTGAGGTAAGAGGCTTTTAAGGTTACAATGGTTGAGCCGGACTTTACGGTATAATTATTACCATCAATAAATGCGCCATCAACCTTTACTCCTACGAACTTATCAAAATCACCATTTCCGGTAATAGTTAATCCATCTTCACTGCAATCCCATGTGCTGTTTTTTCCATATATAATGTCATACTCTACAATTGTAGGCTTTGAAACATGTAAAAACACATATTTTGATCCGGAGATTCCATCAGCATCATAGGATTTATCAGAGTTGTCTATAGCAGTAAACTGTATTTCAAGCCCTGTTAACTCTTCTCCTAAATAATTATTCTCCGAAATCGCTTTAAGTTGATTTTCGGTATAAAGGTTTGACGTGTTTAAATCGCAGTTGCGAATTAATACATCATATGTAGTTTCTAACCCAAAATTATTTGAAGTGCTTTTGTGGAAAGTGTTTCCTGCAATATCAGGAAGCGCTGTAACACTCATTGTATCCCATCCATTATTTCTGGTTCCATTCAATGCAATTTCAGAATATAAGTGGTTATTTATAATAGATGAATCCGCCATTTGTTCTCCACCAGCGCTACCCGCAATTGCTATACCGCCATAACAAGTATTGCCGTCTATATGATAGCTTCCTTTCATATATGAACCAGCAAGATATATACTACTTCCCCAAAGGTTTTCCGAAAGAGTTGAATCTCCAAGAACACAGTTTTTTATTGTTAAATTATCAATTTGACCTCCTCCGTTATAAACTGCAATTGGATAAATCAGTTGATTATAATAAACATAAAGAGTTTCCTTTTGTAATAACTGGTTAACTGCTGTGCCGGTTATTTCTGTCATTGATGAGCCTAAATTTACATTAGAATAAGTGGGATAAATTGTAAATCCATCAATTGTAGCGCCATTGCTCTTTGCAATAATAACTGTGTTACGTCCATCAAAGCCAGGGAATGATGTCGTTACAGAACTATCTATATAGTTATATATAATTGTATTTTTGTTTTCGGCTTTAAGTGTTATTCCTTTATTGATAACCAACCCCTGATTTCTACTGCTATTCGCAGCATAAGTAGAACCTGCAGGAGTGAATGCATTATATTGTCCTTCTTTAACGAATACTGTATCCCCTTCGTTTGCCTCATAAATCCCGCGTTGAATAGTTGCAAAAGGCTTTTCTTCGCTACCAGTTCCTGTTACATCATTTCCTGCAGGGGAAACAAAGTATGTTGTTGCAGTATCAGCAAACACCATGCTCGGTACCATAGCCATCACCATTGCTACAGTAGCTATAATAGCTAATAATCTTTTTCGCATTTTTCTTCTCCTTTTCTTTCGTACTCTAATGACGCGATTGCGCCGAATTATACTCTTTGTGAAATACAACATAATATACGTTATGTTGTAAAAAAGGCAGAAAATATTTATCAAAGCTAGAGTTTAGTTCAAAAAATAGTTGAAATATTCAAGTCTGTGAGCGATAATATATGTGTATGTAATTATAGAATGCTCTTTTATAGAAGAATTTTGACAACATAACGTATATTATGTGGAAGTTTGTCGGTGCCAGTAGGCATCGTTTTTTTATTTTTTGGGATTCCCGTAGAACAGTAATTGAGGTGCGTTTCATGGGAAAAAACAGTAAAATGCTCTCGCAATTTCGTGATAATGCTGGATTTAAGAAAATCTGAATTCTGATAGGGTGAAATGGGGATAAATTGTCGAAAAACTCCCGTAAAACAAGGCGTATTAAAAGAATCTAGGGAATGCGGACAAGCCTCTTGCTTGGTAAACAAGAAAAAACCTCCAACAATTGACCGAATGGAAATAAAATGGTATAATAACAGCAATATAACGGCAATATTGTGGAGTAAAAGCGGCAACAAAAGAAAAGGAGGAAAAGGATGGACGTTAGAGGTTTGAAAGAAAAGAAGAGACGTTTAGGTTACAGTAATGAAAAGATAGCGGAGCTTTCGGGAGTGCCACTCAGTACGGTACAGAAGATATTTGCGGGAGTTACGCAGCAGCCAAGATATGAGACACTTGCTGCTTTGGAAAGAGCACTGGATCCTACGGGAGTCAGAGAGGCTGTGTTTCAGTATGGAGTAGATAAAAAACAGGGGGAGTATACTATAGAAGACTGCAATCTGCTCCCTGAAGACATGATGGTAGAACTTATAGACGGGGTGATGTACATAATAACAAGTCCGACTTTGCTTCATCAGGAGCTGGTAGGTGAGTTTTATACAAGGTTGCGAGAATATATCAAAAAGAATGGCGGCAAATGCATAACGATGATATCTCCGGTCGATGTGCATATCGATAAGGAAGACGATAAGACGCTGGTAAAACCGGATGTTTTCGTAGTTTGCAGTAGAGATAAATTTAACAGAAGATGGGTCGAAGGCTCACCGGACATGGTGATCGAAGTGTTGTCGCCATCAACCAAGAGAAAGGATATGGCCATCAAACTCAATAAATATATGGAAACAGGTGTCAGAGAATACTGGCTGGTGGATCCGGACCATAAGAAAGTAATGGTATACGATCTGGAAAACTATGATCTTCCTACATTATATACATTTGACGACAAGATTCCTGTGGGCATATTTGATGGGGAGTGTATCATGGATATGGCGGAAATCGTTGAGGAGATAGAATTCTTTTTTGATCTACCTGATCCTAGTGAGGAATAATAACAAGAATAGTATGAGATGGTCGACTTGCGCAAAGCGCTTTACTGAGATAAAATAGACACATATAAATCGTTAGATCAGCAAGGAAACGAGGCAAATCTGATGGAAAAAACTCAAAGCATTTGCCCTATATGCCATAAGGCTGTAGAGGCATTTTATATTGAGGAAGACAATAAAGTATATTTCATAAAAGAATGCTCGGATCATGGAACATTCAAGACTTTATCTGCAGAAAACGCAGATGATTACAAGCAGTGGGTCAAGAATCCTGTTATAAATATTCCGCCGAAGTCAGCGCAGACAAAAGGCGATTCTGATGATTTCTCCTGCCCGCTTCACTGCGGCACATGTGAAAATCATTTGCAGACAGCTTGCTGCGTACTGATAGACATAACAGACAGATGTAATCAGCATTGTCCGTATTGCTTCGCCAAATCAGAGCTTGATGCGGATAGAAGCGGGGAACCGACGCTGGAAGAAATCAACGACAAGTATGACCTGCTGCTGGAACTGGGAGAAGAAAGACCGTTCAACATCCAACTGTCAGGGGGCGAACCGACAGTGAGAGATGATCTGCCGCAAATCATAAAGATGGCGCGCGACAAAGGTTTTGAATACGTTCAGATAAACACCAACGGCAGAAGACTGGCAACGGAAGACGGCTATGCACAAACCCTCAAAGACGCCGGAGCATCTGTGATCTTCATGCAGTTTGATGGAACGAGAGATGATATATACGAGCAGCTTCGCGGCGAGCCTTTGTTCGAAACTAAGGTAAAGGCCATAAGAAACTGCGAGAAAGCAGGACTTGCAGTAACGCTGGTGCCGACCATCGTAGAAGGGGTCAATACTGACAATATCGGCGAGATGATGGATTTTCTCATCGAAAATGTCAATGTGGTAAAGGGTATACATTTCCAGCCGGTGAGCTTTTTCGGAAGATATCCGGAGAAGATGGAAGATGATGTGCAAAGCGCAGGTGATAGCAAGGCGTACATTGGAGACTTCCCCGGCCGCATAACCATGTTTGGGCTTTTGAGAAAGCTGGAAGAGCAAAGCCCTGGTTTTAAATATGAAGATTTCCTGCCGATAACTACCGGGCATACGTTGTGCTGTTTCTATAGCACTTACACGAAGGAGCCGGACGGATCGATAAAGTGTGCACTGACATCGGCTCAGAGAAGCGAGGGCGTCAGCTGCTGCGATACGACAGTGAAGAATGATTGCTGCTGCGGAACAGAACCTGCGGCAGAAGGTGTCAGCTGCTGCGACATGACTTCGATTGACAGCCTGGAAGTGATCCGCAAGGATAGAGATTTCGTTCTCAATAAATGGGAAATCACGGCGCCGCAGGAAGAATGTTGTTGTGAGGCTTCCGATGAGGGCTCATGCTGCTGCGAAACTTCCGAAGATCACGTAATGGATCTTGATGAGTTCCTGAGATATTACAGACAGAACACATTCACCGTAACAGGAATGGCATTCCAAGATATCATGAATATAGATGCAGAGAGAGTGAAACGATGCAGAGTTCAGCAGTTATCAAAGGATAATAAACTGATTCCATTCTGCGCATACAATACAATATACAGGGAGGACTAAAAATGGCGGTAATGAGACCGGGCGGATTCGCCATAACAGATAAAGCAATAGAAATAGCAGACCTTAAAAAAGGTGATAAGGTACTCGATATCGGCTGCGGTGAAGGAGATACAGTAGCGCACCTTACAGAACTTGGTATAGAAGCCGAGGGCATAGATATGAGCCTTAAGATGCTGAATGCAGCCAAGGAAAAGTATCCGGGAATAAATGTGAAAATGGGCGATGGAGAGTTCTTGGACGACTACTCGTCATATACTTTTGACGGCATAACTATGGAATGCGTACTTAGTCTCATAAACATTCCTGACGAAGCTCTTCATGAAGCTTGGTGCGTTCTCAAAAAAGGCGGCAAGCTTATCATCAGCGATCTCTACTATAAGGATCCCGATCCTATGAAGATGAAGGCAGTCAAGATGGAAGCTCAACGACTGGCTATGAAACCGAGAAAAGAAGGGGAATGCGAAGAAAACCCTACAAGATTCGTTGACTTCAGAGTCAAAGGTGCTTTTTTCGAAAAGCCTCTCATAGCGCAGCTTAAGGAAATCGGGTATAAAATATTAGCTTTCGAGGATAGATCCATTGATCTTGACAACTACGCAGCACAAGTGCTGATGGATGGCGGCAAGCTTGAAGATTTGTGCTGTGATGCAGCTTTCAGTGATAAGAAAAACAAGCTGGGGTATTTCTTGCTCGTTGCTCAGAAACCGGAATAACTCCGGAGTCACATGATGTTATAAGAGGTAACATGATATGAAAGAAAAAATTTTCACATTGAAAATGCAGAATTACTGCTGCAGTCAGATCGTAATGGCAATAGGACTTGAAAAGCTAGGCATCGAAAACCCTCAACTGGTTGAAGCAATGGCCGGCCTTTGCGACGGAGCTAAATGTGGTAAAATGTGCGGCACCGCATCGGCAGCAGTATGTCTCTTGTATCTTGCTGATGCGAAGGCGGCACAGAACGGACTGGCGCAGGAGTATCTCGAGTGGTTCGAGGACAGCTTCGGAGCTATGGACTGTGAAGAACTTCTCAGCAAAGGTCCGATGGCAAAACTAGAAAAATGCCCTATGATGGTCGAAGCCACAATGGTCAAGCTGGAGGAATTGTTAGAGTGGGATTAAGCCGATTTCTTGATGATTGGACAATCAGAAAAATAGGTGGCAGCGGACAGCTGACAAGAAATGAGCTGGGTTCATATACTGCTCGAAAGCTTGAGGAAACTGTGCGTTATGCATACGAGAACAGCAGCTTTTACAGAGAAAAGTATGCAGGATGCGACCTTGAAGATTTCGAGAACCTGCCCTTTGCAACTCCTGATGAGCTTCGAGAGAAAGCCATGGATTTTCTGTGCGTCAAGCCGGGAGAAATCAGCAGGATAGTTACTCTTGATACGGGTGGAAGTACGGGGAATCCGAAGCGCGTATATTTCACGGAAGAAGATCAGCAGCTTACGGTGGACTTTTTCGAGAATGGTATGCAGTTGATGGCGGACAGTTCAGACAAGGCCCTTATCCTTATGCCTGCAAAGGTGCCGGGGTCTATCGGCAAACTTCTTGCCGAAGGTTTGAGGAATTTCGGTGCGAAAGCGATAGAATATGGGCTGCCGGAAATGGGACCTCATAGATCTGATGAAGACAATGAGGCTGAGGCTGTTAAGATAATAGAACTTATAAATTCTGAAGAAGTAACAGGCGTTGTTGCTTTGCCAACACACATGGAGATGCTGGCGGAGTATAATGGATTTCAAAATATCGAATGCAGATTAAAGTGGGTCCTTCTCAGTGCAGAATATGTATCTGATGAGGCAGTGCAGAGAATAACTAAAGGGTTTAACTGCAAGGCCTACGAACATTACGGCATGACTGAAATGGGTCTTGGCTGCGCTGTAAGCTGTGGATGCAGCGAAGGATATCATGTAAGAGAAGCAGATCTATATATTGAAATAATAGATCCGGAAACAGGAGATGTTATCCCGGATGGACAGATCGGTGAGATCGTGTTCACTACCCTTACGAGAGAAGGAATGCCTTTCATAAGATACAGAACTGGCGATTACAGCAGATGGATCCCGGAAGTTTGCGCTTGCGGAAGCATTCTCAGGAGGCTGGACAAAGTCGGCCCGCGTGATGTGATGAAGGGATACTTAAAGAGATAATGCATCAAAAGGAGAATTGATATGTCACAGCAATTATCATATTTTGCGAGAGATCTTATAGAACAGGGTGAAGATTTCGTTATTGCTAAAGTAGTTGAGACTAGTGGATCGACCCCAAGAAAAAAGGGTGCTGTCCTCATGATGAAAAAAGACGGCACTACTGTGGGTACTGTCGGAGGCGGACTTCTTGAGGCGGAGACAGAAAAGCTATGCAAGGCAACCTTCGAAACTAAAGAAAAGTCTCACATATACAGCTTCGTACTGGATGAGAAACAGAAGGGCGCACTCGACATGGGGTGCGGCGGAGATGCTACTGTGCAGATAGATTATATCGATGCCAAGGATCCCGGAGATTTCGTCAAAGAGTTCAAGCTGGCAAGCACAGCGTATATATTTGGCGGCGGCCACGTTGCTTATGCCCTGGAACCGGTGCTTAGACATGTAGATTTCAGGACAATAGTGATCGACGACAGAGAAGAGTACGCCAATCCCGAAAGATATCCCCACGCTGACAAGACGATAGTAGTCGACGATTTTGATAATGCCTTCAACGATATAGAAACTGATGAAGACAGCTATATAATAATAGTAACAAGAGGACACCGAGGGGACCTGCAGGTACTTAGACAAGCCCTCAAGAAGCCACACGCATATCTTGGTATGATCGGCAGCCGAAGAAAGAACAGGGTTCTTTATGATGCACTGCTTGAAGAAGGTTTCAAGGAAGAAGACTTCGAAGAAATCTATTCTCCTATCGGCCTGTCAATAGGGTCGGAAACTCCAGAAGAAATCGCTATCAGCATCGTAGCCGAGATAATACAGGTGAGGTCAAAACTAAATGAAGAATAAGTATGCTGCTGTTATACTGGCAGCGGGATATTCGTCTCGAATGAAGTCGTTCAAGCCGTTGCTTCCGGTGGGGGAAATGACAGCTGTAGAACGCTCTATCGAGGCGGCTAAAGGTGCCGGTATCAAAAATATAATAGTGGTAACAGGGCATAACAGAGAATCGATGCTGCAGGTTTTGAAAAAGAACGGCGTACCGGAATCCTATAATGAAAGTTATGCAAAGGGCATGTTTTCATCCATAAAAGCAGGGGTTTCAAGTGCCAAAAAAGCTTTTTCTGAAATCAAGGGAGTTGTTTTGATGCCTGTAGATTGTCCTTTGATCAGCAGCAAGGTCATTTCATCTGTAATGCAAAGTGCAGACGATGATTCGTTTTGTGTTCCTGTTTATGAAGGGAAGAAAGGGCACCCTTTGCTCATTCCGGAAAAATATTTCGTTGAAATATGTGATTATGACGGCCCGGGAGGACTTAAGGGGGTAACGGATAAATACTGGGACAAGATGAAGCGAGTGCCCGTGGAAGAAGAAGGCTGCGTTTTAGATATGGATACACCTGAAGGGTACGAAGAGATAAAAGTCTTCCTTGAGGCAGGATGCACGCGTGAGCCTTTGCATGAACTGGCCAAAGGCAGAAGGGTATATCTTATCAGGCATGGAGAAACGAAGCAGCATGATGAGAAAATGTTCATTGGCAGATATGATGTGCCGCTGGAAGATGGGGCAGAAAAAAGTGTCAAGGAAATGGCAGGCAAGCTGGAGGAAGCCATAGGCGATGGAATGCAAAAGGATAATCCTTTAAAAATATATACCAGCCCGTTGAAGAGAGCTGTACAGACAGCAGAAATAATAAGTGATGTTCTCGGAGCCGATGAACTTATCATTGAAGAGGAACTGCAGGAAATATCTTTAGGCGGCTGGGATGGTTTGCCGATAAGAGAGGTAAAAGAAATGTACCCTGAAGAATATGAACGAAGGGGACGAGATATATTTGTCTTCAAAAACGGCAATAAGGCAGAAAACTTCTATGATGTGCAGTACAGAGCGGTGAGAGCTTTGAGGAGGATATTGGACTCGGACGATTCAAAAGACATTCTGATAGTAACTCATAGTGCTGTCATCAGAGCATTGGAAAACAACCTCAAGGGAATGAAAGTCGATGATCTGTGGGAACCGATAGGTAAATGTGATTACAGAATAGCGGAACTATAAAAAACTCAAAAACTTTTTTTGAGTTTTTTTATTTGTATTTACATATATATAAGTGTTATATCATTGCGGTCGGGCGGTTCAATTATTCAGATAATTTAATAGCAATTCTAGTCGAACTATGATATAATCGGTCATGTATAGGGTAAATGCAGTATACAAAATGATTTAGAGACATTTAAGGAAGGAAGGTTTTTGAAATGGGACAGCAAGGTAAGCACCTGAATAGCATTCATGTCAGCCACGAGAAGCATACTGCTGCTTGTGCGACTGAGATCATGGCTATCCCTGAAACTGTTTGTATTTCCATGTCACAGCACATAGGAGCGCCATGTAAGCCACTGGTGGCAAAAGGCGATGCAGTAAAGGTTGGACAGGTGATCGGAGATACAGATGCGTTTGTAAGTGCTCCTATTCATTCCAGCGTATCAGGAACGGTAAAAGATATCATCACCATGAGAAATGTCATGGGTGGTAAAGACCAGATGGTAGTTATCGAAGCTGATGGCAAGCAGGAAGTCTGGGAGGAAATCAAGCCGCCTGCTATAAACGACATGAAAGACTTTATAGCGGCGATGAGAGCAAGCGGTTTGGTAGGTCTGGGAGGAGCATCATTCCCAACACATATCAAGCTTAATCCTAAGAACCTGGATGAAGTTGAGACTCTCATAGTAAATGCGGCAGAATGTGAACCGTTCATCACATCTGACCACAGATTGATGCTTGAAAACACTCAGTACATCATCGATGGTGTTCTGGCTGTAATGAAGTATCTGGATATCAAGATGGCATACATCGGCGTTGAAGAAAATAAACCTGATGCTATCGAAAAGCTCAACGCAGTTATTAAAGAAAATGGTCATGAAAATGACATCAAGGTACATGTGCTGAGAGCAAGATACCCACAGGGTGCAGAAAGAGTTATGATCTATGAGATCACAGGCAAGACCATGAATGCAGGAGAACTGCCTGCACAGTATGGCATCGTGCTGAGTAACGTAACTACTTTCGCGTTCATTGGTCAGTACCTGAAGACAGGAAGACCTCTGACTACTAAGAGAATAACTGTAGATGGCAATGCAATCGCAGAACCTAAGAATATCATCGTTCCTATCGGAACAAGACTCGCTGACGTTGCAGCGGCATGCGGCGGATATAAGGCTGAACCAAAGAAGATCATCATGGGCGGACCTATGATGGGACGTGCGGTTTATTCAGACGAATTCCCGCTTGTTAAGAACAACAATGCTATCTTGTTCTTCGACGGACCACAGGCACTGATCCCTGAAGAAACAGGCTGCATCAAGTGCGGTATGTGCACAAGAGCATGTCCGTTCAATCTGCTTCCTGTATCAATGGTGGAAGCATACGAGAACAAGGATGCAGACAAGCTGAATAAGCTCAAGGTTATGCAGTGTATGGAATGCGGAAGCTGCTCATACGTATGCCCTGCTAAGAGACCTCTCAGCTTTACTCATAAGATGGCAAAAGCTTTTGTAAAGGAGGCGGCGAGTAAATAATGGATAATAAGTATCATGACAAGTTGATCGTGTCATCGGCGCCTCATGCAGTGGGGCCGATCAGCACTCAGAAGATCATGGGTCTGGTGCTGGTGGCACTGATACCTGCGTTTATCTCAGGTATCTATCAGTTCGGATACAGAGCAGCTGTGCTGACTATCGTATGCGTTATCGCTTGCGTAGTATTCGAATATCTTATGAATGTGATTCTCAAGAAAAAGCAGACTGTAGGAGATCTGAGTGCAGTGCTCACAGGTGTGCTGCTGGCATTCAATTTGCCATCAGGACTTCCTTACTGGATCGCTATCGTTGGATGCTTCGCTGCTATCGTAGTAGTTAAGCAGCTCTTCGGCGGTATCGGACAGAATTTGGTAAACCCTGCAGTAACAGCGAGAATTTTCCTGTTCATCGCATTTGCTACAGAAATGACTACATGGCCTACAGCAAGAGGTGCAGGTGTTGATGCAGTGACATCAGCTACTCCTCTCGGCGAACTGGGAATGGGCGGACCTGAAGCAGTAACAGCTTCCAATATGGACCTGTTCCTCGGTAATGTCGGCGGCTGTATCGGTGAAGTAAGTGCGCTGGCACTGCTTATAGGAGGAATCTTCCTCATCTGCAGCAGAGTGATCACATGGCACATCCCTGTATCATTCCTGGCTACAGTAGCTGTTCTCGGTCTTATCTGGGGCGGTCTTGACGGAGCTATCTTCCACCTGTGTGCAGGCGGCGTTATGCTGGGTGCATTCTTCTGCGCTACAGACTATGTAACATCACCTACACTCCCTATGGGCAAGATCATATTCGGTATCGGATGCGGACTGTTCACAATGCTGATCAGAATATTCGCTTCATATCCGGAAGGTGTTTCATTCGCGATCCTGCTGATGAACATTCTGACACCTTACATAGACAGGATTTGCGAAAACAGAATGTATCCTGCACCTAAAAAGGCGAAAGGAGGAGATGAATAATGAAAAACAGTAATTTCAAAGAAAACATCTTCCCTAGTATCGTTCTCATCTGCATCTGCTTCGTGGTAACACTGGCACTGGCAGGAACATACAGCATAGCTAATCCTAAGATCATCGAAAACCAGATGAAGGCTGCTGACGAAGCAAGAATGCTGGTTCTCCCTGACGGAGATGCATTCACTGAATACGACGGTGAACTGGCTGACGGCGTTATTGACTGCTACATGGCAAACAATGGCGCAGGCATGGCGGTTACAGCTAACTACAAAGGATTTGGCGGAGCAGTAAAAGTTATGGTAGGTATCGATGCTAACGGCAATATCACAGGTGCTACCGTAACAGAGCATGCTGAAACTCCGGGACTTGGAACCAAGGCCATGACACCTGAGTACCTTGCTCAGTATCAGGGCGTGGGAGAAGTTGTAGGAGGTCATATCAACAGTGACGGCAATATTGATGCCATCACAGGTGCGACTATAACATCAAACGCAGTATACTGCTCCATCGAGGCAGCACTGAACCAGTTTGAGAAATGCGGAGGTGTTAAGTAATGAATAAACTTGGTATAGTAACAAAAGGCATTATCAAGGAAAACCCCGTATTAGTACTCCTGCTGGGACTGTGTCCTACACTGGCGACTACTACAAGTGCCATCAACGGACTTGGTATGGGTGTTTCCACAATGGCAGTTCTTATCTGCTCAAATATCGTAATCTCATTATTGAAGAATATAATCCCTGCTAAGGTAAGAATACCTTGCTACATCGTAGTTATCGCGGGATTCGTAACAGTGGTACAGCTGATGCTGAAGGCTTACCTGCCTGCACTGGATGCGGCACTTGGCCTGTTCATCCCACTGATCGTAGTAAACTGTATCATCCTGGGAAGAGCCGAAATGTTCGCTTCCAAGAACAGCGTTATCGACTCAGCTCTCGATGGACTTGGAATGGGTATCGGTTTCACACTGGCTCTGGGAATCATGGGACTCATCAGAGAATTCTTCGGTGCCGGAACAGCATTCGACATTCCTATCTATGTTGATACAGCTATCACTCCTGCCGGAATCTTCATGCTGGCTCCCGGTGGATTCTTCGTATTCGCATGCCTCATCGCTGCAGTAAACTACTTCAGCAAGGGCAAGGCTATCAAGAAGAAGGAAATCGGATGTGAAGGCTGCATGATGGCTGAAATGTGCGGCGGGTCATGCGACAGAAAGGAGGCTGATGCATAATGACAGAAATTTTGATCATCATGATGTCAGTCATCCTGACAAACAACTTTGTATTATCACAGTTCCTTGGTATCTGTCCGTTCCTGGGCGTATCCAAGAAGCTTGACTCAGCGGTAGGTATGGGTGCAGCTGTAACATTCGTAATGGTACTGGCAACAGCAGCTACATGGCCTATCCAGAAACTGATACTTGACCCACTCAACATCGGTTACCTGCAGACAGTAGTATTCATCCTGGTAATCGCGTCACTGGTACAGCTGGTAGAAATGACTCTTAAGAAGTATATGCCTCCTCTGTACAAGTCGCTGGGCGTGTTCCTTCCACTGATCACTACTAACTGTGCAGTACTGGGCGTAACTCTGATGAACATCAATGATGGATACAACTATATAGAATCCCTCTTCTGTGCAATCGGTGCCGGTATCGGCTTCCTGCTGGCAATGGTACTGTTCGCAGGCCTCAGAGAAAAGCTGGAAAACTGCAAGGGCATCCCTCAGTGCTGGCAGGGTATCCCTATCACTCTCGTTACTGCAGCTATCCTGTCAATGGCATTCATGGCATTTTCAGGCGTGGTTGACGGTATATTCGGTTAAGAAGGGAGGATACATATGGGAACAATAGTAATACCTGCTTTAATAGTAGCAGTAGTAGGATTGATCTTCGGTATCATCCTGACAATAGCATCAAAGCTGATGTACGTACCTGTAGATGAAAAGGTTGCAGCTATCAGAGATGTGCTTCCGGGCGCTAACTGCGGCGGATGCGGATTCGCAGGCTGCGACGACTATGCCAATGCATTTGGCGACGATCCTAATCTGAGCCCTACTTTATGTCCTGTAGGCGGAGCAGAACTGGCAACTCAGATCGCGGAGATCTTGGGCGTAGAAGCAGGCGAAGTTGAAGAAAAGGTCGCTATGGTAATGTGCCAGGGAAACTATGGCGTAACTAAGCAGATCATGGAAGCTGACAGGATCTATACTTGCAAAACAGCTAAGATGTTCTACGGCGGCAACTGGGCTTGCCCTCACGGATGCCTGGGAATGGGTGACTGTCAGAGAGCATGTAACTACGATGCCATCAGGATCGTTAACGGCGTTGCTGTTATCGATAGAGAAAAGTGCATTGGCTGCGGAGCATGTTCCAAGGTTTGCCCTAACAGCCTTGTTGAAATGGTTCCTAAGAAGATGCTGGTACATGTGGCATGTAAATCAGTTGACAAGGGTGCTGTCACAAGAAAGACTTGTGAGAATGGATGTATCGGCTGCATGAAGTGTCAGAAGTCATGTAAGTTCGATGCCATCGTAGTAGAAGATAACCTGGCAAGAATAGATTATTCCAAGTGCAAGAACTGCGGTCTGTGCGCTAAGGAATGCCCAACAGGCGCTATCGTAAACTACAGAAAGAAGAAGGCTGCACCTGCTCCTAAGGCAGAACCGGCAGCGGAAGCGAAGGCTGAATAATAAAAACGTCTTTAAATCATAAAAATACTAAATCCCGACTCGATAATGAGTCGGGATTTTTAGTTTTGTAGTATGGTGAAAAACAAGATTTATATCAGGCCGTTTCTGATCAAGAAATTAGCTGCTTGAACCTCGCTCTTAAGGGCCTTAAAAAGAGTCGGCTGCATGAACATGCTGTTCTCTTCATCCTGCTTCAAACTCTTTGCAATGTAAAGCAGCAGTTGTCCGTGAAGCTCGGCGTTGTTGAGATAGTCTGTCCAACTTTCGCAGCAAGCCATATGCTTTTCGATAGCAGGTCTAAGTGCTTCGATGATAGTTTTATTGTTATAGACTACGCAAGGATCAAGCTTAAGCATATATGCAGCATTATCCGCGCCGGCGAGGTGGTGGGCCTTGAACTGACCCTTTTCAAATGTATATTTTATGCCGTCATATTTACCGAAATGTCTCATAGTATCAAGATATCCCAGTGTCATTATTCTCTTGGAATTCTCCGTATCAAACACAAGGAAATTCCCAAGATCCACAGGTGACTTTATCATGTGGAACTCGTCACATTTTTCATATGCCTCCTCTATGGTCGATTTTCTTACAGTTCCCATAGCTTGAAGATCTATGGCTATTATTGTAGTGGCACCGCGCTTCATGGCCATCTCCACAGGTAGATTATCACTGTAGCCTCCATCGACGTATGAGACTTCATCTATCACACATTTTCTTACGAAAGGAAAACAGGATGAGCTGGCCATTATATAGTCGCCCAGCCTACCTTCGGGAATTTCATCAGCATACAAAAAAGCACCACTCATCGAAGGGAATTTGGTTGTTACCAGACCATAATCCATTCCGGAAGAACGAACTTTTTTCTCATCAAAATAGCGATCCATCAAGTTTTCGAGACCTGAAGTTCCGGCACCGCCATGAAGGACCATTTCCTTGGCATAAGAAATAGCATCATCATCCGGAAGATCGAAGACCATGGTGGTCTCAAGTTCATGCCACAGTTTTTCCGCTGCATCAAGATCACCTTGCGCGATCAGCGCACCATTTATGGAACCCACAGATGTACCGAAGACCATATCTATTTTTATATCCAGCTCTTTGAGAGCTTTCCACACACCGATCTCATAAGCGCCGCGACTTCCGCCTCCGCTTAAAACGAGAGCCGTCTTTTTCATGAGCGTGCCTCCTTTCTTTATTCTATAGATATTTTATCATAAAAGCTAAAAAAGGTGATACTTACAAATGACAATTCGAAACGTTTCTGTTATAATATTTGACGATATCATAGCAAATACAATTATCCGAGGTGAAAAAATGATAAGGAAAGTCACTGATAAAATATTTTATATTGGGTGCAATGACCATAAGATCGACCTTTTCGAAGGGCAGTATGTAGTTCCTAACGGAATGGCATATAATTCATATGTGATCCTGGATGATAAAACAGCAGTGCTGGACACAATGGAAGAAAAGGAGACTGAAGAATGGCTTAGCAATGTCGAAGAAGCTCTCGGCGGTAAAGCTCCTGACTATCTGATAGTACAGCATATGGAGCCGGATCACTCGGCTTCCATCGGAGCATTCGCAGAAAAATATCCTGAAACAACTATTGTTGGCAACAAGAAGACTTTTAATATGATAAGTCAGTTCTTCCCGGGCCTTGAAATCGCTAACAAGCTGGAAGTGGCAAATGGAGATAAGCTTTCACTGGGAAGTGACGAGCTGACATTCGTCATGGCGCCGATGGTCCACTGGCCTGAAGTAATGATGACTTATTACCCTGCAGAAAAAGCATTCTTCTCTGCAGATGCATTCGGTAAATTCGGTGCTCTTGACGTAGATGAAGAGTGGGCTTGCGAAGCAAGAAGATATTACATAGGGATCGTTGGAAAATACGGTCAGCAGGTGCAGGCTGTACTGAAGCAGGCAGCTGAGCTGGATATCGAGATGATCTGCCCTCTTCACGGACCTGTGCTCGACGAGAATTTAGAGTATTACATTGACCTATACGACACATGGTCAGGATACAGAGCTGAAACTGAAGGTGTGTGCATTTGCTACACATCTGTTTACGGCAATACCAAGAAAGCCGTACAGCTGCTGGAAGATGAGCTTAAGGCAGCAGGTGTTGAAAACGTAGTTGTAAACGATCTGGCAAGATGTGACTGGGCAGAAGCTGTTGAAGACGCATTCAGATATGACAGATTGGTTCTTGCAACTACCACATATAACGGAGATATCTTCCCGTTCATGAAGCAGTTCATCGACCATCTTACAGAAAGAAACTTCCAGAACAGAAGGATCGCCTTCATCGAAAACGGTTCATGGGGACCTGTTGCCATCAGGAAGATGAAGCAATATCTCGAAGCGGCTAAGGAACTTACTGTGGCAGAAAACAATGTTACTATCAAGTCTGCCATGACAGAAGAAAACAAGGCTCAGATCAAGGCTTTGGCCACTGAACTGGCCGGTGAAGCTGTACAAGCAGAGGAAACAGAAGAGAAGCCTGTATCAGGAAAGAAATTTGAGTGCAAAATCTGCAAGTACGTATATGAAGGGGAAGCGCTTCCTGAAGGGTTTGAATGTCCTCTCTGCGGAAGAGGCGTTGAAGATTTCGTACTGATAGAAGGGTAGCATTAGAATGTAGTAGAGAACGAATATAACGAGCATGAAATTGGCAAGGGACAATTTGTCCCTTGTTTTTTTGCTGCGTATGTGGCAAACAAATGTTCTTGAACTGGCGTTCGCCAAGTGATAAAATCATGGTAAAGAAAACAAAGTGAAGGAGAGTCCGGAATATTTCGGCAAAAGGGTCGCTATGGAAGTTATGATGGGAAAACTCAAGATACTGGCAGACAGTGCCAAATATGATGTGTCCTGCTCCAGCAGCGGAGTGGGCAGAAGAAATAATGGCATCATCGGGAACACTCACTCGGCAGGCATATGTCATTCATGGAGCGCTGATGGCAGATGTATTTCGCTCCTCAAGGTACTGTTCACCAACAAATGTGCATATGATTGCGAATACTGCATCAACAGAAGATCCAATGACTTTCCCAGAGCATCTTTCGAACCTGATGAGCTTGCCAGGCTTACCATAGAGTTCTATAGAAGGAACTATATAGAAGGCTTGTTTTTGAGTTCTGCCGTGGAAAAGTCGCCTGACTATACTGCCGAGAGGATATTAGAGTGTCTTAGGCTTCTAAGGTATAAATACGGCTTCTCAGGATACATCCATGCCAAGATAATCCCGGGTGTTTCGTCTGAGATCCTGCATCAGATAGGGCTCGCTGCAGACAGACTCAGTGTCAATATAGAAATGCCAAGCTCAAAGAGCCTGGAGCTTTTCGCCCCTCAGAAAAAGCCTAAGCAGATATTTGCGCCTATGCGGCAGATCACAAATTCCCTCATCGAAAGGAACTCCCTTGTCGGGCCCGGCACTATGTTCAAGGGGAAAGATATCAATTCGCCGGAGAATTATTTAGGTGTACAACAGATATCGTCGGAGACAAAAGGTTTTCGTGCGCTTTCGGCCAACGTGCGCAAGGAAACCTTCGCACCGGCAGGACAGACTACTCAGATGATCATTGGAGCAGGCGGGGAGACAGACCAAAGCATCCTTACGACCAGTGAAAACCTCTACCATACTTTCAAAATGAAAAGAGTCTATTATTCAGCATATGTACCTGTAGTGGATTCGCCAATTCTTCCGGACAGGACTACTGCGCCGCCTTTGGCAAGAGAACACAGGATATATCAAGCAGATTGGCTTTTAAGATTCTATGGATTCTCTGTAAGCGAGCTTTTTAACAGCGGGGACGAAAACCTCGATCCTGATCTTGATCCGAAGGTTACGTGGGCTTTGCGAAATCTGGACAAGTTCCCGATGGAGATCAATAAAGCACCTTACGAAATGCTTCTTCGAATACCGGGAATAGGTGCCATATCTGCAAAGCGCATAGTTCGCCAGAGAAAGGTTTCTTCAGTCAAGTTCGATGATCTTAAGAAGATGGGTGTAGTTGTGAAAAGAGCAAAGTATTTTCTCACATGTAGCGGCAGGTATTACGGAGATAGGAAATTCGAGGAGGAGACAATAAGGAACTCTATACTCCAGATGGAAAACGGTTTGCAGTTGAGCATGTTCGACAACAACTGGAAGCAGCTTGAAGCAGGAGCAAAACAGGAAAAATTGGCTGCAGCGGGGGTGATCTGATGGATTATATTTATGATGGGACGTTTGAAGGGCTGCTTACATGTATACATCATCATTACTATACAGAAAAAACTACGGGGATATCGGTAAAAGACGAGTATCAGCCGAACTTTCTCAATAGATCTAAGGAAGTGATCACTGATGAGATAAAGGCAGATATAGTTTATGAAGCGATTGAGCGAAAGATATCATCTTATGATCTCAGAAGGATATATAAGGCGTTTCTGAGCTGTGATCCCGATAAAGAAATGAAGATACTGCGATATATAGAGCTGGGATTCAAGAAAGGATCGGCAGTTTCTATGCTCCACGGGGACCCTATAGTGTTTGATGTACAATCGCTGGAGAAAAAGGTGAACAGAGAAAAGGAGAGGATGCTCCAGTTCGTCAGATTCTCTGTTATGAAGAACGGGGTGCTTTATGCGAAGATAGAGCCGGATCATGATGTACTTGAGCTTACGGCACATCATTTCTGCGACAGATATAGAAATGATCTTTTCATTATCCATGACGTCAAACGAAAGAAAGCACTGATAGCATTTCAAGGAGAATGGTACATTACACATTTTGAAGAAACTGACATACCGGAGCTGTCTGCTGATGAGAACGAATATCGCAGACTTTGGAAAACCTATTTTGATCATATAGCAATAAAAGAGAGAACAAATCCGAAGTGTCAGAGAAACTTTATGCCGGTAAGATATTGGAAGAATCTGACGGAAGTCAATATTTTTGGCGAGAGTTACAAATAATTGCTCTAAAACTACACCTTTTTTGTTGAATATAATTGTCAGAAAATATATAATATTACATATACTAATAGGCTAAAGCAGTAAATGACTAGAGAAAGGAACAGGTGGGAGTATGAAATATGAAATTAAAGGAGAAACATTGCCGGTCGTGATTTGTCAGCTGGAACCGGGAGAAGCAATGATAACTGAGGGCGGCGGTATGGCCTGGATGTCACCTAATATGCTTATGGAAACAGGAAGCAATGGTGGCGCTAAGAAGGCTATCGGCAGAATGTTTGCGGGAGAAGCATTGTTCCAAAACAGATATACAGCACAGGGCGGTAACGGCCTGATCGCATTCGCTTCGAGCTTTCCGGGATCAGTAAAAGCGTTTGAAATTTCGCCGGGAAATGAGATCATATGCCAGAAAGGTGTTTTCTTGGCAGGAGAAGCGGGAGTGCAGCTTTCAGTGCATTTCAACAAAAAGCTCGGAGCCGGATTGTTTGGCGGTGAAGGTTTTATAATGCAGAAGATAAGCGGAAACGGGATAATGTTTGGCGAATTTGACGGCCATGTTATCGAGTATGAGCTGAAGCCTGGACAGCAGATCGTTGTAGATACAGGTCATCTGGCAGCAATGTCAGCTTCATGTAATATGGAAATCCGTAAGGTTGGAGGAGCCAAGAATATGCTTCTTGGAGGAGAAGGCTTCTTCAATACAGTGATCACAGGACCGGGACATGTATGGCTTCAGACAATGCCTCTTAGCAATGTGGCAAATGTTCTCAGACCTTACTTTCCCAGCGCCTAGCGACCAAAAAGGCGGCATTGCCAATAAGGTCGCAGATGCTATAGATATTTTCAGTTAGGAGATAAGTATGGATATCAGAGTAAAAGAAGTACTGGACAGAAGTGAGAAAGTCGTATTTTTTGGCGGTGCAGGTGTAAGTACTGAGTCAAACATTCCTGACTTCAGATCGGAAGCAGGGCTGTATAAGGCTATGAATGATTACGGTTATTCGCCGGAACATATGCTGTCCAGAACGTTCTTTATGAATCATACAGAAAAATTCTACGATTATTACAAGAAGAATCTGATCTATCCGGATGCTCAACCGAACAAAGCCCATCTGTCGCTTGCCAAACTGGAAGAAGAGGGTAAGCTGACAGCTGTTGTAACACAGAATATCGACGGGCTTCATCAAAAAGCAGGAAGCAGGACCGTGTATGAACTTCACGGTTCTGTTCTTCGCAATATCTGCATGGACTGTGGCGCCAAATATGATCTTGACTACATCATGGATGAAAATAACTGCCATAATGGTATGCCCCATTGTGAAAAGTGCGGTGGTCTTGTTAAGCCTGACGTGGTTCTTTATGAAGAACCCCTCGATGATTCGGTAATAATGGGGGCTGTTCAGGCCATAAGTGAAGCAGATACGATGATAGTTGGGGGAACGTCGCTGGTGGTTTATCCGGCTGCCGGACTCATAAATTATTTCAGAGGGAAAGACCTTATACTCATAAACAAATCGGAAACAGGATATGACAGTCAGGCGACGCTGGTAATAAATGATTCCATAGGAAAAGTACTGGGCGATTAAGCGAGTTTGTGCTATAATATAATATTATTATAGACAGATGAGGTATAAGCTTATGAATATATTGGTTGCCAATGATGACGGCATTCAAGCGAGAGGGATAAAGGAGCTGGTAAAGGCTCTTTCTCAGGTTGCTAATGTTTATGTATGCGCTCCTGAAAGCCAGCGCAGTGCCAGTGGTCATGGCATCACGGTTTCAAAACCTATAATCATAGAAGAAGATGAATTTGAATATGCAGAATATGCACTGAAAATATCCGGAACACCTGCCGATTGTGTGAAGATAGGGATGAGATCTCTTGAACAAAAGGGCATCAAGGTGGACATGGTTTTTTCGGGGATAAATCATGGAGGGAATCTGGGAACTGATACCTTGTACTCCGGTACTGTGTCAGCAGCGATAGAAGGTTCCCTTTTAGGTGTGCCTTCAGTGGCGGTATCTGTAAACAGCCATGAAGCTGAATATTTTGATTATGCATGCGAGCTGGCAGTCGAAGCTGTGAAAAAAGCTTATGATAAAATGTCTTCAAAAACAGTGCTCAATATCAATACTCCGAACCTCCCTAAAGAGGAAATCAAGGGTCTGAGATTCACGACTTTAGGACCTAGAGAGTACAAGGAGGTTTTCGTGCCGGTAGAGACAGAAGATGGCAGGACTGGATATATGTATACCGGAGATCCTGTTGTGTATAATGACCTTCCTGAAACGGTAGATGTAGTTGCGGATCAGGATGGATATGCATCAATAACGCCGATACACAGTGACTTGACGGACTATAAGTTGGCAAAAGAAATCAGTGAATGGAGGATAGGTAAATGAGTATGATCGTTAGAGAAAACGCTGCATATGTTGCTATAGATTTTCAGGAAAAATTGATGCCTGTAATGAGCGGCACAGAAAAATTGGAAGAAAAGACAGTTAAACTGATCAAGGGACTTGAAGCTCTCGGTATTCCGGGTATCGTTACTCAGCAGTATACTAAAGGTATTGGTGGAACTATTCCAACTATCGCAGAAGCTCTTGGTGAGTTTGAATATGTAGAAAAGAATTCGTTCAGCTGTATGGCAAATGAAGAATTCGTATCAAGACTTGAGTCTCTTGGTAAAAAAGATATCATCGTATTTGGTATCGAGGCTCATATCTGCGTGCAGCAGACAGTGCTGCAGCTTCTGGAAGCAGGTTATAATGTATATCTGGCTGCCGACTGCATTTCGTCAAGAAGCGAAGAAGATAAACTTTGGGGAATCACCAGAATGGGAGAAGCAGGTGCTGCGATCACGTCTTATGAAGCGATCCTGTATGAGATCCTCAGAGATTCTAAAGCAGACGGCTTCAAGGCTGTATCAGCCATAGTGAAATAGCATAATAAAGGGATCGGGAGAAAGACAATAAATGTACATGTTTAATAATGAGATATCCATTGACAACAGAGAGATTTTAGAGCAATATTTGAATGGGTATGAATACAAAACATCTGGACTCTCTTTTTCAGCTCAGTACATGTGGAGAGACATCAATAAATTCAGCTGGGATATGCTAGGCGACTATATGTGTATCTCAGGAATAAGTCATCTTGAGTTGGAGGATGGCATAGAATTACCATTCATGTTCCCGCCGCTGACAGCGACAGGAGAGTACGACAAAGAGGCTCTTAGAGAAACTATCTATAGTGCCAAAGAGCACTTTGAAAAAAAGGGACAGCCATTCAGTTTGAGACTTGTACCTTTCCATGTGATGGAAATTATCAAGGAAGCTGTACCGGAAATGCACTTCATCGATGACAGACCAAATTATGACTATATATATCTTACTCAGGAACTGATCGACCTCAAGGGCAAATCATTTCACAGCAAGAAGAATCACTTAAATTATTTCAAGAAGACATATGAATATGAATATGTGGAGTTGACATCTGACATGGCTGACGATGCCATGAAATTCATTGCAGATTTCAACAGAAGGAAAGAAGTTCCTGCTCACGAAATGGAAATGCTCAAGATGGAAGAACAGGCTATGGAAGACGTCTTCAAGAACATTGAGGCGGTTGGATATAGTGCCGGAGCCATCTTGATAGGCGATAATATCGAAGCGATAGCCATCGGAGGTAAGCTGGGGAAGAAGACTATAACAGAACATGTCGAAAAGGCCAATGTGGAGTTCAGAGGTCTTTACCAGGCGATAAATAATGAGTTTTGCCGAAATGTTGCAGCTAAAGCGAAATATATAAACAGAGAAGAGGATATGGGAATTCCTAATCTGAGAAAGGCCAAACTGTCATATAAGCCGGTCAAGTTGATCGAGAAATATATCGGTGTATTTAAGTAGTTTTTAATTAGTTTAAACATTTTGCAATGTTAAAAGTTAACATATTCAAGGAGGAAATTTATTATGAGAGATGTTGTAATCGCAAGTGCTGTAAGAACACCACTTGGAAGCTTCGGCGGATCACTGAAGGGCACAGCTGCAAGAACACTGGGCGCTATCGCTATCAAGGAAGCTATCAATAGAGCAGGAATCGATCCGGCAACTATCGACGAAGTGCTGTACGGATGTGTACTCCAGGGCGGACTGGGACAGAACGTTGCCAGACAGGCTGCTATGGATGCAGGAATCCCTAAGGAAGTTCCTGCTATGACTCTGAACAAGGTTTGCGGATCAGGTCTGAGAACAGTTTCACTGGCAGCACAGATGATCAAGGCCGGCGATGCTGATATCGTTATCGCAGGTGGTACAGAAAACATGTCAGCTGCAGGTTACTGCATCCCAACAGCTAGATGGGGAGCAAGAATGAACGATAACAAGATCATCGACATGATGACTAACGATGGTCTGACTTGCGCATTCAACAACTACCATATGGGCATCACAGCTGAAAACGTATGTGAACAGTGGGGACTGACAAGAGAAGAACTGGATGCTTTCGCAGCATCATCACAGCAGAAGGCTTGTGCAGCTATCGCAGCAGGCAAGTTCAAGGATGAAATCGTTCCTGTAGAAATCCCTCAGAAGAAGGGCGATCCTAAGGTGTTCGATACTGACGAATATCCAAAGGAAGGCGTAACAGCTGAAGGTATCGCTAAGCTGAGACCTGCATTCAAGAAGGATGGTATCGTAACTGCAGCTAACGCTTCAGGTATCAACGATGCAGCAGCAGCTCTGGTTGTTATGTCAAAGGAAAAGGCAGACGAACTGGGAATAACTCCTCTCTGCACAATCAAGTCATACGCATCAGCAGGCGTTGACCCTGCTATCATGGGTATCGGTCCTGTTCCTGCTTGCCAGAAGGCAATGGATAAGGCTGGCCTGAAGATTGAAGACATCGACCTGATCGAAGCTAACGAAGCGTTCGCAGCTCAGTCAGTAGCAGTAGCTAAGGATCTCGGATTCGATATGGAAAAGGTTAACGTTAACGGCGGCGCTATCGCTCTGGGACACCCTATCGGAGCATCCGGTGCTAGAATCCTGGTAACTCTGATCTATGAAATGATCAAGAGAGATTCCAAGACTGGTATGGCTACTCTGTGCATCGGTGGTGGACAGGGAACAACTGTTATCGTAGAAAGATAAATGAGATAAGTATTGCCTCTGCTAAGTCCTCTTCGTAAGCAATCAAATAAACTCACTCAAAAAGAATAGAGCCCTGTGAAAACTCATGTCCTGTGGACATTCGGACAGTTCACAGGGCTTTTCTATTCTTGCATTTCATTTCGTTTGTGATTGCAGTTGCTCATGCGAAATCGCAACGACAATATTCATCCCATTTGCTGTTTGATTCGTGCAAGGTGTTGCATTTGGATATAATATTTTGTTATAATAATATGTCAAGAGTGAGAAATGCTCTCGCTGGCAATACTAACCATATATGGAGGATCATCATGGCTGAAGTTAATAATTTTATACACAATATTATAGATAAGGATCTGGAAGCTCAGAAATACGGAGACAAGGTCCATACGAGATTCCCGCCGGAACCTAATGGATATCTCCATATCGGACATGCGAAATCAATATGCCTCAACTTCACTACTGCTCAGAAATACGGCGGCAAGTGTAATCTGAGATATGACGATACAAACCCTGTCAAGGAAGACATGGAATACGTTAATTCTATCGAAGCTGATGTTAGATGGCTGGGATTCGAATGGGAAAACAGACTCTGGGCATCAGATTATTTCGATGAAATGTATGAATGTGCAATCAAGCTTATCAAAGAAGGTAAGGCATATGTATGTGACCTCAATGCAGATCAGATAAGAGAATACAGAGGAACACTCAAGGAACCGGGCAAGGAAAGCCCTTACAGAAACAGAAGCGTAGAAGAAAATCTGCAGCTTTTCGAAGAAATGAGAGAAGGTAAGTATGCTGATGGTGAGAAGGTCCTGAGAGCTAAGATCGACATGGCATCTCCTAACATGAACATGAGAGACCCTGTTATCTACAGAATCGCTCATGCTTCACACCACAACACAGGAGATAAGTGGTGCATCTATCCTATGTACGACTATGCACACCCTATCGAAGATGCTATCGAAGGCATCACTCACTCCATCTGCACTTTGGAATTCGAAGATCATAGACCGCTTTATGACTGGGTGCTTCAGGCGATCGGCAAGTGGCCGACTCCACCGCAGCAGATCGAATTCGCAAGACTGAATTTGACAAATACAGTTATGAGTAAGAGATACCTTAAGAAGATGGTCGATGAAGGTACTGTAGAAGGATGGGATGATCCTAGAATGCCTACCATCGCAGGTATCAGAAGAAGAGGGTATACACCTGAAGCAGTAAGAGATTTCTGCGAAAGGATCGGTGTTGCCAAGGCAAACAGCATGGTAGATGTTGGTCTGCTGGAACACTGCGTCAGAGAAGATCTGAAGCTCAAGGTGGAAAGTAGAAATGTTATCGAAAATCCTATCAAGATCGTGATCACAAACTATCCTGAAGACCAGGTCGAAGAAATGGAAATCGAAAACAACAAGGAAGTTCCTGAAATGGGAAACCGTATGGTTCCATTCAGCAGAGAACTTTATGTCGACGGAGAAGACTTCATGGAAGTTCCTGCTAAGAAGTATTTCAGACTCTTCCCTGGTAACGAAGTAAGATTCAAGGGAGCGTACTTCATCACTTGCAATGATGTTATCAAGAATGAAGACGGAAGCATCAAGGAACTTCACTGCACATATGATCCTGAAACAAGAAGCGGCAGCGGATTTGAAGGTCGCAAGGTCAAGGGAACTATCCACTGGGTAGACGCCAAGACAGCAGTGAAGATCAAGATCAGAAACTATGATCATCTGATGATCGATGATGAAAACGGTGAACAGATCATGAATCCTGAATCCGTAGTGGAAACTATCGGATATGCAGAACCGATGATCGCTGAAGCTAAGCCTGGTGAAAGATTCCAGTTCTTCCGTAAGGGCTATTATATCGCCGACGAAAAGCTGACTACAGCTGATGAAAAGGTATTCAATAAGATCGTGGGCCAGAAGAGCTCATGGAAACCGGCTAAATAAAAAATCTAAGAGTGCGCTGATAAGGTGCACTCTTAATAATAAGAGGTCAAATATGGATTACTATAAAGCGTCCCTTGAGATGCATGAAAAGAATAAGGGCAAGATGGCAGTTGTAAGTAAGGTGAGAGTCGAGACTAAAGACGATCTCTCAACTGCATATACTCCCGGAGTAGCGGAGCCTTGCAGAAAGATCCATGAAAACCCTGAAGATGTTTATAAATATACTAACAAATCAAATATAGTTGCCGTAGTATCTGACGGATCTGCAGTTTTAGGACTGGGCAATATCGGCGGCCTTGCTTCTATCCCTGTTATGGATGGTAAATCGCTATTATTCAAGGAATTTGCAGGCATCGATGCTTTTCCTATCTGTCTCGAAACACAGGATGTAGATGAGATCGTCAATATAGTCAAGAATATCGCACCTACATTGGGAGGTATAAACCTTGAGGATATTTCCGCGCCGAGATGTTTTGAAATCGAAGAGAAACTGCAGGCGGCGGTAGACATCCCTGTATTCCACGACGACCAGCACGGTACAGCTGTAGTAGTTTCTGCTGCGGTCATCAATTCAGCGAAGCTTACCGGAAGAAATCTTGGCTCTATCAAGGCTGTTATCAATGGTGCGGGAGCCGCCGGAACAGCTATAGCTAAGATGCTCATGAACCTTGGTATCAAGGATATCGTGGCATGCGACAGCAAAGGTATACTGACGGTCGATCGCGGCGACCTCAATGGGGCCAAGAGACGTCTTGCTGAAATAACTAACGCAGAAGGCTTGCAGGGAACTCTTGCCGATGCTGTAAAGGGCAGGGATCTGTTCATCGGAGTATCTGCTGCTAAGGTGCTTACTGAAGATATGGTAAGATCTATGAATGAAGATCCTATCATCTTTGCAATGGCAAATCCTGAACCTGAGATCCTTCCGGATCTTGCAAAGGGCGCAGGCGCGGCAGTAGTGGGGACAGGTCGTTCCGATTACCCTAACCAAATAAATAATGTTCTCATCTTCCCGGGGCTCTTCAAGGGCGCGCTGGCGGCGAGAGCCAAGAGAATAACCGAGGAAATGAAGACGGCTGCAGCCTTTGCGCTTGCGGGAATAATAAAGGATGACGAACTTACAGCTGATTACATAATCCCGAGTGCTTTTTATCCGGGCGCAGCAGATATCGTAGCGGAAGCAGTAGAGAAAGCCTGGAAAGAATAAGATAAAAGCAAAGCTCACATAAAGACAATAAAAAAGGACGATTTGAGTTGATCTCAAGTCGTCCTATTGTTTTGCAAAATGAATGTTATTCCTGCGTTTTGGAAGTATCAGTAGATGCCAGTTTTTTTTCTTTGCTTGTGGCCCACTTAACAACGAATATCTGGATTATTCCTGCGATAGGAACGGCCAGAAGCATTCCCAATATCCCGCCGAAGTAGCCGAACACACTTACTGCCAGCAGGACCATCAATGGGTGAAGCCCTGTTGATGAGCCGACTATCTTAGGATAGATAAGGTTGGCATCTATCTGCTGTATAACAAATAGAATTATAACTGCGATGGCCCCTTCCCAGAAACCTTCGGTGAATAACCCCATCAAGAAGGCAGGAACCATTCCGATGATCGGTCCGAAGTAAGGGATAACATTGCAGATGCCGGCAAATACACCGATAAATACTGCTGCTTCCAGACCCATTATCGAAAGTCCGATGGAAGACAGTATTGCTATGATAAGAGCATCCAGCAAAGCGCCTCTTATGAACTTGGACAAAACATCGTTGATTTCGCTGAGAGTTTCTGTAATAACAGCATTTCCTTTTTGAGGAAGAGTCAAGTGCAGGAACTTTCTCCATAATCCAAGGAAGAACTTCTTGTCTTTCATAAGATAGATGGAGATGATTATTCCGATAACGATATCTATGACGCTTCCGCCGATATTTGTGAAAGTAGTTATCACATTGCTTACGCTTATATTGTCACCCATCCAGCCTATAACAAAGGTTGCCAGTTCGCCCAGTTTTTCAGAGAGCATTCCTTCAGGAATATTAGTCGCGATCCAGTTTCTGAAGGTTTCTTCATAGCTGATGACGGCAGCCATGAAATTATCCATCAGTGCAGAGAGATCGTTGAAGACTACCTTGCCGATCAGCAATACCGTAAAACCATAAATGAGGGCTATTATCGCAGCAATCACAAGGATCACAGTGAAGAGAACGCTGACAAGACGCCTTAAACCCTCGCGTCTTTCTGCCTTGATAGGATCAGATGGTAGACGTATCATTTTCGCAACCAGCTTAGTATCGATCAATTCAGAAAGCGGGTTCAGAAGATATGCCAGAATAAGGCCTATGATGAGAGGCCAAAATGCCTCTATCAGTATTTCTACTCCTCCGAATACTGTATCTGTTACCCAACCGATATTTTTGATTATCGCATATAGTATATATAGAAGGACTGCATTGAAGAGAATAAAGAAACTTCCTCTTATGAAAGCGCTGTCCTTCATCATTTCTTTGAATTTATTCATACTGGTTCTCCAACGGACAATAGTTATATATGCCGTTTAAATTGATTTTATTTTGCCAATGCTAAGCTTCTGATACCAAAGTACAGAAGAAGAACCCCGAAAACGACTTTGCTTGTGGTGAAGCCGTGGATAAAGCCATGGATTATGAAGAAGGCGCCAAAACCGATGCACATTATTCCGGTAAAAAGTTTCTTGGGTTCTCTAAATCTCATTTTTCTAAAAGCCATATTGACCTCCTGTATTATTATGTACTGATTAATAAGATGTATATAATGATATCAAAAAAACAAGAGTTTGACAATTCTATAGTTGTATTAGAGTAGGGAACATTAAAAATAGGACGGCATGCTTTATAACATACCGCCCTATCATTTAGGTGTTTATTTGATTAAAAGTTTAATAATCGTAATTGTTTATGCTTCCATAGCCTTTTCAGTAGCAGCCTTTTCAGCTTCTCTAGCTTCCAGGATAGCAGCATATTCTTCGTCAGTCATTTCAGTCATTGTGATTCCAGTGAAACCATAGAAGATTGAAACGATTGGGTTCAGCCAGTTAAGGATAGCATATGGAGCGTATCCGCCTGCACCCCACTGTGGGCACTGCAGGAAGCTTGACATTGTAGCTCCGCAAGTGTTCCAAGGTACGAAGTTTGAAGTAAGTGTAGCGGAGTCTTCCAGACATCTTGACAGGTTCTTTGGAGCCAGTTTTCTGTCTTCGAAAGCTTCCTTGTACATTCTACCAGGCAGGATGATTGCCAGGTACTGGTCGCAGCAAAGTACGTTTACGATGATACAAGAAACGATTGTTACTGTTACCAGTCCGCCTCTTGTTCCTCTAGCCAGCTTCAGCAGTCCGCCTGCGATTGAACCCATGATTCCTGTGCAGTCAACGATACCACCGAATACCATAGCGCACATGATGAGGGAGATAGTCCACATCATACCCTGTCCACCGTCAGTTGACAGCAGTGAAGCTACTTCCTGAAGAACTGGATCAGCATCTTCAGCAACTTCTACACCTACACCGTAGTTCAGGTAGCTAGGGATTTCCTGCAGTGAGTTACCCTGCATAGGCATGAATGGGAAGCCCAGTACTACGCCGCCGATAAGAGCAGGCAGTGCTGGCAGCTTCAGAGCTACTGCAACGATTACGAATACAGGTGGGATCAGGCAGATAACACTTACATTGTAGTTATCTGTGATGAATGTCAGGATTGTATCGATAGTTGCTGTATCAGCAGCTCCAGCGTGATCACCAACGAATCCAAATACCAGGTAAGCGATCAGAGCGATTACCAGTGAAGGACCTGTTGTCTTGATCATGTGTCCGATGTGGTCGAACAGGTTTGAACCAGCTACTGCTGGAGCCAGGTTAGTTGTATCTGACAGAGGTGACATCTTGTCTCCGAAGTATGCGCCTGATACGCAAGCACCAGCTGTCATAGCAGCAGGATAACCCAGAGCGATACCAACACCTACCAGAGCAACACCCATGGAACCAGCTGTTGACCATGATGAACCAGTTGCCAGTGATACGATTGAGCACAGCAGACATGCTGTGAACAGGAAGATTGAAGGTGCGATAACCTTGATACCGAAGTACATCATTGAAGGGATAACGCCGCCGGCCATCCATGAACCGAGCATCAAACCTACAACTGCGAGGATCAGGATAGCCTGCATTGTTCTGTCGATAGCAGCCAGGATACCCTTTTCCATTACCTTCCACTTCCAGCCGTTAGCCATTGCTACTAACGCTGCGAATGCACCCGCGAGTACCAGTGATACGTGAGCTTCACCAGCTGAGGACTTCATAACGCCCCAGAAGATCAGAACGATCATCACTACCATTACGAGGATGCACTGCCACATAGGAATTTTTCTACCCATAATAATTCCTCCTCACTAAATATGTAATTATAAATCCAAATAATTGAATGCACTAAACACCACAATGCATTCAATCGCATGATGATTATATACTTAATTGACAGAAAAGTCAATCTATCACGGCTAATAAAGGACAATAAATTATAAATAAAAACAATGCGCTTGTAACGAATTCATATACCGAAATGAAAAAGCTACATATTATATATATGGGTGTGAGATAGAACTATATATGGGGATTAGTTATATATATATATATAAGGTAGGAAAAAGTAAAATGATATTCATGAAATAAACTGAGAAAAAAGTATAAAAAAGTCGTTGACAAGGGGGAGTAAGTTTGGTAATATGAACAAGCTGTCGCGAGAAACGACAAGAGCCGGAGCCTAAAAGAGGCGAAAGGCAGAGGAAAAAACTTTCTAAAAAAAGTTAAAAAAGTTGTTGACAAAGATTGCGACATGCGATATACTAAACAAGCTGTCGCAAAGAGCGACAGGCGAACATTGAAAACTTCATAGTGTAGAAATTTGAGTCAAAATAAAATTTTTTCTCAAAGAAACTAAGCAAAACCTGAAAAAGGTAAAGCAAAGTTTCCGACAATTTCTAAGAGATAATTCGGATAAGAATTAAGCGAAACGCATATGCGTTGAATGAGTTAGAAATGCAAACTTGATTTAAACTTCTTCGGAAGTCTAG
>JAUNQD010000041.1 GCA_030536355.1 Bacillota bacterium | reverse complement strand
AAGACCACCCTGAATCTGGGTGTTCCGACTACACAGCAGATAGTTGAGTTCAGAGACAAGTATCTGAAGGATACAGCATCCTTTACCGGGTATGACGCCAGCGAAGGTGCATTGTATGTTTTGTTCATGCTTTCTCTTGCGATGCATGAGAAGGCTCCGAAAATGTTTGCGATAGACAGCTTTGACCATGCGATGAACCCGAGGCTGGCAAGGAAGGTTACTGAAGTATTCACAGATAAGATCATTGAAGAAAATAAGACTGTCTTCATGACAACGCACAACCCTCTGGTGCTTGATGGGCTGAATCTGTCAAACGATGATATCAGACTGTTTACGACGGACAGAAACAAATTTGGTCACGTGGAGATCAGGCGTGTACAGGTTTCAGAGAGGCTGATGAAGATGGATCAGCCTCTGTCAAGGCTCTGGATCAATGGAGTGTTGGGAGGTGTTCCGGAACTGTTATGAAAAAAGTGATTGGAATAGTGTCAGAAGGGCCAACCGACCATATGGTTCTAGGAAGATTATCCTAATGATGTAGTACGGGGAGTGAGAATAGTCCTTAATCCCCTAACCCGGATAAACCGGAAAAGTATTTATTAAACCTCAATGTCATGCTATGATTTAGAAAAAGTATGACGGAGGTAGTTACTATGTTACTAACCGAGAAATATAAAGACCAGATTTCTTCAGTTATTACATGTTATGACCGTATCCTTATCCAAGGAGTCATTCCTACCTGGAGTTATGCAGATGGAATGACAGGATACTTCCTGGCTAATGATATCAGAATCTTTGATTACGCTTCTTTCTCACAGACTCTCACTCAAAAAGTACGGAAAAATGCAGAACAGATTGCCGATGAAAATGGCCTGGAAATTGAGTTCATCCGAAAGATCAAAGCTTTTCGGAAAGATGACCGTATCCAGGAAATCATCAGGGAATCAGGGAAGACGGAAGGTCTCATCCATATCTTCTCTGCCATGGAAGTCTGCAATACTTACAAGCCCTGGCATGATAAAGAGACTGGAAGGACATTCTTTAAACCCGATAAGAGCAAATGCCTCCACTATTATTTCTATTTTATTGACAGGGTCTATGGGCTTTGTTATCTCCGTGTCCCAACATGGTGTCCTTTCCGGCTTCAGTTTTATATGAATGGACATAATCTTCTGGCAAACAAGATGAAGAAAAAGGAGATCCAATATGAGACACTGGATAACTCTTTTTCCTTTATATCAGATCCTGAGTATGCACAAAAACTTTCCGACCGGATCAATCCAGAAGATATCCATAAGGCATTAGATGCTTTCGCCAGCCGTTACTGTCCGGTCGCTGAAGAATTCGGTTATTCCTATACATGGACAATCATGCAGATTGAGTGTGCCACTGATATTATCTTCCATTCACCAGATTATCTGCGTCCGGTATATGATGAAATCATCAAACGAGCCATTTTCTCTGTAAGGCCGGATAACATCGCAACGTTTCTCGGAAAGAAGATCACATATAACTGCAGGAAAGAAGTCGGCACGAATTATAACCAGCGTATCCTCGGAACGAGGGTAAAACACCATATGGGTGATGTATCAATAAAAATGTATGATAAACATGGCCTTGTCCTGCGTATAGAGAGCACCTGCAATAATGTCGGGGAATTCCGTGTCAAACGGAAAGTCGAACATCGTGATGGAACAATATCAGAGAAAAAAGCATCCATGAAAAAAAGCATTTACAGCCTGTATCAGTTGTTTACCATTATGAAGGCAGCAAACTACCGGTATCTTGAATATGTTTCAAGTTTTGATGACCACAGTAATGGAGACAAACATTTGACTAAGGTCAGCAAGCCTGTTCATGAGAAAAAACGCTCCTATCGGGGAATGAATTTTTTCGATGAACGGGATCTTAAGGTTCTGGAAACAATAGGCCGTGGTGAATTTATGACCTATGGCATGCAGAACAAAGATATCCGAAAATATATAGACGATATTTCTTCTTCTGCAATGTCCAGAATATTCAAACGTCTGCGTCTGCATGGCCTGATTGAAAAAGCTGCCGGAAGCTATAAATATTTCCCAACGGCATTAGGCAAGGAGATAATTTCTGCAGGTCTGACTATAAGGAGCATGGTATTAATCCCTGCTTTATCAAATATTTGACCTCGCAAAACTTTTGCCATTTTGCGCAAAAAGTCACTGGTAAGTGCCTAATAACACAATGACTGTCAATATTAAAGCTAATGCCAATAAGACAGTTTTTAAAGTTTGCTTAGGCGGCTGAGGCGAGTTATCTTCTCCTTCCTTCCTGTCTTTTGATGTATTGCCAGAACTATCTATAGTATTCTCTGAGTTTTCATAAGGCAAATCTGTAAACCACGTATGCCCGCAATCATTACACAATCCCACAGTCCGTCTAATGTACCTTCTCGAGTTAGAGTCCCATGTCTCTCCTTCTTGCTCTCGAGTAAACGATACATTAGAACTCCCACAGGAAGGACAGCCTTTTTTATTTAACTGCTCGAGCTCTCTCTTCATTTCATAAGATATCCTTGAATTACAAAATTCACATTTATCTCCATCGCCGATTTCTCCACCACAATATGGACATTTCATAATTATTACCTCTACTTGTTGATTATCTTTTGAAGAATCAATAATATGCTTTTCAGAAAAATGAAGATAAGTATCTATGCTTTTCCTCTCAGAACAGCATCAATCGCATTAATAGCTTCTTCAATTTCTTCTTGTGTGAATGGAATTTCAATTTTATAAATTTT
>JAUNQD010000028.1:15821-24934 GCA_030536355.1 Bacillota bacterium | reverse complement strand
GAGCAACCGGCTGTTAACCGGTAGGCTGTGGGTTCGAGCCCCACCCTCGGAGCCATTTTTTTTCTGAAGCTTGCTTCGGAAGAATGCCGGAGTGGCGGAATTGGCAGACGCACAGGACTTAAAATCCTGCGATCCTTACCGATCGTACCGGTTCGACCCCGGTCTCCGGCACCAATTTATGGAGACTGGAATAAATAAGGTCTAACTGCCATACAATTAAATGATGACGCGGGGTGGAGCAGTTGGTAGCTCGTCGGGCTCATAACCCGGAGGCCGTAGGTTCAAGTCCTACCTCCGCAACCAAGGAAATAAAAATCGTCCAATAGGACGATTTTTTATTTCCTTTTTTTGTTTAGATGTCGGACTTGAACCTACGGAGTAGGTGAAGAGTCCTGCCTGATTTGCCCGGCTTCAGCCGGAGTGCAAATCAGGACAGCGGAGTGAGCTTGCCGAATGTAGGCAAGCGACCGTAGGAGTGAGTCGGCGAAACCGATGAGCGTTACCGGAGCAACCAAAAGTATAGCGGTCTTCTAGATACGTTTCTCATAAGTTGTGAAAAGCAATGTTGTTTCAGGGAGAAACTAAGTAAAAACTCTCCAAATGGGCCTTGTTGATTTAAACTTTCTCTCAAAACAGTAGGCGTTTATTTATTCAGGAGATGTATTGAATGAAAACTCCCCAAATATCAGCAATGATTCAGAATATAGGAAAGTGTTGTGCATTTTGGTGCTGGACTTGAACCTACGGAGTAGGTCTGGTTCAATGTTTTACAATTTTCTGACAATAGCATTTAACATCCCTCACATATATGGTATAATAATTCAGTATAAAAATGACGATTTATCAAATGCCTGTAATTACGAAAGGGTGAAATATCAATGGGAAAAAGAAATAGACTAGCTAGCATTATTATAACAGCCGCACTCATGATCGCATTGCTGCCGGCGACGGCTTTTGCTGCAGATTACGATCTTTGGGTCGGTGAAGTACGGGTGACAGACGCCAACAAGGATAATATTACAGGGGCATCGGGTGTTGCTACTTTTGATTCTGATACAAACACGCTCACATTAGATGGTTTTGAATATACAGGCAAAGGCGGATCAAAGTTTACAGTTGAGGATGTAGGCGATGCGTATGCAGCTGTATACAGTAATATTGATAACCTTAAAATTACTTTAAAGAACGAAAATGCGCTGACACATACTGCATATTCTGGATATGACTCTTATGGTATTTATGCAGAAAAAGGTTTAACAATAACTGAGGAAAGTACCGGAACATTGGATGTCGCTTCAGCTAACGATGTGAACAGAAGTATTGGGATTTATATTAGGTACAATGATTTTAACGTGAATGGCGGTGAAGTAACTGCCGTAGGCGGTAAAGCTGCTTCAACAGATTTAAGTTCAGGTATCTGGTGTTTTGATGGTAACATTACTGTAGGTGAAAACGTAAATCTCATAGGTATCGGTGGAGAAGCGGGTAAAAGCTATGGTGTTTGTGCATTCGACAAAATCATAAATAACGGGGGAACGATAGAAGGAACTAGCGGAGAAGCAGGATATTTAAGCCGTGGTATAAGTTTAGGAACTATTGAAAGTACTAGTGAAAAGAGTAAAATAATCGGTACAGCAGGAACATCTACAGGAGAGAGCGCAGGCATATATATTTGGAACAGCGCTACTTTTTCTAAGGGACACATGAAAGGTATAGGTGGATCAAGCAGCACTGATGAGAGTTATGGTATCTATGTAAACGGCGATGATAAACTCACTGTGATCGGCGGCACAGTTACAGCACAAGGAAAAACCAGAAATGTTGTTTATCTCAACGACGGGGGAGAAGGAGAAGCGATTCCTGCTCCCGACAGCAGTCCTAACACAGGCGATAACAGCAATATGATCCTGTGGCTTGCACTGCTTTTGGTAAGCGGTGGAGTGATAATCGTTGCAGTTGTTTTAGGAAGAAAAAGGAAATAATGATTATGAAATTGTATATAAAAGAAAAAGCTATTTCCGTAATGGATAAATTCTTCGTCAGAAATGAGAAAGGCGATAAGAAATACGAGATCAGAAGGAAGTTTGAACCTGCGATAGGATTAAAACTGCATATCCTCGATATGGATGGAAATGAACTGGGATATATCAAAGAGAAGAATATAAGCTTAAGACCTAAATTCCGCATATTCACAGGTGGGGAACACACAGCGACTATCACTAAGAAAGTGGTTTCCATGAGACCTAAATATGAAGTGGAAGAACTGGGTTGGAAGATAAAAGGCAATTTATTCGAACGTAATTATAAAATCGTTGGCAAAGACGGCGAAGTGATGAATATACATAAAGGTATATTGAAGCTAAGCGATACATTCGAACTTGAATTCAGCGATAAGAAACATGTGGTGGAAGCACTTGCAGTGGTTGCAGCTATCGATTATATACTTGATGAGAAGGAGCGAGATTGATGGAAATATACATCCAGGGTCTGACTATGGGGCTGGCATACGTCGCACCCATAGGACTTCAGAATCTTTTTGTTATCAATACGGCATTGACCCAGCCGAAACGCAGGTGCTACTTGACGGCGCTCATCGTCATATTTTTTGATGTGACACTGGGACTTGCCTGTTTCTTCGGGATAGGTGCCATCATGCAGTCATCGAGAGTGCTCGAGATGATAATCCTGCTGGTAGGCAGCCTTATCGTCATCTGGATCGGCATAGGGCTGATACGAGACAAGAGCACCATGGACAACTCGACGAAGGTAGATATACCTATACTCAAGGTGATCACTACTGCATGTGTAGTTACATGGTTCAATCCGCAGGCACTTATCGACGGATCCATGATGCTGGGAGCATTCAAAGCAACACTTCCTCCGGGAACAGATGCATTCTTCGTAGGAGGATTCGCATCGGCATCAGTACTTTGGTTCTTGTCAGTAGTAACTATAATATCGCTTTTCAGCGCAAGGTTCACAGATAAGACTCTCAGATGGATCAACATCATCTGTGGAGCAGTCATCATATTCTACGGAATCAAACTTTTGGTGACATTCATCCAGATGGTGGTATAATATAAACATATTTTAAGAACGGAGACTGGACAATGGATAAGATAAAAATCGGAATATTAGGATACGGCAATCTGGGTAAGGGCGTAGAATGCGCTGTCAAGCAGAATGAAGATATGGAAGTAGCAGCGATATACACAAGAAGAGATCCTGCATCACTTAGCTCCCTCACACCGGGAGTTAAAGTATGCCATGTGGACGAGCTGGAAACTCCTCAGGACATCGACGTACTGATCCTTTGCGGAGGAAGTGCTACAGACTTGCCTCAGCAGACTCCTAAATATGCTAAGATGTACAACGTTATCGATTCTTTCGACAATCACTCCAAGATCCCTGAGCACTTTGCAGCTGTAGAAGCAGCAGCTAAAGAAGGCGGCAAGATGGCATTCATCTCATTTGGATGGGATCCGGGTCTTTTCTCACTTGCCAGAGTTATCATGACTGCGGCTCTTCCAAAGGGCGAGAATTATACATTCTGGGGCAAAGGCGTAAGCCAGGGCCATTCAGATGCCATCAGAAGGATCGAAGGTGTAAAGGATGCAAGACAGTACACTATCCCTGTTGATAAGGCTCTCGATGCAGTAAGAGCAGGAGAAAACCCTGAGCTGACTACGAGAGAAAAGCATACGAGAGAGTGTTTCGTAGTTGCTGAAGAAGGCGCTGATCTTGACAAGATAAAGAACGAAATCGTTACTATGCCTGCGTATTTTGCAGATTATGATACAACAGTACATTTCATTACCGAAGAAGAAATGAAGGCTGAACATAGCGGCCTTCCACATGGCGGATTCGTTATTCGTGCAGGCAAGACCGGGTGGGAAGAAGAAAACAACTCCATCTGTGAATTCAAATTATCGTTGGATTCAAATCCTGAATTCACATCAAGCGTCATAGTTGCTTATGCGAGAGCAGTTCACAGAATGGCAGGGGAAGGACAGATCGGATGCAAGACTATATTTGATGTGCCGATTTCCTATGCATTTCCAATGACACCGGAAGATATGAGAAAGCATCTGCTGTAGAGGATCATAAAGCAATATTAAAGAGCCTTGGAATTCCAAGGCTCTTATTTTCTTTAGGATCATATCAATTTTATTTCAATATCCTGTGCACCTTCATACAGCACTTTACGGCCGAATTCATAGAGGTCCTCAAGACCTTCAACGATGGTCAGGAAGTGATTGCCTGCAAGCTGTCCATACTGGCTTGCGAACTGACATCTGCCGTATGACATTATGATTTCCATCTCACTGATACCGCCCGGATAAAGAAGCATTTCACCTTTGGCCGGATGGGAAATATGGTTTTCATAATCCAAGCCTGTTCTTGTATCGCCGTAAGGGATCCAGATACCTTCACCGCTCCATCTCACATGGATGAAACTGCTTTTGAGAGGAAGCATGTCCAAGAAAACTTTGCAAGTTTCAGGTGCTTTATCTTCCAATAACTCGCCCACAAAACGATAGCTGCCGGATATGATTTCAACTTTTTTCATGTCTATTCATCCTTTCTGCACATTAATTGAACCTTTGCTCTTTAATGATTCTCTTCTTTAGTATATTATAACAGTATAAAGGAGAAATTCAACATGACCCAGACAAATAAAATGGGAACGCAGAAAATGCTTCCGCTTATACTTAATATGACATGGCCGCCGTTTTGTTCCATGATGATGGCATACTCATATAATCTGGTGGACAGTATGTTTGTAGCATGGGCAGGACATGACGAGCTGGCTGCAGTATCGCTGGCATTTCCTCTCAATACATTCATGGTGGCGTGCGCCATAGGATTTGGTGTGGGGATCAATGTCCTGGTATCAAGACATCTCGGTGAAAAAGACCAGCCTGCTGCAGATCTTGCGGCGACCAATGGCCTAGTGATGGCAGCCCTTATAGGTGTGTTTTTCAACATACTGCTGCTGCTCATAGCCAAGCCGTACTTCACCATATTCCTTGATGATCCTACACTTATGGATCTGAGCCTTCAGTATACTAAGATACTTACGTTCATGATGGTTCCTGTCATGCTGCAGATAGGCATACAAAAGATACTTCAAGGTACGGGTAACATGATCGCACCAATGTGGCTTCAGATCAGCGGAGTCATATTCAACTTCGTGCTGGATCCGGCCCTTATCTTCGGATGGGGACCTTTCCCTGAAATGGGTGTCCGCGGAGCGGCAATAGCGACAGTCTTTGGCTACACATTCTCAGGCGCGCTTTCCTTCTACGTGCTCCTTTGCAGGAAGCAGAAGGTGACCGTCAAGTTCAGGGGATACAGGCCGAACTGGAAACAGGCGGCCGAAACCATCAAGATCGGCATGCCTTCATTTCTTATGAATGTTCTCGGAGCCGTGATGGTCAGTGCTGCCAACGCAGTCCTTGTAGGCTTCTCCATAACGGCAGTATCATTCTTCGGGGCCTATTTCAAGGTGCAGCAGATCGTTGAGCGTGGTGTGAACTCTCTGGTCCAGGGCGTACTGCCGATAATGAGCTTTAATTACGGAGCTAAGGATTACGTCAGACTTCATCAAGCATTCAAACTGGGAATAATCATAGCTGTCATGATAATGGCAGTAGGGACTATATTGATCCTGGTATTCCCTGAAACTATCCTCAGCATCTTCAAGGCAGACGAGGCCATGCTGGCAGTCGGAGTGCCGGCAATGAGGATAATGGTACTGGGTTATGTGTTCGCCGGCATGGGAATAATCTTTGCTACATATATGCAGGCGGTCAAGAACATCAAACAGAGCATTATCATCAACCTGCTGAGGCAGGCTATCGTGCTGCTTCCTGTCATGTTCATATTATCTAACGTCTTCGGCATTTACGGAGTTTGGGTCGCATATCCGATCGCGGAGATAGTGACATGCATATACAGTTTCTTTGTATTCAGGAAAAAGTCGGCAGAACTAAAATAAATATAACCATCAAAAAATCCGGAGCAGCAACTCCGGATTTTCTATATACATATTCTTGCTTATTCTGTCACATCAGGCAATTTCTCCGCCTTATCCGGCAGGTTTGTCAGCAGTACGGCCAGAACTACCAGGAAACCGCCGATCACCATAGTCTTCGTTATGATATCTCCGATGAGGAAGTAGCCGAATACACACGCACATACAGGTTCGGCAGTATTGATGATGGATGCGTTTGTAGGTCCGATCAGTTTTACACCGAGGCAGAACAGCATGATCGCCAGGAATGCGTTGACGATAGCCAGCATCAGTACGAAGAAGAGCTGGTCGCCGCCTTGGCTGAACATTGGCGCATCGCTGAACATAGTTCTGAAGAAGTTGATGACAGCTGATGTCACCATAACGTAGCCTGCTGTTACGAATGTATTCACGTCTTTCAGTACCGGACTAGCCAGACCGATAGTGTAGAACACGTAACATACTGCACACAGCAATGCCCAGATAACACCGATGATCTTTATCTCCATATCAGGTGACCATACTACGAGTGCCAGCCCGATCATGGACAAGATAACCGCGATGATCTTCACGGCACGAACAGGTTCGCGGCCACGGATCATTTCAACTGCGATAACCATAGCAGGGAATGTGAACTCTATGATGGTAGCCAGCGATCCGCTGATGTTTTCGAATGCCAGATACAGAGTGATGGCAATACCTGCATAAGCCAGAACGACTACGATCATAGGTTTGATCTGCTCGCGTGTAAGCTTGAACGGAAGCTTCTTGATAAATATGTATGCCCACATGATGATGGCAGCATACAGGAATTTATTGAAGAGTATGGTTTCAGACACCAGACCTGTGTCAAATGCCATGAATGATAATGACGGCACCAGTCCGTAACAGAGAGTGGCGCCAATGATGGCCAGTGTTCCGATAAGTTTAGCGTTTTTCATTTTCTCACCTGTTATTTATATTTTTGATGCAGTCGCTTAAAAAGGCGACCCGACTCACGATATTCTATCACACTTTTGTTTGAATGTTAAGCTGACCTATAGTATTATTGACACATGGATATGAATAATTTATTGAAAAAAGACCCTCTTATCGAGGACATAGCAAACTGTAAGGAAATATTCTGGGTGAATGCAAGGGCACAGGTCTCCGGTGTGAAAGACGATTCTAATGATGCGCAGGATCATGCAGCAGGCGTTGACATCGATGCTGCTGAAGCAAGGCTGCTGCGTTTTGCTCCGTTCATCGCCAAGATGTTTTCTGATGCAAAGGACGGTATAATCGAGTCTGAACTTAAAGAGATCAGTCGTATGAAAGAGCTTCTGGTAGGAGGAGAAGTCAAAGGCAGGCTGTTTCTCAAGTGTGACAGCCATCTTCCTGTTTCAGGATCCATCAAGGCCAGAGGCGGCATTTATGAAGTGCTCAAGCTGGCCGAAAAGATCGCTATGGAAGAAGGCGGACTTACTTACGATGACGATTATTCGGTTCTGGCAGAACCGAAGTTCAAGGATATATTCAGTAAATACAAGGTGGCTGTTGGCTCCACAGGAAACCTTGGCCTTAGCATAGGTATCATCAGTGCGACTATCGGGTTTGAAGTCACTGTACATATGTCAGCCGATGCGCGTCAGTGGAAGAAAGATATGCTTAGAGCAAAGGGCGCCAAGGTAGTGGAATATCCGGATGACTATGAAGCGGCAGTAGCTCAGGGAAGAAAGGAAGCTGCTGAGGATCCCGCATGTCATTTCGTAGACGATGAAAATTCGCTTGATCTCTTCGAAGGATATTCTGTTGCGGGCAAGAGATTGAAGAAGCAGCTGGATGATCAGGGGATCACCATCGATAAAGATCACAGACTCTATGTTTATCTGCCATGCGGCGTAGGAGGAGCTCCGGGAGGAGTTGCCTGGGGCATCAAAAAATACTTCGGAGAAAATGCATACTGCTTCTTTGCAGAACCTACTCATGCTCCATGTATGGTGCTGGGACTGGTGTCAGGACTTAAGAATAAGATCGCTGTAGGAGACATAGGTATAGACGGGAAAACCGAAGCTGACGGACTGGCTGTAGGAAGACCTTCGGCGCTGGTGTCAGAAATCATGGACGGCATGCTTACAGGATGCTTTACGGTAGATGATGAGAAACTCTATCCGTATTTGGCAGAGCTTAAAGACAGCGAAGATATATTCATCGAACCATCAGCATGTGCAGCTTTTGAAGGGCTTAAGTACGTATGCGGATCACTGGAAGGTTTCCCTGCACCTAATGAAAACTCCATCCATATAGTATGGGCGACAGGCGGCAACATGGTTCCCGAAGATGAGAAGGAAGCGTACTATAAGAGGGGATGCGAAGGGAGATAACCATGGAACAGGAAATGATGACAGGGCAACAGAAGCTTGAAGCTCATGTAGAGAAGACACTTCATGAGAACAATGTTATCCAGAAAGATCTGATCAACGGCATGATGAAGTCGGAAAAAGTCAGCTGTTCTTATGAAGATAAGACGATCACTTTTGCATTTCCGGTGCAGACGTGGCAGGCTAACAGGGTCGGTAAGCTCCATGGAGGGATCATATGTGCTGCATTCGATATGACTATCGCAGCACTGGCAAGATTTTTTGCGGGAGAAAACTTCGCGCCTACCATCAGCCTTGATGTGAAATATGTCCGCCCTGCAGAAGTGGGTGATACGATGCTGGTAACAGCGAAGGCTGTTTCGGCAGGCAAGAGGATAACTCAGCTGACATGTGAAGCAACAAGTAAAAATACAGGCAAGATCGTCGCTACAGGAGCATCAGTATATATGAATGTGGATACGATAAAAGAAAGAGAATAGAACCAAAAGCTAATAACGAAGTGCCGCGCGGGATGATTTCCGGGCGGTATTTTTTATACATTTTTTTGCAAAAATATCCATGCATGCTATTGAATAAACATAAATAATGATGTATAATTATTAAGAAAAGCGGCAGAGATGTCGCTTATTGAATGTGCAATACAAATTTGAATAATATACAAGGAGAAAAAGTAAGGCTATGATCAAGACTACTAAAGCAGCAGAAGGTATGATTTATTTGGAAGACGGCACAGTTTT
>JAUNQD010000028.1:0-15811 GCA_030536355.1 Bacillota bacterium | reverse complement strand
GTTTTCAAAGGAAAGTGCTTCGGAGCAGTCAAGACAGCTGTTGGAGAAATAGTATTTAATACTATTATGACAGGATATCAGGAACTGCTTACAGACCCTACTTACAAAGGTCAGATAATCAATATGACTTATCCTCTCATTGGCAATTACGGCATCAGCAATGTGGATAATGAATCGGAGAATATTCATGCATTCGGTCTTGTAGTAAAGGATATATGCGATGAACCATCCAACAGCATGTGCACTAAAACTTTGGATCAATGGATGAAGGAACATGATGTTCCCGGCGTCGCAGGTGTGGACACCAGACAGATAACCAAAAAGATCAGAAATAACGGAACAATAAAATGCCTCATCAGCACAGAAGGCATCTCCATAAGTGAAGCCAAGAAGCTTTGCACTGAATATGAGCTTAAGGGAGACTGGATGAAGGACACTGCTGTTTCAGAAAAGACGATCCTAGGACCTACAGCTAAGACTGTCGAAGATCCGTTGAACATAGCTGTAATAGATTTCGGTGTTAAGAGACACATCATCGATTATCTGAGACAGAAAAACTGCAGGCTGACACTTTATCCTTACGGAACAGAAGCGGAAGAGATCATAGCAGACGATCCTGATGGTATATTCCTTACTAATGGTCCGGGGAACCCAGAAGAAGCAGTTGAAGCTATAGAAGAAGTGAAGACACTGATAGCAGAGAGTGAACTGCCTATGTTTGGCATCGGCCTTGGCCATCAGGTACTCACAATAGCACTGGGAGGCACTACATACAAGCTGAAGTATGGACACAGAGGCGGCAATCACGGTGTATACGATAAGGAAACAAAGCGCTCATATATAACTTCTCAAAACCACGGATATGCAGTAAATCATGACAGCATCATCCTCAAGGGTATGGAAGTCACACATCTCAATCTCAATGACGGAACGGTTGAAGGTATGGAGCATAGAGATCTGCCTATATTTTCTACTCAATTCCATCCTGAAGCCAAGCACGGTGCCAACGACAGCGGATATCTGTTCGATAAATTTATTACTATGATGAAGGAGGAAACGAAAAATGCCTAAGAAAACTTCGCTCAAAAAAATACTCATAATCGGATCCGGCCCTATCGTCATAGGACAGGCTGCTGAATTTGACTATGCAGGCACACAGGCCTGCAAGGCTATCAAGGAAGAAGGAATAGAAACTATCCTGGTAAACAGCAATCCTGCAACGATAATGACTGACAAAGGGATAGCAGATAAAGTATACATGGAGCCGCTGACAGAAGAGACTCTCGAAAAGATCATGGAAAAGGAACGCCCTGACGGCATGCTGGCAGGATTCGGTGGCCAGACAGGTTTGAATCTTGCTATGGAAATGGAAGAAAAGGGCATCCTTGCTAAATACGGAACTAAACTGCTGGGAGTAAATAAAGAAAGCATCAAGAAGGCAGAAGACCGAGAAGCGTTCAAAGAATTGATGCAGGAGATAAACGAGCCTATACCTAGCAGCATCATAGCTACGACTATCGAGGAATGTTACGACTTCATCGAAAAAGAAGGGTATCCTGTTATCATCAGACCTGCATATACCCTAGGCGGAACAGGCGGCGGTATCGCAGAGAACAAGGAAGAATTGGAAGAACTCTGCTACAAGGGTATGGAAAGCAGCGCCATCGGACAGATACTTCTCGAAAAATCCGTAGCCGGATGGAAAGAGATCGAGTTCGAAGTCATGCGTGACAGAAGAAACAACTGTATCATCATCTGCAGTATGGAAAACATGGACCCTGTCGGAGTACATACAGGCGATAGTATCGTAGTAGCTCCTGTGCAGACACTCAGAGACGAAGAATACCAGATGCTGAGAGATGCATCCATCAAGATCATCAGAAGCCTCGAGATCGAAGGCGGCTGCAATGTACAGTTCGCTCTCAATCCTGACAACGGTGAATACATAGTTATCGAAGTAAATCCTCGTGTAAGCCGTTCATCAGCTCTCGCTTCAAAAGCTGCAGGCTATCCTATAGCTAAGATCTCCGCTAAGATCGCTCTGGGATATACGCTTGATGAGCTTTACAACTACGTTACTCAGACTACGAGCGCATGCTTTGAACCTACTATAGACTATATCGTAGTCAAGTTCCCTAAGTGGCCGTTCGACAAGTTCAGGACGGCATCGAGAAAGCTGGGAACTCAGATGAAGGCGACAGGCGAAGTCATGTCCATCGACAGAACTTTCGAGAGTGCACTGCTTAAAGCACTCACATCTATAGAGATAAAGTGTGACGGTCTCCATACACCATATGTGACAGGTTTACCAAACGACAAGCTGATCGCCAAGCTGAAGGATTGTGACGATGAGAGGATATTCTGCATAGCGGAAGTTATGAGAAGAAACTTGATGGATGTGGAAGAACTCTACTCCATCACTAAGATAGATAGATGGTTCTTAAGCAAGATCAAGGGCATCATCGATCTGGAAAACACACTCAAGACACAGCCTCTCACAAAAGACCTGGTATATGAAGCAGAGTCGAGAGGGCTGACAGATTCAGATATCATAGAACTTTCGGGAGTATCCAGAGATGTCCTCCAGGATATACGTGTATATAACGACATTTATCCTGTTTACAAGATGGTAGATACATGCGGCGGTGAATTCGATGCACTGACTCCGTACTACTATTCATGCTACGATGAAGAAGATGAAAGTATCAGAAGCCCTGAAGAAAAAATACTCGTTATCGGATCAGGACCTATCAGAATAGGTCAAGGCATAGAATTCGACTACTGCTGCGTACAGGGTGTATGGGCCATCAAAGAACTGGGCTATGAAGCCATCATAATGAACAACAATCCAGAGACTGTAAGCACAGACTTTGACACATCCGACAAGCTGTACTTTGAATCTCTCCACATAGACAACGTGATGAACGTCATCAAAAGAGAACGTCCTTACGGAGTCATCCTCCAGTTCGGCGGACAGACATCGCTGAACCTGGCCGAAAAGCTCAACAGCAGAAGCATCAACATCCTGGGAACAGCATTCGAAGACATCGATCTGGCAGAAGACAGAGAAAAATTCTGTGAACTATTGGAAGGTCTGGGAATAGCAGTTCCGGAAGGTGTTGCCGTAACTACTGAAGAAGAAGCATTCGAAGCAGTGGCAAGACTGGGATATCCGCTGGTAGTTCGTCCGTCATACGTTATCGGCGGCAGAGCTATGCAGGTAGTATACAGTGATGATGAACTTAGGAAATACCTGAAAGAATCAGTATCGCTGTCTACAGAACACCCTGTACTGATCGACCAGTACATCCAGGGCAAGGAGATAGAAGTAGATGCCATCGCAGATGGTGAAGATATCCTGATCCCCGGCATAATGGAGCATGTGGAAAGGGCAGGCGTACACTCCGGAGACAGTATTTCCGTATATCCAAACTACTCTCTCTCCGAAGACGTGGAAAACACACTGCTCGAGTATACAGAAAAGATCGCAAAGGCGCTCAATACAGTAGGTCTCATCAATATCCAGTATGCGTATGACGGTGAAAAGATCTACGTTATCGAGGCTAATCCTAGAGCATCGCGTACAGTTCCTATCCTCAGCAAGATCACGAGAGTTCCTATGGTAAAGCTGGCAGTAGCAGCTATGCTGGGACATAAGCTTAAGGACAGTGAATACGGAACAGGACTTTATAAGAAGACTAAAGAATATGCGGTCAAAGTGCCTGTATTCTCCAGTGCTAAGCTGACTGATATGGATATTGCCCTCGGACCTGAAATGAAGTCGACGGGAGAAGTTCTCGGAATAGATGAAAACCTTGATAAAGCTCTTTATAAGGGATTCCTCGGAGCAGGTATGGACATCCCTGAAGGTGGCAACATCTTCGTTACGCTTAGGACTACAGAACAGACGGATTATACGGCAGACATACTCAAAGATTACTGTGAAAATGGGTTCAAGCTTTATGCTACTGACGATACCATCGAATTCATCAATAAACATGGCATAGATGTTGAACTGATGGATTATGTGACCGCGCAAGAATGGATAGTAGATCACGATGAAAACAGCGATAAGAGCATAGCTCTCGTCATCAATGTGCCTGAAGTAGCTAACACGAAGGAAAACGACAGTTTCCCTGTAAGAAGAAAAGCAATCGAGTGGGGCGTTTCGGTAATGACGTGCATGGATACTGCCAGAGTGTTCCTGAAGGCAATCAAACAGCAGCAGAAGGGAGTAGAACTCACATATAATTCACTGGACTAAAATGCAATAATATGGTATTATAAGAAAAATAATTGTTGAAAGGGCAAGAAAATGATAATACTTATTTTAACATTGTTATTTGGAGCAGCAGTGCTCGCATTTTCATTATATAGCTTAAAGAAGGTCAAGAAAAACGCCGACAGTAAGATGATAACAGTGCTTAGACTGGTTGTCATATTTGAAGCTCTTGTTTATCTTTTGATATTCGGCTATGTATTTTTCAAGACAATACTGATGTAGCTTATAAATATTGATCATAATAAAAAATGGAGATATATTCTTGATATATCTCCATTTTTATTTCTGTTATCGATCAGAATCTGTCGCTGTAGTTGAGCAGACTTCTTATATATCCCGCCTGTGGTTTTTTTGACGGTCCCATTATTGTGGAGTAATATACGATGGATGCATCCAGACTGTTTTCCGTAGTTCTGATAATGGCATAAGATCCATCGCTTCCGTCACGAGGCTTTGTCAGGCTGCCGGGATTGATGAATTTAATATCGCTTGCCTCATCTATTAGCGCCTTGTGAGTGTGTCCGAAGATGGCAGCTTTGCAGTCATTTTCCATTGCTTTGTACATCAGAGAATCAAGTTTGTAATCCACTTGATCAGCGTGTCCGTGGGTAAGAAGCAACTTGCCGTATTCAGTTTCGATGATCTCGAAATCACTGCTGCTTGTGCTTCCGTCACAATTACCCTTGACTGCGATTGCAGGTATGCCGAACTCCTTAGATAATTGAGAGGCATCTGAATAATGATCACCGGTATGTGCGATCAGATCGATATTCTTAAGTTTAGGGAAAATGTCTCTCACTTTATTGAGTTTTCCGTGTGTATCACCAATTACTAATATTTTCATAGAAACAGTTTATCACAACCTGCCATCCTTGACTAGAGGCTGATTTTCAAGTAGAATTAAATGATAGTAAAACTATGATGAATGGGAGTTGTACATAAGATATTATGACTGATAATAAGAAAACAGTGATCACAGATGGTCAGGATCTGGCTGAAAAAGCCTCACAGCTAGCAGCGGAGGGCGTGACTGACGTGGTGATCACATTGAACACACTCAATTATACAAGATACAAAGAAACTAACGATGGTAAGGAACTGGGACCTGTTATTGAAGGAATAAATGCAGCTGTAGGTCAAAAGCTTCATATCACACTTCAGGTTAGCCTCAAGGAAGGATACAATGAAGCTGAGATACTGGATCTGCTCCAGCTGACTTTCCAGCACAAGTATGACATAGTATTCATGCCTACTATCAGCTATGATCTTTTAAGAAGCAAGATGCCGGCTCTCAAACCGGTGGACGGCGATTTTGGAGAAGTCGAAATGTTCAAGTATCCCGGAGCAGTAGGCAGGATAGGTCTTGTGAAAGATAAAATGAGTAATTAATGCTGGTCAGGAGAAGATCGATGCACGAAGAATTATATAATTTAAGAAAAGAATTGGCAGGTATGATCAAAAACAACAGGCTGCTGAAATCTGCCGTAAGGGAGGTCAACAGAATAGACCTGATAAAAGCTTCCCTTCTTGCCAGAAATTCAAATCATGAGAAAATAAATGTGGAAGAGATCCTTAATGGCGGGGCGCTTCAAAAGGATGTGCCGGTAGGGGATTACCTGTTCATTGAAAACTTCAGCAATGTCGTAAGGGTTGCCTTTAACTGTATTGAAATGGGCAATTATCTGGACAAGCATTTGCTTATCAGTGTTTACAGGATATTGACAGAGAATGAGGAAGGATATTTTAGAAAGAACAATCCTGTAATATATGCATTCAACCATGTGCCTGAACATGCTGTAGATATTGAAGAAAAGCTCGATGCAGCTGTTCGCAGAGTGTACAGCAAAGAAGCGGGAGATAACATCATTCTTAAAGCCATGTACATCCATAACAAGCTTATCGATATATACCCGTTTGAAGAATACAGTGCAGAGCTGGCCATATTTGCCATGAACTACTATCTGATGGAAAATGGTTTGGCACCGATAAATATGCCTATCGACAGACAAGATTATTTCAATATAGTAGGAGAGTGCCTTAAGGATCATAGAGATAAGCAGGAAATATTCTATAACTTCCTGGATCGTGCGGTATACGACAAGATGAAGGGAACCGTTGAAGCCTGCAGAGAATACTTAAAGAATAACAAATAATAATAAACAATGAAAAATGCCTCGGTTACTACCGGGGCATTTTTCATTTGTGATTTTAGAGACCTTAATTGAGGAATTATTGGTTATTTTCTATATCTGCCAGCTGCTGCTTAACACTTTCAAATGAAGTGGAGCCCTTTGATTTCTTGGCTTCTATGCAGGCTCTGATGGCGATCTTATCATAGATGTCTTCGTCGAACTTGTCCGAGAAGGACTTGAATTCATCCATTGTCATTTCTTCTATTGCTATTCCTTTGTTGATACAGTGGAGAACGATCTTGCCGATGATCTCATGACAATCTCTGAACGGGATACCTTTGGCAACCAAATAGTCAGCAGCATCGGTGGCATTCATGTAACCATATTTAGCTGCACTTTCCATCTTCTCTTTTCTAACATGCATCGTCAGGATCATTTCAGTGAAGATGCCGATGGATGCCTTCAGGGTATCTGCAGCGTCAAAGATAGGTTCTTTGTCCTCCTGCAAGTCTTTGTTGTATGCCAGAGGAAGCCCTTTGCAGATGGTAAGCAGGCTCATAAGGTCGCCGTATACTCTGCCGGATTTACCTCTGATAAGTTCTGCCATATCAGGATTCTTCTTTTGAGGCATGATGCTGCTGCCTGTGGAGTATGCATCATCCATTTCGATGAAGCTGAATTCCACGCTGCTCCAGTTGATCAGCTCTTCGCAGAATCTTGAAAGATGCATCATTGTGATGGCACAGCAATTGATGAACTCGATGGCAAAGTCTCTGTCTGCCACTGCATCCATGCCGTTAGGCAGTACAGATGCAAAGCCCAGTTCTTCTGCAAGAAAATCTCTGTCTGTATTATATGTAGTTCCTGCAAGAGCTCCGCTTCCCAGAGGGAGTCTGTCTATACGAGTAAGGCAGTCTGCGAATCTTTCCTTATCTCTTGAGAACATCTGATAGTATGCCAGCAGGTGATAAGCCAGCGTTACAGGCTGTGCCCTTTGGAGATGGGTGTAGCCCGGCATTACCGTATCCTGATGTTCTTTAGCTAATTTAGCGAGAGCTTCCAGCAGTTCTGCCAGCAGCGAATCGATGGCTGATGTCTCTTTCTTCATATAAAGTCTTATGTCCACGTTTACCTGGTCATTTCTGCTTCTAGCCGTGTGGAGTTTTTTACCTACGTCACCGATGCGCTGTGTCAGCACTGTTTCGATATTCATGTGGATATCTTCAGCCTCGATGGTGAATTCCACCTTGCCGGCTTCGATATCTTCGAGGATCTCACCGAGAGTTTTGATGATCAGGTCTACATCTTCCTGCGGGATGATGCCTTGCCTTCCCAGCATCTTGGCATGGGCTATGCTGCCGGTGATATCTTCCTTGTACATTTTCTGGTCGAACTGTATTGAGGCATTGAATTCATCAGCCGACGAAGTCGATGCCTTTGAGAACCTTCCTTTCCAAAGCTTCATGTTCTTTGGCTCCTCCTTCTACTGTTTGTTTCTGGATGGCTCTGATCTTCAGCGGCAGTGCGAACAGGTTGATGAATCCTTCTGCATCGCTCTGATCGTATACATCATCCTTACTGAATGTAGCGAACTCTTCATTGTACAGTGAGTAAGGGGACTTCTTAGCAACCGGATATGCAGTACCCTTGTACAGCTTCATCTTGACTGTACCTGTAACTTCCTTCTGAGTAACGTCTACGAAAGCACTTATTGCTTCTCTAACAGGAGTATACCATAAACCGTCGTATACCAGTTGTGCGAATTTTTGAGCTACGATAGCTTTGTACTGAGTAGTGTCTCTGTCGAGGATCAGCTGTTCCAGACCTGCGTGTGCTGCGAACAGGATAGTTCCTCCCGGAGTTTCATACACGCCTCTTGATTTCATACCAACGAGACGGTTTTCGATGATGTCGATAGTACCTACACCGTTTCTTGAGCCCATTTCATTGAGCTTTTCTAAGATTTCGATAGGTCCCATTTTTTCGCCGTTGATACCTACAGGAACGCCTGATTCGAAATCGATATCAACGTATTCAGGTTTGTCAGGAGCCTTTTCAGGCGGTACACTGAGTACGTGGATAGTATCGTAATGTTCGTTCCAAGGGTTTTCAAGTTCTCCGCCTTCATGGGAGATGTGCCAGATGTTTTCGTCACGGCTGTATATTTTTTCAGTTGACTGGTTGATTGGAATATTATGTGATTTAGCATATTCGATCAGTTCTTCTCTTGAATGGAGATCCCAGAATCTCCAAGGTGCGATGATCTTGATGGCAGGGTTCAGTGCCTGGATAGTAGTTTCGAAACGTACCTGGTCATTACCTTTGCCTGTGCATCCGTGTGCTATGTAAAATGCTTCTTCCTTTTCAGCGATCTCAACTAGCTTTTTAGCCATGAGAGGTCTTGCCATGGAAGTGCCCAGCATGTACTGTCCTTCGTAAATAGCGCCTGCTTTCAGAGTAGGCCAGATGAAATCTGTGATCATTTCTTCTCTCAGATCAACTGTGTAGGCCTTGCTTGCGCCTGTAGCTATCGCTTTCTTTTCGATAGCATCGAAGTCTTCCTTCTGTCCTGCATTGCAGCATACTGCAATAACGTCGTAGTCATAATTCTCTTTGAGCCATGTCATGATGATGGATGTGTCTAAACCACCCGAGTAGGCTAATACAACCTTTTCTTTAGCCATTTTAAAATCCTCCTAACGATGCATAAAAATTAATGATATGTTATTATTATACATAGTTTATGCATAAATTCAACCCCTAAAAGGGCAAAAAGAAAAAGTCAGACAATTCATATATCTATAATAAAATATTTATTAATATAAGATAAAAAAAGTGGAGACTTTATGTCAGAATTATTGTAAAATATAAAAACAGAAGTGCATGAACTCATGCATATTCACTAAATAGAACAAAAGGCGGGATAACGATGGGCTTGAAAGAAATAAAGAAGCTTCTCATGAATGGGATCGATGAGAAGAATATCATAGAAAATGTATCGATGGCACAGCACACATCATTCAAGGCAGGCGGAAGTGCCGATATGATGGTGATGCCGCAGAATATAGATGAGCTGAAGTATGTACTGCAGACTTTAGCAAACAGCGGCTACCCATATATGATCTTGGGAAACGGTTCCAATGTACTGGTAAAGGACGGAGGATACAAAGGAATCATTGTGAAGATGGGAGATGCTTTTGACTATGTCAATGTGGATGGCTGCAAAGTTGAATGCGGTGCGGCCTCTCTTCTTTCGGTAGCTGCAAAGACTGCGGCTGCAGCAGGTCTCAAGGGGTTTGAGTTTGCATCAGGGATCCCGGGATCCATAGGTGGAGCGGTATTCATGAATGCAGGTGCTTATGACGGAGAGATGAAGTTCGTTCTTGAAAAAGTTCGTGTCATTTCCAAAGATGGCAGTGAAGATAGATTCATGACGGCGGAAGAACTTGATATGGGATATAGACATACGGTGCTTCATGAAAGCGGAGATATAGTCGTAGAAGCTGTGCTCAAACTGGAAGAAGGCGATGTGGATGAGATAAAGGCAAAGATCGCCGACCTTACAGCCAGACGTAATTCCAAGCAGCCTGTGAACTTTCCGAGTGCGGGAAGCTTTTTCAAGAGACCGACAGGTTACTTTGCAGGAAAGCTGGTACAGGATGCAGGGCTTAAAGGACTTGCTGTGGGAGGAGCACAAGTTTCAGAGCTGCATAGCGGATTCATCATCAACAAGGGAGGAGCTACAGCTACCGATATAGTTCAACTGATGGAAATAGTTCAGCAGACGGTAATGGATAAATTTGGGGTAATGCTTGAACCGGAGGTACGAATAATAGGAGAATAAGGGATGGATAGAGATAAAATAACGGAAAAATATGAGATGTTCTACGATCTGCATACTCATACAACATATTCTCATGGTAAGGGATCGGTTGAGGATAATGTCAGAGCAGCGTTCAATAAGAATCTTGAATATATAGCGATTTCCGACCATGGACCGGGGCATCTGTTCTACGGTGTGAACAGAGAGGAATTCGTGAATCTCAGAAACGATATAGAACGTATGAATGTCAAGTATCCGAAGATGAGCGTCAAGATGAGCGTAGAAGCAAACATCATCAAAGACGGTAACGGCCTTGATGTAAGACCTGAAGAATTCGAAGAATTCGACTTCGTGATCGCCGGCTATCACTATGGTCTGTTTGGATGTAGTTGTGTCCGTAACTGGCTGTGGAACAAGGGCTTAAAAATCGGTGAAAAGTCATTGCGAGAATCAAATACCCGGATGGTGATAAATGCTTTGAGGAAGAACGATATCGCCATATTGACACATCCGGGAGATAAGGGTCCGTTTGATATCAAAGCTATAGCAGAGGTATGTGCAGAAACTGATACTTTGATGGAAATAAGTACATGGCACGGCCATTTGACGGAAGAAGAAATCAAGATCGCAGCTGAAGTCGAAGGCGTGAAATTTATAATAAGCAGTGACGCTCACTCTCCTGTGAGGGTCGGTGACTTCGAAGCCGGTCTTGAGCGAGCGTTGAAAGCGGGATTGGATATCAAGAGAATAGTTAATATAAGGGAAAGGTAAAGAAATGCAAGCAATAATCGTAACAGGACTTTCGGGAGCCGGCAAAACACAGGCGATAGATTGTCTGGAGGATATGGGATATTACTGCATAGATAATATGCCGCCGGCACTTATAAAAAGCTTCATAGACCTTACGGCAGACGGCAAGGGGATAGATAAGGCAGCCTTCGTGATAGATGTTAGAGGAGGCATGCTTTTTGATGATCTCAAGGAAGTCCTTGAAGAAATGAAAAAAGATGATATAGATTATAAAATTCTTTATCTGGAAGCTACTGACAGAACGCTTCTCAGAAGGTATAATGAGACGAGGAGAACACATCCTCTTTCAGAAGGCGGTCTGGCCGGATCCGGTATCAAGAAAGAACGTGAAATGCTGGCAGAGCTGAGAAATCATGCGGACTTCATCATAGATACGTCCAACATGAAATCAGCCCAGTTGTGGGCAGAGATAAAGCATTTGCTCACATCGGAGGAAAGTCATAAGACATTCATGATAAATGTTATGTCATTTGGATATAAGAGAGGAACTCCATTGGCTGCAGATTTGGTATTCGATATGAGATTCATCCCTAATCCGTACTATGTCAAATCTCTCAGGCCTCTTACAGGCAATAATGCCAAAGTCAGCAAATTCGTGCTTAAGCATCAGATCACGCAGGACTTTATAGAAAAGGCAATGGAAATGATAGAGATGTTGATCCCATTTTATACGAAGGAAGGTAAATACAGCCTTACCATCGGCATAGGATGTACCGGCGGACATCACAGATCTGTAGCGGTAGCCAATGAGATCAACAAAAGGCTGCAGGAACTGGGAAGAAGAACAACGCTGCAGCATAGGGATCTTTAAATTACGATACAGACAAGCGTTAATAGCTTGATTGTTATAAAAATGATTTAAAAATTTGATTTTAGAGAAAAGGAGAAAACTAATGGAAAAATTAATCATCACCGCTGCTATCAGCGGAGCAGAAGTAATGAAGGAAAACAATCCGGCTGTTCCTTACACAATTGAAGAAATCGCCAGAGAAGCTAAGTCAGCTTATGATGCAGGTGCATCAGTTATCCATCTGCACGCCAGAATGGATGACGGAACACCTACACAGAGCCACGAAAGATTCCAGCCTATCGTAGACGCTATCAAGGAACTCTGTCCTGACGTTATCGTTCAGCCTTCAACAGGCGGAGCTACAGGCATGACAGCTATGGAAAGATTCGATTCAACTAACATAACTCCAACTCCTGAATTCGCTACACTCAGCTGCGGATCATGTAACTTCGGCGATGAGATCTTCGAAAACACTGAAGATATCATCAAGACTTTCGCAACTGAAATGAAGAAGAAGGGCATCAAGCCTGAACTGGAATGCTTCGACAAGGGCATGATCGATATCGCTATGAAGATGCACAAGAAGGGCTACCTGGATGCACCTATGCACTTCGACTTCGTACTGGGCGTACAGATGTCAGCAACAGTTAGAGACCTGTCATTCTGCGTAGATTCACTGCCTCCTGGATCAACTTGGACTGCATGTGCTATCGGCAGAGCTGAATTCCCTATCGCAGCAGCAACTATAGCTATGGGCGGACACGTAAGAGTAGGATTCGAAGATAATCTGTATCTTGAAAAGGGTGTTCTGGCTAAGAGCAACGGAGAAATGGTTGCAAAGGTTGCAGCTATCGCTAAGCTTCTGGGAAGAGAAGTTGCTACACCTGCTGAAGCAAGAGAAATCCTGGGACTGGGAAAATAACATATTACCAAGAGGGGCCTCTCTGATATAGAGGGGCCTTTTTTTAGAGAATAAAGCTGCGGATCGTCGCAGTGCTTACCGGAGGGAAAGAATGTCCTTTGCATCAGAAACAAAAAATGAACTGGCTCATTTAATGCCTGAGAAAAAATGCTGCATGCTGGCTGAAATAGCCGGCTTTATGCGTCTTGCCGGAAGTATCAGGCTGGCAGGCGGCGGTAAATTCAGGATCGTTATGACCACAAGCAATCCTGCAGTTGCCAGACATTATAAGACACTCATAAAGACTTATTTCAGCGTAGATGCACATCTTGAGATGGGACAGGATCAATCTCTTAAGAGAGGGAATGCCTACATTCTTTCTATTGGCCCTGAAGATCTCAGTGAGCAGATACTCAGAGAAACCGGTATCCTGATGGTAAAGGAAGGTATGAACTTTATCAGTGACGGTATCTATGACGGGCTTATCAAGACCAAGTGCTGCAGGAAGGCCTACCTGCGCGGTGCATTCATGGCGGCCGGAACTGTCAATAATCCTGAGAAGGAATACCATTTTGAAATCAGTACAGGAACTGAAACTTTGGCTAAGGAAATGAAACGTGTTATGAACAGTTTCGTTGATATAACAGCTAAGGTGGTGACCAGAAAGAAAACTTTCGGTGTATATCTTAAGGCCGGTGAACAGATAAAGGACGTGCTCGCCATAATGGGTGCTTCAGGTCAGTTTTTCAAGTTTGATGAGACTATGCTGATAAAGGAACTGAAGTCTGAAGCTTATAGAATGAACAATCTGGACAATGCCAATATCGACAAGAGTCTGAGGGCAGCAGAAAACCATATCAATGCAATAAAGAAGATAGAAGCAAAGCGCGGGCTGGACATACTCTCGCCGAAGCTTCGAGAGGCGGCGCAGGCACGCCTCGATAACCCTGACGTGGGCATAGAAGAGCTGGGGCAGCTGATGAACCCTCCGCTTTCCAAATCAGGGATAAACAATAGACTAAGAAGGATAGAAGAAATAGCCAAGGGGTTATAAGATGAAATTTGAAGCGAAAATAAGAGTACAGTACTATGAGACCGACTCCATGGGCATAGTACACCACTCCAACTATATAAGATATTTTGAAACGGCAAGAACAGAGATGATGAGAGAGGCAGGCTTACCGTACGATGCTATGGAAAAGGCAGGAGTCTGGATGCCGGTCCTTTCTGTGAATGTAGAGTACAAGATGCCGGCACTTTATGATGAAGTGATCTCTGTATTCTGCCGGATCGAAAAGCTTCGCGGAGCATCATTAGATGTAGCATATGAAGTACGCGGAGAAGATGGCAGGTTATGTGCAGTGGGCAGCAGCAGTCACGGATTCACAGATCCCGACCTGAAGCCTGTAAGGATGAAGAAAGAACAGCCTGAGATGTATGAAGTGTTCAGCAGGATGGCTTCAGAAGAATAAATCGGATGAAAAACTTGTTTATAAGCAACCGACAGTAGGAGAAAACGATGGAAAAAGGACAGATCGTAGAAGTAAGAATAGAAGATATGAGCCATGAAGGGCAGGGTATCGGTAGGGCCGACGGCCTCGTAGTTTTTGTACCCGGAACTGTAGTCGGAGACTTGGCGAAGGCTCAGCTGACTAAAGTGAAGAAGAATTATGCCTTTTCTCGTTTAGTTGAGATCGTGGAGTATTCGGAAGCTCGAGATGAGGAATTCGACTGTGAGTATTTCGATCAGGGATGCGGCGGATGTCCGCTGGGCGGGATAAGATATGATGCCCAGCTGGAATTAAAAGAGCGTCAGGTTCGTGAAAAGATACAGAGACTGGCAGGAGTAGAAGAACCTGTGATCCGTCCTATCATCGGTATGGAACCCGACGATAACGAAGGTCTTGGCTGCTACAGATACAGAAACAAAGCTCAGTTCCCTGTAAGCACAGGCGGTATAATAACACGAAAGGGTGGCCTTGTGGAAAACTTAGGCGAACCTACAGTGGGCTTTTATCGTCCGAAGAGCCATGAAGTGGTAGATTGTGGAGATTGTTACCTTCAGTCCATGGCGGCTATGGCTGCAGCGGATGCACTCCGTACATTCATGGAAGAAGACAACATCACAGCTTATGATCCTAAGTGGGACAAAGGACTGATCAGACATCTGATCGTCAAGACAGCCTTCGCTACAGGTGAAGTCATGGTCATCCTGGTGATCAACGGTAAGGGCATACCTAATGTATCTAAGCTGGTGGAAATGCTGGACGACGCCATCTACGAAGTAGGCTACTCCCTGGAAAGCGTAGTCCTCAACATCAAGAAGGCCGAAGGCGTGAAAAAGGCACGCTCAGAGCGTGAACAGGCTCAGGCAATGAGCGGCGAGATCATGGGAGATGAAAACATCTTCATCGCCGGCAAGAACGTCATCCGCGACGTATTCGGAGACCTGGAATTCGAGATATCACCAAACAGCTTCTATCAGGTGAATCCCGTTCAGATGAAGAGACTGTATGATCAGGTGAAGGAATACTGTGGAGCCGGAGCGGATGCAGAAGGCAAGAAACCTGTTATCCTCGACCTGTACTGCGGCGTAGGAACTATTGGGCTTTATTGTGCTGACATGGCAGAAGCAGTAGTAGGAATAGAAATAGTAAAGGAAGCGGTGATCGATGCCAACAGAAATGCAGTAGTAAACGGCATAGTCAACGCACGATATATATGCGGCAAAGCAGAAGAACTGCTGCCGAAGTATGTGGCGTATGAGCCGGCTAATGATATCGGAACCGATGAATCTGCTCACCCGGAAATGGATAAGTCGATCGACAGCAAGATTTCTCTCGACCCGCAGATAGCGGCTCAGATCAAGAACGCTGACATCGCAATCCTCGACCCGCCTAGAGCAGGCTGCAGACCTGAACTTCTCGAAGCCGTAGCCAATGTAGGAGTAGACAAGATCGTATACGTATCATGCGATCCTGCTACACTTGCCCGCGACATCAAACTGCTGGGCGAAATGGGATACGAGTTCGTAGAAGCCCAGCCGGTGGATATGTTCCCGAATACGGCGCAT
>JAUNQD010000034.1 GCA_030536355.1 Bacillota bacterium | reverse complement strand
AAAATCGATGCCCAAGCATCGATAAGATACAACATAAGATGAATTATGTTGTAAAAAAACATACAGAAAGGTCCGCATAATTACATACATGTACATTATCGCTGATATATCAGAATAAATCAACCCTATTTTTGAATAAACATAAAGAATAGAGACTGTTATCTCGATTTAGGCACTATATGCAATAATATTTCGCATTTTGTCGATTTAGTTTACAACATAATTCATCTTATGTTGTAAACAGTATGGGAAAGTTAAGTCTAATAAAGAACTATTTTTAGAACGAAAAAGGAGAACGAAAATGCGAAAAAGATTATTAGCGATCATAGCTACTGTAGCCATGGTAGTTGCTATGGTTCCAAGTATGGTTTTTGGTGATACCTACACCAACTGGGACAAGAACACAAGCTTGCCAACAAACACGGGGAATTATAAATTAACTACGGATGTTAATGTTAGTTCAATGACCAATATAGCTGCAGGAAAAACAGTAACTCTCGACTTGAATGGGCATACTGTAAAGTTTAGTGGTAGTGCATATTGTCTGGTTAATGGAAAACTTATAATAGAAGATTCCTCTGCAAGTAAGACTGGTACAATAGCTAATGATAGTACAACCAGTGCGAATTGTGTTATCACTGTTAATGGAGAATGCACGCTTAATGGTGGTAAAATTTTACATTCGCGTCCTAATTCTGGTAATGCAGTTTATGTAGCTAAATCAGGTTCAATTTTCACAATGAACGATGGAGTTGTTGAAAGTAAAACAGGCAATTATCAAGGAGAGAGGGGTGCAATATCAGCGCAATCTGGAAGTACAGTTGTTATTAATGGCGGTAAAATTATAGCTACTACAGAGGAAACTACTGAATACGGAGTCCGTAAGGGTGCAGCAATTGAATGTTATGGTACAGTTATAATCACAGGAGGAACAATTGAAGCATCTGGAATTGCTTTTTCCTTTGTAATGAAGGGTCTTACCATAGATCCCGCGGAAGGAAAAGACGTAAACGTAACTGCTGGTAAGAGAATAGTAGACTTACAGGCAGGACAGCCTGATACCGTTAGAATTTTCGGCGGTAATTTCGATGCCCCGGATTTTATTGATAACGATTATGGCGAAGACGATGATGTTGCAGTTTTAGGTGGAAAATTTACAAATGGCAATGATACTTTGGATGTATCTGAAGTCTTATGGCCAGAATTCAGCCAAGATGAAGAGGGTAATGTTTGCCAGGTAGGCCGAATGGTTGACTTTATATTATTACCTGTTGGTGCTAAATCCGGAGATGCTTTCTCTGATGAAGATTGGTATCAAACAATATCAATGGAAGCAGATGAAGATACTTTACAGGATATCTTAAAGGCTTTAATGGAAGATGACGATAATCCGTTAGAAATGCCTAGCAATGAAGGTTATAAATTAACTTGGTCATTGGGCGATTGGGAATATGATGATGAGAATGATACATATACATTTGTAGGATATGCTGACAATGGAGAGGTTGATTTATCTGATAAGGTTCCTTTTGAAGACTATGATAACTATACATTGTTCGCTAAATGGGAAAAAGTTGAGACACCTGCAGCTCCATCGGCACCAACAGATGCAGTTGACACAGGTGATGATTCAAACATGGCAGTACCATTTGCTATCGCAGGACTGGTTCTGGCAGCAATGGCAGCAGTAGTTGCAACTAGAAGAAGAACTAACTAATAATCGGCATAAATACATATAAATATGGCATCGTACTTCTCGATAAGAAGTTTGAGGCATTATACACGAGAGAAGAATCGGCTTTTAGCCGATTCTTCTTTTTTTGAAAAAGGAGAAAAATATGGCAAGAAAGATAGCGATAGCCTTGGCATGTCTGTGCATGGTCTTGATAAGCACATGTGCTGCCTTTGCAGATGGGCAGGAATTCACTGTGTACATAGGTGGGAATAAGATGACTGCATCCGAAGACGGAGCAGTAGTCAGCTACTATGTCAATGGTGCGGGCGGAGCGCCGGGAACAGTATCTAGCACAGAACCTTCCGGGTGGAACGCGAAGTTTTGGTATGATACTTCAGAAAAAGCTTTGATGCTGGAAATGAAAGACCTTGATCTGAAAGGGAAAGGGATATATGCAGAGGATCATGTGACATTGGTGATTACCGGTGAGAACAAGCTGGATAGTTCAGGGCTTGAGCAGGTTAGTACTGCATATAAACACGGAATCTATTCTGAGAAAGGTTTGGTTATAAGTGACAAAAGCACCGGTTCATTGGATGTGGATGTGACCGATGCAACTAGAGCATGTTATGGGATATACTCTGCAGAGGATATCGTTATCAATGGTGGAACGCTGAATGTTAGGGCAGGTAAAGCTAATGTTGATGAAACTAAAGGGATATATTCTCTGAAGAAATTGAAGATCAATGGTGGAACTGTTGAAGCATACGGCGGGACTGCTGTGAAAGATTTTAGCATTGGTGTCGGTGCATATGAAGGTATAGACATACTGGGCGGTAAGGTTACTTCCGTAGGAGGGGCAGGTCCGTATAGTGTTGGCTTATGTTGTGACAAGGATCTGAATATCGGCGGTGATGCTGTAGTTTATGCCAAATCGGGAGAAGGTGATGTCAGGATATATAGCTATGGGACTTTTGTAGCTGGTGATTTGAGGATCGGAGATAGTGCTCATTTCACATCCATAGCGGGTACGCTTAATGATGAGCCTGTTACCGGTAAAGAAAAGAGATGTTTCGGCATATACCTGGGAAAGACGGTCGAAGCTTCGGATGATCTTCAGTACAGTGGTGGAAGCGATGTTTTATGGATCACAGGAGGGACTGTGATAGCCAAGTCTATGGATGATGGAGGGCATAGGTCCCATGCAGTTGTTTTTTATGATGCGGATAAGATGGGATTCAGCGATGCCGGACAGCCTAACGATAAGTGGTATCAGTGGAAGATAAGTGAAGATGACGCGATGACAAGGAGCATGGATGCTGCTTATCCTGATGCAGGCAAATGGGAGTCTGCGACGGGATATTTTCAAGTTGAGCCTGTCGTATCGGGCGCAGGGGGAGTGATCGATGAAGCCCCTAATACAGGGGACGATGGTTCGGGCGTGATTGTGGTGATAATGATGATCGCATTGACTATGATGATGATGGGTGCAGTAGATGTGGTGAGAAAAGGGGAGAATAGATAATTTCCTATAGTTATAAATGGTAAATTGTGGTGTTTTGTGTATATTTCTATTAAAATTGCGCTGATATACACAAAATGAAACTACGGAATGCCCGGTATTAATAAAAAATGGGCAAGTTTCCCATAAAAACGCATGATTATACGCGTTTTAAGGAATAAACAGTGAACGCAGTTAAACTTTTGTGTAAAAACTGCTGTTTAGAGAGCGAATATACACAAAATACCATGATTTGGAAGGAAAGCCGGAAGTCCGATTGGCATTGCTGATTAAAATTGATAAATTATACATAAAATCATCAATGAATTCATGCATAAAAAGTTTGCTACAGGTAAAACATTGTGGTATAATACAGTGTCAAAAAATTACGAGGAGGAACAATAATGGAAAGATTAATAGGCACAATTTCAAGAGGTCTTCGTGCCCCTATCGTAAAAGAAGGCGATGATTTGAAGGCGATCGTTGTTGATACAGTTCTCAAGTGTGTTGACAATGGTGATTTCGTACCTAGAGACAAGGATATCCTGTGCATTACAGAATCAATTCTGGCAAGAACACAGAAGAACTTTGTAACTAAAGACCAGATCGCTAAGGATGTAGCTGCTAAGATCGGCGGCGAAACAACCGGTATCGTATTTCCAATCACCTCCAGAAACAGATTCTCCATCATGCTGAGAGGGATCGCTCGCGGCTCCAAGAAGGTAGTTGTACAGTTCAGCTATCCGGGAGATGAAGTGGGAAATAACATGGTAGAACCTGAAGCTGTTCGTAAGGCAGGCGTTAATCCATATACAGACGTTCTGACACTGGATCAGTTCGAAGCACATTTCGGAAGACCGAAGCATACATTCACAGGAATGGATTATGCTCACTACTATCAGGAACTCATCGAAGATGAAGGCGCAGAAGCTGAAATCATCTTCTCAAACAATCCTGAAACTATCCTGGACTACACTAAGACAGTTATCGCTGCAGATATCCACACAAGATTCGATACTAAGAGAATCCTGAAGGAAGCAGGCGCAGAAGTTGCCATCGGTCTCGATGACCTGATGACAGCACCTGTAGACGGCAGCGGATACAACGATCAGTACGGTCTGCTGGGCTCCAACAAGTCCACAGAAGACATCGTTAAGCTGTTCCCTATCAAGTGCCAGGAATTCGTAGAAGCTGTTCAGAAAGACCTGATCGAAAAGACAGGAAAGCACATCGAAGTTATGATCTACGGCGATGGAGCTTTCAAGGATCCTGTAGGTAAGATCTGGGAACTGGCTGACCCTGTAGTATCCCCTGGATACACATCAGGACTGGAAGGCGTTCCTAACGAAATCAAGCTGAAGTATCTGGCTGACGACAAGTTCGCTAACCTGAAGGGTGCAGAACTGCAGAAGGCTATCGCTGACGAAATCAGAGCTAAGGGAGCTCAGGAACTTGACCAGCAGGCAAGACTGGGAACTACCCCTAGACAGCTGACAGATCTTATCGGATCACTGTGCGACCTGACATCAGGATCAGGAGACAAGGGTACTCCATTCGTATACATCCAGGGCTACTTCGATACTTACGTAGCTGACTAATCAACAAAGATTAAAAGACCATGTGCATACATGGTCTTTTTTTGTCGCAAATTAGGCTATGGATCACATTGCTGCAGAAATCACGGTATGCTAACCTTTTCTTAGGGGGAAGGGAGATGAGCATATGGACAGGATATCTGCGGTATTTATTTTAGGGATAATCAGCTTGGTGATGATAAGCAGCTATATCGTATACGACACTTGGATAGCAGAAGACGACATGGCATACGAAGTACTGATATTCAACGACGATACATCGGTAACAAACAATACCGACAGCGTCCTGTGGCTCCGTGCCAAAGTCACCGATGAAGAAGTCAGCAGCACGATACCGGTACAGATAAACGAAAATAGCTGGATAGACGGCGAAGACGGCTGGTACTACTACATAGAAAGCCTCGAAGCGAAGCGAAATACTGTGCCCTTTGCAAGGGCTGAAAAAAGTCTGCTTCCGGATGCAAAGCATGCACCTATCGGTTCCTTCAAGGTAAAAGTCGAGGCGGTGGAACAAGGTATGCTGCCAAGGATCCCTGAAGACGGTCGAGAAGCCTTTTTTCTGCTTAAAAGAGAAAAGCAAGGAGCTGAGCGGATACTTTTATGAGGAAACAAATAAATATGCCTGCTACAGTAGGTAGTACAAAGGCCAAGGCAGTCCATTTGAGGCTGCCGGTTTCTTTTTTTATGGTTAGGCATGTCGTGCCGCATGGGAAGTGAAAAAGGCACAGGATCATTACGCAAAGGGCAGTCACAGGCGTCCAGCCACAGGTTGTCAAGACTTCGGAAAGCTCGGCAAGACTGCTGTATTCAGTAAGCATACCGGTGGACATATAGCACATCAGCATTATGGGCAGTACGATCTCATTGGCAGGGAGGCCCAGGATAAACGCTGTGATGATGACACCGTCAACGCCGATAAGATTGCCGAAGGGATCGAGAAATATTGTGAGGCTATCGAGCAGACCGGTATTGCCGATGTGTATATTGGCAAGACTCCATATGATGATGCCTGCAGGGGCGGCAACAGCGACAGCTCTGCCTAGTACAAACAATGTCCTGTCGAAGACAGAGCGAACCACTACGCTGCAGAATTGAGGCTTCCTATAGGGCGGCAGTTCAAGGATAAATGAAGACGGCATGCCACGGAGCATGGTCGATGAAAGCAGCTTGGATACTGCAAGCGTCATGATGATCCCCAGTATGATGAAGGCAGCTAAAATGATGCCGGACAATAGAGATGAGGCATGAGAAACGCCGGCAGTGAAAAAAACGAGTATCATGGTTATAAGCATGGGGAATCGGCCGTTGCAGGGAACGAAACTGTTGGTGAGGATAGCGATGAGTCTTTCACGCGGTGAGTCGATTATCCTGCAGCCGGTGACACCGCATGCATTGCAGCCAAAGCCCATGCACATGGTAAGAGCCTGCTTGCCATGGGCACCGCATTTTCTGAATGCATTGTCCAGATTGAATGCTATCCTCGGGAGGTAACCGAAATCCTCCAGCAGAGTGAAAAGCGGGAAAAAAATAGCCATAGGAGGCAGCATCACAGATATCACCCATGTAAGGGTAGTATAGAGACCGTCCATAAGCATTGAAACCAGAACATGAGGGAAATCTGCGCTTTGCATGAAGATACGGAGGTGATCTTCTACGAAGCCAAAAAAGGAAGACAACGCAGCGGACGGATAGTTGGCGCCGACCATGGTGAGCCAGAATATCAGGATGAGGAGCAGGAACATTATAGGGAAGCCAAATGCCTTGGAAGTAACTATTTTATCGAGGTGTCGGTCAAAACCGTGAGGAGAGTTGCTGTTGATGGTGATGCATGAATCATAGATCGTCTCAGGATCGATCTCGATGGGAGGAGCCTCCCCATAAGAATATGTAGAGAGCACACTCAATAGATCTTCAAGGCCTTTCTTGGAGCGGGCAGACATGGGGATGACAGGGATGCCCAAGATTTCTTCAAGAAGATTTGTGTTTATAGATATGCCTTTCTTATTTGCTTCATCCATCAAGTTGACACAGAGGATAGCATTTCCTGTGATCGCCAGGATGTCTCTCACCAATAGCAGATTCCTTCGTAGACAGGTGGCGTCCACTACGATGAGGATGATATCTGCTTCATCGGATTTGATGAATTCCGATGCGGTCATCTCGTCCGGGGAAGAAGAATCGAGAGAATATGTACCGGGTAGATCTATGATGTCGTAGATGATGCCGTTATGTTTGAATTGACCGGAAGCATGTGTGACTGTTTTACCGGGCCAGTTGCCGGTGTGCTGATGCATACCTGTCAAAGAATTGAATACGGTACTTTTGCCGACATTGGGGTTGCCGGCTAAAGCGATGGTTTTATTATTCATTGAAACACCTCTTGGAAGAAGTATATGTAGGGATGTGAAAAAAAGTGAAGGGGAGATAAGACGTGTTGATCAAGAGTATATGTAAAATAATACAATGGGTTTTAAAGAAAATGGGGCGAGGGACGGCTTTTCCGGGGATATTGGCCTTGAAGCTGGATAAAAACTTTTTAGGTAAATTCAAAAAACCTGAACTTTTGGTTTTCGTTACAGGCACTGTAGGTAAAACTACTACAGCTGCAATGATAACTGCTATCCTCAAGACCGCGGGCTATAAAGTGGGGACGAACGGTAAAGGGTCGAATTTGCTGGCAGGTGTATGCTCGGTATTCATAGAACACTGCAGCATTACCGGCAAGCCGAATGTGGATGCCATGGTCATTGAAGTTGATGAGAGGTATGTCAAAACTGTTTTACCATATATGACACCTGATTACTTCCTGATCAATAATATTGCCAGAGATCAGCCGGCGCGAAACGGGCATTTTAGCATAGTGTTTCATGATATCAGCGATCATATCAATGAAAAACCGCATCTGATACTTAATGCAGATAATCCGCTTTCATATAGTTTTTCTCTTAAAAGGAAAAATAAAATCACATATTTTGGCATTGAGAGAAATCGGTTTTCTTCATCACAGAGCAATGAGAAGGTCGATGTCAGTTACTGTCCTGTATGCAATGCTAAATTGGTGTATGATTATTTTAATTTCGGGAATTTCGGAGCATACCACTGCCCTGAATGCGATTTCAAGAGGCAGCCGCCTGCTTATGAAACAAGAATTATCGAGGAAGGTATAACTATAGAAGGTGAAGTTGTCAAGATACCGGATGATACGATATACAATGCCTATAATATGGCGGCAGCTTATACTGTGATGAGAGTGGCAGGCGTAGATAAGAAGGATATCATTGAGGGTCTGCATAATATCGATTTTGATGCTAAACGTTTTCAGCAGTTCAGCATAGGTGACATTGATGGAACTATACTCGTTAGTAAGAATGAAACCCCCGCTTCATATACGCAGTCTCTTGAACATATTTTACGCTGTGAAGGCGCCAAAACTATTGCAGTAGGTTTTACCAGGATCAGCGGCAGATACGATGAAAAGGATGTCTCCTGGCTTTATGATATCAAATTTGAGATCCTTAAGGATGATGACAGTATTGATGAGATACTGCTTGTGGGTCCTTTCGCCTATGATCTGGCTGTAAGAATGAAATTGGCAGGAGTGGACATGAATAAGATCAAGATAGTTTATGACCATGAAGATATTTATGAAGAACTGAAAAAATGCAGAAGTCATGTGTTCTGTGTTTTCTATTTCGATTTGTCAAAACACCTGGTCAAAGTACTCAAGGAAAAAGGAGATAAGTTATGGTGATCGCATATCTATACGGAGATCTGCTTAATTTATATGGCAATGATGGCAATATCAAGATATTGGCTCAGAAGCTGACAGAGGCCGGAGTCAAGGCGGAAATCCGTAATATTTCAACTGAGGATAAATTGGATTTCTCGGAGTATGATATGGTGTATATGGGTTCGGGAACAGAAGAAAATCAAAAAATAGCCATAAAGGCATTGAAACCATATAAAGAGGAAATCGAAGCAGCTGTAGATAAGGGGAAACTATTCTTGATAACGGGTAATTCTCCTGACATCTTCGGACAGAAGCTGGATGGTGTCAATATAGTGGAGGATGTTAAGGGACTTGGTGTTTTTGACTACTATTCCGAATATGTTCCTCGTATCAAGATGATGTACAGAAACAATGACACCTTTCTTGATGATCCGGTGTTGGGGTTCCTTAACCATAACTATAGAATTAAAGATAACAAAAATCCCTTGTTTGGCAGTGACGATGTAAGAGTAAATAATTTTTTCGGAACTCATCTTGAAGGACCGGTGCTGATCCGAAATCCTCATTTCCTTAAATTTATTTTATCGATTTTGATAGGCAGCACGGATGCAGTAGAAAAAATAGATTTTGAAATGGAGAAAAAAGCATATGATGCATACATGAGCCTTTTGGTTTCAGATGGTGGTGACAAAAATATTTTTTGAATCATTATACCGCAGGGCTATGACAGTTCCCATGATTTCATAAGCTATGGGATCATTGGATGGTCCTGAGAATAGAAACTTGACCTTGACGCCGGGTATTATGCCATGCCCGCTGTAATTCTTGATATCTGTTTTCCCTTGTTCTATATGATTTATGATATATTCTCTGCCCGGAACAGCCTCCGGCAGGGGTATATAGTCGACTTTCATAGGCGACCTCCTTTAGCAGTTATGTATGTCAAAAATAAATTTGGGAAAACTGTTAATAATATCATATAAAATATCTTGACAAGGCGTTCCTGAAATGGTAATATATTTCTCGCAGTGAGTTGAAACTTACTGTTGGTGTGGCGGTGTAGCTTAGTTGGCTAGAGCGTCCGGTTCATACCCGGAAGGTCGGTGGTTCGACTCCACTCGCCGCTACCATTTTTATTTTGTAGAGAAAATAGTCCCTACAAAATAAGGGCGCATAGCTCAGCTGGGAGAGCACCTGCCTTACAAGCAGGGGGTCAT
>JAUNQD010000008.1 GCA_030536355.1 Bacillota bacterium | reverse complement strand
TATCTTTCTTTTTCTCATAATATAGGTAGCTAAACAACAAGAAGAGGCAGTTATTGCTGCTTTTTGCTACATTCAAATCAAGTTCTTTGATTTCAAACTCATATTTATTGGCATAATACAGTGCATAACACACCGCTTCATAATTTTTGAGCTTTACACCTTCTTTATAAAGTAGAGCGGATATTTTTGAAATCACTGTTTTTTCAACACCAAATGGCTTGAATACATATTCTTCCAACAGTGATACCAAATATGGGTAAATTACAGCCAAGTGAAAAATTGTTTTCACATAATACGATTTTGCATTTTCTGTAAGCTGTTTTTTGGCCAGTACCTTCATGGCATAATTCAAAATGGCAGCATTGTCTTGGTTTTCCTGCATCAATTCAATTGCCATATCCAGATATGCACGAACTTCCTTAAAATTCATCTTTTTCTTGGTATCAAACGCAGTGAATGTGTTGATTTTTCGCACCCACTGCTCAACTGATGCTGTTGGAAGTTCATCTATTGAAGTTTTCTTGTGGTTGAGAGTCAGATCATACGCTCTCAACTGCTCAGACAAGTAGGTTAAAAATAACTGCCCATCCTCATAGGTAGAAACATAACAAGTATAATCGTCAATGTTTCTGATGTAACGCCATCCTTTATCATACAAGATTTTATCAATCTTAACTAAAATGATCTCGGACAGCAAATTCGAAACATGGGGACCGATCAACAATCCATGCGTTTCTCCGTGCTTTACATTTCTTGTACGGAAATCAAGCTCGTTGTACCACTGCGAACTGTCCTTTTGGTTCTGTTTCGCCACATCCTTACCAACCAGTGCCCATGAAAGAGCATGGGTATATATACTCGGAAAACAGTTTGAAACATCGGCATGAACCAAATATCTTGCCCCAAGCAACAAATCCGGTTCCGGTGTGCCATCGTCTTTCCAATTCTTATAGTTCATAGAAAACAGCGAATCGGATTCCTTCATTTTGCGGATGTGAGTTCTGCTGATAATATGTTCCTGGCCTTTGGTTTTTTCTTCAAAATATTGCTGAAGCTGTGGCCATATCTCTGATATGTATTTGCACAAACGCTGATATACCGCAGGATTCGGAATCCCCAAGGGACGAGGCGTATTGATATTCCTCATGCTTTCGTGATAAATATACTCTGCTGGAGTTTTAGGAAAAGTAGGCGATTGAGATTCGCAATAGTCGAAAAAGCCTTTTGCTGTGAACACCGGGGGAAGCTTTTCGGTAAAAAGACCGTGAGCGAGCAAACCCTCATAGATTTCATCAGCAGATAATTCATTTGTAAAATCATAATAATGTTTGCTTTCTGCCATTTGCTATCACCCCAGCTTATCTCACTTGTTATTTGGTATGTGGCTTTGTCAACTAATCAAAGCCCCAAAAATCTTAATATATCCTTAAATCCAGAATCAATATGTTCAGAAAGAGGGAGCCCTTTGGCGTCCTTAATGAACTCCATAAATTCAGGTAGATCCAGTAGAATTCTCTGAACAATGCGTTTTTCTTTGATTTGATGAATTGCACGAGTAGGGTCCCCTAAAGCTTCAATCTTGTCTTGTAATTCTTTTTCTACCTTTGCCCAATATAAGCTGTATGTAGTCTGTCCTTCAAGAGAATATACTTTTGCCCCAATGGAAGGCAAAGCTTGATCTTGATAGTATTGAATATCACCATCAGAGAGGACAATAAAAGCAAGCTTCTTTTGGAATTGGGAATCCTTGATTACTTCCAGCACTTCAAACATACAGTTTCTGGATTTCAAATAGTGATCACTGATGATCATTATTACAAAATCATGCGTCTCAATAGTCTGCATGAATTTTTTGAAGCTTTCATGATACTCAACATCACGAATATCTCGTGAAATTCTTGCCTTTCCATTGATGTGTGGTGCAAGTCCACCCTCTATCATATTCGCAATATCAGAATCTTTCTGACAATAGGACAAAAACAGTGTTTTCTCCTGTAATTCAGTAGTCACTTCAGATTCATTTTCTGGGCAGTCAAGCAAAGAGAGTTCCAGATAACTCTTGACCGCTGTTACAAACGGCTCAACGGTTTTACGCATAAAAGCAGCAATCATATCTTTGAATTTTTTGCTACTGGAATAACCGTAAGCCAAGGTGTGTAATTGCTTCGGACCATCCAAGATATATTGCAACAACTGGTATCCGTAGTCGATAATCGCTTCCTGAGAGTCGGGCAATGTCAGCATATCGTTCCAGGATTTGTTTTTATATATTTCTGCAAAGTCATAATTTTCTTTATTGCATTCAGAAATATAGTCCATAATGAACGAAGTATTAGTAATGTAATCGAAGAAAATCTTGACACAATTGATTTCCTCCTGGGAATCTATCTTCAACATCTGAGAAGATAGCGTTCTATACTGCAATGAAATTTTTCTTAGCTCTTTCTTTGTCACAGCTTAGCCCCTCCACACAATGGACAATAAATGCCAATTTCCTTATCAAAATACTGTACTTTTACAGAAGAATCACAGCATTTCAGTTCAACAGCTTCATACTCATTAACGGGTTGATATAATTCTTTCTCCGGCTCCTTTTTAGGAATATCCATCGACATTTTCACGAAGCCATTCTTATTGAACTTCTTAATGGATTTCCCCAAAGTTCTCTCTAATTCTGAATACATATAATTCAATGCAACCTGTTCCATCTTTTCCAGAACTTCCGTGCAATAAAATGTATCGATTCCATTAGGGAACCCACATACTGGGCAAAAGAAGTACAAATAGCTTTCATCTTGAAATGTATCTGCATGAAGCATAAAACGATTCTTGCAAAAATCGCATTCCATCTCCAAAAAACCATCTTTATCTACAGGTATTCCAATTTCAAAAGTTTTTTCACTCATTTTCTTTACCTCTTACGCCTCTGAACTCACCATGTGCGAGGGTTTGTACTCTATTGACTCGTATGTCATAGAATTGCAACGATAAACACAAACTCTTGGTAAAGACACAGGAGGTTCAATGTGTTGAAAATGTTTGTACGGCGTAAACCAGACAAAATAATCGATGTCAGAACCAATAAATACATCAAGAAAAGCTTTGTCAAAAAACCAAGCATGAGGTGTTCCTGCTTCGCCTTCATTGGAAAACACATTGGTCTCACGCTCAGCTTCAAAGTATGCTGATGATTCATCGTAAACGAAAAATATCAACTTACTTCCAGGATGGTTTTTTCTATACAATGAAATTCTTTGCTTATGATGCTCCACAGTTCTCACAAAATTATCTCTGTAGTAACGATAATTATGATCTTCCAAGGTCGGTAAATCTGTTACGGCGTTAATTACAATGTGTTGGAGGTTTGGATATGCATCCATAACTCCAAGGTCACGCAATTCTTTTTCCAATTTATGTTGTCGTTCATAATTGGGATTTCGCACCTTGCCTTTTTTCTTGAACCCGTGATCATCCACACGCATTACTTCTAACATCAAGTGCTGTGTATCGTTATAAAAATCTGGCGGTGGAGCATCCTTGGATGATGCATCTGTCCACTCTTTCCACTCAGATTCATCATATATAGAATTAAACACCTCTACAGTTTCCTTATCATCATTTACAAGAAATATTTCTTGCGGAAAAACAAGGCGAAGATCATCCAATAAATTTGCTTCTTTTTCTTCAAATAACATAGCTTCACCTCCGGAATTGTTAATTAACCTCCAGTTTACCGCTCATCAGGCGAGGTAACAACATATCACGCTGCGTTGCAAGATTTTGATTTTGTTTACGCAACTGTAGTATTTCCTCGATAAATGGAGCCGATCTTCTATTGTATTCATCAACCATATCTTCGTTGTACACTACTTTGATTTTTTCAATATCAAATGGGCTAATATTCGGCTGTGCAGCATTGCTTCCAGCAATCATCACAATCAATTCCTGAACCCAATTCTGCTGAAGTGTCATATACAAGAAAGCTACCTTTTCGGCCGGAGATTCACCAAGGAAGAATTTTCCTACACGTTGGTTGACTACCATTTGCTTTTCGGAATACGGGACAAGTGCCATTTTTCCGATGGTTGCACCAGTCATTGCAATCAGCAGGTCACCTTCAACAATATAAAACTGCTTTGCGATTTCCGCATGATCTTCTGAGACATGGGATAAATCACCAAAATCGATTGTATTGCCTTGTATATCTTTGATCTTTACAACTGGTACCCCCTCATTGATCCACCATTCACTTTTGAATGCATATCCTGATTTAACATGAGCGATATCACCAATCTTTTTTAGCTCCCATCCTTCAGGCAATCCATTTTCAAATTTGGCACTTTCATACCCAGGGAAGCGGAAACGGACAAACCATTCCTTGTATAGCTCCTGCGCTGTCTGCTCCAGCAACTCAATTCTTCGATTGTTTGCTTCAATCAAATCGTCATAAGCAGAAAGGACATTTGCTACTTTTTTTTGTTTTTGTAATTCATGTATTTTAAGCTTTAATCCATGAAGATGATTTTGATTTAAGGTGGGTACTCCGGCTCCAGAGTTAAATGATTCCAGATGCATCATTTTCAAATAATAATATACATACTTCGGATCATTCCCCTTAAAATCTTTAACATATAGTGTCGTGTTGAGCGGCGTACAGGCTTTTTCAATATATTGCACACTTCCAAGGCTCCCAGATCTTCCTGTCACCACAACAGGCGGTAATACCTTATATTCATCATGATATCCTTTAATGGATGTAGAAGCTACTACCGGAAAATCTCCCATAACCATTTTATCATTAGGCAAGTCGAACCCTCTGTTCAGCTTTATAAAATCCTTAAATTTTATTTCTCTCATCAGTAGCACCTACCTCTATTACTTAACTAATCTGAGCAGAAATGAAAATCTCCAAAGCAACTGACTTTCTGCTGCGCAATGTTCTGCCCAAATAATCATATATTCAATGTTTCGTACTGCGTTCGTATCAATACACTGTTTCAGTACGCCATAGTTTTTTCGCACAAGCATATCGTTGAAAACGCCACTATCTAACTGCTTATCAATCTGGTCTTTGGCAATATCTTTCCAAGTTTCATCATTATATTTGCAGGCTTTCAACGCAATAGATGCAGTATTCTTCAGTGCAAGGAATTCGTCTGCTTTTATGTCATTCAGGTTTGACAGAATAATATAAGTGAGAATCTGATAAAAGCCATAGAACAAGCCAACTCGTTCTAAAACATCCAGACCCGATTCGAATTTCCACAACAGACTGCTTCCCCAAGTCAAACCGCCAACGATAACAGCGATCTCAAGGAACATCAAAAAGATTTGCCAAATTGTTTTAGATCGAATGTGTTTCTTTTTTATTTGGCTCATTGGAATAACTCCTGTAAATTGGCGGCAATTTTATTCTCCAAGCCATGTGCATCTTCGTTCAGCTTGGAAAGAGCCGTATAATATGCCATCATTCTCTGCTTGAACTCATCCTGTGTTAAGCCGTCATCCTCAATCACAACACCGACATAACGACCAGGATTCAGGGAGAAATCCTGATCCCCGATACTGTCATCCTCATAGCCAACAAACTTTCCCTTGTCATCATATATCTTGCCGATTGTTGCTACCTTGCACAGACCGACAACATCTCTGTATTTTCCTTCCGGGAAACGCTCTGTCAGCCAATCAATATTGTACTGCCAGTAGCTCTTAGGCATAATATCTTCATCGTCAGACACTTCAGGTGCATCTGCCAATTTTGCATGATAATCAGCCAGCAGTGCTTCAAAGTCCTCCGTCTTGCCCTCATACAGTCTGGTAATGATACCGAGGTTTCGAATCTGCTCATCGGAGAATTTACGGTGCGCACGGTCGATCTGAGTGAAAATATTTCTGGCATCAATAAACAGGATTTCATCCTTCTTTGCCTTTGCCTTATCAAAGAACCACAAGGTGGCAGGCAGCGTAACAGAGGTAAACATATTGGACGGCAGCGTTACCATCTGACTGATAATGCCGCTTTCAATCAGCTTTACACGAATATCTTTTTCGCTGTTGCCTGCGTCGGATGCGGAGTTTGCCATAACCAGAGCAGCACGACCGCTATCATTCAGCGCAGTTGCAAACTGGTTAATCCAAAGGTAGTTGCCGTTCGGCACAGTTTCTTTTGCATCTTTCTTTTTGTTCTTGGTTTTGTTCTGAGGTACACCGTATGTATTAAAACGGGGCTGATCTTTTACCTGATCCAGTTCTACGCCATCTACATTAAACGGAGGATTTGCCATAACATAGTCGAAATTACCGAAGCTGTCGTATGGGTCACGGTAATAGGAGTTTGCGTGGGTAATGGTGCCACGGACATTATTCAGAACGAGGTTCATCTTTGCCAGTCGAACAGTTGCACCGGTCTTTTCCACACCATACGCACGCAGGTTCATCTGCCTACCCTGTGCCTTGTGTTTTTCGATATAGTGTGCGGTCTGGACAAACATGCCACCACTACCACAGGCAGGGTCAAGAATTTTACCCTCAGTAGGAGCAAGAACTTCGACCATATAGCGGACAACAGATGCAGGGGTGAAGAATTCACCGCCGCCCTGACCTTCAGCCAGCGCAAATTCGCCCAGGAAGTATTCGTAAATCTCACCGAAGATGTCCAGCTCTACATCCGCAGGAATATCCTTGAAGTTCTTTAAGAGCTTAGCCAATACGAGCGGATCATCTTCGCTGTTAACGCTATAATAAATATCTTTCGGAAGTGTATCTTCCAACTCAGCGGTGTATTTCTCAACCGCTTCCATAGCTTCCTTAACCTTTTTAGCAAGATCTTCGCTTTCAGGCAGATTCAGCAGCCAATCATATCGAGCTTCTTCAGGTAAATAAAAACCGCATTTTTCGATAGCGATTTCGTGAATAGGGCGTTCCATACGAGTACCCTTGATAGAATCAAACTCTGCCTTGATCTCAGGTTCGAACTTGCTATATTTTACATCTGCAAATCGCAGGAAAATCAGGCCGAGAATAGGCTCGGCATATTCAGTAGACTTCAAGCCGGAATTAGCTCGCAGCTGATCGGCAGTCGTCCACAATGTATCTTTTAAGTTTTTCAACTGTTTGTTAGTCACGATATCCTCCATTATTCTAATGAGAAAATTATATCAGAATTTGTACTTTATTTGAAGTACAGTTATTCTATTAAACGATAATACCATTGCTAACAACAGTTTTAATCCAAATTTCGTAAATAAAGAGTGGGATTTACGCATATTGCCTACGGCAATCTGCCGTTCTGCGGCTCCCCATTCGGTCGCCTTGAACCGCTCCTTACTCGACAGCTCACTGGGCTGTCGAGCTCTACAGTCGCGCCCTTTCGGGTTCTCATCCCACTCTTCTTTTCAGCGTAACACAAAAGCGGTGCCCTTTGGACACCGCTTCTGTGTTTGGCGGAGAGAGTGGGATTCGAACCCACGGTCCTTGACGGACACGGCATTTCGAGTGCCGCACGATCGACCTCTCTGACATCTCTCCTCAACTCGCACGCATGAAAAAAGTATACCTTAAATTTGAGTTGTATGCAAGCATGATAAATGATATATTTTTAATAGGTATGTTTTGGTATGGCTTATGAAGGAGTCGTTATTATGGGTAAGAAATTAGAAGTTTTAGTTGCTGATTGTTCGGGTAATATCACTATCATGGTACTTACGCCTGTCGATCGCAATGATTATAAGGTCGTTGCTCAGGCGCTGCTGGATAATGAGGCTATGGGTGGCGAGCAGGTTGCTTTCGTCGTACCGGGTGATCCTAATGATAAGATGGAGATGTGCGGGCTTGAGTTCTGTGGTAATGCTTCGAGGGCGTTTGCGCTTTATTCTGTTGCAGCTGCAGATAAGCTTGATGCGGGGTATGGGAAGGCTCTTGTTTCTGTCAGTGGCTGTGATGTGCCGCTTGCTGCGCGTGTTTATGATGCTGAGGTGGTTCCGGGTTCTATGGCTTGTGATGCCGTGGTTGAAATGGATATGCCGGTGCCAGTTGGTGCTCGTGAGCTTACCGGTGCTGAGCTTGGTATCAGCAAGGGCGGGCTTCTTGTGGATATGGATGGTATTTCTCATCTGATCCTTACTGATGTTGCTCCGTCGGCTGCGCTGTTTGATGATGTGAAGGCTCGTATTTATGAGGAGATCGATCCTGATATGCCGGCGTTTGGTATCATGTTCTGTGATACTGTCAATGAGCTGATGACTCCTGTCGTTTATGTCCGTGATGTGGATTCTACATATTTTGAGGGTAGCTGTGCTTCCGGGTCTGTGGCGGCATCTTTCGCTCTTGCAAAGGATGCAGCTGATGGTATCCATCGCTACACTCTGCAGCAGCCGGAGGGTGCGCTTTACACTTCGGTGGTAAAAGAAAAAGGCCGCATCGAGGGTATTTCTCTCAAGGGCCTTGTTACTCTTAGTGATATAGTTTCTGTAGAGGTCTAGTCTTACTTGACTGCGATCTTTTCGGGTACGATGAATTTGACTGCGTCTTCTACCATGGAGAATTCCACTTTTTTCTGGATGGTTATTTCTCCGTCGATGCATAATTTCAAGCTCTCGCCGTTGGCTGTGATGGTGAGGGCTTTTTCTTTGATGTATTTGATCTTGCCGCTGTCGATGACTTTTTTCATCTGCAGGTGTTCGCCTTTTTTGAAGCTTGGGAAAACGCTGAGGAAGAATCTCCTTGTCACATCTTCGATGATGTTGACGTCCATAAGGCCGTCGTCCAGGATGCTTTCGGGTGCGCTCTTGATGCCGCCTCCGCAGTAACAGCCGTTGGCTAAGGCGCAAAGCAGCAGCGGTCCGTCTTTGACTGTTCCGTCGCTGAATTCGATCTTCAGGTCTGCTCCTTTTTTCTTGATGAACATGGCTGCCACACCCAGCAGGTATGCCAGCGATCCGTTGATCAGAGGCAGTGCCTTCAGTCTGTCTGTGGCATCTACCACGTTGCAGTCGAAGCCGATGTTGAACATGTTGGCGCAGTACCCTTCTGTGATCTCGCCTTTATATTCGGCGCGATACTTGATCAGGTCGCTGTTTTTCGATATGCCTTTCATCTGGCTCTCCAGATCGCGAAAATCGTCGGGATCTCCGTAGTTCCTGATGTAGTCGTTGCCTGTACCCATCGGTATGACGCCTATTTCGACGTTCTCATAGCCGTAAACACCGTTGACCAGCTCATTGACCGTGCCGTCGCCTCCGCAGCCGTATATCCTTAATTTTTCGCCTTCGGCGAGACTTGCGCAAAGCTCGCCTACGTACTTGCCACAGTCTTTCGGTCCTTTCGTAAAGTACAGTTCGTATTCAAGTCCGAGGCGTTCTGCGCATGCGCTTATCTCCGCACAGAATTTCTCCAGCTTGCCTTTTCTTCCCGCGTTAGGGTTTATTATAAATACGTGTTTCATGGTCGCTCCTATTATTTATGATCATGAATCTGTCCCTTTTTATCCCCTTTTAAAAATACCACACTTAGGGTATAATATGCCATAGTTATTTAGTTTTAATTTGACATAAACGGAGGATTAGAAATGGACTCAAGAATCAAGAAGCTGGCTGATCTGCTGGTGGACTACTCCTGTGACGTGCAGAAAGGCGAAAAAGTCCTGATCAGCTATGAAGGAGAATGCTGCAAGAATCTTGTTAGGCAGCTCGTTAAGAACGTATATGCTAAAGGCGGTATGCCTTATGTTGAAATAAGAGACTCTGCTATCAACAGAGAGATCATGATGGGATGTACTGAAGAACAGCTGGAATTCATGAACGATTACCAAATGGCTCAGATGAAAGGCATGCAGTGTTATATCGCTATCCGTGCAGGCAGCAACACTTCAGAGCTGTCCGACGTACCTTCAGATAAGATGAACATGTACAGCAAGCTGACTAGACCTGTGCTGGATTACAGAGTGAACAAGACTAAGTGGGTCGTATTGAGATACCCTAACAACTCCATGGCCCAGCTGGCTAACAGCAGTCTGGAAGCTTTTGAAGATTTCTACTTCGATGTATGTACTCTCGACTACAAGAAGATGGATAAAGCTATGGACGCCCTGGTTGAACTGATGAACAAGACTGATAAAGTTCACATCAAGGGTCCGGGAACTGATCTGAAGTTCTCCATCAAGGATATCCCTGCCTGCAAGTGCAGCGGCGAAAGAAACATCCCTGACGGCGAAGTATATACAGCTCCTGTCCGTGAATCCATGAACGGAACTATTTCATACAACACTCCTTCAGAGGAACAAGGTTTCACTTATGAAAACATCGTATTCAAGGTGAAGAATGGTAAGATCGTTAAGGCTGAAGCTAACAATACTGAACGTATCAATCAGCTGCTGGATACTGATGAAAACGCTCGTTACTTCGGCGAATTCGCCATCGGTGTGAACCCATACATCCTCCACCCTATGAAGGATACTCTCTTCGATGAAAAGATCGCAGGCAGCTTCCACCTGACACCGGGAATGTGCTATGAAGATGCGCCTAACGGCAACAAGAGCGCTATCCACTGGGATCTGGTTATGATCCAGAGACCTGAATACGGCGGTGGCGAGATCTGGTTCGACGATGTACTGATCCGTAAGGACGGACTCTTCGTTATCCCTGAACTGGAATGCCTCAACCCTGACAGCTTGAAATAAAAAAATCCCCGAAACAATTCGGGGATTTGCTTTTTGTATTTATCTTACTCCTTCTTCCCAAAGTTCCAGATCTTCGAGCGCTTCCTGCTTCATTCTTTCTTCTGCTTCCTTTTCCTTAGCCCAAGCTACCATGTACTTAGGATCATTCAGGTCAGGATATGCAGGTCTGTCTGAACGCTTAACGATCAGATTGCCTCCGCGAGTAGCTTCTGCATCATAAAGATCGAAATCTCTGAAGAATTTATTCTCAAAAGATTCAGGATCGTGCTTGGCTCTGTGCATGAGAGAGTAAACTACGAATCCGCCTAAAACTATCAATACCAATGCGATGATAACAAAATTCATAACGCAACCTCCTTGCCGTATATGCTTATTTTACCGCTTTAGCAAAGGATAGTCAATGATAGTTAATTTTTTATCGTTATTTCTTTTTCTTAGTCAGAACAACTGCAATTACTATGATGAGAGCCACAAGGATGACTGCGCCAATTATCAAGATCCAAGTAACGTTGCCGCCTTGTTCTTCTTCCATCTCATCCACACCTTTAAGCTCAGTAGGTTTCTCCGGTTTATCAGGAGACGTTTCCTGAACCAAGATCTGGTCTTCCGAAGCGTTGCCCTTGATATTTATGGTCTTTGATCCGGATGGCGCATCTGAAAGATATCGTTCATTCAGATCGTACATCTCATAAGTCTGAACATCCACAGATGTTTTTCCTTCTTGCAGAGCCTGGAATTTCAAATTGAATGTTATGGCTTCACCTGTTCCTGCAAGCTTCAGCTGGACATAACCGGAATTACCCTGGCTTGTGCCTCCGCTGATATATGTCAATTTATCCGTATCATATGACAGTCCGGCATCTACCCTGCCGATGTCACTGCCGTTAAATGTAACAGATACATAAAATGTATCTCCGCCTTTGACACTATCGCCTCCGCTGATTATAACAGATGAGGCTGCCGAAGACTGGACTGTTATCAATGGCAGCAGCATGACTGCTGCCATTGATATGGTTATTATTTTTTTTGAAATCTTCTTCATTTATCAACCTCTTGCTTTCCCTTTTCCTTTAAGGTAATGGACATGGGTTTGTCGGCATATTGTTGAAGACAGGTATTTCAAAAGCAATTGGATGGTTAGAATTGCTTGAGTAAGCCTTCTTAAGGATGCTGCCTTCACTTGTCGCTGCCGCTACATTGGTCATATACTGATATGTACCTACAGAGCTCAATCCATTATATATATTGAATTTCTTACTGTAGTATGAGTCTTTATTTTCATTTACATAACCTTCTGCATAGAACTGTGCTCCTCCAAGGATAGCCTTATATGGAGTATTCCAAGGTCTTGAATATGAAGTTGCGTTATTATCTCCACCCTTAGCGTACCAAAGACCTCTCTGCACTGCAGTCATTCCATCTGCATGATAAGCACCGATATTGAAGAAATTGTAATATCCTTTATAGCCGCTGTATGTTCCGGTTATGAGACCGCTTCCTCCGTTCCAGCCCTGTTCCTGTATGATCATTGCTGCAAGGACGTTAGGATTCACTCCAGAATTCTTGCCGGCATCATTGATCAATGCAGCGTAGGAAGAATATCCCCCTCCCGGATTCTGGTTCTGCATAAATGATCCTTTGATCACTGCTGCTACTGTATCAGCACTCTGTGTTGAGCTGTCATATGAATGGGTCATGAACTGGTAAATACCATTATTGTCCAAGAAGTTTCTTGGGTCCATATAATATTCTACAACGGCTTTATTTGCTGAATACCATCCGCCATCATAAGTTGTCCATGAATTAGTATTTGAATTATATGTGGCAGAGTTTCTATATCTTACAGGTGAGGAAGAACTTACGACATTAGTGCCAGGATTTGCAGTTTCCTTTTTGATGGCATCAGACCAATTGTATCCAACCTTCATTGCTTTGAATACCCACTGTGGATGTTCTGCATGGAGAGCTCTAAGCCCCGGCTTATAGCTTTCAGGGAATCCCTGACTTATCATATATGCTTCGAAATCACTATCAGATGTAACTGTCTTTACCTTGAAGTAATCTCCGCAAACATATCCAACCTGGCTGGAAGAATACTGGTACTTATACCACACTTTGCCATTGCTTGCCTTAGCAGACCCAATAACTGTAACTGCAGTTTTGTCAGGAAGAACAGTAATTCTGCTGTATTCAGTTCCCGGACCTGTTCTTACATTAAGTCCATCTCCGGAATCAACTGTTCCGATCTGGAATGTTACAGTCGGAGGAGCAGGTTCTTGTTCTTCAGGCTTGTCTGTCGTTCCGTTTGATTCTATTCTTTCTTCGGTTCTTATAACATAAATAGATGATACATAACCGGTCTTACCTTCGTAATTGAATTTGTACCATACTGTTCCGGTGCTGTCTTTAGCTTCACCTGTGATAGTGAAAGTTTTCCCCTTAGACATACTTCCCAGTTTATTATAGTTTGTTCCCGGACCTGATCTAACAAGCAGCGGCAATGTTGTTGTATTCACCTTACCCGTTACTTTAATAGTAACTACCGGCTTGGTTTCTTCTGCCGGCTTGTCCGGTTCAACTGAAGGCTGTTCTGTTTCACCAGGTTTTTCTTGCGGTGCCGGAACAGTAACAGTTGTTGTAGTTACAAATTCAGATGTAACATATCCTGTTTTACCATTGAATGTGAGCTGATACCATGGTCTGCCCGAACTATCGTTTGACTTTCCTGTGATCGTGAAGGTTGTACCCTTTGCCATCGATCCAAGCTTGCTATAGTTTGTTCCCGGACCTGTTCTTACATATAATGACCCACTGTCAGTAGTAACTTTACCTGTAGTATTTGTAACAGTACTTACGCTTGGAGCAGTAGAAGTTGTTTTGACATATGTAGAACAAACATATCCTGTTTTACCACTGTAAGATAATCTATACCAAGTAGTTCCGGACAAGTCTGTAGTCTTGCCGTTGATGTCAAAAGTCTTGCCGTTAGCTAAAGAACCTATTTTAGTATAGCCTGTTCCGGGACCTGTTCTGACTAGAAGGTTTCCGCTTGACGTGATAACAGTACCTTTAAGATCACTTACATTGGTTACGGAATCCTGTATTATGTTAACGTAATCGGATGATACATAACCGGTTCTCGAGTTGTAATTAAGCTTGTACCAAGTAACACCTTTACTATCATTGGCTGAACCTGTAATAGTAAAAGTCTTTCCCATAACCATACTGCCTATCCTCGAATAGCTTGTACCGGCTCCGGACCTTACATTTAGCAGGGTTGCGGTTACTTTACCCGTTTCTCCGGCAGCATATACCTTGCCAAGATCCGTCATTGGAATCACAGCAAAAACAGTGAAAAGCATCATCATTGCCGTTATCACTGCCGGTATTGCTCGTTTCTTTACCCCATTTCTTGTTGACATAATTTCCTCCTCGTATACCTGATTTTTATATAAATTTCGTCTTTGATTTATGAATGTATTTGTCACTAGTATACACTAAAAACGTTGAAATGTCAACGGTTTCAGCGATTTTAACCCCACAGTTTTTGCCATTGTTAATTTATGCTTTTTTGAAAACATTTAAAATTATTTATCTGCAAATGATTTTCACTGCCTTATCCCATAATATCGCTTCAGACATACCCTCATCATTCTCATCTATGAGTACAGCGAAACTACAGCATCCGTTCATTAGAGACGGCGCTCTTACGATCCTGTTGTTTATTTGATACCTGTTTAAAATGTCTGATGCTGTCGCTACAGAATGATATCCTGAGAAGAATAAATAGCACTCACCTTTCATGACCATATCCTCCGATCTAAACTACAGTAATTCTTTTAACATACGTATGTATAATTTTATGAAACCAACCTTATTTACATCTCTATCTGACACCAGCTTATACTTTATAGTTTTGTCTGCGTGATCTATGGCCATCACTCCAATCTCCTCGCCTTTTTTGACAGGAAGATCGATGTCTCTATTTATTTTTATTTTCTTCTTTATGCTATCTCCTTTTCCTTTTTCTATGGTTATTGCTATTGTTTCGGGAGCCACTGCATATATCATATCTGCATCTCCTTTATCTATTTTTATTTCCTTTATCCGCTCACCTTTATCAGCCAGTTTAATGGTCTCATATTTAGCAAACCCATGATCCAATAGTCTGGCTGTTTCATCAAATCTTATATCACTTGTTTTACACCCCAGAACCACACTGATCAATCTCATCCCATTTCTCTCTGCGGCACCGGACAAACAGTATCCTGCATCTTGTGTGAATCCAGTCTTCACACCTATTGCCCCGTTATAATTCCTTATAAGCTTATTCGTATTTGTCAGTGTAAACTTGCTTTCTTTTCCCGGAAGTCCGACCTTGATATCTTCCTGCCAATTGGTGAACCATTTATGTGCTTCTTCATGATTCATCAACTCCGCTGTTATCATCCCTATATCGTATGCACATGAATAATGATCTGCTACAGGAAGTCCATTGGTATTTACGAAATTACTATCCTTAAGACCCATAGATATTGCCTTATTATTCATCTCATCCACGAAGCTTTCTACACTGCCTGACAGATGTTCTGCCAATGCAACACAGCCATCATTGGCACTGACCATGATAACTCCTTTGAGAAGTTCCTCCACTGTATGCTGCTCACCTGCTTCCATATACATCTGACTGCCGCCCATACCGGCTGCCCTTTGGGATATGGTCACCTTATCATCGAAGGAAATCTTGCCTGATTCACACCCCTCCAAGACGAGAAGCAATGTCATAACTTTAGTTACCGACGCAGGAGGCAGGTGCTTCTTCTCATTCTGAGCATAGAGAACTTTACCGCTGCTTCCATCTATAAGTACGGCAGATTTGGCATCTATTCTGGGCTTTATCCCGTCATTCCCGCTGCTTTCTGCGGTCACCTGCTGTGATGTGGTCACGGCAGTATCATCTATTATTTTCAAACTTCGTTCTTTAGATATGAACTTATCTACACCCATGAAGCCTATAGCGGCCACCAATAGAGCCGAAACAGATAAACATATCACCTTGTATCTCTTCTTTATTTTAGACATAATAAAAAACCTCCCTTTCCCTTCAATGTATGCTTACATTGAATAAAAAAGAAGGTTTTCAACTATCTGATCATTTTCACAAACAGGCTTATTATCGCTTGTTTGATCTTATCCATATTTTCTGTTTTTCGGCAGCTTTTATGAGTTCTTCTCTGAAGTCAGGATGTGCTACAGAGATAAGCAGTTCTGCTCTTTCCCATGTAGTTCTTCCAACAAGATTTACTGCACCGTACTCTGTAACCATGTAATATGACTGGCTTCTCGGTGATGTTACGATGTCTCCGCTGAATGTAGGCACTATACTGGAATGTATATTGCCTTCTTTATCCTTGAATGTAGACGCCGTACACAGAAATGCTTTGCCGCCCTTTGACATGGCCGCACCTGTCAAGAAGTCCAGCTGACCGCCTGTTCCTGATATCTGTCTTGTACCGAAGCTTTCAGCACAAACCTGACCATAAAGATCGGAAGATATACAGCTGTTGATAGATATCAGTTTATCCAACTTACCCATCACTTCAGGAGCATTGACATATTCGAGAGGATAACCGATGATCCCCGGATTGTTGTCTACCCATTTATAGAAATCTTCTGTTCCGTAGAATATACCTGCTATTCCTTTTCCTTTGTTAAGATTGGAATATCTGTTGGTCAGTTTGCCGGCTTCAAATATCTTGTAATATGCGTCTGATGCCAGTTCAGTATGCATACCAAGATCCTTAAGGTCAGAGTCAGCGATCATCTCGCCGATAACTCCCGGCATACCACCAATTCCCAGCTGAAGCATACATCCATCTGATATATGTGGTATGATGGCTTCTGCTATCTTGATATCTGTATCCTTAGGTTTAGGTGTACCCATCTGAAGCAAAGGCGGATTGTCACCTTCAACTATGAAATCCACTTCGGAAATATGGATGCTGTCCTCCCATCCCCCGTGGATCACCGGAAGGTTATCGTTGATTTCAACGATGACCACATCTGCCTTATCAAGGATACCCTTGGCCACACCTATGGAAGTCGATAAGTTGAAGTAACCATGTTTGTCCATAGGCGCTACAGAAATCATTGCAACATTGACATCGAGAAAATGTCTGTAATACTCCACAAGACTTCTGAATATCATTGGGATAAAATTACACAATCCTTTATCGCATAGTTTTCTCTCATATCCGGAACAATGCCAGCTGTTGTAAATGAAATGTTCTCTTTCAGGGTCACATTCTACGATCTGTATCGGTCCGGCAAGAAGATTTCCTCTGACTTTTACATCAGTGAGCTCATCTTTTCGACGCGCAAGCGCTTCATCCAGAGCCTTAGGATAACCATTTCCTGTAGTATAATCCACCCAGTCTCCGCTTTTAACAACCTTGACTGCCTCATCGGCAGACCTCAATTTACTCCTGTATTCATCGTAGATCTTCATGATGAAACCTCCTAAAAAAGAGCTGCAGCATTATCTATCTTGGTAATTCCAAATATTTTTCTTTATTATAGCCTCTTGCTTTAAGTTCTTCTCTTACTTCTGTTCTCATGCCGTCTTCGAAAACAGGGACCAATGTAGATATTATTCTCAACCAGGAAAAACCTATGAAGTCTTCCTTAGTTATTCCTCTTTCAAGGTATACATCGTAACGATCCAGCATCTGTTCAGCTACAGCTACGGCATTTTGGATAGACATGATTCTTATAGCTTCATCATGGTCGATAAACTTACCTTCTTCGCCCATTCTTACAACGAAATCCGAGAAAGTATCTCTCATTTTCTTGTCTGCTTCTCTGTATATCTCTACCAGTTTCTCATCATTGATAAAGAGTGTTGATATTTCAGTATAGAAAAATCTATATTCTATCATGTACTCAAGTCCAGCTTTGATAAAGTCCAGCAAATCAGCGGCAGTCTTGATATCCGCCACGCCGTTCAGCAGTTCATCGAGCTTTCCTGACATACGCTCATCCCATAAACATCTGATAACGTCTTCTTTGTTTGCGTAGTAATAGTATAGATTTCCCGGGCTGATACTCATTGCTGCAGAAATCTGAACTGTGCTGACATTGGATGCTTTTCTCTTGTTGAATAATTCCAGTGATGCATCCAGGATTCTCTCTCTAGTCTTCTTTGATTTCATTTTTTTCCTCCATCTATATTTATATTAACTACCACATAATAGTATAATGGTCTATTTTATGGTCACCCATTCTCCTGTTAGTTCGGTAACAGCACCAACCCCTGTATCTTTCTTGAGCTGGATCTTACCGTTCTTGAGCTGTCTGAATACCTTCTTATAGTCGTCATCCTTGAACTTGACGAAACTAGCATTATCCATTTCCAGGGATACTCCACCGTTCTTGGCTGCATAGTTGAATGCGATGCCACCCACGAATTTATCGTCAACATAGTTTTCTAACATCTCATTGATAACGACGTTTATCTCTTTCTTGGCTGATGTCAAAACCGATGATGAAAGATAGCTCTGATCCACATCTACACCTACTACGAGACCGCCATTATTCTCAGCAGCTTCCATAACAGATGTACCCATGGCACCTCCGCATGCGAAGATAACTTGTGTTCCGTCCTTGAATTTATCTGCTGCCATCTTTCTTATATCTTTTGAAGGATCGAATGTTCCCGTATATACATACGACATTTCTACCTTCTTTTCCATCTCTGCTGCAGCAGCTGCAGCACCCTGAACGAATCCATAGCCATATCTTTTAACTGCAGGAATTTCCTGTCCGCCCATGAATCCTATCTTATTATACCCTTCTTTAACAACTGCGTATCCTGCCAGATATCCCGCTTCTTCTTCAGCGAATATAACTCCTATAGTATTGGCTGCCGTAGCAAAATTCAGTGCAGCATCATGAGGCACACCGTCAATAAGCAAGAATTTAATATCCGGATATGCAGTCTGCGCAGAATAAACAGTAGTTTCAAAATTACTTCCGGCCATGATAACCAGTTTAGCCTTATTCTTGACAGCCTTATCGATGGCCTTCATATATGATTCTTCCTTAGTAAGAGGGCCCTTGACTTCTTTTCCTTCTTTTGCTGCCTTTGCCGCTTCTTCCGGATCCACGACATCTTCCGTCTTATAACACTTAGCAGTCAGTGCATTATCTTTAGCAAAGCTTTCTACCGATTCCCAAGTAGCCTGAGTAAAAGATCCGTCCTCTATCTTGTCACAATCTGCTATCATTGCCAGTTCGGCAGTCTTAGGTTCATCATTTGATTCTCCGCACCCTGCCAAACAAAAGGCCAAGACTACCATCATCAATACGATCAATATACGTTTCATATATCCTTATTTCCTCACTTTACTATTTTCTTGATTAGATCGACCTTCTCAGGCTTCTTGATACCTATTCTAACAGCATTTCTAACTTCTTCCAATGATTTTTGGATTTTTTTCATATCATTTCCATAAATACTGCATATCACATCACCTGCTGCCACAGTATCTCCTATTTTCTTGGCAAGCACTATCCCTGCCGACATATCTATCTCATCTTCCTTACGCTCTCTGCCGGCACCTGTATGCTGGGATGCAAGACCGAACTTCATGGCATCCATGGATGCTATGTATCCATCATCCCATGCTTCAAGGTCGAGCTTAAACTCAGCTTGCGGCATTAACGCATAATTATCGATTATAGCAGTATCTCCACCTTGGCCTTCAATAAGATCTCTGAACTTTTCAAGAGCACTTCCATCTTCCAGCGCTCTCTGCGCCTTTTGCATTCCTTCTTCAGGAGTATCAGCCTTCTTACCAAGGTATATCATCATTCCTGCCAATGCTATGCAAAGCTCAGTAATATCCTTCGGTCCGCAGTTTTTGAGAACGTCGATGGCTTCCTGAACTTCCAAGGTATTGCCTATGGCATTACCCAGAGGCTGCTCCATGTCTGTTATCATTGCCATGGTTTCTTTGCCATCTGCTTTTCCTATCTCTACCATCAGCTCAGCAAGTTTTTCTGCGTCTTTCTGGCTCTTCATGAACGCACCACTGCCGCACTTGACATCCAGCAAAATGGCGTCAGAGCCTGCAGCAAGTTTTTTGCTCATGATACTGGCCGTGATCAAACTTAAATTTTCTACAGTTGCAGTCACATCTCTGAGAGCATATATCTTCTTATCTGCCGGTGCTATATGGCCTGTCTGACCTATAACAGAGATACCTTTATCATTCACTTGATCCATGAATTCCTGTTCGGATATGGACGTCTTATATCCGGGTATGGCTTCCAGTTTATCTACTGTACCGCCCGTAAAACCAAGACCTCTTCCACTCATCTTGGCTATAGGTACTCCACACGCAGCAGCCACAGGACCAACGATCAAAGTAGTCTTATCTCCAACTCCTCCGGTGCTGTGTTTATCGACTTTGATACCATCTATTGCTGATAGATCCACAACATCTCCGGAATCTCTCATTATCTGTGTCAATGCCACAGTTTCATCCTTTGTCATCCCATTGAAATATACGGCCATCAAAAATGCTGACATCTGATAATCGGGAATATCCCCTGCTGTATATCCTTTAACAAGGTACTCTATCTCCGCTTCCGTAAGCACTCGACCATCTCTCTTTTTAGTTATCAGTTCTACTGTATTCATCTGTTGCTCCTTATGAAGGCATAATCACTTCAAGATTTCTTCTTTGAAGCTTTCACCTATAGATGTGATACTTTTACCATCTGTCAAAATATCGGTTATGGTCGCTCCTATATCCGCAAAAGACGTTCTTGTACCCAAATCAGTTCCACCCTTGATCTTTGCTCCTGCGACGATTCCGAGGATATATTCTCTGGTATGATCCCATCCTGTATGCTTAGGATCGTTGCCGTGATCCGAACATAGGATCAATATATCCTCTTCATTCATCGCTTCCATGATTTCAGGGAGTCTGAGGTCAAACTCTTCTATTGCCTTGCCGTAGCCTATAGCATCTCTTCTATGTCCGAATTTAGAATCAAAGTCCACCAGATTAGTAAATATGAGTCCTTCAAAATCCTGCTTTATGGCTTCGATGGTTTTAGTCACTCCATCATCATTGCTGTCTGTATGAACGGATTTCGTTACTCCGCATCCGTTGAATATATCGCTGATCTTACCTACTGCATAAACAGTTTTTCCTTCGTTCTTTATAAGATCAAGCATAGTATCCTCAGGAGGAGATACAGCATAATCTTTTCGGTCAGAAGTCCTTATCCTCTTACCGTTCTCCAAAATATAAGGTCTTGCTATTACTCTGCCGCAGGCATATTCGCCTTGAAGCAGATTTCTTGCCTTTTCACATATATCATACAGTTCTTCCAATGGAACTACATCAATATTTGCCGCCACTTGAAATACACTGTCTGCAGAAGTGTACACGATGACATCACCTGTCTTCTCGTGTTGTTCTCCCAGATGTTCTATTATCTCGGTCCCCGATGCCGGATAATTTCCCAGCCATCCTCTGCCAATTTCCCGGGAAAAAGCATCCATTAATTTCAGAGGGAATCCTTCAGGATATGTCTTGAAAGGAGTTTCCGTATATATACCTGCTATTTCCCAATGACCTGTGATCGTATCTTTTCCGACTGATTTTTCTGCAAAGCGCCCAAATGCGCCTTGAGGGGTATCCACCTTTAATCTGCCGTCGGCAGCTTTTTCTATATTCCCAAGGCCTAATGATCTAAGGTTAGGTATATCAAGCTGATATTCGTCAAGTATATGTCCTAAAGTATCAGCATTTTTATCTCCGTATTTTTCTGCATCAGGAAGTGCACCCATGCCAAGGCTGTCCAGCACCATCAGGATCACTCTCTTTATCATGGTCTGCTCCTTTCGATAAGTTTAGGTATGCAGTTCAGAAAGTCGCATGATATGAGATCATACTCTACTCCATGGTGACTGCCTCTTATGGTATTTTTGAATCCGTCTTCACCGTGTATATGTCCATAAATGACATGCTTTATTCCGTAATCTTCAAATAACTGCTGAAAACCTGAGAACGAAGCAACCTTGGAGACAGGAGGAAAATGCATGACTGCTATCATTTCAACGTTACTACCCATCTCATCGATCAGTTTTTTTCCGGCATCAAGTGAACTTTTCATTCTCATCAGTTCTCTTCTATATATTTTCTCGTCGGCTTCTTTGAAATCGTCATTATCAGGAGTGAGCCATCCTCTGGTTCCACATACGACAAAATCCTCCGCCGCAAAACAGTCGTTTTGGACGAAGGTTATCGAGTCATACATTTTATTGAGTTTTGTGATGCCGTTCCACCAGAGATCATGATTCCCCTTATACATGACTTTTTGACCGGGCAATGAGTCCACCCAGTCAAGGTCATATTTGGCATCTTCAAGTTTCAATGCCCAGGAAATATCGCCGGCAATGATAACAGTATCGTCATCTTTTACCAGCTCTCTCCAGTTTTTTTCCAGGCGTGCAACGTGATCATGCCATCTGTATCCGTATATATCCATCGGTTTGTCTATATCCGGAGCTAATGAAAGATGCAGATCAGCTATGGCAAATACGCTCATGGATGCTAAACTCCTTATTCATCAAAGTTATCTATATATTCTGTCGTGTTGGATACGTTTTTAAGCGCTCTCTGTATCCCTCTTGTTCTCACTCCAACCAGTGTTTCCAGGTCTTTCTGTGCCTGTTCCATCTTGGTTTGAGTCTTGGTAAGTACTTCTCCGAATTTATCAAATTCAGTTTTTACCTTGGCTAAAGTATTCCATACTTCGCCTGAATGCTTCTGCAGTGCCAGGGATCTGAATCCCATCTGGAAACTGTTGAGCATAGCCGCCATCGTTGTAGGTCCCGCTATCGTAACTCTGTAATCTCTCTGCAGCATCTCTACGATATCTTGTCTGAGCACTTCAGCATAAAGGCCTTCAAAAGGAAGGAACATGATGGCAAACTCAGTCGTTGCAGGCGGCATTATATATTTGGTGCTGATATCTTTAGCTGCCTTTAATACGGCTGTTCTAAGTCCGTCATTGGCAGCCTTTATAAGCATCTTGTCTCCTGTATCATAAGCATCAAGAAGTCTTGAGTATGCATCAGCCGGGAACTTGGAATCGATAGGCAAATAAACGAAGTCCTTACCTTCTCCCGGGAACTTGACAGCAAATTCTACACGTTCGGTCGTGCCTGTAACTGCCACGTTTTCATCATACTGTTCAGGTGACAGTATCTGTTCCAAAATGGCAGCAAGCTGGATCTCACCCAGGATGCCCCTTGTCTTGACATTTGACAGAACCTTTTTAAGATCTCCTACACCGGCTGCCAGAGACTGCATTTCCCCTAGGCCTCTCGTTACTTGCTCAAGAGTATCTGTAAACTGCTTGTTCAGTTCCATCAGCCTTCTGCTCTGGAGTTCCGAGCTTTCTCTCTGGTTCTGAGAGATCATATCTCCCATATTCTTAACGCTGCGCTGTACGATATCTATAGTTTCCTGACGTGATCTGTCCATCTCATCGCGCAGTTCCCGTCTGAGATCGTGAACGCTGTTGTTATTGTTATTATTGTTCTGTGAGGACAGCTTGATGATTATCACTACTGATAATATTATCAGTACTGTCATCACAACGAAAAGCCCTATTATTATAAGACTCATTTCTCCCATATTTACCTCCCTATCGCTGCTTGCAATTATTCAAGGTATTCGATGCTTGGATCTTCATCCTCGTCGTATGCGAAGTCAGTATAAACGATATCCATTTCATGCAGAGCGCTGTTGAGACTGTTTCTGGCAGTCTGGACTTTCTGGAACAGTTCTTTGTAATCGGAGAATTTCATATTTTCCTTGTTTTCAGCCTTATTCTTAAGTCCTATCTGAAGTCTCGAATGTGTGTCACATAAATTATTGAAAAGCACAAGACATTTTTCGAATGCTTTGACTACCTGCTTGGCAAGTTTATCATCTGACGGGATCTCGATATCGTCGACATCTATATTAAGAGCTATCTTCTTACACTTCTTAAGATGCTCGATATTTCCATCATAGTTCTTCTTTTTGAATATCATCTTGAACTTGGAATCTTTGATGATCTGCATCTCTGCTTCCTTAAATTCTTCAACCACATCTAGGTAAAATGACTCTACTCTTTCTATGATCTGCTTCTTGTAATCCATGGTATTCTCCTTCGGTAATTATTAGAGCAAACTTTTCACTCCCATTCATATAATTATACTCCATTTCACGCTTCAAGTCACCTAAAAGTAGTGCAGAAGCTAAAATTGCTATACCCATAAATATCCATGCAACTATCAACATGATTCATACCATCCTTTCTATATGAAACCCCTTATGTTTATCTTATGGATATAGTATAAATAAAACACAGTTCGAATTAACGGACTGTAATCAAATCTTTTATAACTTCTCCTGCGATCATAAGCCCCGCAACCGACGGAACGAAACTAATACTTCCGGGAGTTCTTCCCCCCTCATGTCTAATCGGTTCTTCCTCCGAATAAAGCACTTTCAAACCTTTGATTCCGCGGTTTTTCAATTCTTTCCTCATGACTTTAGCCAAAGGACATACTTTAGTCTTTTCGATGGCAATTATCTTGAAGCGAGACGGATCAAGCTTGTTTCCCGTTCCCATTGATGAAATGACAGGCACTCCTTCATTATATGCCTTTTCGATCAATGCCAGCTTCCCCGTTACCGTATCGATCGCATCTACCACATAATCATATTCCTTAAAATCAAACGTTTCTGCCGTATCCGGCATAAAGAAACACTCCCTGGCATCCACATTACAATCCGGATCGATGTCTTTGACTCTTTCCGCCATTACTGTCGCTTTTAACTTACCTATCGTACTGTGTAATGCAGGTATCTGCCTGTTGATATTAGTGATATCTATAACATCATTATCAACAAGAGTAAGCTTTCCCACGCCTGCTCTGGCAAGCCCTTCAACAACGTAACTTCCTACTCCTCCGATGCCGAAGACTATTACAGAAGATGCCTTTAACATTTCCACAGCATCCGATCCTATGATCATTTCAGTTCTTGAATACTGATCGCTCATACTCCACCTCTTAATCAATCAGCCTCCCAATGACTTTGTACACCACATCGGAAGAAAACCCTCGGCTCATAAGTCTGCGGCCTATCTTCGCCTTAAGCTTCTGTTTTGTATCAAAATCAAGCTCTTTGATATCTATCCCTGCAACTGCGCCATGCCCTATCTCCATTGCCATCTCAAACTGATCCGGTATATCCTCCAGCTCTTCATAAGCAATATCTATTATATCCGAAGAAACGCCCTTTTCTGAAAGCTCACGTTTTATCCTGGAAACACCGCGCCCTTTTTCGAATCCATAACGAAAATACATCAAAGAAAATTCCATATCATCTATATAACGATACTCTTTCAGCTGATCCGTTACCTCCGCAATAACATCCTCTTCATAGCCTTTGTCCTTCAAATATTTTTTGACTTGATAAGCTGTACGGGGTTTGATGTTTATATATGATACAGCTCGTTCCGCTGCTTTTTCAATGTTTTTTTCCATGATATCCATATCAAGCTCCAGACCCCTTGAAACTATCACCGGTTACAGCTACTACGCATGCATCGCCCAACTTGGTCTTCAGATCACATATGGCCTTGATGCCTGTACAATGTACCGGCATGACCTTATCCAACCCTTCAGCAGCCATCTGATCGACCACATATGCCCTGTCTTCTGCAGATGCGCTGTAAAGATGCATGCCTGCCACCAATACAGCAACCCTTTCACCCGGGAACATTGACTTACCTGCTTCAAGGGCTGAAATGACCCCTCTATGGCTGCACCCTGAGAAAATGTATAATCCATCAGGTTCTCTTATAACGAGCACTTGTTCATGGGACATATCATCTTTCTGCCAATTTCCGTCTTCATCTTGAAAATAGAAATTCTCTGTGATATTCGTTCCTTCTGCATAAGGTACAGTCCCTGTCACGCAGATATTATCCGTGATGTATGCAGGACTTTCTGTGAATATGAAACGATCTTCCAAAGCTTCACGTTCTTCTTCTGTCCAGCAAATGCCACTCTTCTCGTCTTCAGGTTCTCCATTTCTAAAACCGTAAGAATCACGGAATGCATCCTTATGGATATATATCTTAGCCTTTTCATTTTTTTCGCAAAAGGCAGGAAACCCTCCGGTATGGTCATAATGTCCGTGGCTCACGGCAGCCACATCTACTTCTGAAAGGTCAACACCCATAACTTCAGCATTATGGATGACGATATCGGTAGCTCCTGCGTCAAACAATATTTTCTTGTCGTCAGCTTCTATATAAATAGACAGTCCGTGTTCTGCCAGCATCCCTGTATGTTCAGTCTTATTTTCTACTAAAAATTTATAAATTATTGGTTGTTTACTCATCATATTACCTCAAAACTTATTGCACTATACTTCGATACAATATGAACACCATACTCCATCTTCCAATTGGAAATCGGTGAATTGAACGTCCTTTCGCTCAAGAACTTCAGTACCCCTAAGAACCTCTGCCAGACCTTCTCCTGTCAGCTTGCTATAGGCTTCCTTCCTTGTCCAGAGAATAAAAAAACCCGACTCTTTGTTTTCTTCCATGTATTTGATCTCAGCATCTGTAAAGTATCTTTCTGCGATCTTATCTGCTGCCACTTTCCTGTTTTCCTGAACATCGATACCAACGGGCTTATCTGCGATCAAGCATACGAAATAATCACCTCCGTGGCTTACCGATAGATGCAGTCCGCCTACGAATGGCTTCCCCTTGGGCGTACGAAGCACTTGTGCGCTTTGCATACCATACTCCATTAGACAGTCCTTTATCAGCTGATCCGTCAAGGTGCTTCCCTTAAGATCAGGATATCTTTCTTTGTAATTTTCTATGATATATAGTTCCATAACATTATTAAAATGGCGGTACATAAGCGCCGCCATTTATCATTCCTTGATATTGATTTATTCGTCGTCTTTCATACGTTCGAGGATACGCTGATATCCTTCAGCCCCATATACAAGGCATTTGTTGATCCTGCTGATCGTAGCAGTAGATGCTTTCGTAAGATTTTCGATCTCACTGTAAGTTTTACCTTCTGAAAGCAATTTGGCCACCTGAAGTCTCTGTGCTATCGCATGGATTTCATTGATGGTGCAGATGTCTTCGAAAAATCTGTAGCAGTCTTCTTCATCTTCAAGAAGTAAAACGGCTTTGAACAGTTCATCTATATCATCTCTCTTGAATTTTGATTCGTATGCCATATGGAACTCCTTTCAAACATTAATGCGGTGATCCGCAGTATTCATAAATTGATTGTAACACTCTTTGAGATTGTAGTCAACAAATACTTTAATGTCTTAAAGCGAATTGTATTCAATTTTTTTGTTATTCTATTTCAGAAGTTCCTTAGCCTTCTCAAGCTGCTCATCTTTATCAGCCTTATCATCATTTTCAATGATGAATTCAGGAGTTACACCCTTCTTATTGATGACATTGCCCTTTGGTGAAAAATACTGCATTATTGTCCATTTCAAAGCAGATCCATCCTTCAGCTCAACTGTGGATTGGATCACACCTTTACCGAATGTGGTCTGTCCCACCAGCTTGAATCCATTGTCCTTCAATGCTGCAGCAAGTATTTCTGCGGCACTGGCACTGTTTTCATTGACAATCACTACTGTTTCAAGGTCAGTTTTGCCATTCTTGGACTTATATTCCTTTTTCTCCTGATCTCGGCCTTCAACATACACTACTATGCCTTTGTCAAGGAATTCATCAGCTACATTGATACATGATGTCAACAAACCGCCTCCGTTATCTCTCAGATCCAGGATCAACTTCTGAGCACCCTTTGATTCCACATCGTCTAGAGCTGCCTTGAAATCTTCATACGTGTTGTCCATAAAAGATGTTATGTTAATATATCCTGTCTTACTGTCTATCATCTCATGAGAAACACTATGCTGTACGATTTTTTTACGAGTAATCTCTACCGTAGTTTCAGCTCCGTCTCTCATATATGATATCTTGACATTCGTTCCTTCCTTGCCTTTGATATCATTTGCCAGCAATTCCATGTTGTCATAAGTTTTACCGTTGACCTTAGTGATGATATCACCTGACTTCATGCCTGCTATTTCTGCCGGAGACTCTTTCTCAACAGATATTACGATAAATTTGCCTTCCTGATCCTGCGTGAATGTAACTCCGATACCGGAATATTCACCTTCTATATTTGTCATCCAGTTGGCATATTCTTCAGCTGTCATATATGATGAATATGGGTCACCCAAAGCTTCCACGAAGCCCTTGTATGCACCTTCCATCAAAACATCCATATCAGCCTCTTCATAATAAGTTGAGTTTATATACTGATACAGTCTCTCCATCTTGGCGTATTTATCATCAACACCGCCGGATAAGTTTACTTTGATACCTAGCACACCGCTTGTGATTATGCTTCCGACAAGGGCTGCTGTTATCAGGCAAACTATGAATTTTTTCTTGCTTATTTGCATTTTTTGATCTCCTCAACGATAAACTGAACTCTCTCTCGTCCATTCCACTTCTGAAGTTCGATCGTTCCTATTATATCTATTAAATCTCCTCCGCAGAGAAGGTCTCTCTTTTCTTGTGCTTTCTGAAAAAGAACGCATTCTGCCCTCTTTCCATTTTCGGATTCGGCATTGAACTTGGCGTGGGCGCTGTCAGAACCCATGAATCTGACTTGTGCAGGCCTTATGTTTCTTAAAACGAATACCGGTCTAGGGTTTCCCTGCCCTACAGGTTCCATCTTCATCAGTTCACAAGCTAACTCTACACTGATTTCTTCAGGCATAAGCTCCATATCCCACAACGATTCAGTTTCAAAGACATTTGGATCCTCTTCCAAAAGCCGATCCATCTCATGGTCAAGTTTTTCTCTAAGTGCTTTCAGGTTATCCTTCTTCATTAAAAATCCGCAGGCACTTCTATGACCACCGAATCTTTCAAAAAGTTCTTCATGATTCTTTAGCACTTGATATATATCTATCTTATCTATGCTTCTTCCTGTACCCTTAAGATATCCTTCTCCCGATGGAGTAACTATTATGGTCGGGCGGCCTGTAGTTTCTTTTATCTTACCTGCAACGATGCCGCCTATTCCTTCATGAATGTTTTCCATATGGAGTACGACGAATTTTTCATTGCCTGTAAGGAGCTCTATACCTTTATTGTAGGCCTCCTCCTGTTTTTTCTTTCGTTGGCTGTTATAAAAGACAAGGTCTTCTACCTTCTTATCCATAATCATCTCATTATCAGCCATGAACAGTTCAACAGCATCGCGGGCGCTGGCCATCCTTCCTGCTGCATTGATATGAGGTGCGATGCCAAAAGCAATGTTTTCAGATGTTATCCACTTGAGGGATATGGCTTCTTTCAGTTTTTTTAATGATTGCCTCGCTCCCGCATTGACTTTGTTAAGACCATATTTAACGATTGTCCTGTTTTCATCTGTAAGAGAAACCACATCTCCGACTGTACCGACTGCTGTCAGATCCAGCACATCATTTATTACAGATTTAGGAAGTCCGGCTCTCTGCTGTATGGCTTGTGCCATTTTGAATGCTACACCGCATCCCGCCAGTTCCTTGAAAGGATATGTACATTCCTTCTGCTTGGGATTTATGAGAATTGTATCAGCCTTGATGCTGTCTATACTATGATGATCTGTAACTATGACCCTCATTCCCAGTTCTTTGGCGTATTCTACTTCTTCGTATGAAACACTGCCACAGTCTACAGTGATCATGAGTCCTACACCATCGTCATGGAGTTTCTTGACAGCATTTTTATTGAGACCATACCCCTCTTCAAATCTTGATGGGATATAATATGTCAGATCGTCTGTCAGAATTCCAATAATATGGGACAAAATGCATATTGATGTTACTCCATCTGCATCATAATCGCCGTAAATGCAAATCCTCGTTCCCTTATTTATCTCCGACAACAGCAAATCCACTCCCGCCTCCATATTAAGAAGCAGGAATGGATCATAAGTTTTCTTTGGTCTGTCAGAGAGAAACTCGGAAATATCTTCTGCTGATTCGATTCCTCGGTCTCTAAGCAGTTCATTTAATATTTCTTCCGGTTTTCTCACCATTATTATAATTTCTCCCGATACCTTTAAATTTAATCACTTGATGTCTTGATCAATATATGTATGAATATGGGTTTTTATGGCTGCCATTGATCTGCACTTCGAAATGAAGATGTGCTCCGAATGAATATCCGGTATTACCAATCTCACCTATTTTTTGTCCTCTCATTACATACTGACCTTTACTTACATTCAATCTGGATGCATGACCATACAGTGTAACTACGCCGCCACCATGGTCGATCATAATGCAGTTTCCGTATCCACCATACCAAGAAGCACGGATAACGACACCATCATTAGCTGCAACTATAGAGTGACCATGTGCACTGCCGTATCTGGCCAAGTCGATACCTGTATGATAACCTGCAGGGCTGGTTCTGTATCCAAAAGGCGAAGTGATTACTGTGCATGTTGGTGATGGATGGGCCATAACACCTCCTGCATAAGGAGCGTTCGGATCTATCGAGCCCTGACTCTCTGCAATAAGCTTATATGCATCCTGCTCCAGCGCGTTGAGTGCTGCCTGCATTTGTGCGTTAGATGCAGCGATCTCTTTTTTCTTTTCATCTATTACTGCCTTATTAGATGCAGTGACCTTTCTTGATTCTTCCAGTTCTGCCTGAAGGGTCTCAACTTCAGCTTTTTTCTCTTCGACTACTTTTCTGGCATCCTTTAATTCCTTGAGTACTTCCTGGTCCTTGCTGTATATTATCTTAACGAGCTCAAGATTCGTCAGGAATTCAGAAAAACTGCCTGAATCTAAAAGAACATCAACATAACCGACAGAACTTGTCTTATACATATTTCTCAATCTTCCATTGAGATTTTCATTCTGTGTATCGACTTTTGCCTGAGCTTCCGCCAGTTCTTTTTCAAGTTTTTTAAGTTCAGCTTCTCCTTCGGCAATTGCCGTATCAAGTCTTGCCAGTTCCTGTTCAAGAGCAGCTACTTGTGAAGCCAGATCTTTTTCTTGTGATCTGCCCCTCTCAAGTGCAGCTTCCTTTTCTCTTATCTGCTGTCTGATCTCGCTTAAGCTTTCAGCATTGACAAAAGCAGTCTGGAATCCCATCATAAGGACAGTCATTATTGCTATTATAAATACTAATTTCTTTTTCCTCATTATTACCACCCCAATATCATTACTTATCAAGGAACTTTCTCATGGAAACTATACTTCCGCATGCACCGATACTTACTCCCAAAGCCAAGAATATCAATGCGAAGTTCAGCACCAAAAATCCTACCGGTACCATAGGAACTGATAATATGGAGAATATCTGCTCACCGATAGCCTTGACCAATTCACCATACATCAGTGCTGATAACCCTACAGATATGGCCGCAGCAATCACACCGATGATGATCCCTTCACAAAGGAAAGGTCCTCTGATGAACCAGTTGGTTGCTCCGATATATTTCATTATATTGATCTCATTAGATCTATTAAGTACAGTCAGTTTTATCGTGTTAGATACTACTACAACAGATACTATGATCAAGAATATCATTACTACGATAGCAGCTATCTGGATGAATTTTGTTGCTTTAAGAAGCTTGTCCACCGTGTCTTTATAGAATTTAACGTCTTCAACACCGTCATACGATCCTGCCTGTTTAGCTATGTCTTCCGCCTCATCCAAATCGGATATCATGATAACAACTGAATTAGGCAAAGGATTTTCGGTAAGTGTATCTAGAAGATATGCGTTTTCACCCCATCTTGCTCTGAAATCTGCAAGAGCTTCTTCTTTAGTCTTATAATATGCATCTGCTACTCCATCTCTGTTATCCATTTCATGGATGATCTTATTGGCATCTGCCTTGGTCGCTTCATCTTCCATGAATACTTCGATGGAGTCATAATCATTCTTTATGGCCTGTGCAGCCGTATTGATATTGATAACGAGTATGAAGAAAATACTCAATATGATAAGCATAGCTGTAATGGCAAATATCGATGCCAATGACATTGCTCTGTTTCTGAATACCTGCAGGAAGGACTGCTTCAGAGTGTATAAAAATCTTTTCACTAGTCTCTTCCTCCTCTCATGAATCTGGATCTGAATGTGCGTCTGCTCATTATAGTGTCGGAACCCATATCAACTTCTGCCAGTGCTTCTTCAAATCCGTAAGCACCGAATTCATCTCTAACTATCCTGCCCTTTTCGATGGCTATAACTCGCTTACCCATCTTGTCAACGATATCCTTGGCATGCGTAACCATTACTATCGTAGTTCCTCTCTTGTTGATCTGATCGAGGAGCTGCATGATTTCCCATGCTGTATCAGGGTCAAGATTTCCTGTAGGCTCGTCCGCAATAAGGATCCTCGGCTTATTTACGATGGCTCTTGCGATCGCCACTCTCTGTTGTTCACCTGCAGACAGTTCATCTGGATACTTGTCCGCTTTTTCGGAGATGCCTACCATACTGAGAACCTGGGGAACATATTTATCTATCAGCTTCTTTGGCTGATGTATGATTTCCATTGCGAAGGCAACGTTCTCATACACAGTCTTCTTAGGAAGAAGTCTGAAGTCCTGGAATACGATCCCTATGTTCCTTCTCAGTTTAGGCACCTGTCTGTTGGATAACTGGGTAACATCATTGCCTCTTACGAGTATACTTCCCGAATCTGCATCTATTTCTTTAAGTATCAGCTTTATGAAAGTCGATTTTCCGGCACCGCTTGGTCCTACCAGGAAAACGAAATCGCCTTTATTGATCCTAACGGAAACTTTCTCAAGCCCGACATTTGATTTGTAATATTTAGTTACATTTTTAAATACGATCATCTGTTGTGTTGTCCTTTCCTACACTTAAACATACATGTAAATTTTACTACATATAGTTGATTATTTCAATATTTTATGGGGAAATAACCACTATATTCGGTGTATTTGCTGTCGTTAAGTGAAAGTTATGTGAAAATCATGTCGAGCTTTGTTCGTTAGTATTTTTTTCAATATTGTATGCGCAATTCTATGGTATCAGGCAGATCATTCAGGTCAGTTTTCACAACACACAAAGGATATGTTACGATCTGTGAGATAGGTGTTTCTTTGTCCGGATCTTCAAACAATGCATATACTATCAGATTGCTTTTATCATCTTTTTCTTCGATTTTTATCTTATCTACAGACACATGAAACCCTGATGACGGCTTTTCACCTCTGGTGACTATCACATATACATCATCATCGATCATACATGCCAGAGCACGCTCGAATTCCCTATATTCAGGTATTACTTCGTTCGTTATATCTGCCGGCATCTTTTTTTCGCTGACTTCATCAAATTTTACATTTTTTTCTCCGCCTGATATGCCTGTTCCAAGAACAGCTGCACATATTCCCACTGTAACAGCTAGTGTTAAAATGATAACCTTCATTTTTTTGCCGCAGGATTTCTTCTCATTATTATTTTTCACACAAAAACCCCTTTCCATGAATCCTTACTAGAATTTATTACATGGTAAAGGGGTTTATTCCTATTTAGAAAATGTCTCTGTTAGAGAACGCTTTTTACAGCTGCAACGATATCTGCAGCAGTCATTCCGTACTTTTCCTTCAACTGATCAGGTTTGCCTGATTCGCCAAATGTATCCTTCTGACCAACCATAGCCATCTTAACAGGTGCGTTCTTAACTACCACTTCCGCAACTGCACTGCCCAGACCTCCGATAACGGAATGTTCTTCAGCAGTAACGATGGCCTTAGTTTCCTGAGCCGCCTTGATGATGATCTCTTCATCGAGAGGCTTGATAGTATGGATATCGATGATCCTTGCATCGATGCCTTCTGCTGCCAATGTTTCAGCTGCCATAACAGCTTCATTCACCATGATACCTGTCGCTACGATCGTAACATCCTTGCCATCTTTAACGAGGTTGCCCTTGCCAAGAGTGATGTCAGCATCTTCGCAGTAGAAAGTAGGCACTGCAGCTCTTCCCAGTCTAACATAGCATGGGCCATACATAGCAACTGCCTGTTCCAGAAGTTTCTTAGCTGATACTCCGTCTGAAGGGTTTATAACTGTCATGCCCGGGATAGTTCTCATCAGAGCGATATCTTCAAAAGTCTGATGGCTGGCACCGTCTTCACCTACCGTGATACCTGCGTGAGTAGCACAGATCTTAACGTTAGCTTTAGTATATCCAATGGAGTTTCTGATGATTTCAAATGCTCTTCCTGAAGCGAACATAGCGAATGTGCTGGCACATACTGTCTTACCGGACAGAGCCAGCCCTGCTGCTGATGCATACAAGTTCTGTTCTGCGATACCCATGTTAAAGAATCTTTCAGGATATGCCTTGCCGAATTCAGCAGTCATAGTTGATTTGCTCAGGTCTGCATCCATAACGACCAGCTGCGGATACTTTTCACCCAGTTCTACCAGAGCTTTACCATAAGCCTGTCTTGTTGCCATCTTATCTGCCATTACATTTCACCTCCCAGCTCTGCTACTGCCTGTGCTGTCTGCTCAGCATCAGGAGCCTTGCCGTGCCATCCTGCCTGATCTTCCATAAATGAAACACCTTTGCCCTTGATGGTCTTAGCGACGATCATTGTAGGCTGACCTTTGCATTCTCTTGCCTTTTTGAAAGCATCCAGGATCTGCTGGAAGTCATGTCCGTCGATCTGGATAACATTCCATCCGAAGGATTCGAATTTTTCTACTACAGGAGCTACTGTGATGACATCTTCATTCTTACCGTCGATCTGAAGACCGTTCCAGTCGAGGATGCCTACCAGGTTGTCCAGCTTGTAATGAGCAGCTGACATCGCAGCTTCCCATACGATACCTTCCTGGATCTCACCATCACCGAGGAGCACGTATACTCTGCCCGGATCGTTGTCCAGCTTATTTGCCATAGCCATTCCGCCGGCAACAGAGAATCCCTGGCCGAGGGAACCTGTTGACATTTCGATTCCCGGAACCTTGTTCATATCAGGATGTCCCTGGAATTTGGATCCGATCTTTCTCAATTCCATGAAGTCTTCCATTGGGTAATAACCCTTGACTGCCAGCGCAGAATACTGGACAGGACCTGCGTGTCCCTTAGAAAGGATAAATTTATCTCTTCCTTCCATCTTAGGGTTTGCAGGGTCGATATTCATTTCATCAAAATACAGTGCAGTAACGATGTCTGCAGCTGAAAGTGATCCGCCCGGATGTCCGGAGCCGGCATTATGTATAGCTTTTACTATACCGACTCTCACCTCTGCTGCTGTCTTTTCCAGAGCTTTAATATCCATAGTCTCCTCCATATAAATCATTTATTAAATATATAAAGGGCCGCCAACGCAGCCCTTACACACTAGAAAAATGAACCATTATCGATACCTAAGCTTACGCTCAGTGCTTCATCTACTTCCGGTAAACGTTTTTTGTCGATCGTACCGATTCTTTCTTTCAATCTTCTTTTGTCTATTGTTCTGAGTTGTTCTAATAATACTACTGAGTTTTTCGACAGGCCGTTCCCATCTGCCTCTATCGATACATGAGTTGGAAGGTCGGCCTTATTTTTCCTGCTTGTGATGGCCGCCACTATGATAGTGGGACTGAATTTATTTCCCACATCATTCTGGACCACCAGCACGGGTCTGACTCCACCTTGTTCGGAGCCCGTTACCGGACTTAAATCAGCAAAATAAAGGTCGCCCTTTTTTATGCTCACAGTCCTTTACCCCTTTATAATATAATCTTTTATTTGCCTACAACTTCTTTGAATGCAGCAGGAAGGGCTTCTTCCACCTCTACAGCGGTCATTCCCCACTGTCCGTGTACATCAGCGGCCTTATCTCCCGCCAAACCATGCATGTAAGCTCCTGCTTTAGCTGCATCAAACGGATCGATACCCGAAGCGACAATAGCCGCTATGACTCCGGTAAGCACATCACCGCTTCCGCCCGTAGCCATTCCCGGGTTTCCCGTAGTATTAATATATGAGCCTTGTTTGTCCGCCGTAACTACAGTGCCTGCTCCCTTCAAAAGCACGATGGCACCGGTCTTGCCGCTTATGATCTCTGCTGCTTTCTCTCTGCCTAAAGAAGTTACCTTCTCTTCGCCAAGTGCAGAAAGCAGTCTATCTGCTTCGCCAACATGAGGCGTCAATACCACAGGATATTTTCTTCCCGATAAGCACTGTAATCCCACATCATATTTGCAAATGCAGTTGATCCCGTCTGCATCTAAAACCACAGTGCCGTTATAATTCTTAAGTATATCTTTTATCAACAGGTATTTTCTCTCATCTACCCCCAATCCGGGTCCTATGGCTACTGCATTATAAATATCCAGCGAACCCTGGGCAAGACTGTCGGAAATCTCGGAAACGTCGATGCATGTCGCCTGAGTGACTGCCACCTGAAGTATGTCAAACAACTCTTTAGGTGCCGCTATCTTAACAAGACCTGCTCCTGATTTGAGCGCACCTCTTGCTGACAGCACCGCTGCTCCGGCCATACCTACAGAACCTGCAACGATCAACACTCTGCCGCACTTTCCTTTATGTATTTCCGTCGGTCTTTCCTTGATAATATTCTTTACATATTCGAGAGTAATTAAACCTGTATTTTCCATAAAATCACCTACAGTGAAATTCCGAGGAACAATGATGCGATCAGCAGGAATGCAACTGCAGAGAACATGTCAGTCAGCGAAGCCATCATAGGTGATGCCATCAACGCAGGGTCGATACCTACTTTTTTGGCTGCCATCGGAAGCAGTCCTCCCAACAGTTTTGCAAACATTATGATCAAAAGCAGAGAAACAGCCACAGTAAGGCCTATCATGAAGCTTTGATGATCTATGAACACTACTTTCGCAAAGTTCAGTACGCTGAGGATCCCTCCCAGGATGATGCTTATGCGCAGTTCTTTCCAGAATACTTTAAAAGCGTCCTTAAGGTCTATTTCGTCGACTGCCATACCACGTATTACAAGTGTCGCTGCCTGGGTACCTGTATTACCGCCGGAACCCATGAGCAAAGGCAGATATGATACCAGTATGATGACCTGTGAAAGAACAGCCTCGAATCTGGTGATTATGGCTCCTGTAAGCATCAGTGATACTGTCAGGAATATGAGCCAAGGAAGTCTTGACTTAACATGATTGAATACACTCAAATCAAGATACTCCTTGTCGGATCCATCCATGATACCCGCCATTCTCTCGATGTCCTCGGTAGTTTCTTCTTCGATTACATCCAGGATGTCATCGACAGTGATGATGCCTACCAATCTGTTTTCTTTATCTACTACAGGAATTGCCAGGAAGCCGTATCTAGTGAAGTATTCTGCTACTTCTTCCTGGTCATCGTATACGTTAACGTATACGTAATCTTCATTCATCAATTCGCCGACTTTCACATCGTCATCAGCTACTACTAATGCTCTCAGGGAGACGATCCCCTGGAGTTTTCTTCCTGCACTCTTGACATAACAAGTATATACAGTCTCACTGTCCAGCGCCTCACGTTTGATATGGGCAAGGGCTTCTCCCACTGTCATGGTTTCCTGAAGACTTATGTAATCAGGTGTCATCAGGCTGCCCGCACAAGTATCCGGATAGTTGAGGAATGTATTTATCAGTTTACGTTCATCTTTAGGTGTACTGGCCAGGATCTTATCGACGATGTTTGCGGGAAGTTCTTCCAGCACGTCGATCATATCGTCGAAGTCCAGTTCCTGGATGATATAGTTTCTTTCTCTGTCAGTTATGCCATTGACGATTTCCAACTGATCATCTGTAGGCAAGTATGAAAACACCTCTACCGAAACATCTTTAGGCAGCATCCTGAACAGGATTATAGTCTTCTCTATACCCAGTTCTTCCAGTACCTCTTCGAGAATCTCACCAATATCTACTTCATTATGTTTCAGGATCTCATCTCTCGCTTTAAAGTATGATTTTTCTTCAAGCAGTTCAATTATATTCTCTATGTCTTCATCAAATTGCTGTTCTTTAGTGTCAATGTCCATAGCATCCATCATTTCCATATTTTCAGCCATGATATTGCCTCCTTTCTCAAAGATTCCATTCCTAATTAGTATATCAAATTTCCAAAGCAAATCCAAATGTTTTATTGTCATAAAAACAACCATTTTATTCCTGCCGCCTTCCAGTTATCAGAAAATTTCAACTTTCCGCCAAAAGGTGGGAATCCCATTGACTGTATATATTCGTAGTGATATATTTAACTTAACTAGGCATTACAATTTTAACTAATTATATTATTTAAAAAAGAGGAGAAAAAAAATGTCAAATTATGTAGAAAGAGTCATTGAACTCTGCAAGCAGAACAACCCTGGCGAAGTGGAATTCCACCAGTGCGTAGAAGAAGTACTCGAATCATTAGCTCCAGTATGCGACAAGCATCCTGAATATGAAGAAGCTGCTCTTCTCGAAAGATTAGTAGAACCTGAAAGAGGAGTTACTTTCAGAGTAGTATGGGTTGACGATGCTGGTAAAGTACAGGTTAACAAGGGCTACAGATACCAGTTCAACAGCGCTATCGGACCTTACAAAGGCGGTCTGAGATTCGCTCCAAACGTATACCCTGGAATCATCAAGTTCCTCGGATTCGAACAGATCTTCAAAAACTCACTGACTGGTCTGCCTATCGGCGGCGGTAAGGGTGGTTCAGACTTCGATCCTAACGGTAAGTCAGATGCAGAAGTAATGAGATTCTGCCAGGCATTCATGACTGAACTGTACAGACATATCGGACCTTACACTGACGTTCCTGCTGGAGACCTGGGCGTTGGCGCTAGAGAAATCGGTTACCTCTTCGGACAGTACAAGAGAATCGTTGACAGATACGAAGGCGTTCTGACTGGCAAGGGTCTGCAGTACGGCGGACTGCTGGGAAGAGCTGAAGCTACTGGATTCGGTATCGTATGGTACGCAGAAGAAATGCTGAAGGCTAACGGCGAAGAAATGGCTGGAAAGAACGTAGTAATCTCAGGTTTCGGTAACGTAGCATGGGGTGCTGCTTGGAAATTACAGCAGTTAGGCGCTAAGACAGTTGCATTCTCAGGTCCTGACGGATATATCTACGACCCAGAAGGCGTTAACACTGACGAAAAGGTTGCATACTTCCTCGAACTGAGAGCATCAGGCAAGAACGTTTGCGCACCTTACGCAGAAAAGTTCCCAGAAGCTACTTTCGTTCCTGGAAAGAAGCCTTGGAATGTTGCTGAAGACTTCGGCGTTAAGGTTGACCTGTTCATCCCTTGCGCTATGCAGAATGACGTAAGAATGGAAGATGCTCAGAACATCGTTAAGTCAGGCGCTAAGTTCTACTGTGAAGGAGCTAACATGCCTACAACTAACGACGCTCTCGTTTACCTGATGAAGGAAATGACAGCTGTAGGTCCTGCTAAGGCTGCTAACGCTGGCGGCGTTGCTTGCTCATGCATCGAAATGGGTCAGAACTCAGGACACACTGTATATCAGCACGAAGACGTTTATGCTCAGCTGCACACAATCATGAAGAACATCTACAATGCTTGCGCTAAGGCTGGCGAAACTTACTACAACGATAAGAACGCTCTGGTACAGGGTGCTAACATCGCTGGTTTCGAAAAGGTTGCTGAAGCTATGATGGCTCAGGGCTTAGTATAAACCTTACATAGTTTAGACTTATTTAAACCTTAATAATAAAACCCGTAAACGATTACCGTTTACGGGTTTTTTAATATCATTATTCATATTTACTTCACCTTGATCTGGAAAATGATAGTTTCATCATCGAGCTTTCCTTCAAGGTATGTATATTCTTCATCGGAAGTCTTATAGAGAATTATCTCATCATCAAGCAAAGCTTCCTTAGAGAAGTATATGGAGTACTCTTTATGTCCTGACAACTCCTCTTCCACCATATCGGCATAACGACAGTTATTTACATGTTCATTATCATCGAGGTCATCTTCTGTCACCTTATGGAATCCTATCTTGACAAGCGATTCCTGATCCACCTTGAATTTTTCGATGCCGTTTTCAAAAGCCTCATGATCGATGAACTCGCCATCGAAATCTATCTTGGCTCTTTCTATCCTTCTGGTCTCGAAGTTTATGATGCACCAATGGCTTGTTCCCTTGGCAATAAGCTCTTCACCGTCATATACATAGTAATCTCTGAAGAATGTAACACCTTTCTTAGGTCTTGGGTATGTCTTAAGAATATAGTCCCTGCCCTGCTCTATCCTGCCGGAGACTTCAAATCTCACCTTACTGAGTACCCATATATAATTCTTTTCCATCAGGTCATCGAACCCCAAGCCCAGGCTTTCTGCGTGAGCTCCGGCTATCTCCTGAAATGCATACATCAAGCTGGAAGCCTTCAAGTTGCCCTTTGCATCAAAATCTTCTGCGCAAAAGCGCAGGCTTTGCTCCAGCGTCAGCAATTCTTTTTCATTGCTAAGTTCTGTCATTTGAGTCATCCCCTTCTCTTATATTTCAAATATATTTAATTATATCATAAAAAGATTTTTCAAAAGTACTTATTCTATCGATTTAAGTGCCTCAGCCATATTGATCTTCTTGAGTTTACGCCGCATTACTCTGTCGACTATGAAGGTGAAGCATAACACTACAATAACTGTATAGACATAACTGGCAGGCTCGATCACACTGTTGAAGGATACCATGTCTATATTTATCTGTTTCATGATGAACTTATGGAGCAGGAATCCTGTCGGAAGTCCCGCTATTATACCCAATATCACCAGTATCAAGTTTTCTCTGAACACGTAGGCACCGGTTTCCCTAGGATAAAATCCAAGCACCTCTATCGTTGCTATTTCCCTGACACGCTCGGTAAGGTTGATATTGCTCAAATTGAACAGAACTATGAATGCCAGTGCTCCCGCACATAATATAACGAGGATTATTATATAGTTGAGGCTCTGCATCATATCATCGATCCCGGCTCTGACATCTTCATTTACCGATATCGCTATAACATCTTCAGTATCACTGATATCATCTGCCACTCGATGTACATCTCTGCTATCTTTGACTGTAAGATACATCATAGATGGTTCATATGCACTGCCGGAAGTCATTTCATACGTCTTATCATTGACGAACATGTAGCTGCTTACATAGTTTCTGAAGATGCCGGATATTTCAAGGGTAGTATGATGAGTATCATCGTATTCCACTTCTACAGCATCACCTATGCCAACGCCCAGCATTTCAGCCATCTTATTATTGATCACAGCCTCCCCTTCTCCCGGATAAGCTATCTTAGCTTCGTCTTCAACTTCTTCCTTCAAAACAAAAGCATCTGACATGTTTTTATCATCAGTAATGATCAAACTGCTGGATTTGCTGACTCCCGCATGCTTCAAAGTAACTGTTGACTGCTGAAACACAGCAGTATTCTTAAGAGCATCGCCATGGTTTTCGTCGAATCCTGCCTTCTTTTCATCGGTAAGCACCTCTTCGAATGCCACCATGATATCGTATGTTTCGATATTTGTGTATTGATGATCGGAGACTCCCGCAACAGAGTCATCCATACCGAAGCCTGCCAGCACGAGCGATGCACAGCCTCCGATACCTATGATCATCATTATCATCCTCTTCTTATACCTGAGGATATTTCTCACAGTTACCTTGTGGAGGAATTTCAATCTGCTCCAGATGAAATCTATCCTTTCGAGGAAAACTCGCTTACCGGCTTTAGGTGCTTTAGGTCTCAGTATTTCTGCCGGCATGTGAGAAAGCTGCCCCCTGCAGGCAAAATATGTTGTCCCTGTAGAACATATCAAAGATACTATCAGTGATATAAGCGCAAGTGACCAGCTGAAATAGTACTGAAGCGGCGCAAACCCGAACATCATGCCATACGCTGTCCATATGGCAAGCGGGAAGAATTTTGATCCTGCAAAGAATCCTATGATGCAGCCTATCACGGCTGCGGATCCTGAGTAGATCATATATTTCTTCATTATCCTTCCGGACGTATATCCGAGAGCTCTCAAGGCACCTATCTGAGTGCGCTCTTCTTCTATCATCCTGGACATTGTTGTTGAACATACAAGAGCAGCGATCAAGAAGAAAAATACAGGGAATACTTTAGCGATGCTGTCAACTATATCTGCATTGCTTTCAAAAGATCCGAATCCTAGGTTATCTTCCCTTTTCTGTACAAAAACTTCGGCAGCGGCCATATCCGCAAGCTCTTCTTCAGCTTTTTTCAGATCTTTTTCTGCATCTTCCAGTTCTTTCTCTGCTTTATTGAATTCTCTGTTGGCTTTAGCCCTGCCGTCATAATATTCATCATAACCTTCAGCTATTTGTTTTTCTCCTGCAGCAAGCTCACGTTCTTTAGCAGGAATCATCTTGATAGCAGCATCGATCTGTGCTATGGCATAAGTAAGCTCTATCTTGTCTTCCAAAAGTTCTGTATTACTTGGATCCTGTGCCAGACCTGCCTCTACCTGCAAGAGCATAGCCGCATAATTGGCTCTATCCGCCGGAAGCTGCACTTTCTGAGCAGTTATCGCTGCCTTGCCCGCTTCAATCTCTCTGCTATTTGCATCAAGAGTGCGCTTTGCATTTCTCAGCTCCGCGTAAGTGGAAGCCTTTTCTGCAGCTAAGGTGTCCTTTCCATCTTCCAGCTCTTTCTTACCCTTGTCTATTTCTGTCTGAGCTTCATCTACTATTTCTTCGTAACGCTTGTGGGCCTGCGCCTCAGCTGCAGTCTGTATCGGCTCTTCCGCCTTATCTATATTGACATTGTATTCATCGCTGAATATGAATCCCTGTTCCTTGCATGTAACGAATATCTCTGTGAAATACTCGCTTGTAAGTCCTTCACGAGGCATATAAATGAATGCTGAGATCTTGCCGTCACCTATCGAAGTGGTCCCACGTTCACGCTTCATCATGTAATAAGGAGACTTGGCTATACCGACGATCTCATACTCATCAAAGTTCAGCGTATCTTTCTGTGCATTTTCATTCTTATCAGCAACTTTTATCTTCGTTCCTATGTCCTTTTTTGAGAACAGAAAATCATCGGCAATGCATTCATTGGCCTTTTCAGGCATACGACCTTCTGTCAAGTTTACCTTGTTTATATCTTCAGTAATGGAATGGGCTCTCAAAATAATGGAGTTACCTTCGCTGTCCTCAGAAAAAAAGTCAGCATAAATACCGCCTTCCGCAGCCTTAGTTTCATCGACTGCATCCAGCGCTTTCACATCTTCTTCAGTGAAGCCGTAAGTAGATATGAGCCTATAATCGTATAACGCGTATTCATCGACGTAATCGTTGCATGTTTCCATCATGGATGCCTTGGTATTTTTGACACCCACAAAAAATCCTACTCCGATGGCGATTATGGCGAGTATGGCTATATATCTTCCCAAGCTTCCGGTTATGGTGCGTTTTATATTTTTAGCATAAACATTTCCGGCCATGTATCTCCGCTCCTACCATTCTATCTGTTCTACAGGAATCGGCTTCTCATTTAGTGTCACCGATGCTACCGTTCCATTCTTGACTCTGACTACTCTGTCTGCCATGGCAGTAAGGGCTGAGTTGTGTGTTATGATGACTACTGTCATTCCCGTCCTTCTGCTTGTTTCCTGGAGAAGTTTCAGGATAGCCTTGCCTGTTTCATAATCCAAAGCGCCGGTCGGCTCATCGCAAAGGAGCAGCTTCGGGTTCTTGGCAAGGGCTCTTGCGATCGCTACCCTCTGTTGTTCTCCTCCGGAGAGTTGGGCAGGAAAGTTGTTCATTCGGTTCCTGAGGCCTACTACCTCCATCACCTTACGACTGTTTAACGGCTTAGGAGAAAGCTGTGATGCGATCTCGACATTTTCGAGTGCCGTGAGATTCGGGATCAAGTTATAGAACTGAAACACGAATCCTATGTCGAGCCTTCTGTATGTGGCCATTTCTTTATCTTTAAGTGCAGAAATATCTCTGCCGTCCAGCAGCACTCTGCCGCTTGTGAGAGTATCCATTCCGCCCAGTATATTGAGAAGTGTAGTCTTGCCGGCACCTGACTGCCCTACAACCACACAGATCTCCCCTTTTTCTATTTCAAAATCCACTCCTTTGAGAGCATGGACTTCCACATCTCCTGTCTTATATATCTTGCCTACATTTTCAAAAGTTACGAATGACATATCCCTGATCCGGCGATCTTACGATACGCCGATTCTCCTTTCTTCAGAGTAATTATATTTTACTCCTTTTTAAATGTATTATCTATATTTTACCTTTTGTTTTTGATTGTTTTATGGATATTGGAACTTTTGTCTTATATGTGTTAAAATAAAAGTCAATGTTATAATAATCGTTCGTCAGAGGAGATCTTCATGTCAGACATTATATTAGAAAAAAAAGGTCATACTGCGATACTGACCCTTAATAAAAAAGAAACCATGAATGCTCTCTGCAGCAGTTTCCTGGCCGATATAAATACTGCACTCGATGATGTTGAGTCAGATCCTGAAATTTATACTCTGATCATCACCGGGACAGGTAAATCATTTATTGCGGGTGCGGATATCGAAGAAATGGTAAACAAAACGCCTGATGAAATACTGGAATGGTCCGGCCTTGGAAGCGGTCTCAATCTGCGCATCGAAAGTATGCAGATCCCTGTGATCGCAGCCATCAACGGTTATGCCCTGGGCGGTGGTCTGGAGCTGGCACTGGCTTGTGATATACGTATCGTATCAGAATCAGCACGCATGGGTCTTCCTGAAGTGAAGCTTGGTGTCATCTGCGGTGCCGGAGGCACACAGAGACTGCCTGAAATAGTCGGAGAAAGCATCGCCAAAGAAATGATATTCACAGGCAAAAGCATAAATGCCGGCGAAGCTCTTAAAATTGGGCTTGTCAGCAGAGTCGTCCCTTCAGATAAACTACTTGAGGAAGCGCTGGAACTTGCCCTCTGCATAGAGAAAAACGGACAGCTTGCTGTAAGAGCTGCCAAGAAAGCTGTAGACTACGGTCTTGCAAAAGGCACATCTCCTTCCATCGAAGAAGGCTGTATTTTTGAAAGAAAGGCTTTCGCGCCGCTTTTTGATACTGAAGATCAAAAGATCGGTATGGGCGGTTTTTTAAGAAAAGAAAAAGACATAGTTTTTAAGAATAAATAAGGAAGTAAACATGCCTGTAAAATTCATAACCGCTAAAGAAGCGGCATCAATAATAAAAGACGGATCGACAGTAGGTGTAGATGCCTTCATCAGCTTCTGCCTGGCTGACGATATACTTGGAGAAATTGAAAACAGATTTATAAACGAAGGCCATCCATGTGATCTCAATGTGGTCAATGTTGCCGGTATCGGCGGTGATGGCAAAGATCGAGGGATAAATCATTTCGCTCATAGGGGACTTATGCGCAGATTACTCTGCGCTAATTTGAGTCTTGCCAATAAGATGTACCCTCTTATCATGGACGGTTCTATCCCTTGCTTCATGATACCGCAAGGCGTTTTGTCGCATATGATGAGGGCTATCGCATCGGGCAAACCTGGCGTCATAACGCCTGTAGGTCTTAAGACTTTCGTAGATCCGCGTGTCGATGGTGCATGTATCAACGATACTGCACGCGAAAGCAAAGATCGTCCTGTAGAACTGATAAATATCAAGGGTGAAGATCATCTCTTCTACCCTGCATTTCCTATAGATGTTGCTATCATCAAGGGAACTATGGCCGATCGCAAGGGAAATATTTCCTTGGAAAAGGAAGCGATGCATCTGGAACAACTGGAAATGGCAACTGCCGCTCGTAATTCAGGCGGTATCGTAATGGTACAGGTGGATGAGATCGTAGAAAGCGGAGACCTCCATCCTCAGGATGTCATAGTCCCTGCTACCCTTGTGGACTACGTTATCCTCGGTTCTCCGGGAAATACGGGACAACATTTCATCGAAGGTATGCCCCCTATCGTCCATTCATGGTGTGGTGATGAGAAGATACAGCTGGAAGAAATCAAACCTCTTGAGCTTGATCCTATCAAAGTCATCTGCCGCCGAGGTGCTATGGAGTTTTCAAACAATGCATTCATAAACTTGGGCATAGGTGTTCCTATGAACGTTTCTAATGTATTGAATGAAGAGGGTCTGATCAAGAATGTATCTGCCAGTATCGAATCCGGTGTCATGGGCGGTGTCCCTGCTCCGGGGATCGCTACAGGCGCAGCATATAATCCTGATGCCATACTGAAACAGCCTGATATGTTTGATTTCTATGATGGCGGCGGTATAGACTACGCATGCCTTGGTGCTGCAGAAATGGACAGCCACGGCAACGTTAATGTATCACGCTTCGCAGGTAAAGTACCGGGACCCGGCGGATTCATCAATATCACTCAAGGAGCTAAAAATGTATGCTTCATGGGCACATTTACTGCGGGGAAGAGCGATATACGAGTTGAAAACGGCTGTATAAACATCGTTGCTGATGGGCCGCACATCAAATTCAAGAAAGATGTAGCTCATATCACTTTCTCAGGCGAAAACTCACTTGATAAAGGACGTCAGAATATACTATATATCACTGAACGAGCTGTATTCCAGCTTAGACCTGAAGGATTCACTCTCATAGAAATCGCTCCGGGAGTCGATCTTCACAATGATATATTAGATAAAATGGAATTCAAGCCTGTGATCGCTGATGATCTGAAGTTGATGGACGAAAGACTTTTCAGACCTGAAGTTATGGGAATCAAACTAAAATAACTTATTAATAAAAAGACCGCTGATCATTATTTGTCAGCGGTCTTTTGCGTCTTTTTTATTTTTCGAACTTGTTCTCACCCATCGCCTTCCATCCATATCTGTATATGGATATGATGATCGATGAAAGTATGAATATTTCATTTAGGATCGCTCCGATGGATCCTGCATATATGCCGTAAGCTAAATATGACGGAGATATACAGATGAGATTGTAGAATCTTATCTTCTGTGCATTGTCGGTCCATAATGCAAACGACCCTACTACAAATGCCAGTGTCGGCAATATGCTTGCAGGTCCCTGCCAGGTGAACACCATAATGACCAAAGCAACAGCTGAAAACAGCCATGACCACCCTTTCCAGCGGAGCCACTGTGCCTTTTGCATATTGCTAAGCATTATGTTTCTGATTATAGCAGCAAGATAGCTTAGACATCCGGTAAAAGCCCCCAGTAAAAGATACTGGACACAAAACAAAGCGCTTCCTGCCATCTGACACAGGAACAGCGCTTTATTTGATTTTATCTGAAATGAGAATATAAAACAGACTACAGCCAAAAGGCCGATCGCTTGAATGAATACAGTTTGGAACATGATCATCCCTCTATATCTTATTCAGCTTTATCTAACTCAGATGTACAGTGTGGACATCTAGTTGCTTCAATATGTATTTCTGTTTTGCAGAAAGGACATTCTTTTGTTGTAGGTTCAGGTTCTGCTTCAGGTTTTTTAGTTAATGACGCAGCCCTGTTCATAGCCTTTATGACCATAAAGAGTGCAAATGCAACAATAAGGAAGTTGATCACAGCCATTATGAATGCGCCGTATTTGATATCTACGCCGACAATGTTGAGTACCAGGTCACTGAAATCAACTTTTACAAGCAGACCGATTATAGGTGAAATGATATCATTTACCAGCGATGTTACGATAGCTGTGAATGCAGCACCTACGATGATGCCGACAGCCATATCCATGATATTGCCGCGCATTGCAAATTCTTTGAATTCATTAAAGAACTTTTTCATTTGTTTCTCTCCTTGGTAGTGTTTTATTAAGTATTATAACATAAATCAAAGGAATAATGGTAAGTATCGCTGCTGTTATTATTTGTATCTGAGTTGTCATATTACTTTCATCTGCAAATACGCTCAAAGCATTGACTACACTATGTGTGATGATACATGGCCACAACGTACCGCCTCTGTAAAATATGATCACAAAAAGGAAGCCTATTGCCATTGCATATATTATCTGGCATATCGTTGCTATAGGATCATCGCTGCTGCCGTTGAAGAGATTGACTATGTGACCAATACCAAACGTGATGCTTGAAACTATAATTGCCGCCTTTATGCTGTCCTTGGCCATGGCCTTGAACAGAAATCCTCTGAATATGATTTCTTCAATAAAACCTACACAGACCATGCTTCCAGCGAAAAATATCGATTCTGTGATCCCTAAGTTCATTGTCATGCCAAACCATAAGTTGCATGAAGCTATTATTAGCAGCGGTATGTAGTACAAGAATTTTGATGCAGGTGAATTGGCTCTGCATAGTCCGTAATTGTTAAACAGTTGTTGCTTATTCATCCAGCATATGATGATCACACAAAGCATCACATGAAAAACAAATGTCGGTATTTTATTAAGTTCGTAATCCTGTGAAATCCCATCTACGATACTTGTTCCGACAACATATATGATTATCCATATTATTGCGAACCATATCTCACTTTTTTGATACAACTTGTTCATATGAACCCTCCAATTTAAGAAGTTCTATCTTAATGTTTATGCCTCCTGTATATCCTGTAAGCTTCCCGTTGGCTCCTATGACTCTGTGGCATGGTATGATGACCGATATAGGATTGTGCCCTACCGCACCGCCTACAGCCTGTGCAGACATTTTATCTACGCCGTTTTCTCTTGCTATCCGTTGTGCTATTTGACCGTATGTAATGGTTTCCCCGTATGGTATTTCCATCATTATTTCACACACTCTGTTTCTGAATGAGGTTTCATTGACTTTTAAAGGCAGAGTAAATCCGGGAGCCTTTCCGGAAAAATAAACATCCAGCCACTTTTTAGCTTGATCAAATACAGGCACATCGCGTTTATCATAATTGGCTTCCAATTCTTCATCTGAAGGTTTTTGGGTTTCAAACCACAGTCCTGTTATATTTTCGCCATCACTTGCTATCGTTATATTACCCAATGGGGAGTCGTAATTTGTTATATATTCCATGATAACACCGTTATCCTTGTAAAAAGAGCCGCAAATACTTGCGGCTCTTAGATCAAACTTAATCGTTACGCTGTTGGATTCGCTGGTTTAGGAAGTCTTTCTGCGATCACATTCATCAAGCTGTCTGTGCACTTGAGAGGATCGATGAATACTGAATTTCCTACAGCTACCAATTTAGCATCTGCCGGAGTCAGCACTCCACCAAGGACTTCGTCCAGTTCAGCATACTTGTATGATGGAACCATGTCGTCCATTTCCATTGAGATATCTTCTGTGTCTTCCCATTCGTGATCGATTTCAAATACGTGGGAGATCTCAGCAGCAACTTCCCAGTTGGAAAGGAGAACGCCTTCATCGATGGCAGACTCCACGAACTGAAGTCTTCTTTCAGTATTTGTGTAAGTACCATCCGTTGAAGCGAAGCCTGTTCCAGGTATAACCACATCAGCCTTAGCAGCCAGCGAAGTCATATGAGTATCGCATACTGCGAGGAATTCCAGAGCGTCTGTATCGATATCAGCTTCTTCACCGAATACAACGAGAGCCTTAACTCCTTCAAGTGCTTCTGCACCTTCATTGATTCCCAGATCGATCAGACCCTGTGAATTGTTCTTAGCCTTGACCTGTAAGATTCCGTCTCTAGGTGAACCGATATGACCGGAGATCAGAGCGATATCAGCCAGCAATGTAGCTGCATCTACAGTGATCAGATTCTGATTGAATACGATCATTGCCTTCTTAGCTCCAAGATACATATCTGCTATTTCCTTAGCTTCAGCACTTGCAAACTCGCAGATTGGGAAGTCTTCAAGGCTTGCTGCGAATTCATCATATCCAGGAAGATCCTTACCCTTACCTGCATCAACGATGGCCTTGGCTACAGCCTTAAGGAAACCTACGTGATTCTGTTCGGATGGGATATATACTTCCTTAGCAGCATATGGCATAGCCTGTTTGTAATCTTCAGTATTGATCAGAACCACCTTAGCGCCGGCTTCAGCCGCCTGCTTCATCTTCAGATGGATAACAGGGTTATCTGCAGCATTGAAACCAACTGCCAGGATCAGATTAGTTGACAGGAGTTCATCTATAGTGTTAGGAGAAGCATCATGTCCTATGACATTCTTGATACCACTCTGTCTGTTGTTCATGCAGAAGATCTTAGCACCCATATCTTCAGCCATAGTCTTGATAGCATAAGCTTCTTCGTTAGTGTATCTGTCGGATACAGCTACTCCGATAGCATTCTTACCATACTTGGCACCTATGGACTGACATCTTTTAGCGATGAGAACGAGGGCTTCATGATAATCGGCTTCTCTGAATCCTTCTTCATCCTTGATGAGAGGTTCATCCAGTTTATCTTCCAGCATTGAACAGTCAAATCCCCACTTACCCTTACCGCAAGCCAGACCTGCGTTAACAGTTCCTTCCTTATCAGGGTTAGCTTTGATAAGCATATCGCCATAGCTTTCCAACAACAGGCTGCAGCCTACCGAGCAGTATGAGCAAGTAGTTTCTGTTACTACAGTATCTACAGGAGTTTCCTTGATCATAGTAGTTCTTTCCTGAAGAGCACCTACAGGACAAACGCTTACGCACTGACCGCAGGATACACACCCTGATTCAGCCAGAGGTTTTTCAAGGTTAGGTTTAACAACTGTATCAAAACCTCTATGTACCAGACCAAGAGCTCCTACTCCCATAACTTCGTCACAAACTCTTACGCAAAGACCGCAGAGTATGCACTTGTTAGGGTCTCTCACGATGAACGGATGATCATCTTCAAATTCGATCTTATTGATGTCTCCTGCAAGTCTTTCAGGATGTACATCATACTGGTTAGCCAGATCGATCAGCTTACATTCGAAGTAGTCGTGGCATCCGCATTCCAGACATCTGTTAGCTTCTGCTTCAGCCTGTTCTGCAGTATATCCTTCAGGAATGACTTCGCTGAAGTTACCCTTTCTTTCTTCAGGTGACAGAAGAGGCATTTCAGGTCTGCACATTCTTTCTCTGTCTTCGAATGTCTTTTCTGTAATATCGTCTCTTTCAACGAAGAAAGGCTTTTCATATTTAACTGTTTCGCCATTAAGGTAAGCATCGATGATATCGGATACCTTTCTCGCATCTGCGATGGCTTCTACGGCGATAGAGATCTTATCGTTACCGCAGTCTCCGCCTGCAAATACTCCCGGAATGCTTGTCATGAATGTATCCTTATCATATGCGATTGCATTCTTTCTTGTCTTATCACAATCGAAGAGGTCGGCATCTACAGCCTGACCGATAGCCAAGATCATAGTATCGATCTCGATAGTTTCAGTCTTGCCCTTAACAGGAACAGGTCTTCTTCTGCCTGATTCATCAGGTTCACCCAGTTCCATAACCTGCAGTTTAACTGCCCAGGCATGGCCATTTTCATCCTTGAGAACTTCGATAGGGTTAGTCAGATTCTTGAAGATTACGCCTTCTTCTTCAGCTTCTTCGATTTCAACTCTATCTGCAGGCATTTCGTCCTTAGTTCTTCTGTAGATGTTATATACTTCCTTGGCACCAAGTCTTACAGCTGTTCTGCATGCGTCCATAGCAGTATTACCGCCGCCGACAATAGCTACTCTTTCGCCAAGTTCGATTTCTTCGTTTCTTACTACCTTTCTCAGGAAGTCGATACCGCCGATAACTCCGTCAGCATCTTCACCTTCGCATCCAACGCCTGTTGATACCCATGCGCCGATTCCCAGCAGAACTGCATCGAAGTCTTCTCTTACTGAATCGAATGGGATATCCACACCAATCTTAGTATCAGTGATGATTTCAACGCCCATCTTCTGAATAGTCAGGATCTCTTCGTCCAGTACAGCCTTAGGAAGTCTGTATTCAGGGATACCGTATCTCAGCATACCACCTGCCTTAGGCATTGCTTCGAAGATAGTAACATCATGACCCATCTGTCTAAGGAAGTAAGCTGCTGACAGACCCATAGGGCCGCCGCCGATGATGGCAACGCTCTTGCCTGTATCTTCTTCACATTCAGGTATGAATACTTCTTCATCCATCAGATCGTGATCCGCAACGAATCTCTTCAGCCACTGGATGGAAATAGGTTCATCGATGAGTCCTCTTCTACACTCTTCTTCACAAGGATGAGGACAAACTCGACCTAGTGATGCAGGAAGAGGGATCTTATCCTTTACCAGTTCGAGAGCCGCTTCGTATTCACCGTTAGCGATGAGACCAACATAACCCTGACAGTCAGTCTGTGCAGGACATGCCAGTACGCAAGGAGGTCTGCAGTCTCCCACATGGTTTGAAAGGAGCAGTTCAAGATTTGTCTTTCTTGATTCGATTACTCTTTCTGTATTAGTCTTTACAACCATTCCAGGTGCGATCTCTGTAGCACATGCCTTACAAAGCTTAGGGTTTCCCTCCACTTCGCACATGCAGATACCGCATGATCCATATATCTTAGTTCTTTCATCGTAGCAGAGAGTTGGGATAAAAATGTCGTTTTCTCTTGCAACTTCAAGAATAGTCTGGCCCGGAAGTCCTGTAACTTCTTTACCGTTGATGTTAAGTCTGAACTTATTCATTTTTCTTCCTCCTCCCTCTTATTTCTTATCTATTGCACCAAACTTACATGTGTCGAGACACTTGCCGCATTTGATACATAAATCCTGATCGATAACGTGCAGTTCCTTAACATTGCCTGTGATAGCGCCCACAGGACAATGTCTGGAGCAGAGTGTACAGCCCTTACATCCATCATTGATGCTGTAAGTAACGAGAGCCTTGCATGAGCCTGCAGTACACTTTTTATTATAGATGTGGTCTTCATATTCATTTCTGAAATACTTGATAGTTGTCAGTACAGGATTTGGAGCTGTCTGACCGAGACCGCACATTGATCCGTCCTTGATCTTCATTGCCAGTTCTTCCAGCAGTTCGATGTCGCCATCCTTACCTTCGCCTTCGGTGATCCTTTCGAGGATCTCAAGCATTCTCTTAGTACCGATCCTGCAGTAATTACACTTACCGCATGATTCGTCTCTAGTGAAATTGAGGAAGTATCTTGCCATGTCTACCATACAAGTGTCTTCATCCATAACGATCATACCGCCTGAACCTACGATAGCACCGGTCTTATTGATATCTTCATAAGTTACAGGAGTGTCGATCAGTGATGCAGGAATACATCCGCCTGATGGTCCACCCATCTGAACAGCCTTGAACTGCTTATCGTTCTTGATGCCGCCGCCGATACCATAAAGAACTTCCTTTAATGTCATTCCCATAGGAACTTCAACCAGTCCGCCCTTCTTGATCTTTCCTGCCAGCGCAAATACCTTAGTGCCCTTTGAAAGTTCTGTACCCATAGCGCCGAATGCAGCACCGCCGTTATAGATGATCCAAGGAACATTTGCGAGAGTTTCTACATTGTTGATGTCTGTCGGCTTCTGCCAGAATCCTTTAGCTGCAGGGAAAGGAGGCTTAAGTCTAGGCATACCTCTTTCACCTTCCAGGGATGCGATCAATGCAGTTTCTTCACCACATACGAATGCGCCTGCACCTGCCTTGATATAAATATCAAAATCAAATCCGCTTCCAAATATATCCTTTCCTAAGAAGCCCTTTTCTCTAGCCTGGTCCATAGCGATCTCAAGTCTCTTGATTGCCAGTGGATATTCGGCACGGCAGTAGATAACGCCCTGAGTTGCACCCATAGCATAACCGCCTATGATCATGCCTTCGATCAGTGAATGAGGGTCACCTTCCAGAACTGATCTGTCCATGAATGCGCCCGGGTCTCCTTCGTCGGCATTACATACTAGATACTTTTCATTTCCCGGACTTGCCTTACATGCGTTCCACTTGAACCATGTAGGGAAGCCTGCACCGCCTCTTCCTCTAAGACCTGAAACCTTGATTTCTTCGATTACTTCTTCAGGCTTCATTTCTTTCAGAACTTTTTCGATAGCTTTATAGCCATCTACTGCTATGTATTCTTCGATGTTTTCAGGATTGATAACACCGCAGTTTCTCAGAACTACTCTCTGCTGCTTTTCAACAAACTGCTTATCTTCTTCTGAAATAGCCTGTTCTGCGAAAGCATTTCCTCCAACGAGATGTTCCTCAACGATTTTTTCAACTTTATCAGGCTGTACTTTGACATATCTTGTCATTTCCCCGTTATCGTCATAAATATCAACGATAGGTTCGAGATAACAAGTACCTACACAACCTGTGATATCAACTGCTACATCCAGATTCTTTTCTGCGATCAGCTTTTCGAATTCAGCAGCAGTTTTCTTAGCACCTGTGGCCACACCGCAGCTGCCCTGACCGATTACTACTTTCATGTGGTCACCTCCTATGCTCTTTCTTTTATTTCATCAAGGATCTGCTTAACTTTATCCTTGGTGAGATTACCATAAGTTTCATCTCCGTCTGCATTTTTCACCATCATAACAGGTGCCAGTGAGCAGCAGCCGAGACAAGCTACATTGTTCAGTGTGAAAATACCATCTTCGGTAGTTTCGCCGTCCTTGATTGACAGATGTTCACTGATGGCTTCTTCGATAGCCTCGGAACCGTTAACGTGGCATGCAGTACCCTGACATAACATGATCAGGTTCTTACCTACAGGCTTCAATCTGAACTGAGCATAGAATGTCGCTACCCCATAGATCTTAGCCGGTTTTATTCCTGTCATTTCTGAAATGTAATTGATGGCATCCATTGAAAGATAACCATAGATATCCTGGGTTTTCTGCAGGATAGTGATCAAACTGCCGGGAACCTTGGCATACTGTTCAAGAACAGGTGCCAGATCTGCGAATTGAGCAGCTCTGTTTTCCTGGCAATTGCAACCACAGTTACAACCTTTTTCACTCATGTTAAATCCTCCTACTTCTTAAAAATCTTGTTCATTTTTATACACATTATTGCAATAGATAAATTTTATCAAATACGTGTCTATAAATCAACACGGTATTGTCAGAAAAATATAAATTATTCAACAGATTTCTCGTCGATTTCATCTGTCACAGAGTCCTGTCGATTGTTCCTGAATTTGTCGATCAGCGCATTAACATCGATTTCCATTATGATAAGGCTGGCAAGCAGCAGGAATGCACCGAAATATGCCCTCGGCAGTAATATCTCACCTGCCAATGCGAATGCTACGATACCTGCAAACACAGGTTCCAAAGTAAATATAACACCTACATGAGTAGCCGACGTATACTGCTGTGCAATAGTCTGTACGATAAATGCAACACCTGTACAGAATACAGCCAGGAACAATGCAGATCCCCAAACTAAACCTGATGATGGTAAGCAAGGGTCTTCAAATATGAATGAAAGTATCAACATGAAAACACCTGTGAATCCCAGCTGGAATACACCAAGCTGGAACGCGTTGACTTCTTCCTTGGCAACAGCTCTTTCTGTTATTATCAGGTCCACCGCATATGAGAAAGCACACAAAAGACAGAATATATCGCCAAGTGCAGGTTTCAGCTGCTCATTAAGGCTCATCAATGCAATTCCAACCAGACATACCAATACAACGGCAACCATTTTTTTATCAGGTCGCTGTTTGAATATGATTATTCCAAGCAATGGTGTGAAAACGACCGATAAAGCACACAAAAAACCGGAGTTGGATAAGCTTGTGTACATAACACCAAATGTCGCTCCTATGTAAACGAACACCAATGAAAAACCAATGAAAAATGCATATTTCAGAGTTTCTTTATTCACACCTTTAAGCTTAGGAAAAGTGAATATAGCTGCTATTATAAATGCTCCCAGGAATCTGAAGGCATTGAGATTGAAAGTACCCATTTCAACAAGGCACAGATCTATCATGTAATATGAAACACCCCAGCATAATGTCACAAGCACCAGCATCAGGTCTGCTTTTAATTGTGTTTTCATAAGTCTTCTCCTTTTAAATACCGGCTATGAAATATTCGAGAGCAAGCTGCCCATCCATAAGTCCTGTCTTGATATTTTCATCCACTTCATAAGCAGCACTTAATGCCGCTCTTAAATCTTTCATCGAATATTGTCCTGTGACCGCCATTGCCTTCTTGATCCTGAACTGATGGATGCCCAGAGTCTTCTGCATCTGCGGCAGTGATAATCCTTCATCTCGCATTTCTTTTACAGCCAGTATCAATTCAAGCTGCCCTGTTATGAGTCTCAGAAGATTGAACACAGGTGTTCCTGATTGAAGAAGATTGTGAAGCAGTCTGAATGCTTCATCTTTCCTGTTTCGTCCAATGGCGTCAAGCATTGCAAATACATTGTTTTCAGGGTTGGATGCCAACACTTCCTTCACATCTTCAGGGGTGATCTGACCATCACTATGGGCGATTATCTTCTTAAGATCGTTTTCCAGATTATATAGGCTGTAATCTATGGCTTTATTGCCATATCCGCTTTCGGAAACTATCATTCTTATGACCGAAGGAGCATACATTTTCCCTGCCGTCCTGAATCTCTTCTCTATGAAGTTCTGAAGCTGGCTTTCATTCAAAGCCTGGAAATCGTATACACTACCATGTTTCTCAACAGCAGTCCTGACTTTATTTTTCTTTGCTTTAGCCTCATCTATCTCCGATGCTGTTATAAGCAGCAACGCGCCTTCAGGTATCATAGGGAAATATTCTATGAGTTCCTTGATATCACTATCCGAAAGACCTTTGACAGCTTTGCCTGCAGCAGGTGTGAATTCAGGTAAAAACACGACCTTTCGTTCCGACACCAAGCTTACTGTTTCAAGGCTCTCCTTGACTTTATCAACGGTGAGGAACTCTCCTTCCAGTGTCACCAAATCGATGGGTCTGCACGCATCCGAAACATATTTTTTGATGAGTGCATCAGCATAGAATCTTATCAGATAATCTTCTTTGCCGCATAGTAAAACAAGGCGAGGAATATTCCCCTCCTTAATGTCTTTTCCTATGGTTATGAAAGCATGCTCTTTTTCCTTGTAAAAATCAGCGGGCATCTATAGATTTTCTCCTCTTACTGTCCGTACCCGGATGTAGCCATTTTTCTCAAATCCAAAAGCAACTGCCCCATCCAGATCATTCCTATATATCATTATACCTTTTCGACGGAATTTTTCAACAATTCCTTCATTTGGGTGACCGAAATTATTCTTACCAACCTGAAATACAACATGTTCCGGTTTTACCGCATCTGCAAAAGCATCACTGTCACTGTACTTGCTGCCATGATGGGCCGCCTTCAGTATATCTACGTCCAAATCAGCACCGTATTTTTGAGCTAAAGCATCAAGGCATTTAGTATCAACATCTCCCGTTGCCAACATAGTGCGACCGGCTATTGTTATTTTTAAAATAAGGCTGAACATATTCTCATCTTCTTCACCTTCTGTTAGGCGTTCATATTCTCTTATACTACGCTTTTCAGGCCATAATACCTCTACTGAAATATCGTTGCTTATCATGACTTTTTGTCCTGCATGAAGATATATTATCTGTTCAGGATCCAGCCCCGTATCTTTGATTATTTCATCTTCCCTTACCATGTATCCTTCATAGACATAGAGCCGCTCTACCATATCCTCCCGGCAAAGCTCAACAATACCTTTGTAATGGTCGGTATGCAGATGTGTAACAAATGCCCCGTCAACAGATCTTGCACCATTCTTCAATAAGTAAGGTTTAAGTGTATTCTTTCCTATATCATGAGTTATACTTCCGCCTCCATCCACCAGATAATCTCCTTTTTTCCCTGACCTTATATGCATGCAATCTCCCTGCCCCACATCAACGAAAACCAAATCACTTTTTTTGAAATCATTGCCTGCTGTCCCATTAAAAATCAGTGAAGCCACAAGGATACCATACGCCAATTTTCTGATCAAACCGTGCCTTTTACGCATAAATAAAAGGCGCCCGTCTTCGGATAAGAACACCAGTAGGATAAGATAATACGCTGCCACCATCCATAGCGGCGGACTTACCACATCAAAAACTGTCATCCCATCTATTGCTGTCATATCATTGAGCCTCATCATGATCGTGCAAAGCCCACCCAAACATTGTATCATGACCTCTGCTAAAGGTTCGAAGATCAACATCACTGCCATACTGCACATCCCTATCGGTACGATAAGTCCCGTAAGATAAATGATAGGTACATTTACGACTACAGCTGCCAGTGAAATGTAATTGAAAACATATATGGTATAAGGCAGCAGACCCAGCTGGATTGCTATACTTGCCATGAAGATACCGCTGTATATTTTCTTTATTATAGGTAACATGAGGCTAAGGGTAAGCACAGCCAAAAATGACATTTGAAACCCGGTATTGAACAAGTGCATCGGATTTACCGCAAGCATCGATATCGCTGTAAAAAAAGCTGCCGATGCCATATCATATCGCTTGTTTGTGAGCACGGCAAAAACATGGAGCCATATCATTATCACCGCTCTTACCACCGACGGTGAAAAGGACGCCATTACCATATATGCCAAGAAAAATACAATTATTAAAACGAAGAATAGCTTGCCTTTTTTCCATCTCCAAATAAAAGAAATAAATACATAAAGCAAGCCCACATGAAGCCCGCTGACAGCCAGCACGTGGGCCGTTCCATTCTTTCTGAACTCTTCTAAAACTTCATCATCTATATCTGTCTTGCTGCCAAACATTATAGCCCTTATCATTCCCGCAGTTTCTTCCCCGGCACTTTTCTCCACAAGAGCTATAAACTCTTCCCTGAGTTCATAAAGAGTCATCTGCACTGCGGTCCCTATTCCCTCCGGGATACTGATATTTTTTCTCTTGCAAAGCTCAATGCTTCGTGCCTCAAAGGTATGATCAATGCCTATGGATCTCAAGTAAAGAGAGTAGTCAAAACATCCGGGATTTCTTCTTCCCAACGGTTTCTCGATCTCTCCTTTCATCACCACGTACTGCCCCGGTATAGCATCCGTATGATCATAGTATTTGACGATGAGTTTTTCTGTCTTTTTAAAGGGTATGCTGTTTATGTCCTTAATTTTTACTTTCAATGTCGTTCTTGCTTGTTCTCCACCATCGGAAGACAACACCATATCGGATTCTTTTGTTATTATCTTAGCTGTGATACTTGTACTATTTCCGATATGACTCTCAAGCAGACTATCCATTGGCTGCCCTATTAATTCCAGGTGATAAAGCAGCAATATGCCAACTGCAAAAAATGATGCTGCATACATCATCGGTCGTCTTATATTATTCATCTCTTCTCCCAAACTTTTTATTCCTTTTTTGGTATATTATTCCATTATGTAGTTTTTGTCAAGACTGATAAAAGTTAGTTATTTTCTTTTACATTTATCCTCATTGATGATATAATTGATACGGTTATATCTTAAATACAATTAGGAGGAAGAGATTTTGTCTGATATGTATAATAACAACAATAATAGAAGACGCGATGACATAGACGATTTCTTCGCTGAATTTGACAGACAGGCTGCAATGCAGAGTCCATCTTCTTCTAGAGAAGTGGAATCAACCAAGCATTCCGCTCCAAGAAGACAAACAAAGCAAAGATCTCGTGCATCCAGACAAGGTGAGGCTGCTTCAAAACGTGATGCCTCTGCTTCTAAGAAAATGAAGTCCCCTATTTCCAGGGTAAGCAGAAAGAAATCCGGCGGAGCAGGCGGTGGCGGCAGAAGCGGTCCTACAAATAAAAAATATACTATTTACAACACTGCCTTATTTGGTGCCTTGGCTGTAATAATGGCAATAGGTATCTATGTCGGCGTGATATTCGCAGTAGCACCTCGTGTGGACACAGATGACATATATTCAATGTTATCTCAGCGTTCTATCATGTATGACAGTGAAGGCAATGAAATCGAAAATCTCTATTTTGATGATGGGAACAGAACTGTCATAGACTACAAAGAAATACCTGAAAACATGGTAAATGCTGTTGTAGCAATAGAAGATAAGAAGTTCTGGAAACATAACGGCTTCAACTTCATAAGAATGGGCGGAGCTGTAATAGAGAGTGTATTCGGCGGTGGACAGATAAGCGGTACAAGTACGGTCACACAGCAGCTTGCCAGAAACGTTTATTTGGCTGAAATCAAAAGCCAGAGAAGTATTTCAAGAAAGCTTTCCGAAATGTATTGTACTATAGTACTTGAAAAGAACCTCTCAAAAGAAGAGATCATGGAAGCTTATCTCAACACCATCTATTTGGGATTCAACTCATATGGTGTAGAATCTGCTGCTCAGTCCTACTTCACTAAGGATGCTAAGGATCTGGATCTTCTGGAATGTGCATCACTGGCTGCACTTCCTAAGTCTCCTGATACTTATGCACTCGTACAGTATTCCACAGTAGGCTCCGACAACGCACTTCCTGTACTTAAAACCGATGGTTCTACCAGCTATGTATATAACGGTGAGCTTTCAAAAGAAAGACGTGATCTCGTCCTCAATATCATGGAAGATGAAGGCTTTATCACCAAGGAAGAACATGAAACTGCTCTTGCAGACGATCTACAGAAACACATGAAGGTAAGTATCGCTTCTTCATCAAGCGGTACATCATACTTCACAGATTTTGCTATAGATCAGCTCATAGACGATCTCGTTGAGGAGTATGGAGTTTCAGAAGCTGAAGCTCAGACAATGGTATATACAGGCGGTCTGAGGATCTATACAACAATGGATTCAAAAATGCAGCAGATCGTTAAACAAGAATTCGATGAAGACAGAAACTTCCCTGACATTTTATATGCAAGGACAAACAGTTCCGGCGACCTGCTCAACCATGATTCAGGTGAAATAATGCTCTATGCATACTCACATTATTTCAACAAGAATAATGAATTCACACTGGAAAGCGGCGAATATACCAACAATGAAGATGGCGGCATAACCATCAAAGCAGGAAAAAGACTCAATATATATGAAACAGAAGTAAACGGTCAGCCTGACGTCAGCATCGAATTCAAGGGCATGTACACTAAGGAAAGCGGCACATTCTACTTCATAGAAAGCGGCGCATTAAGTATCCCTCAGGGATATAAGACCGTTAATGGAGATGGAGATGTGGTTGTTTCGGGAGACTTCTTCAAGGATTATCCTGAATTCTTTAAGAAAGACGGTGACGACCTTGTTGTTGCGGCAGGTAACTATTCACTCAAGCAGAAAGTTATCCAGCCTCAGGGAGCGATGGTTATCGTAGAGAATAAAACCGGTCACGTCAAAGCCATGATAGGCGGTCGTGAAATCACAGGAAAACAGCTCTTCAACAGAGCGATAAGTCCTAGACAGCCGGGATCAGCGGTTAAGCCTATTGCTGCTTATGGTCCTGCTATCCAGATGGGATATGAATATCATCGTGACGGCAAAACAATGAGACTCGATAACAGTGACGGAAGTGACTGGGGTAAATATATCACCGCAGGCAGTGTTATCAATGACGCAGCAATGACTTACGGCGGACGTACATGGCCTCGTAACTGGTATGGTGGTTATAAAGGTGATATGAAGCTCAGAACAGCTGTAGAACAGTCAGCCAACATCCCTGCTGTTAAGACTTACCAGCAGATCGGCCCTGACTATGCAGCATCGATGCTCAAGAAAAACGGTGTAACAACTGTAGATGATGAAGGTGAAGTAAATGACCTCAATCCTGCAGCTCTCGGTCTCGGCGGTATGGCAAGCGGTATCTCCCCTCTGGAAATGGCAGCAGCTTATGCTACATTCCCTAACGGCGGAGTATATAACAAGCCTCTCGCATACACTAAGGTTGTTGACGCCAACAACGAAGTGATCATGGAAAAGAAATCCGAAGGCAAACAGGTATATAACGAAGGCGTTGCATGGATCATGACAGACATCTTGAGAACTTCTGTAACAAGAGGTATCGCAAGTGGTGCCAGAATGTATTCACAGCCTTCCGGCGGTAAGACAGGTACAACTTCAGACAACTTCGATATTTGGTTCTGCGGATTCACTCCTCAGTATTCAGCAGCGATTTGGATGGGTAATGACATGAACCTTGAACTGAATTCAGGTTCCGGAGAAACAGCTAATATGTTCTCCAATATAATGGATCAGATATGTAAGAATCTTCCTCGAGGATCATTTAAATCGATGCCTTCCAATGTTCACAATGTGAATGGCGAATACTACATCAAGGGAACATACTCGAACGTTAAGATGGATAACTCTTCATCCAACAGCAGTTCAAGCGCATCACAAGCAAGCGATGCTTCATCAAGTGTTTCAAACGAATCATCATCAGAATCCAGTTCAGCAGCTGAATCTTCAAGCTCAGGATCTGGTCATTAATACAATCCAACAACAAAAGCGGCTTTCATCAGAAAGCCGCTTTTTTATTCCCTCACTTCATCATCGTATCGACTTGGGATCGAAAATCAGTGCCATTAAATATCCCCAGCCAATGGCTACAGCTATTCCTCCGGCCGCGGCCTTCAAGCCACCGGTCACCACCCCAAGCAAGCCTTTGGACACACCTTCTATGGCGCCCTTTGCTAGATTATATCCAAACCCTGGAAGAGGGATTCGCGCACCGGTACCCGCTAGATCTACCAATGGCTGATATATACCTAATGCCTGAAGTATCGCACCGGAAACAACAAGGATCACCAGAACTCTTGGTGCTGTTAATTTGGTGGCATCCATCATGATCTGACCTATTACGCAGATCACTCCGCCCACGATAAATGATAATATATACTCCACTTCATCCTACTCCTCTGCTCATATTTACTCTGCTACCAGTGATACTGCATGGGCAATGCCGGGAATCGACTCTCCCTGAAAAGGGCTTATCGTAGAAAGCAGTGCTCCTGTCGACATTATCAGCACTTTTTTCAGTTCTCCTGTTGTCATTTTCTTGTATATATAGCCTGCGAAGATCGAAGCCGAGCATCCGCATCCACTGCCGCCACTGTGAATATCCTGCTGAAGATCATATATCATACATCCGCAGTCATCATAACGTTCATCCAGCATATTTTTAGATATCCCTGCATCTATCAGCAAATCTTTCATGATATCTTTTCCAATATATCCAAGATCACCTGTTAAAACCACGTCGTAATAGTCTAGATCCCTCCCTGTGTCTTCCAGATGATTAAGCAGCGTATCAACTGCTGCAGGTGCCATGGCACTGCCCATTTGGTTGGCATCCCTTATCCCCGCGTCGATCACCTTTCCTATCGTTCCACATTCGACCCTTATATGCTTTAATCTATTCCATGAACCTTTGTCATCTGCCCGGAAGCCTCCGTCACGAGACTTTGATGAGATGAGCATCGCACCGGAACCAGTTACCGTCCATTGGGCAGACGGCGGTCGTTGATTGCCGTGTTCAAGGGGCATACGAAACTGTCTTTCTGCCGTACAATAATGACTTGATGCTCCGATGACTATGTCATCGCTGTATCGACCATCTACCAATACAGCTCCCAACAAAAGAGATTCAGCCATAGTTGAACATGCTCCGTACATTCCGAGAAACGGGATATGGAGATCTCTTGCAGTGAAAGACGATGACATAAGCTGATTTAGAAGATCACCGCTCAATACCACACCTATCTCATCCTTGTTTTTGCCCGCCCGTCTCATGGCTTCCGACATGGCTGTCTTCAACATTTTGCTTTCTGATTTTTCCCATGTTTTCTCACCATATGTGTCATCTTCAAGGCACTCATCAAACCATTTTTTCATTGGCCCATCTGACTCTTTTTTGCCTACCAATGAATAAGATCCTATTATATAGGGCTTATTTCCAAATATGATCGTCTGTTTTTTTCTTGCCATTCTTATCACCCTACGCTTATCAAGTCTAACCCTAAATATATAAGGCCTATCAATATAGACGCCGTTATTCCGCATACCAATACCGGACCTGCCAACGAAAAAAGTTTGCCTCCCACTCCAAGAACAACGCCCTCTTTTTTGTACTCCAATGCCGGAGCTACCATTGAATTCGCAAAACCTGTAATAGGAACTATTACACCTGCACCTGCGTGTTTAGCTATCGTATCGAACCACCCAAGCCCTGTCAAAAGCTGTGCTATGATTATCAGTATCATAACTACATATGCAGAAGCATCTTTTTCCTCAGCGCCTGATGATATAAATCTATTTTCCAGCCACATCGATACTACGCATATAGTTCCTCCGACAAAAAAAGCTTTTAACGAATTGGCTATATACTTTGGTTTCGGTGTGAATTTTTTGGCATAGTTTTCATAGGCTTTTGATATATCTTTTTTGTCTACTGCTTTTTCTTTTTCCATCGGTCCCTCCATATCAAAAAGGTATTTATTAAATGCAAAAACTCCTCCGGGTTATTGTTCCCGAAGGAGTTGTTTTCATACAAAGTGCACTCTTTTCTCTATGCAAAAGGCACCTTATCATCATTTTTTATCGTAATCATTCCAGAACTTCAAAAGTTCTTCAGCATATCTTTCTTTTTCCACGTAGAAGCTAAGACCATGTGCTGCACCCGGCACTATTACAAGCCTCTTAGGAGCTTTACATGCCTTATAGTTTTCATAAGTCATCTCTACAGGTACGAACGGATCGTCCGTGCCATGGGCAAACAATACAGGGATCTTGTTTTCTTTTAGAGCATCCACAGTTGAATGCTCATCTGATACCATCTGTATCTTCTGTCTGCATATAGCATCCGCGACACCTTTGATCGGACCGTACTTGAGATGCATATGGTTTTCAGCCACATGCTTCCATATGGCATAAGGTGATGTGAATCCACAGTCGGCGATTATGCCATGGACGCTTTCAGGTAATCCAAGTCCCGATGCCATCAGCACGGTCGTTGCTCCCATAGATACACCATCCAGATATATCGGCAGCTTACCTTCATATCGTTCATGGGCCCACTCGGTCCAAGCCTTACAATCATATCTTTCGAGAAGACCGAATCCTATATATTCACCACCGCTGTCTCCCTGACATCTCTGCTCGATGAACAGAACATTGCAGTTGTTTTCAAACCAGAAATCGGCAGCAAGCCCGAAATCTCTGTTCCAAGTCGATCTCCAGCCATGGACAGCTATTATAAGTCGTTTCGGATATTTGCAGGTGTATAGATGCCCTGTCAGCCTTGTACCATCTTGACTTGTAGTTTCAACCAGTTCAGTTTCTACTGCAGCAAGCTTCACAGCGCCTTCTTCCAGCTTGTCGATAAATCCATCTTCGTTGGAAAAACCGCAAAGCTTGTTTCTTACTTTCTCACTGTTAGGTGAAGGCTTGACTCCGTCTCTGTCCATAGCGATGTCTATAAGCTTTTTTGCCATAAGGCAAATGCCTGTCCCCATAGCTGCAGCTCCTGCCGATACTGCAGCAACACCTGTAAGCAATTTTCTCTTTCTCTTTTCCATCTCTATTTCCTCCCTATATTATAAAATTCCCCAATATCAAAGCGGCTCCTATGGATATTATAACATTTACCCATGTGCCTAAATCATATTTTTTCGCTAAAAATATATTGAGCCCATATATCGCCGCCAATTCGATGATGATAAGAACTCCGCTGCCGCCGTAACTATGTGCCACATCTACGCATTGGTACAGAAGCGATAAGATAACTGTGCCAAGCAGTCCCGAAATGATAGACTTCGTCCATTCTTTCAAAGCACAAAAGGCTCGCATCCTATCAAATGTATCGAAGAAATACCTGGCTATACTCATAGTGAAACATGAGCCTATCAGGCTGCATACGAAACCTGCGAAGGCAGTTGCTATAGCTGCCGACATCCCTCCGGCAGCAAATCCAAAGTAATAGCCTACGCCTGTCAGCGTTTTGCATAAGATCGATCCCGGCAGCACGTTGACAAGAATGACAAGCCTGCCGTAAAAGTCTTCTTCACTGACCATTCCCTTCTCTACGAACATACCGTCGGCAACTGTCAGATAAGCATCGCCGCCGCCAAATGAAATCAGCGATGAGAGAAATCCGTTGCCTATGTATTTTACCAGTTCAGGCACCATCAAATACGCGGGTATACATGCCACGGCAAGAACTATGAACCAGACTGCGCATTCTTTAATAATTCCTTTCGGCGAAACTCGCACAGGTTTTTCGTTTTTGTCTCTTACCGAGACTACGCCGTAAACTGCCAGACCCACCATAATGAGCTGAAGTATCCTGAACAAGACCATACAAAGAAGATCGTTTTGTATCAGACTTGCCATTATCTGCGCCTTTGACTGGAACATGATATACAAGATGCATATGATCACGGAAACACCTGCACTCAGCTTACCCCTCCTGCTTCCGGCATAACATATGACGAAGAAAGCCATTATGAGGATATGTACAGTCGATATGCTAAACAGCACTTCCCATGTTATCCCGAAGCTTGATAATATCTTGCCTGCGGCCTTTCCGGCACTGAGGAAAAACACACATAGAATAACGGCCAGAACAGGAAGAGTCTTGTTTTTCTCCTTGGCCCATTTCATGGTTCCTGTGATGTACTTAGTCATCATAGAAAAAATGAATGCCGTTATTCCTATACTTATGATCTCTATCTGCCTTATGACTTCCGCATCAAGGGAATCCATGGTGGCAAGCATTATAACTGTCAGCAATACGCCCGGGATTATCATGCATGCCGGTGCCAGTAGCATTCCCTTTATCCCTCCGATATCTCTTCCCACATACGCAGATATCTCTACAGGAAGTGCCCCCGGTGTGATGGATGCAGCTATTACCGCGGAGTCATATTCTTCTTTTGTCACAAGCTTCTTGCTGTCCACCATCTCATTCTCTATGACAGGTATCAGCGACGTGCCGCCTCCGAAACCTATGGCACCTATTTTAAGGAATGATGTCAGCCAGCCTAATCCTTTTTTCATCCGGTTGCTTCCTTTTACTAGATCACAGTAACTTCTCAAGCTGCTTCATTACTATATCAGCAGCCTCTTCAATAGTGATGTCTGACGTATCTATCTCGATCTGATGTGTAGTCGGAACTTCATAAGGGCTTGATACACCAGTAAACGATGATATCTTACCTTCCCTGGCCTTCTTATACAGACCCTTCACATCTCTTTTTTCACACTCTTCTATCGGAGTGCTCACATATATCTCTATAAAATCATCACTGCCCACGATATCCCTTGCCATCAGTCTGTCACGCTCATACGGTGAAATAAATGACGTGATGACTATGATGCCTGCATCATTCATCAGCTTAGCAACTTCTGCCACTCTTCTGATGTTCTCGATCCTGTCTCCTTCTGCAAAGCCCAGGTTTTTATTGAGTCCCAGGCGCACATTATCTCCATCGAGGCTCATTGTATGTCTTCCCATGAGGAAAAGGCGCTTTTCTATCTCATTGGCAATGGTGGATTTTCCGGATCCGGAAAGCCCTGTAAGCCATATGGTCTTAGGCCTCTGCCCTTTCTGCAAAGCACGCTGCTCTCTTGTTATTGTCATATCGTGCCATGTCAGGTTGTCTGCCCTTGATACCATCTTGGTCACTACTCCGCATGCTGAAGTCATATGGGATACTCTGTCTATGAGTATGAATGAACCAAGTGCAGGATTCTGTCTGAATTCATCAAGCACAATCTTCTCTGAAGTAGATATATCGCATACTGCTATTTCATTCTTATATATGGTATCTGTATCGATGCGGTTTCTTGTATTGACATCTATCTTATACTTGATATCCATAACTACTGCGGGGATACGCTTAGTGCCTATCTTCAGCATATAGTTTTTGCCTGCCACAAGTCTGGCATCATCCATCCACAAAAGCTTCACAGTGAACATGTTGCCTGTCTGCGCAGCTGCATCCTTGACGATGACGCAGCCTCTTGACGCATCTATTTCTCTGTCGAGGCATATATTCACGGCCTGACCTTTCACTGCTTTTTGTACATTATCAAAGCCTGCGATGATTTCTTTGACACATGCTTTTTCACTTGATGGCAGGATGCGTATCTCATCTCCGACCGCGATAGTTCCTGTCTCTATCTGACCCTGGAATCCTCTGAAACTGCTGTTTGGGCGGCACACTCTCTGTATCGGCATAGTAAACCCTGCTTCTGCATCATCAGCAGAAACATCTATATCTTCAAGATATTCCAGAAGTGATTTGCCGTCATACCATAGTGTCCTCTCGGATCGGGCAGTCACGTTATCACCGTCAGTAGCCGAAACAGGGATGACTGCCAAACTATCGTATTCGAATTCACTCATCAGCACCTTTATCTCAGCTAAGATGTCATTGAATCTTTCTTCATCGAATGCTATAAGATCCATCTTATTCACTGCAAAAACAAAGTGTTTGATACCCATCAGCGAGCATATCCTGGCATGTCTCCTCGTCTGTACCAAAACGCCCTGCGACGCATCTATAAGTATGACAGCCAGGTCTGCAAAGGATGCGCCTACTGCCATGTTCCTCGTATACTCTTCGTGGCCCGGAGTATCTGCGACGATGAACGATCTCTTTTCTGTAGTGAAATATCTGTATGCCACGTCTATAGTTATGCCCTGTTCACGTTCTGCCATAAGTCCGTCGAGAAGAAGTGAGTAATCGATCTCACCTTCTCTTGATCCGATCTTACTGTCGAGAACAAGTGCCTTTTCCTGATCGGCAAAGATCAGCTTGGCATCATAGAGCATATGTCCTATGAGGGTGGATTTTCCATCGTCTACGCTTCCGCAAGTTATGAATTTCAAAAGTCCATTCATTAGAAGTATCCCTCCCTCTTTCTTTTTTCCATGCTGGCGCTTCCGCCATCGCTGTCGATAACACGGCTTGTCCTCTCTGATGATACAGCGCTGAGCGTTTCTTCTATAATTGCGTCAAGAGTATCGGCGTCGCTGCGAACACCACCTGTCAGAGGATAACATCCCAGAGTCCTGAATCTTATCTTTTCATGTTTGATTTCTTCTCCCGGCTTCAATTTCAATCTATCATCATCCACCATGATGAGATTACCGTCTCTCTCAACGAACGGTCTGACTGCAGCATAATAGAGGGGAACTATATCTATCTTTTCCCTTCTTATATACTGCCATATGTCTTTTTCAGTCCAGTTGGACAAAGGAAATACACGAATGCTTTCGCCCTTATTGATGTCCGTATTGAACAGCTTCCACATCTCAGGTCTCTGATTCTTAGGATCCCATGCATGGTCGGGATTTCTGAAGGAGAATATCCTTTCCTTGGCTCGTGACTTTTCTTCGTCCCTTCGTCCGCCTCCGAAGGCTGCATCGAATCCATACTTGTCCAGTGCCTGTTTAAGAGCCTTAGTCTTCATGATATCTGTGTATGCAGCACCATGATCAAACGGATTGATTCCTTCATCGATACCTTCCTGATTGATGTATTCTATTATTTCTATGCCGTATTTTTCTGCTGCCTTTTCCCTGAAGTCTATCATTTCCCTGAACTTCCATGTAGTGTTCACGTGCATGAACGGGAACGGCGGCTTTTCGGGATAAAAGGCTTTCAGTGCCAAATGAAGCATGACTGACGAATCTTTACCGATAGAATACAACATTACCGGATTTTCACATTCAGCCGCTACTTCTCTGATTATGTATATCGCTTCTGCTTCCAGTGCATCTAAATGTGTAGAATAACTCATATCATCTAACCTCTTTTATCTGTCTTCCTTGATCTCAAATTCAGGCGGAACTTCAAGCAGCTCAGGCTTTGCAAGATACTGCTTGAGACGAGTGAATGCCTTTGCGAAATCATGACCTCCGCATATTCTCTCATCCATAACGACACCTAGAGGAATGGTCTTTTCAAAGACGATCTCACCCTTCTTTTCCTTAGGAACTATACGGCTGTTACCCATGGTTATGGCTACGCTTGTTGTTCCGAATTCATATACGTGATGGTATATATGGTTAGTCCTTATACTTGCCAGATTCGATATGAGAAGGCTGGCATGGAACGGGCTGGCGTCTACGATGATCTTAGGCAATAATCCGTGTCTGTCCATGAATCTGAGCACATATCCGATGAGATTGAGACATCCCGGGAAGCTCTTGATGATCTTCATCGCTTTATCCAGCGGGTTAGGGTTATCATCCTTTTTATTTTCATCGACATAGTGAGCTATCTTATCCTGCACATCAAAGATAGTATCTGTGTAATCAAGATATATCTTGCCAAACGTATCTTCATCAGTACCCGGTCTCATAACTACCATCGAAACAGCGAAATCCTTATGAGCATATACCTTCTTGTTTCCTACGAAACGATTGAGATACGGATATTCAGCTGCAGTTCTGATATATGCAGCAAGTATCATGGCCATATGACTCATGGCGATACCTTCAGCCCTCTTCTTGTTCTTGTATTCCTTGATAGGATCAAGCGGTATATCCACTGTTATCATGTTCATAGAATCCCAGCGACGAGTCAAAAACTGCGGGATAAGATGATACATGGAATTCATATCTTTAACTCTTCTACCGTCTGCTCTCATAATTACCTCCGTTCGTAACCATACCTTTCAAAATAAAACCCAAGCTTATCATTAATCTTATCCCTTAACTGCGGCTGCAGTTCAAATTTATTTTTAACATAGTTATTTACAGATGATATATGTTCTCTGAATGCAGGAAGCGCTTCTTCAAATCCTTCTATTCCCAGCTCTTCATATATCATCTTGAGTGTTTCTTCCGGTTCAGCCGAAAGTTTATCATACGGTACATCAACAAGTGCCCCTTCTTTGAACGCATCATCATCCATCAGTTGGAACAGTTTGGTGTAAACATGCTCGAACAATTCTACGATGGCATCTTCAAGTATCTCATCGAGATTTTCAGGCGGATCATTGAGTCTGATCAGGTTCATCTGCTTTTTGAACATATTTATGGTCGACATGATGGTCACATAAGGATCCCGGTGTATGTTCACATATTTAGCATCAGGATACATTTTCATCAGATGTCCCACATGACATGTATGGTCAGGGCTCTTCAGCATCAATTGCTTGCCTTTATTTCTCAAACTGATTTTCTTGAGAACATATCTTGTTGCCCTTTCCCATTCATCTTGCGACTTTTCAGGAAGTTCATCTGTAAATGATTCCTTCAGGTAATGCCTGAAATTCTGAGGGAAAGCCAGCAAATGTATTATAGAGTGAGTGGATATCAGGTTCAGAGCAAAAACATCTTCCATCGGCAGATCCAATTTATACTCCATGTTATCCATGGGACGAGCATCTTTCAGAACATTACCTTGTATCTTTGCTACTAGAGGCTTAAGAAGATAACTGTTACAGAATGTAGTCGTACTTACAGGGTCGCACCACCCAAACTGCTTGTCTTTTGAAAGCAGATTCTGAAGATACGTAGTTCCCGATCTCCAGTGCCCTATGATAAAAACAGGATCTTTTTCCATCTTATGACGCCTTATTGGCGCTGCATATATGGCACTTTCCAGCAAGGTGAAAGGAGTCAGCAAGACACTTGCTCCCAGCATATACAAAAGCTGCGGGATCTTATCCTTTGACACCTTGAACTTATTCTCACGCAAAAGGCGCACCCAATTGTCTATCCTGCAGGATATCAAATAATGCGCCTTATATATTTTTTGTTTCTTTACTTTGTCGCTCATATCATGTCACCTCAAAATAAAAGCTGCATATATCATGACGAAAGATGTCATAATATTGCAGCATTATTGTATACTTATTTTGTGAACTATAATAGAACTATTATAGTCTTGTATGAAATTATTTGTAATTGTTTGACGGCAAAGCAATGGTAAAGCATGTTCCCTCACCAAGTTTACTGTCCGCCGATATTCTACCATTATGAAGATGTATGATACGCTGTACTAAAGATAGCCCCAGGCCGGTCCCCTCATATCTTGTAGCTGTGTTGCCTCTGTAAAACTGCTCATATATATGGCTCAGCGTTTCTTTATCCATTCCTACACCGGTATCTTCGATCTTTACAATGATATCATCGCGATGTTTGCCGGCACTTATGGATATCCTGCCGCCCTCGTCGGTGAACTTAATAGCATTATCCAGCAAGTTGGACCATACTTGGTTTATCAATTCTTCTTCGCCTGTAAAATGTACTTCATTAAGTTCGAGCTCGATATCTATATTCTTTTCAATCCATTTAGCTTCCATGTTCAGAACAGCCTGTCTGATTTGTTCGTCTATGGATATCCTCGTCTTTCTTCCATGAAGCTTGTCATAGTCCAAACTGCTGAGACTGAGAAGATTGGCTGTAAGGGTTGAGAGTCTCTTAGACTCTTTAGATATGTATTGAGCATAATTACGCTGTTCTTCTTCAGTTAGATCGCCTTCTTCGAGAAGATCTGCATAGCCCTTTATTATCGCCAGCGGCGTTTTGAACTCATGGGAAATGTTTGAGCTGAAGTCTTTATGTAAATATTCATTGTTCCTCAGCTGTTCCACCATAGTGTTGAAGTTATTCAAAAGGTCTACTATCGCTTCAGCCTTGTTATACGTATCGACCTTAACATTATAATCTCCGGCTGTGACTTTGCTTACGGCTTTATCCAATTCAAGTATCGGTTTCATGATCGACCTCATTACAAGGATGAACCCTATGGCTATCATAGTTATAAGGATGATCAGCAGTATAACATCCCCTGCCGCAAGTCCGAACATCACGTGACGCATCTCCGGTCTTTCCAGGAATTTACCGTTCACGGTAAGTATGGCGAAAAGCACAGAAAGAAACGATGTTACAACTACTAAAATGATCATCGCTGCTGTCAGCTTTGACCTGAATTTCCTCATTTATGGATCACCGCCTTGTATCCAAGTCCCCTTATGGTTTCGATACTGAAATCATCTATATCTTTCAGCTTCGCCCTCAGCGACTTGATATGAGCATCGACCGTTCTAGGCGTAGAGTTGCTGTCATATCCCCATATTTCATCCATCAGAGCCTGTCTCGTGAATATCTTCTTCGGCGAGGCCAGAAGCCTTTCCAAAAGAAGGAATTCTTTTTGTCTAAGGACTATCTCACGCTCTTCTGACTGAACGGTAAGCGAGTTGAGGTCAAGTCTCACATTTCCAACTGTAAGTCGCTTAGAGTCTGCTATCCTGCAGCGTCTAAGCATTGCCTCTACTCTCAGCAGCATCTCTTCCATATCTATGGGTTTCGTCATATAATCATCGGCACCTGTCTTGAAGCCTATCCTCTTATCTTCAAGTTTATCCTTGGAAGTTACTATCAAAACCGGAGTATCGATTTCTGCATCTCTGATTTCTTTTATAAGCTGATACCCATCCATTACCGGCATCATGATATCTGCGATTATAAGATCCACATGATTATGATCCATTACTTCCAGTGCGTCTGATCCATCCGCCGCTTCGTAAACAGTATATCCTGCTCTTTTAAGGTGTATTTTCATCAGCTGTCTCAAGCTGACATTGTCTTCAGCTATCAGTATCTTTGCCATTAAAATATCCTCCGGCTATATTATACACGATATGCATGAACTACTGCAAAAAAATCCTTATTTATTGATCAAGAAAAGACCCAGGAGGCATACTGCTATTCCTGCAATCTTAGTACCGCTTACCTGTTCCTTATAAAGGATATATCCAACAACAATAAGTGCTAAAGCAAGTATTATCGACTTCACCAGATAACCTGTGTTCATGTTCCAGCCGACCTTGTACATATAGATGCTTCCTGCTTCCAATCCTACGATGGCAAGACCTAGTGCGAATGCAGTCCAGTTTATCTGTTTCAACTCAGCAATAAAATTGCCTCCGGCACTTGTTATGTAGAATATGACAAGTGATATGGCTGCACCTATCAAATACGTGATCGTAAGCGATGCGAACGGATTCAGCGTCTCCGGCGTAGATTTGGCACTTATTTGATATACGATATCCGCACAAACCGCAAGAACTATAGGCCAATATAAGCTCATACATTACCTCCCATACATATCTAAAAAAAATGCCACCCCATCGGGTGGCAATCTCAAGTCATACGACTCTGACTTCTCACACAAATATACTAACATTTACCTGATTTGAATGCAAGTGTTTTGTTGAACATTGATTTGTAAACACCTTTAATGCTATACTCAATGTATGAAAAGAATAATACTTGCCTCTTCGTCCCCCAGACGAATCGAGATGATGAAAAACAATGGTTACGAACCGGAAATAATCCCTGCTCATGTAGATGAAGAAATACTCATCGATATGTCATGTGAATCTGCTGCCATGGCGATAGCACTAAAGAAAGCTGCCTATATCGCAGAACAGCTCAGCACAGATGAAATTTCTGACGGCAATGACGATGCAGTGATAATCGCGGCAGATACTATCGTAGTGTATGGTGATGAGATCATGGGTAAGCCTGTCGATCAGAACGATGCCTATAGTATGCTGAGCAAACTGCGTAACAACTACCACCGGGTAATGACAGGTGTTGCCATCATAGATACCTCTAATAAGCTAAAAATCTGCTTCTGCGATACGACATCAGTATATTTCAAGGATTATACCGATGAAGAACTTCTAGCCTATGTGAAGACTTCTGAGCCTTATGACAAAGCCGGCGGATACGCCATACAGGGCACTTTCGGTAAATACATCGACCGCTTTGAAGGCGACTATGATAATGTAGTAGGCTTTCCATGGTATAGGGTCAAGGAGTATCTATAGGGTCATCTCCTGCGCCGTAAGTTGCCACGGAGCAAAGCTCCTGCAACTCTGACGGGGGACCTACCAAAAATTTGCATTAAAAAACGCTCTCTAATGAGAGCGTTTTTTTGCAAATTTGGTTAGGTCTCCCTATTTAGTTGATGCATCGTACAGTGCTTCAGCGTTATCCCATTCAGCGATGATTTCTGGGATTACCTTGTACAGGTCACCTACGATTCCGTAGTCAGCAACTTCGAAGATTGGAGCATCAGGATCCTTGTTGATAGCAACGATGATGTCTGATGTCTGCATTCCTGCTAAGTGCTGGATAGCGCCTGAGATACCGCATGCGAAGTAGATTTTAGGCTTAACAGTTGTACCTGTCTGACCTACCTGGTGTGAATGATCGATCCAACCAGCGTCTACAGCTGCTCTTGATGAACCAACAACTCCGCCAACCTTGTCAGCGAATTCCTTGATCAGTTCGAATCCTGAAGGATCGCCAAGTCCTCTTCCGCCTGAGCAGATGATTTCAGCGTCAGTCAGTGATACGAGTTCCTTAGCGGACTTAACGATTTCAACGATCTTAGTTCTGATGTCAGCTTCAGTGATTGCAGGCTTAACGTTAACGATTTCGCCAGTTGCGCCTTCAACCTTTTCTCTCTTCTGCATAACGCCAGGTCTTACTGTGGACATCTGCGGTCTCGTTCTAGGGCAGATGATGGTAGCCATCAGGTTTCCACCGAATGCAGGACGAGTCTGCTT
>JAUNQD010000027.1 GCA_030536355.1 Bacillota bacterium | reverse complement strand
ATTCGATGTAGTGGAAGATACATCTTCTCAGGAATGCGTCAGGCAGTTCCTTTTCTGCGTTGGAAGTGATAATAACGATAGGTCTATGCTTAGTCTTGATAGTTTCCTTAGTTTCGTTGATGTAGAATTCCATCTTGTCCAGTTCCCAAAGCAGGTCGTTAGGGAATTCCAGGTCAGCCTTATCGATTTCGTCGATCAGCAGAACCACCTGTTTATCTGATGTGAACGCTTCTCCCAGCTTACCCAGCTTGATATACTGCTTGATGTCTGAAACGTTACCTTCTCCGAACTGTGAGTCGTACAGTCTCTGCACTGTGTCATATACATACAGACCTTCCTGAGCCTTAGTTGTTGACTTGATACCCCAGATGATCAGGTCCATATCCATAGCTTCAGCGATCGCTTCTGCCAGCATAGTCTTACCTGTTCCCGGCTCACCCTTGATCAGCAAAGGCTTCTTCAGCGCGATAGACACATTTACCGCATTCATAAGTTCCTTGGTAACTACATAATTGTCACTGCCTTTAAAAACATTCATATCCATTTTATATCTTTTCTCCTTTTTTAGATATCCTTTTATATATCGGCTGTCGCCGTTTGAAATCTTATTTAAAGCCCCATCATAAAGCTTACCATCACCGGTACCGAGAAGCTTAGCACTATACCTATTATAAAAGCATACACAGCCATGTTGCCGCTTGTAGTCCTTACGATTATCGGCAGGCACACATCCATTGATCCCGCGCCCACAAGTCCGGTCGATTCGATATGTCCGATACGCTTGGCCACTATCGGCAGAAGCAGCAGTCCTATCAGTTCGCGCATTACATTATGCATGAACGATATGGCACTTATCTCTACAGAATACTCCATAAGCATCACCGGAGCCAGCGTATACCATCCGAACCCCGATGCCACACAGAGCGAGTCCTGAACAGTTATCCCGATCAAAAGACCGGCCACGACCGAACCAATATATGTACCTATTATCATCACGAATGGGAACAAGATCACACGCCATCCCGCCATCTTAAAGTTCTGTACGATGGTCCCTTCTGTCCCAAGGTCGATACCCACAAAAAACAACAGTACGCTCAGTCCAACAACGATGATTGTCCCCGATGCATTGATGAACCAATCCGGCAGGAACAAGAATCCCGATAAGATCCCCAGCGTCACCGGCACGAATATGCAAAGCAGCATAGTCTTATCCGACTTGGCTTCCGGCTCGTCTGCAAAAGGCACAGCCGCGTCCGCTCCCCGGGCATCGCCGCAAGCCTGCGCTTTGCATTCGCATTTAGCGGCCTTCTTCAGGTTCCCGAACTTATCAAACCCCAGCAGCTTTCTAACTACAAATGCCGTCGCCACAGTTCCCGCGAAAATAAACATGGTTATCACGAAAGCCTTCAGTCCTATAGTGTCAAGAGACCTTACGATCTCATCCTCCGAACCGATGCGCGCACCCATCACGAAAACCAGCGCCACAAGAGCTATCGTCTGTAACACTGAGGCGCCTTTTAATACGATATTCCGTTTTTTCAAATATGCTCCCAGGAAATACCCCACGAGACATAATGATAAATACAAAATCAAAACATCCATAGAGGTATAATATCGCAAAACGCAGGATAATTCAATATCCTGCGTTTATTCTTCGTTTAAATTTTAAGCTTTTCAGCCAGTTCTGCCATCGCCGCTTTGTCCACTTTGCAAACCTTGCGGTCATAAGTGTAGAGGCCGTTGATCTCATCCTCGACATCACTCAGCTGAGTATAGATGCAGCCACAGATCCCATCCGGAATGCCCGGGATTATCATACCTTCATACATGTCGCAGATCATCGCCGTCAGCTCTTCGCAAGTCTCGGCTCCGCCGTAGCCATAAGCAGCATATTTGCTGTAATGATGACCATCGATCAGACGAGTATAACCTCCGCACTCAGACATGAACAGCGGTCGCTTACCGATACGCTTGCCATCCGTCTGCGGCTCAGCTTTGAAGTAAATATGCTCGCTGTCAAAGTCACTCTTTTCACCGGCAAACCACCCCGATGTAGAGTCGATCAAGCGAGTCTCATCCAGCTCCTTCACCATCTCATACAGATAATCGCTTTCAAACTGACCCCATCCTTCGTTAAAAATGGTCCACGCCACGATACAAGGATGATTGTACAGGTGCTGCACAGTATCGTGAGTATGGTTCAAGAAAAACTCCTTGCGATCACCGCCAAGCCCGCTCTTGTCAGACTTTTTCTTCATGCCTACAGTCGGCAGCGCAGTATCCTTGATGAACGAATACGATCCGTTATTGACCATATCCTGCATCACCAGCATACCGTGTTCATCACAGTAATAGTAGAACCATTCCGGCTCGATCTTGATATGTTTACGGAGCATATTGAAGCCCAGTTCCTTCATGCGAAGCACGTCGCGTTCATATTCTTCAGGCTCAGCCGGCAAGAAGAGTCCGTCACTGTAATATCCCTGATCCAGCACACCATGCCAGAACACAGGCTCACCGTTGAGGCACACACGATCCACTCCGTTGATCTCTCTGACATCCACCGTACGCAATGCGTAATAAACCTCTATTTCGTCCTCTCCCGACGTTATTACTGCAGTGTGGAGGAATGGGTCCTCACACGTCCAAACACGCTTCTCAGTCGGTTCTATCCTCTCTCTGCCTATGGCTCCGGTGTTCATCTCCAGCATAACATCCACGCCTTCAAGGTCCGGCGTCATCCTCACGCTCTTTATGTACTCAGCCGGCACGTTTTCGATCCAAACTGGCTGCCAAATACCGCTGACAGGCGTATACCACATACCGCCGCGCTTCTTAGTCTGTTTGCCGTACGGATAAGTCTTGTCCAGCTTATCGGTAACCTTCACCACCAGCTTGTTGAGCTCGGCATCTATGCTGCCGGATTCTTCCCCGGCTCCGCCTCTCACCACCAGCTCAGTAATATCTAATGCAAAAGGCAGATATCCGCCTTCATGCTTTCCTGCAAGTTTATCGTTCACCCATACTTCGGCAATCTGATCTACAGCCCCGAAGTTGAGCAAAATACGCTCTTTCGTGAAGTCTTCCGGTAAACTGAATCCCACTTCGTATGTAAGCTGATCTCCCACTTTGCCTTCGAATTCTGCCAATAAAGACTGCGGCGGATAAGGCATCCTGATCGGCTTGCCGTCCAGTGTCCATCCATCCTTCAGGATCATATATTTCTCACGCTTCATCTGAGGTCTCGGATATATATCCCATGCAAAACCGCACGCATCCGCTCCGCCGGACTCTTTCTCGCCTTCGGCGCATTCAGCAATCTCCCCCAGAATTCTCTCGCCTGCCTCAGTAAGCAGCTCATAGTGTCCTTTGCGCATCATCACGAAGATGCCCCAAACAGCCACAGCCAGAACCACTATCACTAGCAGCGCAGCCATGAAAATCCCCTCATCAGGAAGGAATGAATAAGTCCCGTCATTGTTTGCTATCTGCTCAGCATCGCGCAGCACATAAGCACCGATTGCCGGTCCGATTACACCCGGAACCAGCACCTGACCGATGATACGGATACCTTGAAAACGACCGGCCATATGCATAGGGATCTTGGATCTGATCATTGCACCGAACACAGCCATGCCGGCAAGATAACCGCACATCATCAGCACTGAACCGATGAACACAGGCACAGTCGCCTTGAAACAGAACAATACTATGTAACCCAGCGACAGGATCACCATCACCGGAACGATACTCATTTTGAACCCCAGCTGATCGTACAGACGTCCATACACAGCCGTGAACACAGCCGCCATCACGATCGCCGGCGCCAAGATCAGCACGTAGCCTGTCATCTGCAGTGACTGCTCATAATACACGATCAAATATGGCATGAACACCTGTATGGAAATATTGAATATAGCAAATGCCCCGATCACTGCATAAAGCAGCTTGTTTGACATGAACACAGACGGTCTGAAGCTGTAGCGCAGATTGTCCCAATATGACAGCTTTTCTCCGCCGTCAGCATCGGACAGATCCACGTCTTCCATCAGGAAGAATCCGGCAATGCCGATCACCAGCACAACGATACCGATTATCATGAATATCACAGTCCAGCTTCCTGCCTGATCCAGATCGAACCCCATGAATCCGCCAAACACAACAAGGATCGCTACCAGCGGCATCATGGCATTGATACCCTCGATCTTACCTCTGTTGGATTCGTTACCCGAGTCAGTCAGCCACGCATTGTAAGCCGCGTCATTGGCAGTGGACCCGAAAAATGTCATGATACAATCCAGCGCGATAACGATGCTCACACCTGCCGCAGCCGCCTGGACCGCTCCGCCAAACATTGGGGTCAGCACATCCATCCTCACGAAGCCGAATGCCATTATAGTCACGCCCCACACAAGGTAGCCGCCGCAGATGAAGATCTTGCGCTTGCCGACTTTGTCCGACAAGGCGCCCATCAATATAGTTGTCACAGCTGCCGCAACTGCCGAAGCACTTACCATCATGGCGATCTGCGCCGCCGATGCATGGAACATCTTATATATGAAAACATTGAGATACATGTTTTCAACCACCCATGCCACCTGACCGATAAGGCCAAACAGCACCAGCGCTATCCAAAATTTCTTATTAGGTCTAGTCATTTTTGTCTCCTATCTTATCTGCCGTTATCTGCTGCCTGCGCCGCCAACCTGCAGCACCCTGCAAGCCCCGTTACCGAACAGCTTATCCATCGCTTTCCTATATCTATCAACAGCCTCGATCTTCACGAATGCCTGTATAGTTCCTGCAAAACCTCCGCCGTGGACTCTGCATACTCCGTCTTCTCCCAAGACCATTTCGCTGACTGCCAAACTCACTGCTATCGGCTGATCCTCTGATTTGTACGCGTTCGCACTTTGTCGACCGCTTGCATAAATATTCTGCAATAATTTATATGACGAATCCCCTGACTCCTTCACAAGCCTGAGGAATTCTTCCATGTCAGCTTCTTTCAAAGCCTCGGCTTCTGCCTTCGCCCTTTCGGTTTCTCTCGCGAAATGCAAAGCCCGCAGCAGCGCTCTGTCTCCGACTTTTTTTCTTATGTCAGAGGATTTCTCCAGGAGCTGCTCCGCAGATATGCCCCTCAGTTTATCGCGTCCGAAGATCTCTGCTACCGCCTTCATCTCAGCCGGTACCGCTGCGTATTCATCAGTCAGATCAGCATGAGAACCACCTGTATTTGTTATGCATAATTTATATCCGTGAGCCTCAAAGTCAAAATCGATCTCCTCTATTATCGGACAACCATCATAGGCGAAGTCTATGTAGATGATACTGTCCGAAGCACACGCCAGCTGGTCCATCAACCCGCACGGCTTGCCAAAATATTCATTCTCCGCAACCTGCCCGATCTTGGCCAGTTCCACATAAGACACACTATTATCATTGTACAATCCCGACTGAATACGCCCGATCAATATCTCAAAAGCCGCAGACGATGACAGTCCCGATCCTGCCGGTATTTCACTTACGATATATGCCTTGAAACCACCAACGTTGAAACCCTGCTCAGCAAGCCCCGCCAACACACCTCGAACGAGGGCAGCAGTTGTGCCTTTCTCGTCATCCCTAATAGACAGATCACTGACGTCCATCTTGATGAGACCGAAACCTTCTGAATAGATCTCGATAGTTTTGTCAACCTTCGAAGCCGCTGCTATTATCTGAAGGTCCACAGCCGCCGCCAGCACCTGCCCGTTCTGATGATCCGTATGATTGCCGCCAAGCTCAGTTCTGCCTGACGCAGTGAAAAGAGACACATCCGACTCGCCGAAGTGCCTCGTGAAATTTTCCATTAAATTTTCTCGTGTGATTTTAGTATTCATGGTTGCCTCTTATGAAATAGATAACTGATCCGCATACTTGTAATCAATTATATCATTTATTTTAGTTTCTTCATAGGCAGCTTCTTTGTGCATTTGTTCGATGATTTGGTTCGTTGTATATTTCCCGAATTTATTTATTATAGTGTCTAATACATTTCTATCATTTTTAGTCAAACTAACATAATTATGTTTTTCAGCTTCTAAAAATTTGATCCCTGTACCGGTTTCAAATTCTACTTCTTCGTAATTTATCCCTTTTAAATCTATTATTGATTTATGGCATATAGGGAGAGCTCCCATTTTCTGAGACACATACACCATTCCTGTAATAGAGTTTCCATGTCTTTTGAATGAAAGAAAATCTGCATACCACAAAAGCTTCATAAGTTTAACTTTATATAAGGAAACAATCTCTTTTGAGTTCACAAAATAGTTAACAACATCGACGATCTTATCAAAATTTAATTTAGTATTGCCATAGTTCTCAATTGCACTCATATATCGAGCATACTGTGCTCGTATAGTCTTTTTTAAATATGAATCTTGCCTTATTTCATATTCTTCCATTACTTTATCATATGCTCTTTCAAAAGCTCCCTGTGAAAGCTTATCTTTACCATTTTCAAGAAGTTCCATAAACCATTCCGGATCTTCGGATATCTTTCTCAAAACCGCATCATGCGCCATGTCCTGCACTTGATGCTTCTCATATCTTGTTATTGTTTTTTCTCCCCAGCCAAGTAAAACTGCAAGATCCTTCTGTGTTATACAATACTTCTCACGAATATCAATGATTTCTTCTGAAGTCAATAGCCCGCTCTGACTTCTATAAGCATTCTTCATGGAAATATCATTATAGGAGATCATATCTTCGTTAAGCAAAAACTCATCTGTCGCACTACAATACTCATATACGGCAGTATATTCAACCTCTCTTCCCTTAAAAATATTTGTTTCTTTTACTTCAACAACATCAATCTCGTGTTCTTCCATACAACACATACATAACTTTTTCAATTTTGTAACCCTCTTCATAAATATATAATCAAATAACTATTTATACGGAAATACTTCTTCACAGAAAGAAACTTCTGCAAAATGAAACGACATCACAAATGTAATATGCCCTCCAGTGCCTAGTGCCGAAGCCAGCTCAACTCTTATTTTGATATACACCTCGTCACTATCATATGTTTTCCCGAATTCCCTCATTTCACTTCTGTTAGGAAACCTCGTATCTTTTACTGTCCTCAAATAGTCTTTTGATGTAAGCGTCATTAGCTCACGTTTCAAAACATCAACGGGGTTTTCATCAGGAAACAATGTAGCTACAGTATAACGATTTGTGTATTTTAATGCTCTTTTATCGTCTACGCCCCTCTTCTCTTGAAAAATAATGTCTGCCCCTGATTCAATGGCATACCTAAGTCTAGCTAAATACGTTTTTACCTCTTCTTCTGTCTCTATCCTATACTCTAACCTCTTCAACATACCCTCCTTTATATTTTGGTATCAATTGATACTTATATTATACCACCATTTTTCTCTATTGCAATAGCAATCCTAAATTCCCCGCCCAAATCTCGCACCTTTAGTACCAAATTTAATACCCGATTTGTTCCTCGAAATAGTTTATTCTAATAGGAGAACGACCGAAAAAACTGAGAAGGAGACATACTATGAAAGAACAAAACTACATGGCTAAAAACCTCAGAAGCTACAAAGAGCTAAGAAAACTCACTATGAAAGAATTCGCTATCGAACTGGGCATTCCTCTCTCAACCCTGCGAACAGTACTAAAAGCAGGCAACACGACTCTACATACAGCAATACAAATATCCCGAAGACTGGGAATCAGTCTGGATATGCTGACAAGCGACCGCGATTTCCCCGACAAGCTCTTCTTCATGGACCAGATGCAAAGAACAGCCTCCTGGTTCGCTTCGCTCCCCGCCGAGAAGAAAGACGTCTTCGCCAAGCTGGTGACCGACATGTGGACTATGGTAATAAACTCAGAACTGAACAGAGAAAACGAGAATGACTAAGAACATCCTTGACCATCAAAAGCACATTATTGCCCAAACCCTCTGCCGCCTAGGCATCACAGCCAACTACGCAGGCTTCCAATATACAATCGATGCCGTCACCATCGCCGCAGAAGACATCGGCAAGCTGCAACTTGTCACCAAACAAATCTACCCTGACATAGCAGCCAAGTACAACACAAGCCCTGACCAAGTCAGACGAAACATCGATAAAGCATGCGGATTGGCATGGGAACGAAATCCGAAGCAGCTGTCAGAACTTGCGATGTATGAGCTAAAGAAAAAGCCGGGAACCTCAGAGTTCCTGGCTATAGTTACTGTATGGTTATTCTATTAAATCAAACGAAAAATCGCACCTGATAAACTTCAAGTGCGATAATTTCATAATATTACGAGCCCGTGCGTAGCTCCAGGACGGAACAACTTATGACTCTATTAATATTATACATCGTAATTATTCACTGTCAATCATATTTTATTCCCTGAATATAACAAATCCCTACCAATTTTCTGAAAACCATACTCTATATAATAATATGAGTTTGGGTTTCGATTATCTTCTGTCAGACTATTTATTTTTTCAAATAGTTCTGCCAGCCACTCTTGGAATTCCGTTTCCGGTTCTTTTTCATCGAGTCCATTTTCATAGTAATGTCTTACAATTGCTGCAAATATATCAGCTATCTGCACCACAGGTGTAACAGCCGAACTTACAAACAATGGCATCTCTAATATATGACGGAAAGATCGTCCGAAGTCTGTTTTGAACAAAAACCCTGTAAGTGCTTCTGCAATCTTACGATCCTCACCCTCATGTATTCCATCAAATATCATCATGGCTTTGCCACAATGATGATGATTACAGAAAAACTCAACTTTTTTAAGCAATAAATAGTGTTGTTTTGGCAAATGGTGCTCTGGAACAATAATTTTTTCTTTAGGTTTCTCCATTATAATCGCAAAAACTACAGCATCATAAGATACAATGATGTCCACTTTCATCAATGAATACAAGCATATAGTAATCAACCCCTTTTTCATCTTCTACTGCATCTATTGATGTAAATTATATATCCATGTAAGTAAATATAAAATATGCTTTCATTCGACAAATTTCGACAACCAAAAAGAGACCCCTTCAGGGTCTCTTCCTCTCATCTCTTCAATTATTACCTATACCCATCCGGATGCCCCTTATGCCACTCCCAGGCAGTCCGAATGATAGTATCGATATCATCAAACTCAGGCTTCCACCCAAGCTCCTTACAAGCTTTCTCATTGGACGCGATCAGCACAGCCGGATCCCCCGGTCTTCTAGCCTCCACAACAGCAGGAATCGGATGCCCCGTAACCGCACGCGCACGCTCAACGATATCCGCCACCGAGAACCCAACGCCATTGCCCAGGTTGAACACATCGCTCTCGCCACCATCCATCAAACGCTTCATAGCCAGCACATGGGCCTGCGCCAGATCCGTAACATGGATGTAATCCCTTACACAAGTCCCGTCAGCCGTCGGATAATCATCCCCAAACATGAAGATCTTATCCCTCTTACCATTGGGCACCTGCAGCACCAGCGGTATCAGGTGACTTTCAGGCGAATGATCCTCGCCGATCTGTCCCGACACATGCGCCCCGCAAGCATTGAAATACCTCAGCGCCACATACTTGAGCCCATGAGCCTGCGCCGTCCACCTGATCATATTCTCCATGGCCAGCTTAGTCTCGCCATACACATTGGTCGGCTGGGTTTTATCGCCCTCCATGATAGGCACCCTCTCCGGCTCCCCGTACACAGCCGCCGTCGATGAAAATACGATATTATTCACGCCATTTCTCACTATCGCTTCAAGCAGCACCATAGTCCCATAAAGATTATTGTTATAGTACTGCAAAGGCGCACGCATGCTCTCTGCTACCAGTGAGTTTGCTGCAAAGTGCACGACTCCGTCGATCCTTTCTTTCCTAAAGACTTCGTCTAAGAACTCTCCATCTCTGATATCTCCCTGATAAAACCTCGCATCAGGATGTACAGCCTCAATATGCCCCGTCTGCAGATTGTCCGCAACCACAACATGGAAACCTTCATCTATTAACTTGTAAACCGTATGTGAACCGATATATCCGGCACCACCAAGGATTAGGATTGACATGGTTTAGCCTTTCTACTTTTTATTATTTTGCTTTTTACCTTGTTCAATTACTTTATCTCTTTTACCATCTCTAATATGGCTACACCATATCCTTTATCTGTAGCCCACCCTTTACCACTAGGATTTTCTTTCTGTCCAAGCCACTCTACATATGGTGCTACACCCCGGTCAACGTACTTGAACCTAGGATCAACACATTCATTTGCTAAAGGATCTTCACATGCGTATGCTTTAAGGTGCTGTACATGTGCTCTTACACCTATTCTTATATCTTTAAAAGAATTCCCCGGATTCCCATTTCCTGTCGCACCTAATCCAGCAAAATTATACTGTGAAGCATTGACATCGCCTTTAAACTGCAACCATCCAGTTTCTTTCATGGCTTGGCAAAAAGCAATATCCGCTCTTATCCCTTCGGCATTACATTCTTCTATATAGATTTGTGCAAAAGCTTTGATATTAGGTGCATCTACATTATCTGAATATGGGTACTTCTTGTTCTTAGAGTTATAATACGCTGCAAGCTCGTCTGAAGTAACATTAGAGGTTCCCATAATACTGGTTTGTTCACACTTTTTCAACTTCCATTTCTGTGCATTGGTTCCGTTAAGTGTATACATCCAAATATTTGTACCATTCCAAGTCATAGCGGACTTAACATCTATTACAGTTCCTTTTGGAGATTTTATATAATAGTAACCATTTCCCGCATCAATAAATTTCCATTTTTGAGCATCAGTTCCATTGCAAGTATACTGCCATAAATTCGCTCCTGCTTTGTTAGATCCGTTTGCAACATCAATAGATTTTCTGGATTTTTCATTAACTATATTATAATATCCATCTCCAATATATGTAACAATAAACCTTTGTGCAGAGGTATCGTTGCTACTATACAGTTGGATGTTTGCAGTGTCCGCAATAGATCCTCCGGAAACATCCATCACTTTATCACTTTTAAGAGCACTTTTAAATACATATGTACCATCTTCTATTGGCTGAATTGGCTGTGATATTCTTTTAGCATCAAACTTCCATATTTGTGCGGCAGTTCCATTGTATGAATACATCCAAATATTATTATTTTCCGCCATTGAGCCAGAAGATACATCTATGAATGTCCCCAATTTTGATTTCAGAAAATATTTACCATTTCCTATGTCTAATACTTGCCACAGCTGACTATCACGGTTCTCCCACTCCCCTTCTTTTAAGTTTGTCATTATAGTCTTACTTGAACCTGCGACTTCCAAAACCTTTTTTGATGACTTATTTGTTATTCTATAATATCCATTAGAAAGATAATCAACACTATATTTTTGTCCGTCTAAGTTTTCATATATATTGATTTGTACATTGCTATTCTTATTTGTCATAGCTCGCAGTGAATCTTTACCACTTAAAATTAAATATGTGCCGTCACTTATAGGTCTTGATAAATCTTCTAACATCCATTTTTGAAGGTTGCTTCCTGTTAATGATGTCATTGCAACATTTGTGCTGTTTTTTATATTATTTGAAACAGGAGCTATAACAGTTCCCAACTTTGATTTCAAGTAATAGTATCCATCTCCAGCATCTATAAATTTCCATAATTGTGCATCCGTTCCGTTTTGTGTATATTGCCACAAGTTCGCGCCTTTTTTAGCAGAAGCACTTGCAACATCCAAAACCTTATTAGAATGCATAGCAGTAATTCTATAGTAACCCTTGCCCACATATTTAACATCAAATTTTTGGGCCAATGTACTGTTCATTGAATACATCTGTGCATTTCCACAATCATTCATACTCGCACCACTAATGTCAAGCATCATACTGCTATTAGTTTTATTAGCAACACCATATATTCCATCGGCAACAGGCCTTGATTCTGACTTCTCAATAGTCCATTTATGTGCATTCCCTTTGTCAGATGTCTTTATTGCATTTCCTTCCTGATCTACAGCTAAATACGTTCCAAGTTTTGATTTAATATAAAAGCTGTCATTCCCTTCTCCTGTATCTACAAAAAACCATTTCTGTGCATCAGTTCCATTCCATTCATACTGTTGGACAATTGAATCTACATCAATTGATGCAGCTCTAACATCTAATGCTTTGCCCGAGTGTTCTAATAATATCTTATGCTCATCTTTATTAGTGCTAATAATTTCAAATCTTTGTGATGAAACTACATCCACAGACTTATTTGTTATTGATATAGTTTTACTATTTTCAAAACTACTGCTAGCTACCTCCAATCTAAAATCCTCAGTCAAACTATTAATGGTGTAGGTTCCATCTGCAACATCCACAGTGGGCTCTTTTTTAAGATTATAATAATTAGCAATCCCTGTCGCGTCAGCTATACCAAGCTTCTTAAGATTTGTCTCTGACTTCAAAAACTCTGCATCACTTGTATTATCAATAAAAGCATGCTCAACTATTATTCCTGTAAAGCCTTGCTCCCTACTTTCTCTTATTATTCCGTAATAATCCTGTAAGGATCCATCCGGATAACGACCATTATCTGTACAATCTTTTGTTTTAACACCTCTATCATAAAGTCCTAAAGCAACCAGTTCCCTTTGAATATTAGAAGATACTGCCTGTCCAATATGATAAAGTTCTTCCCTATAAGTACTATCATTTGGTGTCCAAACTTCAGCACCCTTTCCTCCTCCTGCATTAATATGAACACTAACTAAAAGGTCTGCATTCTTACTTGCTGCATATAAGACTCTATCTGTTAATTCATAATCATCATTTCTACCGACACTTGTATCAGTTTCTCTTGTCATGTAAACTTCTACACCTTCATATTCTTGAAGTTCTTCTCTTAAATATTTAGCTATTTTAAGGGTTAGGTGTTTTTCTACTAAGCCATTTCTACACGCTCCGGAATAAGCCCCTCCATGTCCCGGATCAATCACAACAACCTTGTTTTCTGTTCCATTATTCGTATTATCAACATTTGCTGTAGAAAGAAGATCCTCTACATTCTCTGAAATCGAACTTGCCTCGATAGATGTTGTTATTACATTGTTTTCTGTTGCTGTTGTAAGTGAATCGTTTTGTTCATTTACTACACTGAAATCAGCTCTAATTTTAATGTCTTTAAACTCAAAATACTGCTCTTTATCTGAATTATTCAGATAATATTTAATTCCATTTATCTTATATGTTCCGGTTTCTGCTGAAGTAAACTTTTTGGTAAAAAGTACTGATTTTTCTGTACGATTATTTTCTGCTAATTCAAAAGCTCTTTCACCATCCGAATAAACCAAAACAAATTTAGTGATATTAGACATATCTTTATCCCAAGCAACAGCTATATTCTGAGTTCCGGGACTCTCTAATTCACTGCTTTCAATGTAAAGAAATTCTATTTCTTTTTCAACGTTTTCAACAACACTATTGGTGCTTTGACTTGCTGAACCCTCAGTATTAGCCCAAGAAAAGTCAAAATTAGCCACAGTTAATACAAGTGACATAAATAGTGCCCCAATTAGAATTTTAGTTGCTTGTTTCTTCATTTTTTCCTCCTTGTACAGGATACATTACCTTATGTATTTCAGTCTTTGCTGCTTCAACCGATTCCGGTCTAGGAACAGATACAAATAATGGTTTTCTCGGACCCATGCTGTAGGTTCCCTTTTCTGCAGCATCCCCGTCTATTGAAATCGATCTTATCTTCCACTTACTCATGTCATTAAGCTGCATTTTTACCAAAGAAGACATGTCCTTATTTGACATATTCGTTTCCATTTGGCTTTCTACAGCATTGAGTATATCTGTGTAATTTGTCAATATGACCTTGCTGCTGGTTACTTTATTTATAATTGCTTTAAGTACTCTCTGCTGATTACGACCACGCTCTTCGTCTTCATCTTCCAAGTTCTTTCTTTCGCGTACAAAAGCCAGTGCTGCGCCACCATCCAGCTGATTTTTACCTTCAACATAACTATAATTCCAGTATGTGGAACTAAATGCTCTAGGTACATCTACTGTTATTCCACCAATAGCATCTACCAAGCTCACAAGCATCTTGAAGTTAACACGGAAATAATAATTGATATCTACCTCTAACCAATCTTCCACCGTCTTTATGGTTTCATCAACACCAAATATGCCGGAATGAGTGAGTTTATCCATCATTCCATAACTATGCAATTCAACATACGAATCTCTTGGTATTGAGGTAAGAAGAATCTCTCTAGTTTCAGGATTAACTGTAACAAGCATATTAACGTCACTTCGTGACACTTCAGATATATCGCCTCTGGTATCTACACCTGAAATGAATATGTTAAACGGATCTTCCGTTACATTTATTCTCTTAGCAAAATCATCTGATTTAACTGCTACAGGTATTGAGTAAAGCACTCTTGTGTTTCTCCTAAACGCCTTATTCTCTTCTTTTAGTATTTGATAATTGGCATTGCTAAGGAAAATGATTTCATCCTTCATTTTTCCTTCAGCATTTATAAGATGCTCACCTACCGTAAGCACATCTGCTTCTGTTTGATATGTAACTTCTACCTTAGTCAGGAGCCTTTCCTTGGCCTCTGTATACATCTTTGATTCAGTATCTAATACAGCTACTGTTTGACCTTCTATTTCCTTGACATTCTCATACTTACTTTCTTCAAGCACTATTACGTGATAGTCTTCTGTCTGTCTTCCATCGGCACTTATGTTCTCCATTGTATCTAATGTATTGTAGAGATACGAACACCCAAGAAGAAGCACATTGACCACAGCTACCGATAGTATCAACCCTACCAGCCTTTTATTAGTTATTTTTTTGCGAGTATTCATCAATTTTAGTAACCCAAAATCAACCAACAAAAATATCACTATCAGTAACGCCGCATATTTAGCCGGCAAAATATCAAGCATCATCATCAGGAATAAGAATAGTTCCTGAATAAAAACCACTGCCAATACAGCTATAGACAAGCCTTTTGACTTAGGTAAAATATTTATTTTTCGTCTTTTATCTTCTTTTTTTGTCATTGCTAATTAATAATAAAACCCTTATAATAACTTTTGTAACTTAATATGGGGCACTAGCTCAACGGATAGAGTCGCAGACTTCGAATCTGTCGGTTGGGGGTTCGAATCCCTCGTGCCTCGCCAAAATCCGCCTTCGGCGGATTTTTTATTACAGTCCCAAATGCTCCAGCATCTTCCAATATCCCAGTGCATCGTTGGACTGTGATGGCACATATATCACATAATCTATATCATGTTTTCTCACATAATCTGATATGCTTGTTCCTGTGTCATTATCTCTGTAATCTATCGCTACCATTAAGTTGAAATCCCTAATGGTTATAGCCTCCATGATATTTGTAAATGATGAACCCACATACATTATATTCGGAAGATTGTCTCTACCTGTATCTATCACTGTATAGGCTTGATCACCTTCCATATAGCAATTCTCATAAGTATTGCTTGTCCGGAACACCTTGAGATCACTAGGTTCGTCATTTTCATATCTCGTATAATCGACCATATCATGCGGTTCCATCGCCAGTTCTTCAGGCTTGGATTTAACGCTCTGTCCTATCTGGTCGTTGAATGAACCTTTGATTATATTCTTCTTGATATCGTAATAATTCTCTACGTCATAATCTGCTACATCAGTATATCCCAATATTTCATGATATAGCATGAATGCTGCTCTAGGGGTTATATGATGATCTGTAGTATAGTAATATCTGGTTTTCTTATCTTTTGAAAACACTTCATAAGCATCTATCAGTGTCACATTATCTGCCAATGTGCTTTTTAATACGTCTACGCTCTTCACATAAAGATCATCACTGCTTATATAACTTTCAGGAAGGTTTTTTGTCTCTACTGCATCTTTTCGCGGTATGGACAGGAATATAAACTCAGCCCCTGCCTCATTTATTTCAGCTGACACGGAATTCACATATCCAGCTGCCCCTTCTAAATCAGATAAATACGTAGCTTCATCAACTCTCTGATATGCCGAATACAGCTCGTTGTTTTCTCCTATAACAACATCTCCGTTATATCTCTGGAACTGGAATAGATAATAGCCTTTAACGAGTAAGTCTCTGTACTCAAGCTGATCGGAAAACGCCGCTGTCAGCTGATTATAGTATTCTTCATCAGCCAGCTTTTCTACACTGAACTCCGGAAATACTTGTAGTTCACGTTTTTCAAGCCAGCTGACCGGATTTTCATTATCTATCGTCATAACAAAAAACGCTGCTATGAAAACTATGAATATTGAAATAAAACCGATCTTGATATATTTCATTACTAAACCTTAAAATCTGAAGTAAATAAACGGATTGTAGCTTGAATGTGCCAGAAACATCACTGAAACTACCATTAGCACCAGCAGCCCGCCGTATTTGATAACAGCAAACACCGCGCTCTTATCGAATCTATCGCATATTTTATAATATATCGGTGTTGAGAATATGATGGCTGCTATGAAATACACGAAGTAAGTCTCTATATACAGCCTTGCCTCAGCCAGTCCCATGGCATCGAAGTTGAATGAGAACATGGTTCCCACCATATCTACGAAAGCACCTATATTTTCAGCCCTGAACAGTACCCATCCAATCAGTACGATCAATATCGTTCCGATATGTCTCAGCACTGCAGGGATCTTGTCCATCTTGTCTTTGATGATAAACTTTTCTATCGCCAAAAATACGAAGTAGTAAAGTCCCCAGAAGAGAAAAGTCCACTCAGCACCATGCCAGAAGCCTGTCAGTGCCCATACTATCCCCATATTTAGGAAGAGACGCTTTGCGCCCTTTCTATTCCCTCCCAAAGGGATATACACATAATCCCTGAACCATGTGGACAAAGATATATGCCATCTTGACCAGAACTCTTTGATGCTCTTTGACACATATGGGAAGTTGAAGTTTTCAAGGAAGTGGAACCCTAATATCCTTCCCAATCCTATTGCCATATCTGAATATGCTGAGAAGTCAAAGTATATCTGGAACATATAAGCTATGGCTCCAAGCCATGCCACAGGTGTGTATACCGTGCCTTCATCGAATACTATATCCGCCAACATGCCCATCTGATTGGCTATTATTATCTTCTTGCCAAAACCCAGTATGAATCTCTCTATTCCGTAACATATATCGTCTATAGACGATTTTCTGTTATGGATCTCTTGTTCTATAGTCTGGTATCTTACGATTGGTCCTGCCACCAACTGAGGGAACATCGATACGTAGAGCAAAAGCAGCAGATAGTTTTTCTGCACAGCAACTTCTCTTCGGTATACGTCTATAGCGTAGCTCATTGACTGGAATGTATAGAAGCTGATGCCTATCGGCATTATCACTTCGATAAACTGCAGATCAGTGCTGAACACTACGCTGAGGTTTTCCAGGAAAAACATGGTGTATTTATAGAACACGAGAGTTGCCAGATTCACTGCGATCACAGCCGTCAGTATCTTCTTGGCTTTATCTCTATGCTTTTCTATAAGCCGTGCACCTATATAGTCCACCAGCACCACAAATAGCAGGACCAACAGATACTTCGGTCCGCCGAATGCATAGAACACCAAACTGAAGGTCAGAAGCACATAGTTCTTCCCTTTTGCCGGGCATATAAAATATGTCAATATTAAGATCGGTAAAAAGCAAAATAGGAATATTGCGCTACTGAATACCATTGTTACTATCTAGTCCTTTTTCTTCTGATTAATTTTCTGATCAGCAATACTATGCCTACTATCACAAGCACCAGTAATACAACTACAGCAACTACTATCGCTGCAATCTTGTTAGGCTGCTTGAGCAGTTCTACAGGATTCTTGCTGTCTATTTCGACCTTTCTTCCCTGAGCTTCTCCGTAGTACTCAGGTACCTGGTCTCCTTCGAATGAATCGATATATGAAGCTAAAGCATACCATGCTTTCAGCTCTTTCTCACCATCATAGATGATGTGATCTTCGTAGTTAGTTATAGGGTCGCCGTTCTCATCCTTAGGTTCTATCTTGAGAAGTCCGAAGGACTGGTCTTTGACTGTGCCCAGCATCTGGCATGAATAGAGGTCTGCCACTACGCTGTACATCTTGTCGTTTTCAACATCCTTGATTTCTGTCCCGTCGTTGATCTTCACATCAACTGCACGGTTCATTATCAGTCTATTAGGGTTATATGAATACTCCAGTCCGTTGCAGTAAAGTCTGGCTACATTCATTAGCATGGACACGCTGGCATCCACTTCCGCAACAGCCTTAAGCTCCTTGCCTGTAAGGTAAGCCTTCACAAGAGGATATCCGCTGAGGCCGTCTTTACCATATCCCAATGAGCTTACATTGAAGGCATCGGCAACAGTGATTTCACCCTTATCGAAGCTTCCTCTGATAACTCCCAGCGGAACGACTGTGATATCAGCTTCTTCTCCGGCCTGTTCAAGGGCATATTTATATGAGTCGGTAATGAGGTTGCCAAGAGGTTCTTCACCCTGCACGATCCCCAATTCTTCAGCCGGTGTAAATTCAACATTATTGTTGGCAATCACCTGTTCCCAGCTGAAGCCATATTGGCTGAAATATTCTTCATCAGCCAGCGCTCTGTATTTCTTGAGTTCAGCTACGACCGCAGCATCTTCTGCCACATTTTCATCAAGAGCCACCAGTTCATATGAAGCGAGTGTATATCTTCCGTTGTCATTCTTATCAAGGACGGCATGTCCCATGTAAGCGTTATATGCTCCGCAAGAAACTATATATGTATCTCCCACCTGCACTGCTTCTTCCAGTACTGTATGAGTATGTCCGCTGACGATCAAGTCGATATCAGGCACTGCTTCTGCCAGCAGATAGTCTTCTGTTTCTTCCATAACATCGTCTTCATTTTCGATGGTCCCGCAATGGGAAAGACAGATGATCATATCCACGTCTTCTTCAGCTTTTATCTTCTCAACAGTTTCTGTTGCAGCTTCTATGGCATCTTTGAATAAAAGGCCGCTTTCAGGAGCGTAATCTACGGCATTCTTGCCCATCAGACCAAAGAGTGCGACCTTTGCACCTTGATGTTCTACCACGGTGTATTCTTTCACGCCGAAGGCATCGTAAGCGTCTTTGAGGACTTGTGCATCAGCCTTGAGTTCTTCATCTGCCAGAGTTGCTTCCCAGTCGATGTTTGCCATTACCATCTGTACATTCACGCCTTTTGCCGCATCAAACATGCCGGCAAGGCCTAATGCTCTGTAATCGAATTCGTGATTTCCAAGTGTAGTGGCTTCATATCCCAGATAGTCCATCATCTTCATTTCTGAAGCCTGCTGGGAGAATGTCACCTGGTAAGGTGTTCCCATGGCGAAATCACCGGCATCCAGAACGAAGCTATCAGGATAGTCAGCTTTCACATCATCCATCGCTGTCTTCAGCTTGGCAAATTCGTCGAGATGTGAATGCATGTCATGAGTAAAAATGACCGATACTGATCCAGTATCGGCCTTATCTGCGTATGACAAAGCTGCAGGTATCGCACCTGCAACGGCTAAAATCGTAATGATAGTTATGGTTTTAAGAAGCTTTTTCATTACTATCTCTCCTTGTATCTATGATTTAGATAGCTTTATCTGCGATTTCCTTCAGCAGTTTTTCCTGCAATTCATCGATAGTCATTTCGCCCAGTTCGCCTGCCTTGCTTGAACGCACTGTCAGGTTTCTGTTTTCTACTTCTCTTTCTCCGATGACGCAGATATATGGAGTTCTTTCATTTCTAGCTTCTCTCAGCTTGTAGCCGATTTTTTCGTTTCTGATGTCTGCTTCAACTCTCAGACCTGCTTCTTCGAACTGCTTAGCTACTTCCAGAGCATAGTCTGTGAACTTTTCAGTAACTGTCAGCAGCTTAACCTGTACAGGTGCGATCCACAGAGGGAACTTGCCTGCGAAGTGTTCTGTAAGGATACCGATGAATCTTTCGATGGATCCGAAGATAACGCGGTGGATCATAACAGGTCTGTGCTTTTCACCGTCAGGACCTACGTAGTTGATATCGAATCTCTGTGGCATCTGCATATCCAGCTGGATAGTTCCGCACTGCCATGTTCTGCCGATGGAGTCTTCCAGATGGAAGTCAAGCTTAGGACCGTAGAATGCACCGTCTCCTTCGTTGATAACGAATGGCTTGCCGATGGATTCCATAGCTTCTCTCAGTGCAGTTTCTGCTGCTTCCCATTCTTCGTCAGTACCCATTGAATCTTCAGGTCTTGTGGACAGCTCGATGTGATACTTGAATCCGAACATATTGTAAACGTCGTCGATGAACTTAACGACTCCGATAACTTCATCCTTGATCTGTTCAGGAAGCATGAAAATATGAGCATCGTCCTGTGTGAATGTTCTTACTCTCATCAGTCCGTGGAGAGCTCCTGACAGTTCGTGTCTGTGAACCTGTCCCAGTTCTCCCATTCTTACAGGAAGCTCTCTGTATGACCACATCTTTCTCTTGTATGCCAGCATTGAACCAGGGCAGTTCATAGGCTTGATAGCATAATCTTCATCGTCGATCTGAGTGAAGTACATGTTGTCCTTGTAGTGATCCCAGTGGCCTGAAGTTCTCCAAAGCTGTTCGTTCATGATCAGCGGAGTCTTGATTTCCACATAACCTCTCTTGGCATGCTCTGTCTTCCAGAAGTTTTCCAGTTCGTTTCTGATGATCATTCCCTTAGGCATGAAGAACGGGAATCCCGGACCTTCTTCGTAAAGTGCGAAGAGATCCATTTCCTTACCGATCTTACGGTGGTCTCTCTTCTTAGCTTCTTCAAGTCTTTCGATATATTCATCCAACTCTGCCTGTGAAGGGAAAGCTGTACCATAGATTCTCTGCAGCATCTTTCTGTCGGAATCGCCTCTCCAGTAAGCACCGGCGATGCTCTGAAGTTTCACAGCCTTGATCTGGCCTGTGCTTTCCATGTGTGGTCCTGCACAGAGATCGACGAAATCGCCCTGCTGATAGAATGAGATGATGGCATCTTCAGGCAGATCTTCGATTAGTTCAACCTTGTAATCTTCGTTTCGTTCTGCCATGAATTTGATAGCTTCTTCTCTAGGCAGTTCGAATCTTTCGAGAGGATAGTTTGCCTGGATGATCTTCTTCATTTCCTTCTGGATCTTCAGCAGATCCTGATCACTCAGCTTATGTTCCATATCGAAGTCATAATAGAATCCGTTGTCGATAGCAGGTCCGATTGCCAGCTTAGCATCCGGCCACAGCTTCTTGACAGCCTGAGCCATGATATGTGAAGTAGTATGTCTGTAATTATCTCTTACCTGTGCGTCTTCAAAATTTATTTTTTCCTTTGCCATTTCAATTCTCCTTCTTATGTCTCTAGTTTTCTTCCATAGCCAGCTCTATCAGTCTGTCTATCAATCTATCGTAAGGCAGTCCCGATGCTTCCCAAAGCTTCGGATACATGCTGATATTCGTAAATCCCGGCAGGGTATTGATCTCATTGAACACCACCTTGCCGCTTTCTTTCAGGAAAAAGTCCACTCGTGAGAGGCCCTTGCATCCCATGGTTTCATAAACCTTGATGGCTGCTTCCTTGATTTCCTGTTCCTTGGCTTCATCCAAGTCAAAAACTATTCCCGTCTTTGACTCTGCATTCTGATATTTGGCCTCGTAGTCGTAGAACTCGTTGGCTGCAAAAATCTCGCCTATGCATGAAGCTTCAGGATCTTCATTTCCGAGGACAGCCACTTCTATCTCTCTGCCCACTATTGCTTCCTGAATAAGGACTTTTTCATCTTCCAAAAGTGCCTTTTCTATTGCCTTCGGCAGGTCGTCAGCTTCTTTCACCTTGCTGATACCCACCGATGAACCGGCATTGGCAGGCTTTACGAAAAGAGGCAGCTGACATTCGAAATAATCGAACATGGCGATCACTTCGTTCTTAGGATCCTTCTCATATGTTTTCCTATCTATCACTATGCATTTAGCCTGATTGACAACGTTTGACTGGTCGATGATCGCCTTGGTGATGGCTTTATCCATGGATGCAGCTGAAGCCGTGGCATCTGATCCTACGAATGGGATCCCTGATATCTGCAGCAGTCCCTGCATTGTTCCGTCTTCTCCGTTCTTGCCGTGGAGGATCGGGAACACCACATCTATGCCGATCTTATCGAAGGTGTCATATTCCTGCTTGACCAAAATGCCTTTCGTGCTGTGATCCGGCGCAATAAACGCTGTTTTATTAGCTTCATTGGCCGTCCACGTACCATTCTCTATATCGACAGCAGGGGAATCTGTCAAAAGCCAGTTCCCCTCCTTAGTGATGCCTATAGTTTTGATGTCGTATTTCTCACTGTTGATATGTTTCAATACGGAGGCTGCCGAAGCACATGAAACTTCATGCTCTGATGACATTCCTCCGAAGAGTATCAACAGCGATATCTTATTGCTCATAAATATTACCTCTGTGATTTATCAATAATATCCTGTTTCAGCAGATATATCTTCACTTATATCAAGAACTTCAGTTGTAGGCACATATCCTTCCTGTGCGAAAAACAATGCATGAAGCTTGCTTACGTTGCTCTCAAGTGTCACCGGTGCACAGTAGAATGCTGCTCCTGAATAGTCTCGCTTGTCTATAGGGAAGCCTACGCTATCTGTCATAGTATATGATGTCAGGTTTAATGCAAGACCCATCATATCGCCCGTAGACATGTTGGTCTTGATCTGAGGCATGATATCCTTCGAGATTTTCCTGATGGTCTTGGCATCCATTGTCTTGGCCTTATCGAATGTGGCCTTGACTACGATCTTCATTCTCTCGTTACGTCTGTAGTCACCTGTAGCTGCGTCCTTACGTATTCTGGCGTATGCTACCGACTGGTTACCATCGAGAGTCTGCATTCCTTCTTCAGTGACTTCATTGGCAGGGCCGCCTATAATACTTGCCGTATGCTCAGTAATGTAGTTGAGTTCGTAGATTTCAGAATCAAGAACTTCTATATCAAGTCCGCCTAATGCATCAACAAGGTCTGCCACTGACTTCCAGTTCACTATTACTACTTCCTTGATGTTAAGATCCAGGTTCTTGTTCAGAACATAAAGGACTTTCGTAGGTCCACCATTGGAATATGCATGGGTTATCTTATCGAGGCCCACTTCTTCACCCTGGTAAACTAAAGTGTCTCTGTAAACGGAGAACATCTTGATTTCCTTGGTCTTTTTATCGATGCTGACAATGATTATAGCATCACTTCTAACGCCTGCATCGTTTTCCATGTCTCTGGCATCTACACCGAGAAGTGCTATATTCCTGTAATTCTTAAGTTCTTCATCAACCTGTGGGTTGATACCTATCAAGTTAGGATCAAGCTCTATTCTTCCTACGTTATCAAGCGTATTCTTAACAACGGTAATACCCGTAGCTATTACGCCTCCTATACCCAGAACGAGTATAAGCGCTACGATTACGGCAACTCTAAGACCTCTTCCGCCTTTGCCTGCTCCTACGCTTTTACGACTCTTTTTCTCAGCCTTTTTCTTGCGCTTAGCTCTGCTCTTTGAAGGTTCGGCAGGCTTGTCCTCTTTGTCAGCCTTATTTATGCGTCCTTGTCTTGCTATCTGATCACGTTTACTCCTACGTCTCATTTCAGAGTTTCCGTAAGGGGTATCTTCAACAGCGCTTCTGCTTCTGTATGTTGACTCGGACTTTTCTCTAATACGCAGACCCTCATATGCTTCACGCACATATGCAGGTTCGTCGTAATAAGGATTATTACTGCTGTTACCCTTGGAAAAATATGAGCCATAAAGGTCGTCATTCTTGACGTAATTTCCTCTGGAGTCTCTATTTTCTCTAAGCTTCAAATATTCTTGATATGCCTGCTCTCTGGCGCGTTTTTCTTTGTCCATATTCTGTACAGTACTCCTTTCACACCAACCATCATTATATCAATTTATAACGATTAAATCAATGTTTGTATGCACTTCACGAATTCTTCATATATGCTTTCTGCACCTTCAGCATCCTTAGCTGTAATACAGTAATAAAATTTAATCTTAGGTTCTGTTCCCGATGGTCTTGCTGCTATCCATGAACCGTTTCCGAATACGTATTTAAGTACATTGGAAGCAGGCAAACCGTCTATGCCTTCATTGTAGTCGAGAACTTCCTTGACTTCGGAAACCTTGGAGAATACTTCCTTGCCGCTTGCTTTCAGGTCTACCATCAGCTGCTTAATCTTCTTTTCCCCTTCTGAGCCTTCGAAGGTGAAAGATTGCTGTCTGTCAATCCAGTATCCGTGCTTCGCGTAAAGCTCACTCAGTACGTCTGCCAAGGTCTTTCCCTGGGCTTTCCAGTAGGCCGCCATCTGGCAGATGGATAAAGCTGCTGAAACGCCATCCTTATCTCTGGCATGGGTTCCTGGAAGATATCCGTAGCTTTCTTCGTAGCCCATGAAATATTCATCGAGATTCATGTTGTTCATGATTTCGCCGATGTACTTGAAGCCGGTGAGAACCTTAGTTACTTCTACACCGTATGATTTTGCAATCATTGGACCCATCTCACCCGTAACTATAGTAGTTATCAGCTTCTTGCCTTCCGGATTTCCGGTTCTTGCCAGGTAATCTATAAGAAGAGCACCTGCCTGGTTACCTGATAAGTATGTTACTTTTTCTCCCTCAACCACTCCGATTCCGATTCTGTCGCAATCAGGATCCGTTCCGATGATAATATCCGCTTTTTGTGGAATCGCCACACCTTCTGCTATGGTGAAGGCTGCCTTGTCCTCAGGATTTGGCTTCTTAACTGTAGGAAAATCCCCGTCAAATTCAGCCTGTTCCTGAATGAGAGTAACATTGTTAAAGCCTGCATTTTCCAAAGCTTCCAGCACATAATCTCTGCCTGAACCGTGAATTGAAGTATATACTATATCAAGGTTTGATACAGCTTCCTTATCACCAAAATCTCCAATACCATCTATTGCCTTAAGAAAAGCTTCTATAACTTCATCGCCCACGTGCTGGATATTGTCATCATCAAGTGATACTACAGGTATGTTCAGCTCATCGTTAAGAGCCGCGATGTTAGCTGCTATCTTACCTGCCAATTCAGTATTCATCTGGCATCCTGTATTATCATATACTTTGAAACCGTTGTATTCGCTGGTATTATGGCTGGCAGTTATTACTACACCTCCATCACAATTGAGATGTCTCACTGCGAAGGAAAGAAGTGGAACTGGAGAGTATCTATCAAACAGATATACCTTAATTCCTGCTGCTGCAAGAACCTTAGCAGTCTCGTCAGCAAACTCAACTGAATTATTTCTGGTATCGTATGCTACAGCTACACTAGCACCTTCTCCCAGCATATCAGCCATTCCCTTGGCCGCCATACGAATTGTGTATGTGTTGAGCCTATTGGTGCCAAGACCCATGATACCTCTCATTCCGGCAGTACCAAATTCAGCATATTTATAGAAGGCTTCATAAACCTCGTCTTCAGTCATGCTCTTGAGTTGATTTCTTTCTTCTTCAGTAATATTTGAGCTGTTAACCCATCTTTCATAAATATTTTTGTAATCCATAATATCCTCTCTCACATAATATCTAAATACAAAAAATCTTTGGCCTAAATAATTTAGGCCTGTAAATATACACATACCTGCAAACATGGCTACATTTTCTTGTATCGAAACTGTGCTTGCAGTAAAAATCCATCTAACCAGCGGTTTGGCTATTCCATAAGCAATTAGATAGCACAGGGCTATGTTTATGGTGAAGCGAATACCGCTCCTAACCACCTCACCTTGATGACCAAATGTAAAGTTCTTATTGAGCACATAACTCAATATACTCACCAATATGTAATTGGCTGCCGAAGATATCCAGTAAGAACATCCGAAGATATTATACAAACCAAACATAATGGCCATGCCAACAAGGGTGTTTATAACTATAAATGCTAATCTAAAAGTGAGCCACTTTTAGTAAAAACGCTCGCTTGAAAGT
>JAUNQD010000033.1 GCA_030536355.1 Bacillota bacterium | reverse complement strand
AAGCGGGTCATGAATGGGAATGTTCTCAATGTTAAATGCTATATTGGGGAGTCCGACTTTGTACAAGATCTCCCGGCATCCCGACCTGTGACTGGCAAAGTACAAGTGCTCAAGTGCCACGTTGAGACAGCTTCCTGGATAGTGCAGGTAATGCCAGTGGGGAAGTTTGTCCGTAACCTGCCTGTAAAGCCTATCCATAACATCATTGTCTGCCGCCGTATCCAAATCTGTATCTCTGATGTATGCGAGCAGTTGTGCTTCTTCGCCTTCAACCAGCGCATACCCATCGCAGATCACAAACCTCTTCAGGCAGTCATCAAAGGCAGACAGATCCCGGATGTATATATCTACAAATCCCCTTCCCGTCAGGTTGTCCCGAACAAAGAAAAAGCACTGCCTGAATTCACAGCCGCCAAAGATGCCGGGGTAACTGAACTCATCACGGACTTGTACCATTGCCTCCATCTGATCATATATGTCCTGTGAAAGCGGCGGGAAAAGGATATAATCATCACTCCTCACCCGCGGGCATTTCGACTTCTCAGAGGTATTTCTTATCTTATACACATTATTGAACCTCTTTGCTCTTGCTTTCTCTTTCGCGATATCCCTGTGTGTCAGGATAGATGTCAGTGAAACCATCAAGTCATGTGAAGAATTATTTAAAACATAAGCGTTTTATATTTATAATCACTTAAAACCAGTAAAGACCTTATCGGCAAGACCGTACGCAATACATTCTTCAGAATCCAGGAAATGGTCTCGATCACAGTCTGTAGAAATCTGCTCCACACTTTTACCTGTGTTTTCTGCAAGAATACTATAAAGCCTGTTGTTAGTCTTTTGAATGTGGTTTGCAGTAAGAAGTATATCTACAGTCTGACCAGATACCCCTCCCAACGCCTGATGGATCATCATCTCTGCATTGTTTCCTATATATCGTTTTCCCCTGGTTCCTGAGGAGGCCAATACTGCTGCCATAGATGCTGCGCTTCCCATCACAACTGTGCAAATATCGCATCTACAGGATGCCATCGTGTCTAATATGGCAAAACCAGCAGTCACACTTCCGCCGGGGCTCTGAATCCAAAGAGTAATATCCTCGTCGCTCATTTCTGACAGCTGATTGATCTGGCTGCAGACTTCTGAAGAAAGCTGATTTGTGATATACTCTGTGATGTAAATCCTTCTTCTGCAAAACTCTTCTGAAAAGCTGTCAGTGGCCAAGTAACCATCAGGTCCCGTTACTTTAATGACTGGGTTCATTTTACTCCACCTCTTTTTTTGATTTGTATCTTCTTCCAGATACCTCTTTTTTCTTTTCCTCTGGTGCGAATGGTACTTTGATATGCTCATTCACAACTTCCGCTGCAAAGCGGGCAACACTGTATCTTTTCACTTCTTTAATTCTTCTTGGGTTATTCATATTAATATTATTAATAGGAGTCACATCTTCATTACATACACCATACACTTCGATAGCCGGAAGCATTGAGCAGTAGCGGATATTTTCAGATAGATTCATATATATTGCTTCCTTATGGTCCCAGGCTTTTCTAAGCGTCATGAGTTCCGCCAGAGAGCACAAAGGGCGTTCACTTCCATCAGGTGTTATACATGTTTTCCCCAGCTTCGTTTCGAGCTGTTGTAATATTTCAAGTTCTGTGCTACCCAGGTATAAAACAGAAGAACAGTTAGCGAGCAGTGCTTCTGGATTACTATACCGATTTCTCAGCATGGCCAAGGACTGTATGCAGAGATAATATCGGATATTTCTGCTCCGGTGAGTTGCCAACGCCTTATCCATATTGGGAATCGGAATGGCGGCGAATTCATCAAGAACGAAGTTCTCGCGCACGTCCAGTTTTCCATTATCTTTTCGATAAGCCTTATTGATGAAATAGGACTGAAGCTGGCAGATTATAATTCCAAGTATAGGATCCGCAGTGGAAGTGGTGTCATCTGTGACCAGAAAAAGCGCTGTTTTAGGTTTAAGCAGGTCTTCTGGCGTAAAAGTACTGTATGAGAGCATCGTTGCCAGTTTGGGATTTTGATTAAACATTGACAGGAAAGATGATGCAGTAATAAGGATTGACCGGAAAGTATTCTCTGCTGAAGAAAGACACTGGTTCAATGCAGCTTTTGTCATGTTATCGGGAAGACGCGGGAGAATATGCTCCTCAACAATGGCTGCAGAGTTCCGGATATTATAATCTGTCCAGTTTACAATATTGACCTGATCGATATCAGGATACGCGTCCATCATAAGTGCACCTGTACCATTACACCACATTGCACCTGTGTCCGGCCAGAAAGGATCCTTCGCTCTATTTCTCTGTTCTTCTGCAAGCGTATTTATGATATCAGACAGAAGACTCATTCCTGCTTCTTTATCACCGTTTCTGTATAATGTTGCAGGATAATGCAAAATATTGTAACAGTCCTTGTCCATACTTCGGAAATCAAGACAGTAGACCGTATACCCTTCTTCCTTAAGACTGATGGACATTCTGCTATATAATTCTCCTTTTGGATCCGTCAGAATCATATTTTCGCCGGCCTTTGACAGAGTATAGACCAGAGGCATAAAGCAACAAATGGTTTTTTTCATACCGCTACTCGCTATAATTGCCGTATGTCCATCCTCCGTATCAGCATAAACTGCCTTTCCATTCGATATGATCGGCATACCTCCCGCTCGAACAGTTTGTTTTTTGGTTAAGTTGAGCCGAGTGAGCTTGTTTTTCACTATGTCAGATGATGTCCAATATGTGGCAGGCTTTTCATATACAAAACCTGCATACGATGCTTCGTGTTTCTTTTTATTATCCGTAAACCTCTTCCCTCCCTTCAATATATAATGCTAATAAACTTATCATACGGCTTCCCGCTCTTCATGACTGCTCTCCTTATTATGCTCCAGAATTTTCATGAATCTATCATACTGTTTATCACTGAGCATATACTTCACTACCGTGCTATTGCTTTTGCAAAAAGGAACCAAATCAATCATTTCAATATCTGATCCCAGATGTAAAGAGATATCTCTGAGAAGCGCGTCTACTATGACTGCACCATTTTTATCAATAGCTAACACTTCATGAAGAAAATTCTTCACATGCTCTGTACATCTGACTCCCTGCTCGGCACAGATCTCGTCCACCCTTTTTTCCCCAAGGGCTGTTATATTAATGTCTCGGACTTCACAAAAAAAGCTAGGGAGTAGGATACTGAACATCCTACGAATGAGCATCTTTGCCGCCCTGTCATTTGTATCGCCCACCAAAAAAATGTATTTCCAACAGTCACTCATATCTGCAAGAAAATACATGGATATATCAAAATAGTGTTCATTTTCGTGTGTCAGATAATTATTCAGATCTATTACCACGTAGCCTCGATATTCGTCTCTCCGCCCTGCATTATTTGCTGCTATCCCTTGAAGGCGCTTCAATTCTTTAAAACTTTTGTCAAAAGGAGTAAAATACCTTAATTCAAAGAAGAAATAAGGCTCTTCTCCTTCAAAAATATCAGGATGAAGCGTCGCCTCCTTTCTAACTATTTCAACTGCTTGCTTCTTCGAGTACTCTTTGGGACCTATCAGAATATAATTTCCCTGATGCGTTTTCAGTTTTCGTTGCTTCTTAGGCGACATACTTTCCTCCAAATAAACAAAATTTGGATACTGGTTTAACTTGTGACACGTGCAACCCATGTATGGGAATTCTGTGCATTATGAATAATCATGGTATTGGCATCTTGAAGTTTCGTTAATTCTTCCTGTGTTAATATACAGCGTGGTTCAATGGACCTGGTTTGTCCGAAGTGAACGCCTCCACCATTTCTGTGATGATGATCACCCCCATGTCTAATTGGCGCATCCTGGTGCAGAGAAAAATCCATTGTATTCATAATTTTTTCATATTCAAAATCCGGTAATACCTTCAAAAGATCTTTACCAGCTGTTCCAATAGAAGAAACAATTATATATTCCATGGATGATAGTAGATCCTGGGCGGTTAACTTAGTCCCTTCAGCACTTTTCACACTTCTGTTCAGACTCTCTGAAAGAAGAATATAATGACCAACACTGTTCAAAAGGTTAAGCAACTCCTGATCAACCTGAAGACCATTTCCTAAACATAGGATGATGAGATGAGAATCCCACGCCGGAAGACACTCCTTTAATTCAAGGTTTGTCTGAGTGCCAGGATGTAGAATCATCACTCCATTACCTTCTGGGAGAACGGGGGTAATAGTATTTGATTTCCACTCACCATCAATCAAATGCAAGCAAGAATCTTCTCGAAGATTAGATTCTGTACCGAGGATAACAAAAGGTCGTGATGACTTCTTGATCAGCTGTCTGACAACAGGAATTGCTTTATTATATTTTCCGCAAAAAATAAGAGGTTTTTCCGGACCAATGCCGGTGACGCTGATAACGTGTGCTGCTGATGTGGATTTCAGATCAGTAATGTTACGTCTCTTATTATTTTTTTTATTGTTTCTGGTAGTAGGAAAGCTTAGAAGGGCAATTCCTACGGCATCATAGATTTTCTTATTCATAAAGCTTATACCTTTCTGTTGCCGTCATAAATAAACGGATGTGAATTTACTCCAGGCATACTTATGATTGCCTGCCCCTTTTTAGTGATCTGCGAGAAATGATAATCTGATACTACATCTTCAATAGAATCATGATAGTGGATTTTTTCCCCTACTCCAACATAACTGTATTGGTAATGTGCTTTACCGTAGCGGTCGGAAACGATAGCACGGCTCATCGGATCTGATACTTTCATAGCTATTACATTTGGAAATAGTGAAAGCAGTGTTTCCGCCTCTTCCTTTGTATAGTGATGTGTCATTAACCGAGCAGACTGCAATGCCATAATAATTCGTACACCTCCCATACCATCACTTCCTGGGTCGCGTCCCAGGCTTAACAAATCCATCAATACATTCGATTTCGGTATGAGGGATCCTTCATCAAGGAAAAACCACGTTTTATGTCTGGCATCTGCCTGCATCGCCTGCTTAAATAGCAAATCAAGAATGATGTGAATAACTGATAATGTACTGTGTCCGGAGTTTGCATAATCATACAGGAGAAAAATTCTTTTTTTGCCTCCCTTTAATGAGTCAATGGCTGAAAATTGTCCGCCTTCAGCAGCAAAGCAGCCAAACAAGGTCCTTGAGATCAAAGTACGCAACTCAGAGAGACAGCCCAGGCCCTGATCAGAGCCGTTTCCAATATAATCTCGAATCATTCCGAAATATGTTGGATACATCGATGCGAGTTCGATCCATCCAGGGGAATCATCATTACTATAAACAGGTGTCGTCTCAAGGAAATTAACTAAATCTGCATTTGAGAAAGGAATTCCTTTATTTAATGAGTAGTCATACATATATCTACAGGTCTGATAGAAAATATCTCTGGCTGCCTGTGGGAAAAAGACCTGTGTGGTTTTTTCTTCCGCCTCTGCAAACAATTCGGTAGCTATTTCTCGAAGTGTAAATTCCGGATTCTTTGATGCCTTCATCTCAGCAAAAATGTTCCAGCAGGACTCTGGATTCGTACTATTAATACTGATCACAGAATCTCCGGTTCTCCGATATCTAAGCATATCTGGCTTAGCACAGAAGATAACGACATTATCACCGGATCGATCACAGTAATCTAAAATAGGATCCATCAAATCAAATAAAAGATACGTCTTTCCAGTTCCAACATTCCCTTCAATCAGGGTTGGGGATTCAAAACAATTACCATCATCAATTACGAGATTTTGCTGAAGATGTACAATTGGTTCCCTTTCAGTTGTATTGCAAACAGGAACTGTCAACAACAATTCATTTCCTTCTACTAATTTTTTCATATGATCCCCTCATTTAAAAAGCGCATTTATCAAAATAAACAAACCGCCAATAATAATCACGCAAGGCATCATCGCACCAAGAATTGCATTGATGGCAGAGACAATAGTGTCAGTACCCTTAACGACTCCAATGATAACCAAAATGAGTAGCAGGATAACAATCAATTTTGCTGCTGCATGATTGCGACTTGGGCCATAATATCTCATAGGTATATCCCTCCCTCTTTAACGCCCACCATGGCCACCACCGTGACCTCCTCCAGAACCGCTTCCAGGACCACTTCCATGCCCTCCTGTGGAACCACCCCCATAACCGCTTCCAGGACCATTTCCGTGACTTCCTGTGGAGCCACCCCCATGACCGCTTCCGGGATCACTGCCGTGGCCTCCTACAGAGCCCTCGATTCCACCCTTTCCTTCTGTACCAATTCCGTCTTTACCGCTGGAAGTATTACTGCTTTTGCCCACTCTTCCGTTTGTTGTTTTTCCACCCTCACTATCAACATTCTTTCCTTTAGTCACTTTACTCTCGATACTTTTGCCGTTCACTACAATATTCTGTCTATTGCTTTTCTGTGTCCTGTTAAGATCGGCTTTCATATCAGATTTCATCTTCTGAACAGAATTTGTGTTTGTGGGCTCTGGTAAAGTCCGTTCCAACTGTCCTTTATTTTCATCCTCATTGTTGCTGCTTTTCTTCTGTATCGGCTTATAATTTTCCGTGCTATTACCATAGTTTGAAGGATTAAGTCTTTTACAGAATGCCTTATGTTCTTTACTGCTCATATCCGTTGCATCCTTCTTTCGATTTTTTTTAGGCGGCTTTACAGTTCCATCTTGGTAATAATGTGCAGAGTTTCTATGCGCTTCTCCGATGATAGGGTCAGGATTATCCACCATTTCCCCAATGGGCACCATAGTTACATCTGCCTTATGCACATGTGGCTTGGGATGATCGTGCATTGTAACAATCTCAACCTTCTCACCATCATTATGCCATTCCCATTTGTCATTGGAGTCATTATCCAAATATCTACTTGGTTTCATTGACTTTGAATCTTCACTCATATTCCTGCTTACCTCGTATGCATATAATCATCACCCAGTCGGACAACATATGGATTATCAGTTATCTGCTTTGCATTCGAATAAAGATATCCTATAGTTAATGAAAACAAGCCCCACAGGATAATCCAGAGAAGCGTCTGGAGTATGCCTATCTTAAGCCCAACTTCAAAGAGAATGCTGCTGAATAAAGAACAAATGCTGCTACTGAAAATGATTATCGGAATACTCTCGTCTTCCATATAGGCAAGAAGCATCAGACTGCCAATTGCAGTACCAATAATTGTTAGGAACAGGATTCTTAGAACTGCATAAAGATTATCCATATGTTTCATATATCTGATAGAGAGAAGGTCTCTGTCAGAGTAAGATGTTGCTGCAGCCTTCATCGCCGAAACTAGGTCAGATGAGTTCTGGACACTTACAAATACACCGCCTGTAGTCTCTGCTATCTTAGTCATGATTTCACGATCGACAACTCCAAGACCTACGGTACTGATGTTAATACTTAAATCCTTGTATTCTTCCAACGCAGCATTGAATTCAGGCATATTTCCTTTAAACCAAAGAAATCCGTTGCTTAAGTCTGTTGCAACACCATCTGTCAGGAAAATCATCTTTGGATTTGCTCCACCGTCCCATACATTTTCCTTATAGTCCTTCAATATTTGAAGGATGGTACCGTAGATAGCAGTGCCACCATTACTTTTGACTGGAATTGGCACATACTCAGCCTCCAACGGTCCCATTTTTCTTGCAATCTGTGTCTCGTCAGAGAATGTATATACCATATAAGGGAAGCCTGCTTCCTCTGCTTCCATGATTTCAGGAATAGCATCATATCGAAGACCTGCTGAATCATTGCTGCTCATCGAGCCGGATTCATCGATAACAAATATATAGCTGGTTGGTTTAATCTCTTTAAATTCAGGATTGAGCTCATAGATATATTCGAGAGACATTGACAGAATCAGAATTCCAACGAGCCCAAACAGGAAATACCGGACCATGCCGCCGGTATCATTGTAGAACTGGCTTTTCTTATCAAATGATCCGCTTACCATTGATCCAACATATACCGTTATAAACACTGTGGCAAATAAACCTGCACATAAGACACCGATCATAACCGGACCAGAAATCACGTCATGATAGAATCTATAGAATAAGTGGGAGCCGAGCCAGGTTATAACACCAGCTATTACACTTAATAATGCGACAGTCTTATTAAAACGAGATTCTACTGTATTGTTCATAGCGATAGTGTTCTCCTCTTAAAGCCATATCGGGAAGCTATTGCAGATATGACTTTTGAAATTATAGATTAGTAAATGATTTAGACTGCCACTGTGACGAATGCATTGTCCACAATCTTTTCAGCAGTTCCTGTATCTTCGCATCGAACGGTGAAATATTTTCCATACTTATCATGCTTTATATGAGCATTTGGAGTATTACCCCGAATAAGATAAACACGGAATCTGTTCTTGGCCTTATGGAGGATATAAACAAGGGTAGAGCTGGATACATAATACTCATAGCCATCTCCGGAAGGAGGGATGAATCCCCCTCTTCCGGGATCAGAATGAGGCCTGTCAATCAGCATCTCTTTAAGATTCTTGATTTCGAAAATTACAAGCATCGCCACAAGAATGGCAATGCAGGCATAAGGAAAGAATTCCAACGTACGAACGATATTGTAATACATGTAATTTTCACCTCCTTGGGGCTAGTGTGTGAGCCAGCGAATGATGAAAATGAACGGGAAAAGCATTACTACTATAGCAAGTGCAAGCACGAATCCTACACCCGCAGTAGCCATGAGTGCTTCGATTGTAGATCCGATTGTAAGATATGCCATGGATCCAATCTGTTCGTTGAAATAGATGAGGACTCCCGCAAGCACCGCTGAAAGGCGTCGCATAGCATTATTATCATCAGCCTTCACCATTGCTACAATTGCAGTAACTAAACTAAGTAAACATACGGCGAACCGTACGACATTAATAATATGAGCTTCCATAAGCAATATTCTCCTCATTGAATGTTCAAGATTCTGGATGCTGTATCGGAATTGAGATTTAAAATCTTGACAGAACGATTTAAAGGTGCGATTGCTTCATCCAACTTACCATCAGGAGTCTGATCATAGGTATAGAAGTCTTCGAAGCTGTACCCAACTCCCTTTGCCTGAACACGAGATTTGTCAATTCCAAAATCATGAATGAGGACCTGACATACGGCAGACGCCCTCTCATTAGAAAGGGCCATGCAATAGTCCTCTCCCCCCCAACATGCAGTGGTTCCACACACCAGCAGCCTAAAATCAGGATGAGTATTCATATACTCAACTACATAGTTAAGTACATCCTTTGCAGCGGCCTTATCGGCAAGGTTTGCAGTCCCCATTTCGAAGGCAATACTTTTCTCGTCAAAGCTGATTACACCACCCTCAGCAAATGCGTCATCCACGTCATCGATATCATGGATATCTACGATATCCTGAACAACAGTGACTGGTGTTACCGATGGCATAGCCTCTTCATTGTAGGTAGAAGACAGGGGGAGATCATCCTTTATATTGACGTCCGCATTACCTGCCTCCAAGATAGATTCCCATACATTCTTGAGTGCCTTACGGCTGGCCTCCGGTAGTTCCTTCTGCTTCTTGCCGGCGGTGTCACCGCATGTGTAAACAGTGACGGATACGTCATCCAATACGGGGATTTCATTGATCTCCTGTAGCTGAGCAACAATGTCAGATGTATCAATATTGTTGAGATTATGCTCAGAGAAGGAAAGCGCACCCGTTGTGGAAAGACAGCTATCGAGAACTACCATCTGCCGGACGAGTTCCACATCATTGCTTTCTGCTTCCACGCTCGCAAGACTGCGGGCACCGAGCTGGATTGCCTTGAGGGTATTTACCTCATCGGTTTTTGCCTGCATCTGGCTTGCAGCTGAAAGGATCTGTTTTGTCTGCTCATTCGCTATCTGCTTGTACTTGGTCGTCGAAAGGTTATCATCCTCAGGCGGAATATCAATTACTATCGTGAAGGGGTCACCATCATCACAGACCAAAGTAACCGATCCATAAGTATAGCAGGCATTGTATACCTGATCTTCAATCAGGCCAAAGTTAGGACGAGGTGCGTTCCCATGGCTGCCAACAATAGCAGCAAGATGGATTTCCTGCCCCTTTGCCGGGGCAGAAGCTGTATCCGATTTCGCTGCACCTCCACAACCGGCCAATGTAGCTGCAACAAGAACAATACTCATAACAACGGAAAAGGATTTCACTTTATTCATAGGGTATTTCCTCCTTATGCAATGGATTTGATTCTATTATCATCTTTATTATTAACTTCAGCAGAGAAGTGGCCAGAGTTATTAAACTCATCCGCTCTCTTATTCTCATACTGGCAGTCGCCCTCCATGAGGTAAGAAACGCCTTCAGGAGTACCGTCATGCTCAGAAAGCTTACGACGAGCAATGACCTTCGCAATTTCACCATGCTGAGTAATTATTGCGATCATATTGTCAAGCTGTTCTTTGTCATATGTGTCAAGGTCAAACTCTATGTCAGCTTTAAGTTCTTCAAGCATCACCTTATCGTGATCAATCGCTTCTTCAATGTCGATTTTCTGTTTGGTTAAGAGATAGCAGCGCTTACGCTTAGGAGATTGTTCATATCCGATATAAAAACAAAGGATAGAAGTTCCAAGCGGCTCCAGTCCGAGGATGACGGCAAGAATAATCTGGCCAACAGTAGGTTCAAACTCTTCTTGCTCAGCTGCAAAAGCAAACTCTTCACCTGTAGAATCCTCAATAGCAATACC
>JAUNQD010000007.1 GCA_030536355.1 Bacillota bacterium | reverse complement strand
TCATCAGTTTCGTCAATCTCTCCGTTTTCATTGATGTCCTTATAAACTTCAAACTCTGCTCCGGTCAACTTGTTGTCAGGATATTCTTCATCAACCTTTGTGAGTGTGATATTGCCACGCACATATTCGTTGATAATCTCTACCTCAACAACTTCCTTGTCTTTGGAAATGATGATTTCAAATACAGTTTCATCAAGAACAAATCCGGTAGGCTGCTTAATTTCTCTCACATACCAAGTTCCATAAGGAATATTTGCAAAAGAAAAACTACCATCTTCTGCCGAAGTAGTAGTCATAATTGCATTATCCTTAGTGAACTCCACATCAGAAGAAGCGAATAGACCGATGACAGCACCACCAAGTGCTTCTCCGTTTTCATTTTTCTTCATACCTGATACAGAACCATAGATAAGTTCGTTTTCAATTTTCTCGCCATTATTAACTGCGATTTTGATTACTGCTGTGTCCTGACCACCATAAGCAAATTCCACCGGATACTTTGTATCGTTGAGCTTATAGTGTTCGTCTGTGGCAATTTCCTTTACATAGTAGTTGCCAAAAGGAAGGTCAGTTTTAATAACTGCTTTTCCGTTTTCATCAAGAGTCACAATCTCAATAAGACCGTCAGCCGGAATTGCTGTGCCACTTACGGAAGTAATATCTTCAGCAGCATATAGTCCAAAGCTGATATTCTTGATTTCTCCATTATTGCCAATGCCAAAAATCTCATTTACTTCGAGAGATTTTTCAAGGCTGATTTCTACTTTCTGTCTTTCGTTATAGAAAGAAGTAGAAGTTTCAGTTACAGCCACATTCTGTCCGGCATAGATAAGTTCTACAGAATGAATTTCATCATTCAGGACCATTCCGAAAGGTGCTTCGATTTCCTGAACCTCGTACTTACCAAGATAGAGTTCCTTGCTTGTAACGAATCCATCAAAAGTTGTAGTGATAGTATCAACTACTTCGCCCTTTGAATAACGGAGAGTTCCGTCAGGAGTGTAAATATCTTCGGCTGCACGGATTTCATAAACTGCACCTTCGAGTCCGGCAATCTCGTAAATAGGCTGATAGATAACATCTGTATCCTCAGTACCACTTACATTGACTCCGTAGAATACCTCGCCAGTTTTCTCAACTGTGATAGTTCCTTTCTGTGCCATATTAGGCTTATTTACTTTAATCACGGTTACACCACTTTCTTCTGTAGAGTTTTCCTCTGCAATATCAAAGTAAACCGGAGTTTCGTCAAGCACATATCCGTAAGGTGCTTGTACTTCGACAATCGAATATTCCTTACCGTAATCAAGTTTCTCAGGTGTTACCAAAGAACCATTAGCGTCAGTAAAGAATGTGTCAATCGTAGTCGGAGTAGGGTAAGTGAATGTCATTGTTACCTGATTGCCATTAGGGTCAAAAATCTTGAACCCAGCTCCGGCATAAGGAATTGTCTTTCCACTTTCAGCATCGACTTTTACCACATTCACGAAACTTTCAAAGTTTCTATTGTTGATAATATAGCGATAAGTCTGACCATTCTGTGCAATAAATACATCAAAGTCATCCATCAGTTCACGACCTTCCCATCCGGAAGTCTGGTGTACTGTGTAGATACCATAAGGCATATTCTTTGTCTGACCGAAACCATTTTCATCGCACACGATTACATCTCTTTCATCTTCTTCGGCTGCTTCATAACTTCCGGTAGATTTAAGATAGATTTCAAAAGTTGCTCCATTCTCAGGAGTTTCAATCTGTGTTTCGCCATCGTCAGTATGTTTGATGATAGCGATATTTCCTTTGATGACCTGCTCCACAACATCATTCGCTGTGAGATTGTGTTCCACCGTATAAAGTTCAGGTTCAGCACCTACCTTATGAATGGTAGAATCGAGCAAGTATCCCTCAGACGGAGTGATTTCTCGAATAGTCCAATCGTCATCACAAATATATTCATCTGTGGTAAACTGTCCGTTTTCATCAGTTACATACTCATCAACAAGTGTATCGCCCTTGTAAATGCCATAAACAGCACCACCAAGAGATGCGTTACCCTGAGCTGTTCCTTCCTCAACATCACTCTTTGTTACAGTTACTGCGAACTTCTTGAGAATGTTAGTAAAGTTACGAGTTGTGACTTCTTTCCAACTAATCGGTGCTGTCTGATTTTCAGGAACTACATAACGGATTGCTGTATCAACTTCTTCGATGGTATAAGGGTTCGAACCACTAATAAGCACATCATCAAAAGTTGCCACACCATTCTTATCTGTTACTGCATACTCATCAACTGCGATACCGGACAAAGAAGTTCCGTAAAGGTGGAATGTCACACCCTCAACCAAGTTATCCTCAGAAGATTTGATTACCTGAAGGTCGCCACGTTTGAGAACATTACTGAAAGTTACTTTTGCCACCTGACCAGCAACTACCGTTACTCGTCTGACTTCCTGTGGCTCATATCTGTCGTAGTTTTGTTCTGTTACGGTATAAACACCCGGCATAAGGTTATCGACCTGAATCTTACCACCATTGGCTGTCGTTACTGTCTTATTTACACCGTTACCGGATACAGTAAACTTAATTCCATCAACAACACCATCTTCACTTGACTTTACGATTTCACAAGAACCATAGCTTACTTTTACTTTCAAAAAGCCTTTTACTGGGTCATTTACAGATTGTGCGTAAGTTGCAAGATTCTGATTGCCAACTCCCGGTGCATAAGTTCCGTCATCCCATACAATAACGCCTTTTCTTTGAGAGTTCTGTTTTTCGGCTGTGATTGTTACTGTACTACTCGGAGCAGTTGCAGTTGTAATCACAAGTTTATTTCCACTTACCGTAAACTTCATATCAGAATGGTTGGAACTGAACTTGTAATTGCCAAGCACTTTATTTGTATCTGTCAATGTTGCTGTGTACTGACTTCCATCCCATTCAAGTTCAACTGTCTGTGCTTTACCCGTAGACTTTGCAAAGAAACTCGGAGTTTTTGTATGGTTTTTCACGCTACTTTCCATACTGTTGTAATAACTCATAATCTTACTGCGAAGTGGATGACTTGAGCTAATGGTATCAAGCACAGCGTTGTAACTTCCCGTGCTTACTTTGTTGAAATTCTCGTCACGCTCGCCTACAATCGTTTCCCATACTAAAAGCTGAGTTGCAGCAATATGAGCGATATTATTGGCTTCGTTTTCATTCTGACTTTTCCAAGTAGTAGAAATATTTCCCTGATAGCCATACTGCATAATTCTACCGATGAACAATTTGATTTCATCGCCAGAAATAGTCTTATTGTAAGTGGAAGGGTAGTTATCCCAATAACTTTCATCTCTTGAAATGAAGTCATCGCCCGGTGTAAGAGGTGTACCCGGTTCAATACAGTAACACACCTTTCCGGTGTATGAATTGATTGCATACGCATTGGTACGTTTTGTTTCTAATCCTTTCCAGCCATTCATAAAGTTCAGGCTTCCGTGTCCCCATTGACCGTCATAATTCACATCGCCCTCACGAGGAAAAGAAACAAGATAAGCTTCGGCTTTTTCTCCAGCAGCAAAAGCTGTGGTCGAGCCAAAACCTACGAAAGTTGTAAGGCACATCACAAAGGCAAGAACTGCCGACATACCTTTCTTAAAATTATTCTTTTTCATAGTTTGAATGCCTCCTTTGACATAAAAAACGCACCGTATTTTCTACGATGCGTTCCTCTTTTTTTATTCTGTTTTAAGCATAACCAATATAGATTTCATACCCATTATCGGATACCTTTTCTGCCCATATCCATACTGCTGTAAACTCCTCAACATTTTTGTATCGGTTGAGTCTGCTTATGATAGTTTCCTCAATGGTTGTACATTTCGGATTAGCAGCAATCGGATTATCCCAACAATCAACAGCAGTTACATCAAGTTCCAATCCTATGCTTGTAGCATATTGCTTTGCATAAGCTATCCAATAATCAACATCAAATGTTTCTTTTGGAGTTTCCGGTTCTTGTACTTCTGTTTCTTTGGGTGGTTCAGGTTTTGCTTCCGGTTCGGGTTCTTTTTCTACTTTCGATTCGCTCTTTGAAGGAGTATTTTCCTTCGGCTTTGTTGACTCAGTAGGTTTTTCTGTGGTTTCAGGCTTATTTCCCTTTTCAGTATCGTTGGATTTCGGAGTTTCCTTTATAGCCGATACCGTTGTTGTATCCGTTTCAGCGATGACCTTAGAATACTCTGTTTCTTCCTGAGTAATCGTTTTTTTCAGTTCCGGTTCTATCTCTACAATCGGTTCAGATTCAGTAATCGTTTCTTCACTCTCCGAAAAAGAAGAATTGGTGACTTCGGTAGCCTTCTCTTTTGGCTGCGGGTCATCACCATAACAACCGTTCAAAGTAAAAATCAGCGTGAACAGTAAACCTATAAGCAACATTTTCTTTGTCATAACAATCACTCTCCTTTGCCATCATAGTAGGGTAAAACTCCCTGAAAAACAAAGGTGCGATTTCTGGCTAACTTTTAATCTTAGCAAACACCTCCTTGTGTAACCAACTTTGCGATGTTTATCTTATGAGAAAGATATATTCAGGGAGATAATATATCTTTTTCGGTAAGTTAGCTTGTAATTTAGGGGTTAGAGTGTGAGAAAGGGGAGCAGACTATCTGCTGTCACGGTCACGGTTTTTCAGGAATCGGTTGTAATGCTCTAATGCCTTGCAAACAAATTCCTCCGTTTGGTTCAACGGAACGCTTTTGGGGATAAGCTGTCGCACTCTGTCACCCCTCAAAACAATTTTCTCCCTTTGGTTTGGCTTCTCCTCAGACATAATCGAGGATATAACCTCTGTTGTAAGTTTCCCCTCATCGAAGAACTTACGCATTTTAATTGTCTGTGCGTGTGACGGTGTGGCATCGTTCAAGTCGATTTCCTCAACAACATCACGTTGACACTCTTCATCGAGATAGGAAAGCTCAACTGCTGGTCGCATTTTTATACGACCCTCATCGACAAATTCAAGTAGTTCAGGAACAAGATTGGTTAAGCGAATATATCGTCTTACTTGTGTTTGACTATCGCCATTTTCCTTACCTATTATTTCGGCAGTTTCCGTTCCACTCAACTTCCCACCCACTGGGTCGGAAGTTAAATCTGTTCTCTGTCCTTGTCTGTTCATTGCTTCCAATCTCATTTTGTAGGCAAATGCTTTTTCGCTTGGTAGTATCTGTGACCTTTGAAAGTTACTCTCTACCATTAGGATTATGGCTTCTTCTCTTGTCAGGTCTACCACTTCACATCGTAAAGTTTCAATTCCAGCAATTTCACTTGCTCGTTTTCTTCTGTGACCTGAAATAAGTTCGTATCTGCCATCTTCCTTTTGCCTTACCGTAGCCGGAGTGATAACACCACGCTCTTTAATACTCTCAACAAGCTGTAACATATCTTCATCGTCCCTTACTTTGAAAGGGTGGTCTGGAAAATCGTCAATCTCACTTATTGGAATATCTCTGATTTTGGCTAACTTTGCATCATCTCTCTGCTCCTGAGTCGAAAATATACTATCGAACGTGGGCAAAGTGAAGTCGCTCTTTCTTCCTGTCGCCATCAGCTAACACCTCCTTTGTAAATTCGGTGTAGGCTTTTGACACCGTACTGTTTGGCTCGTAGGCATAAATGCTTTTGCCCTTTGACGCAACTTCGGCTGCCTTTACTGCCATAGGAATTTGTGATTTAAAAATTCTTATGTGTGAACCAAAGTTCTCTCTGAGTGCGTCTACGGTACTTTTGGCAAGGTTGGTTCTGTTATCCACGATAGTTAAAAGAATACCGTCAATCTTTAAGTTCGGATTGATATACCTCTTAACCTTATTCACGGTTCTTAAAAGCTGTGTCATACATTTAGCTGGAAGATAATGTGCTTGAACTGGAATAATCACACTGTCTGCTGCTGATAAAGAGTTAAGTGTCATCATACCGAGCGAAGGAGAACAATCAATTAAGATATAATCGTATTTGTCTTTCACTTCGCTTAAATAGTTTTTCAAGATGACTTCTCTGTTCATAGCAGTAACAAGACCAATCTCAAAATCAAACAAATCACTACTCGATGGCATTAAATCAACACCTTCTTTATGATGAAGAATACCATTGAATGGATTGTTTTCTTTTCCTTGCACAACTTCCATCATCTTATCAGATAAAGTGTTATTCAAATTATCTGTATCACTCCACCCAAGACAAGTTGTAAGGTCGCCCTGTGGGTCGGCATCTACAAGTAAGACTTTCTTTCCTTGCATTGCCAAGCCAATACCCAAGTTTACCGTGCTTGTGGTTTTACCAACTCCACCTTTCTGATTACATATAGCAATCGTTTTGCAGTTTGGCATTTCTGCTTCCTCCTTTCTTTGAAATTTATAGCCACCTGAGAAGATGACTATGTAACAACCGAAAACAATACTGTTTCCGGTTGGAAATGTTCATTGTTTACAATATTTGTTCTCAACACCCCTTGTATTGGGAAGTCACTAAGTAGCAGATTGCTGGTCTGCTTCACGGGAATCTCACCCCTCCGAGTATCTCTCCGAGCCACGTATGGGAGTATCATTATCATTCCGACTGTCATCGCTATACCAGGAGCAACCTAATATCAGTAGTGGGAGTTCTCGCTCGTTTCATAAAGAAAGTCGTGGCGTACCCACTACAATAGCTAAAGTCATCAGAAATAAAGTCTTAGTGAATGACTATTCAGTTTTCAAAGTCCGTGAAGTGGGATAGATTTTCTTATGAGGAAATCAACCCCTTCACTTGTTTGAACTGAAAAGAAGATTTATCAGGGTATTTTTGAAAAATTTTTTAGAAATGTTTTTTAACGCAAAAAAGCCACCTATTCCGGAAGGATCAGGTGGCGTGTAGAAATTTTCATATTTATCTGTTATAATGCTTTTTATATAAAGTAATAATTCGGATTTTGACGGAGGAAAAATAAAATGAGTAAAGCATATGAATTTTTGAAAGAATGTGGTTCATTTTTTGTATTGTCTATAAATGGGGAATATCCAGCAGGCAGACCTTTTGGAGCTGTAATGGAAGTAGGAGATGATTTATACCTATCTACAAATGATATGAATGATGCTCACAAACAGATGCGAGAAAATGAGCATATTCAGATTGTCGCAAAGAAAGCAGAATCAAGGGAATGGATTAGAATTACTGGTATAGCAACAGAATGTGATAATCAAGAGTTAAAGCAAAGAATGCTTGAAGAATGTCCTATTTTACAACAGAGATTTGGTGCGGTAGGAATGGAACATTTTATTATGTTCAAAGTAAAAGTAGAGAATGTAGAAATAAAGTAATATTTCAGTTTTACAATAGAAATTAAGACCACTTACCAATCGGTAGGTGGTCTTTCATATTATATATAGAAGATTTTCATTTTCTGTTTCTTAGCAGATGTTACTTTGCAAAGAGTATCATCAACTCCGTCTGTATATCTGCCTTGTGCGATTAGGTCATTCTTCAGGTTGATTAGTGCAGCAACAATTCTGCTATATTCTGTATCAGTAAGATATAAGTGATAATCTCTGTTTTTCATTGTAACACCTCCTTGCAATTCCATTATATGAAATTAGTGAAGAATAATAAAATGTGCGACTAAATAACGTACTTTATCAAAGGAAAAACAACTAAATAAATTTATGCTTCATAAGGTCTGTTTTTTATATCAATCGCCTTTCTTGTTAGCAAGTATTTTTGCCCCAAAATCCGTCTTGTTAGCAGAGTGCCTGATTTTGTTAGCGAAACAGCCTTTTTCTTGCTAACTTTTGTTAGCAGACCGTTCAACAACGAAGGGATAGTTATTTGCAAACAGAAAAAATCCTTGCTAACAGAATTTTTGACACTTTATCATCCACCTTCAAACAACAAAAAAAGCCGAAACCCTTGAAAAATCAAGGAATTTCGGCGTTGTTTGTGGCACCCCCTGCGAGAATCGAACTCACAACTAGCCCTTAGGAGGGGCTTGTTATATCCATTTAACTAAGGGGGCTTTTCCAAAATCTATAACAATATAAAGTTGTAAACGAACATAATGTCAATCACCTTTTCCTAAAAAGTGAATGTTATAACATATTCTTAGGAGGGGCTTGTTATATCCATTTAACTAAGGGGGCGTGTATCAAGTTGTGTGTCGCAGGAGCATGTCAAGCGACTCGTATATAATAACATAACAAAATGATGTATTTCAAGGGCGACCATGAACAAATTGTGACACGGGTCGCCCTTTATATTATTTCGCATACAGCATCGGACAGTTCCTTTGGCAGACGTTTTACCGAGTTATCAAATGTCATGTCTGCAGCTGTCTCATAGATAGGCATGCGTACAGTTTCCATGGCGCGCAGTGCATCGATGTCTTTTGACAGAGGTCTTCCGTCCATAGGAAGAGAATCGACGGGACGCTTGATGTGGATCAAAAGTCCGTTCTGTTTGAGGGCGTAGATGTTTTCATCGCGGAGAACTGCACCGCCTCCTGTAGCGATGACGAGGCCTCGCTGCTTACCGAGTTCAGCAGCAACTTCTGATTCAATATCGCGGAATCCCGGCTCGCCAACCTCTTCGAAGATCTCAGGGATGGACTTGCCGGCTTTTTTAATTATTTCTTCGTCCATATCAACGAGTGTCTTACCGGTTTTTTCGGCTATGATTCGTCCAATCGTGGATTTGCCGCTTCCCGGCATCCCGATCAGCACGATATTTCTCATATCGCCCACCATCTTTTCGATGATTTTCTCATTTTCTCTTTCGAATGCACCCGGTGTTCCAAGGAAATATCCTGCAGCAGCAGTCGCTTGTGCTACCAGCATAGGAAGGCCGTTGGCAATTTTGAGACCTGCGCTTTCTGCATCCATAATAAGCTTAGTTTTGAACGGGTTATAGATCACGTCGATCACTGCCTCACAGTTAGGAAAGTCAGTCAGCTCAACAACAGACTGCAGGTTGTTGGGGAAAGTTCCTACAGGGGTAGTGTTTACTATTATATCGATTTCAGCTGCTATGGTCAGGAGCTCATCATAGGTGATGAAGGTGACAGCAACGGAGCTGCTTGTTGAGATGCTTGCTGCTGACCTTGAAGCGATATAGATCTTGGCAGCACCTTGATCTGATATAGCTTTGCGTGCAGTAAGAGATGTTCCGCCGTTTCCAAGGATCAGTACGCACTTGCCGGCGAAAGAGATAGCTGAACGCTTCGCAGTATATAGGAAGCCTTCGTAGTCGGTGTTGTGGCCGACGAGAGTTTGCCCTTTCCAGTAGAGAGTGTTGACCGAGCCGATGGCAGAGGCCAGATCGGACACTTCATCGCACAGAGGGATGACATCTTTCTTATAAGGGATGGTCACGTTCAGTCCGCCAAAATCACGGGCCGATATGAAGTCAGTCAAAGCTTCAGGCTCAAGGCTAAAAAGCCCATAGGAATATTTTCCGAGGGCTTCGTGTATTTCTTTTGAGTAGCTGTGGGCGAGGGTGCGCCCGATAAGTCCGTACTTCATGGTAGCTCCGTTAAAATAAAGTTTCGTTTAAATGGTTTCTGTATAGCAGCCGAGGAATGCGAATGTTTCCGGCTGGTTTTCAAGTTCGCTGAGCAGATCGATCAGCTCAGGTGAGTACACCGATGCCTCGAGGTCGAAGTAGAACAGGAACTCGAAGTCGCTTCCCGGGATCGGTCTTGATTCCAGCTTGGTCAGATTTACTCCCAGAGCTGCGAATTTAGCGATGGTGTGATATAGCGAGCGCGGCCTGTGAGGCAGCGACAATATCAGAGATATCTTGTTTGAGCCGGGATAAATCTCCATTTTCTTGGAGATGCAGATGAAACGAGTATGGTTGTTATCTGTTGTTTGGATGCTTTTCTTCAGAAGTTCCAGTCCGTAAAGCTCGAGACATTCCATGGAAGAAATGGCGGCGATATCGTTTCTGTCACTGTCGGCAACGATCTTGGCAGCAAGAGCTGTGTTTTCACATACTGTCACCTTCACATCCTTGAGGTCTTTTAGGAATTCGCCGCATTGGCCAATTGCCTGCTCGTGTGAAAATATTTCTTTGATATCGCTGAGCTTGGTTCCTGATTTAGCCATAAAGTTGTGGCTGATACGCAGGCGGATGCCTCTGGCGATATGGAAGTTGTAGTTCTGCATTAGATCGTAAACAGAGCCCACTGAGCCGTAGGAGCTGTTTTCGATAGGCAGGATGCCGTACTGACATAAACCTTTTTCAACTGCATTGAAAACGCCTTCGAATGTATTGAAGTACATGATGCTTGGTACTTCGAAGAGCTTTTCTGCGGCAGCGGTAGAATGCGAGCCGGGAACTCCCTGACAGGCAACGACAGCTTTTTTTGGAAAGAGCTTCGGAGTCGCTTCAAGTGAGGCGTTTATCCTGTCTGCAAGGTCTGATCTTCGTGCCAGATAATTGTTCTGATAGGATCTGCTTGCATCGAACATCGTGTTGAAGAGAAGTCTCGCATAACTATCGAGAGGCTCGCCTATCTGTTCGGAAATCTTGTGCAGGACTTCCTTTTCTCTTCTGTCGTTGAGGACAGGAAGTCCGTTTTCCTTCTTGTATTTTGCAACGTCAAGAGCGATCTCCATACGCTGCTTGAACAGGTCGGTGATCTGCGTGTCTATATCATCTATTTGTGTTCTGAGTTGATCCAAGTCTAAGTTACTCATTTTATGTTTGCCTCCATTTGATGTTATTTATCAAGGTCCATCATGCAGTCAAGGATACCGATGGCAAGGGCTGCCTCAACGACAGGCACGGCTCTCACTACGACACAAGGGTCGTGACGTCCTTTGACTATAAGCTTAGTGTTTTCTTTAGTTTCAAGATCTACAGAATCCTGCTGGCGGGCGATAGATGGCGTCGGCTTGAATGCAATTCTTGTGATAAGAGGCATTCCTGTCGTGATGCCGCCCAGGATACCGCCGCAGTTGTTGGTGCGAGTCTTCACGCAGCCGTTTTCATCATAATAAAACGGATCGTTGTTTTCGGATCCCAGCATTTCAGCAGCCTTGAATCCCGCGCCGAATTCAACGCCTTTTACAGCAGGGATTCCGAAAAGGATAGGAGCTAGGGTGCTTTCGATGCCGTCATACATAGCTCCGCCGATTCCACCCGGAAGTCCCGTAACGACAGCTTCAACGATGCCGCCGACAGAGTCGAGGGCCTCTTTTGCTTCGAGGATCTTAGCCTCCATAGCCTTGCCCTTCACACCGCCGATGGAATGTATCTCGGCGTTGATGCTTATGCCTTGCTTTGCCAGGATCTGCTTGGCTATACCTCCCGCAATGCAAAGGGGTGCAGTCATTCGTGCTGAGAAAGGTCCGCCTCCTGCCATGTTCAGCTGACCTCCGTAGCGGAGTCTTGCCGTATAGTCGGCATGTCCGGGACGAGGTACTTTCGCCAGGGCTTTGTAATCTGCAGAACGAGTGTCGGTATTTCTGATCTCAAAGGATACTGTTTTTTCAGTCACCTTCAGGACATTCGAAGAAGAGCTTTCTGAAGCCTGAGAGGGGTTCGTCATGCTTACCCCGCCTTTTGCGATCGGAATATCCGGCTCCTTTCGCTTAGTTGCGAAAGGACTGTTGCCCGGTGCTCTGCGGTTCATAAACGCCTGCAGCTCATCCATATTTATTTCAGTTCCTACGGGAATGCCTTCGATATCCACGCCGATAGCCGGTTCGTGGGACCCGCCCCATATGGAAACTATTATGTTTTTTCCAAAAGAAGATCTCATATATACATCTCCTTAAATATCAGTTATATTTCTCTCACTTTCCCGCCCAGTGCGGCAAAATCTTTAAAGAAATCAGGGTAAGATTTCTTAACGGCTTCAGCACCTGTTATGGTCACTGCGCTTTTGCACCCGCAGGATGCGACTGCAGCAGCCATGGCTATACGGTGATCGTTATGGCTGTCCACCTCTCCTCCCGCAAGTTTTTCCTTTCCTGTCAGTGAAAGGCCGGATCCTCCGTATGTAATGTCAGCACCTAGCTTATGAAGAAAGTCATAAACAGTTCTGAGCCTGTCGGATTCTTTTATCTTGAGACGTTCGGCATTGGTTATCATGGAGCTTCCGTCAGATAATGCCATAGCCGCGGCAAGGACAGGCACCATGTCAGGTGTTTGAGATACGTTGATCTCAGCACCCTTAAGTCCGCCGGGAGCGGTCACTGTTATGCCATCTCCGATAACGATATCAGCCCCCATCAGTTTCAATGTGTCGATTATATATTTGTCTCTTTGTGATGATTTCAGATCGAGACCTCTGACAGTGACACTGCCGCCGAGGGCTCCGCACACGAGCCAGAAGGAAGCATTCGACCAGTCGCCTTCGATGGTAAGATCGTCAGGCTCTGTATATCTTTGGTTACCTGCTATTGCATAAACCTCAAAGCCCTCCTCAGAAAAGCTTCGATCAACTTTTATACCAAAGGCTTCAAGTACATCCAGCGTCAGATCCACATAGCCTGCACTTTCCAGCTTGGTGGTGAGGCGAAGCACGCTGTCGCCTTCAAGAAGCGGCAGTGCGAAGAGCAGACCTGTTATGAACTGGGAGCTTATGTTGCCCGGTAAGATGTATTCTCCCGGCTCAAGCCTTCCTGTTATAGTGCAGATCTCCTTGAATTTATCGCTTACTTTCTGGTGCTTGCTGCCCATCACGAAATGACATCCGTGAGCTTCCATCTCTTCTTTTAGAGGAGAGATGGGTCTTTCCGGGAGTTTTCCTGTTCCGATGAAGACAGCTTCTTCTTTTAACGCCATGGCGACAGGAAGAAGGAAGCGCAGGGTGGATCCGCTTTCTTTGCAGTCCAGAAACGGCATTTCCTTATCCAGCTGTACCAGGCAGTTTTTAGTAGCCTCTATATCGACGCTGAAATCGGGTACTTCCAATGGATCGTTTTTTTTCTGCCCTTGCAGCTGAGCCAGCTTCTGTGCGATCAGTACACGATGGGCATGGGATTTTGACGGCATGGCGTCAATTGTTCCGAGAAGCTTTCCCGGTCTTATCAATACGTTCATCAAGATTCCTTTCGAGCTATTTCAAACTTTCAAGCCCTGCTTCGAAGAACTCTGTCAGATCTTCCACAGGGATCTTTTTTAATACACAGTTACCGATGGCTTCAGGGATGACAAGAGTGATGTCGTTTCCCTTTCTCTTCTTGTCGTGCAAAGCGGCACTTGTCAGTTCTTCCGCACTGTACGGGCATTCCAGAGGAAATTCGAACTTGTTAAGGACCGCCATCATTGCTTCATGTACGCTGTTATCGCACCAGCCTTTTTTCGCCGATGCAGAGGAGACGATGGCCATTCCCATTGCCACTGCATGTCCATGACGGATGTTGTATCCGCTGCATTTTTCTATGGCGTGGGCAGCGGTATGTCCTAGATTCAGAAGGGCTCTTTTGCCGGATTCACGTTCATCATCTTCAACGATAATGCGCTTGACTTCGATGGCAAGGGCAGCAAGTTTAGTGAGAAAATCTTCGTCCTGTGGATCGGCGCAATGGTATGCCAGAGATAGTATGTCAAGATCACCTATGAATCCCGCTTTGATCGCTTCGGCAATACCATCAAGTTTAAGATCAGCAGATAGCGTGCTCAATATGTCAGGATCGAACAGCACCAGACTGGGCTGGTGGAATGCGCCTGCCAGGTTCTTGCCGGAAGACAGATTCACGCCGGTCTTGCCGCCAACGGATGAGTCGACAGCAGCAAGAAAGGTGGTAGGGATCTGGATAAACTCTATGCCCCTTAAATATGATGCGGCAGCAAAACCTGCTACATCTCCTGTGATGCCTCCGCCAAGGGCAATGATCAGATCGCTTCTTGTGAAATCATTTTTTGCCAGATATTCCAGGATGCTAGTTATGGTCGCCATATCCTTATGGTCTTCTCCTCCAGGAAAAACATATTTATATACGCTTGATCCGGCTGACTCTAAAGAACGCCATAATGCATGCTCCTGCTTGCCGTAAAGTTCATCTACATTAGTATCGGTGATGATACATATCTTTCTGCCTTCAGCATTTTCGATGTATCCACCGGTATTTCCCAGTATGCCGTGCCCCATCAGCACATCATATTTTCTTGAAACATTTACTGTGAGTTTTATCATTAAAATATCTCTCCGTCGATGATCGCTTTCTTCTCCCTGCCGTTCTTTAAAAGTTCTCTTAAAGTATCAGCATCATTTTCTTTTATTGCTTTACTATATTTTAACAGTTCTACTATGAGTCCGTCTATCTCATTTACCAGATTATCACCATTTTCGAGAAAAAGTTCTGTCCACATGTGTTCATTCAGCTTGGCAACACGGGTGAGATCCTTGTAGCTTCCTGCAGAAAAACCTGCATGCTCCATCGCTGTCGGGCTCTTGATATATGCATTGGAAACCACGTGAGCAAGTTGCGAAGTGAAAGCTATCTTGCGGTCGTGGTCTGCCGCCTTAGAGATCTCTATATTGGTAAATCCTATGGCAGTGAAGAGATCCTTCAAAACCTCCATGCTTTCGATCGGACCTTTAGTTGGAGTGAAGATCATTGATGCGTTGTTAAATAGAGACTTTTTAGCATAGGAGAATCCTGAATGTTCAAGTCCTGCCATAGGATGTCCTCCAACGAAGAGAAAACCTTTTTCTTCTGCCAGAGGCTCCAGTGCATCACATACGATGCCCTTTACACCTCCGCAATCAAGCACGATGGCGTTTTTTCTGAATAAATCTGCGTGGGATTTCACATATTCGATGGTCGCCTGCGGGTAGAGAGCGACGATGACGATGTCGCAGTGAGGCAAAAGCTCGTCCGTAAGAGGCTGCTCGATGGCATCAACGAGCATGGCTTTCTTGATGACCGTATCCGAAATGTCAAACCCATATACTGTATGATCTGTATTTTGGCTGATGGCCTTGGCAAGAGATCCGCCGATTAGGCCCAGCCCTACTATTCCTATTTCCATATTCTTTTCTTCTTTCTTCAAGTTTTCCTCAGCCTCTGAAAGCATGAGGAAGTATAGCGTTAACTGCATCCATCATATCGGCGAATGCTGCCGGCGTCAGTGACTGGGCACCATCGCAGAGGGCCTTGGCCGGATCGTTGTGCACCTCGATCATAAGACCGTCAGCTCCTGCAGCGGCCGCCGCCATGGCCATTGGCTTAACGAGATGAGCTATCCCTGTGGCATGGCTTGGATCTACGATCACCGGAAGGTGGGTCATCGTCTTGAGCAGCGGGATGGATGCCAGATCAAGGGTGTTTCTGGTGGCTGTCTCAAATGTCCTGATGCCTCTTTCGCAAAGGATCACTTTCTCGTTACCGCCGGCCATGATGTATTCCGCACTCATCAGAAGTTCCTGAAGGGTGCTGGAAAGTCCTCTTTTGAGGAGTATAGGTTTATCAAGATGTCCCAGCTCTTTTAGAAGCTCGAAGTTTTGCATGTTCCTTGCACCTACCTGGATCACATCCACATCTTCGAAAAGCGGAAGATGTGATATATCCATTGCTTCGGTGACTATCGGAAGGCCCGACTGCTTTTTAGCTTCCAAAAGCAGCTTGATGCCTTCTTCTCTCATTCCCTGGAATGCGTATGGGGAAGTTCTAGGCTTGAATGCGCCTCCCCTGTAGAGCTTGGCTCCGGCCTCTTTGACTCTCGTAGCAACTTCGCACACCTGTGATTCTGATTCTACCGAGCAAGGTCCTGCGATGACCTGGAAGTTGCCGCCGCCTATTTCGACGTCGTCTGCGATCTTGATGATAGAGTCATCGGGATGGAATTTGCGGTTCACATTCTTATACGGTTCCTGGACGCGTTTTACCGCCTCTACTATTTCAAGGGCATTGATAAGATCCACATCCACTTCTGAAGTGTCGCCTATGAGCCCCATTATGGTGGATGAATGTCCCTCGCTCATATGGATATCAAGACCCATGCTTTTTAGCCATGCGATAAGGTTTTCAAGTTGTCTTTTGTCCGGGTTGTCTTTTAATACTACTATCATGATGTCCTCCTAAGTGATCCGGCAGAGCCGGTTTTAAGCAAAATAAAAGCCGCAGGTGAATTTCACCTACGGCAAGATTTACTGACCTAAACTAAATGGAACAGATGCTCATCTTGTTGCAGCAAAATTCACTCTACCTCGCACGAAAGTAAAGTAAAAATAAAAGTATACTGCTGCAAATACTCTGTTAAGCATTGTTCTGTCCTTTCTGTAAATGATAAAAGCATTCTATCACTGCGCTTTAGAAATGTAAAGGGGTAAAATGATTGACTCGCGAAAAATTTTGCGATAAAATAATGACATAAGTCAGAAATGTCCCGGTGGTCAGGGAAAATCCCGAAGAAGAAAGGCAGGAGAAGATGCCAAGACCTAAAAAATGCCGCAAAGTATGCGCCATGCCTGAAAGCTGTGCTTTCGGACCTACGGCGGGAACAAGAGCGGAAGAGATAGAAATGACAATAGATGAATACGAAACCATCAGACTCATAGATGGTCTTGACTATACTCAGGAGATGTGTGCTCAGCAGATGGGCGTGGCAAGGACCACGGTCCAGGCCGTATATAACGAGGCGCGAAAGAAGCTGGCGCAGATGCTCATAGAGGGAAGACCGCTGACCATAACAGGCGGCAATTATGCCGTTTGTCCCAATGCAGACGGATGTCACAACAAGAAGGGCTGTCAGTATGAAGGCTGCTGCCATATGAAATAGACAAAAGAAAACCCGATACGGTCTAAAGATCGCATCGGGTATTTTTTATGGTGTTTTTTCTTCAAGCTTGAAGCTGTAATCTCCCGTCCTGCCGTTTCTTACGATGGTATAAGTTATCTTATCGCCGACTTTATGGGAAGAAATGATAGCAGACAGCTCTTCGAATGAGTTTATGACCTTGCCGTCAACGGCATATACCATGTCACCGCTTTTAAGACCTGCGCGGCTCGCATTGGTTCCTTCGATGGAATAGATATATACGTTGCCGTTGCTTTCTGTATAAGTCATGCCCGTGAATGGCTGACCGCTGACATACCCCTTATCCATGATCTGCTGTGCAACTTCTGCCGCTGTGTTGATCGGAATGGCAAACCCCAGCCCCTCAACGTCTGAACCGGAAGACTTGGCGACTACGATGCCCACAAGCTGTCCATCGCTGTTAAAAAGACCGCCTCCCGAGTTGCCCGGATTTATGGAGCTGTCCGTCTGAAGCAGAGTCATCGACTGTCCGTCTATTACAAGCTCTCTGTCAAGAGCACTGATGATGCCTGCAGTTACGGTCCCGCCCAGCTCTCCGAGAGGATTTCCTATGGCGACTGCCAGATCTCCTACAGCCAGCTGATCGCTGTTGCCGTATGTTGCAGGAGTAAGACCGTTGGCGTTTATCTTGATGACAGCCACATCGCTCATGGAATCTGTGCCTATGAGCTTCGCATCAAAGGATCTGCCGTCCGATGTGGTCACCGAGATTTTGCTTGCGCCCTCTATTACATGGTTGTTGGTTATGATATATCCGTCATTTGTGATTATGACGCCGCTTCCCGCACCTTGTGTAACGTACTGCTGCATCCATACATCAGAAGTCACGCTTTCGGTCTTGATCTCAACGACACTTGGCTTGGCCTCTTCAGTGATTTCCTGAACAGTCATGTTGGCGCCGGTGGCATCTTCCAGAGTGTAGCCCGATGAAGTTACGCTGGCCTTCTTATCGCTAATCTCGTAATGCCCTCCGCCAAAGAGTGAATTCCCAAGGGCAGCACCGGTAAATCCTGCTGCACAAGAGATGATCACGCAAAGGGCAATTATCAAAGCAAGGCTTCTCCTTGTGAGGCTGATCGGTTCTGAAGGCCTCTTGCCTCCGCTTCTTTTACCGAAGCGCTTTCCTCCATAAGCCCTCCTGAAATCTTCGTTTTCATAAGTTTGACGATAGCTTCCTTCATATCCCCTTTGGTAGGTCGCCTGCGGCTGAGGCTGCTGATCTTGATTATCTGTGCCCGGAGCCTTCATTGTGAAACCTTCGCCGTAGTGGTAGCCGTACTGATCTCTGTTTTCGTCCATATCCGTTACCTCGAAACTCTTGATATATTAGTTATAACCCCTCTTGATGGTAATATACAAATCCAATATGTGGATTTGGTGTTGAAAATATGTCATTATCTGAAGAAAAGATTAAACATTTCCTTCATAATATGATAAAATCATCTATGTATGATTATAATCGATAAAAAATAAAGAAAAAAGGATACACAATATGAGTAATTCACTTATCGCTATAGATAAAAGCGGTTCTTACAGAGTATATATTACTATAACAACTGACATGGTGCAAAGGGCAGCTGAGCTTCACGACACTACTCCTCTTGCAGGAGCAGGCCTTGGCAGAGTCTTGACAGCAGCAGGCCTTATGGGCATCATGATGAAAAACGATAAAGATAAGCTGACAGTAAGTTTCAAAGGCGACGGTCCCGCAAGACAGATCCTGGCAACAGCTTACGGAAATGGTAAAGTCAAAGGATACATATCCAATCCTTATGTGGACCTTCCGCTCAAGGCAGAAGGTAAGCTTGACGTAGGAGCATCCCTTGGCATAGGAGAGCTGACAGTTATCAAAGACCTGGGACTTAAGGAACCATATATCGGAACTATCGCACTGGTGAGCGGCGAGATCGCAGATGACCTTACTGCATACTTCTTTATTTCAGAACAGCAGAACTCATCTGTGGCCCTTGGCGTCAAGATAGAAAAAGATCTCAGCATCGGAGCTGCAGGCGGCATGATCATCCAGATGCTGCCGGATGCAGAGGAAGGATCCATCGATGCACTGGAAGCCATGCTGGATAAACTTCCGCCGATGACTACCCTCATCAGCAAGGTGCAGGAAGAGTCCGCAGGACTCACAGAAGAAGGTCTTGTAAGAAAGCTTCTGGAAGAAATCTTCAAAGATATGCCGGAAGAATATCAGGTGCGACCTTTGGAAGAAAGACATATCCAGTGGGAATGCGACTGCAGCCATGAGAGAATGACAAATGCTCTTATGACAATCGGCAGAAAAGACATGACAGAAATAATCGAAGAAGACGGGCAGGCTGAGCTCCAGTGCCAGTTCTGTCTGAGCAAATATCATTTTGATAAGGAAGAGCTTGTCGAAATGATGGAAAACATGTGATTGGAGAGAGATTATGAAGGAAATAATGGTCAAGATCAAAGGCCATCAGGTTAGCGATGCGGCCGGAGAAGATACGATGGAATTCGTTACCGAAGCCAAGCTTTATGAAAAGGGCGAGGCCATGTATCTGATCTATGAAGAGACTGAACTTTCGGGGATACCGGGTTGCAAGACAAGACTCAAGTTCAAGGGAGATCAAGTCCAAATGAAAAGGATAGGACAAGACGGTACCATAGGACACGAGATAAGATTCGAAAAAGGCAAGAGATATTCGGGTTTTTATGAAACACCGTTTGGTGCCATTGAAATGGAAGTTCTCACAAACAAGCTGGAAAATTCCCTTTCTCCTGACGGAGAAGGCCAGGTGGACATCGATTACAGCATCAGCCTGAAGGGTCTGCTTGAAGGTAGGAACAAACTGAACATCACACTTATGTAGTGGAGGAACAACAGCCATGATGAGCAAAAAAACAATAAAAATCGTAACTATAGCAATAGTAGTGGTAATGGTAGTAACTACTCTTACCATGGCCATCGCGTATATATAAAGTCTTTTGAGAAAACTTCTGGTAGAGGAGAGAAAAATGAGTGCAATAGGTTTCAGTGCAGAAAAATACATGGAAATGCAGACTAAGCATATCCTTGAGAGGATAGAAAACAGCGGAGGCAACAGACTTTACCTGGAATTCGGCGGTAAGCTGGTACAGGACAAGCATGCCATGAGAGTGCTGCCGGGATTTGATGAAAATGCTAAGATCAAGCTGCTTCAGAGAATGAAGGATCAGGCAGAGATCATCATCTGCGTATATTCAGGAGACATCACCACAAATAAGACAAGACAGGATTTCGGTATCACATACGATCTGGAAGTGCTGCGTCTTATCGATATGTTCAGAAAATACGATCTTGAAATCAATAGTGTCGTAGTTACAAGATACGAAGAAAACTCACCTGCAGTGGACAAGTTCATCAACAAGCTTGAACGCCGCGGCATCAAGACATATAAGCACAGATTCACCAAGGGGTATCCGACAGACGTGGAGACTATCGTAAGTGACGAAGGATACGGTGCTAACCCGTACATCGAAGTTACTAAGCCTTTGGCAGTAGTGACAGGTCCGGGAGGCGGCAGCGGCAAGCTGGCCACATGCCTTTCACAGCTGTACCATGAAAACAAGCGCGGAAATAAAGTGAGCTATGCTAAGTTCGAAACTTTCCCTATCTGGAACATACCTCTCAAGCACCCTGTCAACGTGGCTTACGAAGCGGCGACAGCTGACCTTAAGGATGTCAACATGATCGACTCGTTCCATCTGGAAGCTTACGGTGAAAAGGCAGTCAACTACAACAGAGACCTGGATGTTTTCCCTGTAGTAAAGCGTATCATCGAAAAGATCACAGGTGAAGAATCAGAATATAAATCTCCTACAGACATGGGAGTCAACATGGTGGGATTCGGCATCACTGACGATGAAGCAGTGAAAGAAGCCGCTTGCCAGGAAATAATCAGAAGATACATCATCGCACAGTGCGACTACAAGAAGGGTAAGATCGACAGTTCCGTTATGGAGAGAGTGAAGCTCTTGATGGACGACCTGGAACTTACCGTTGAAGACAGAACTGTAGTCAACGCGGCGAGAGAATATGCAGAAATGAAGAAGGAATGCAACGAAAGATACGTCAACGTGGTCGTTGTTGCGCTGGAACTTCACGATGGCACCATCATCACAGGCCGAAGTTCCAGAAGGATGGTTGCGGCAGCGGCAGCTGTACTCAATGCCATCAAGCATCTCTGCGGCATGGCGGACAGCCTTCATCTCATCTCACCGCACATCCTGAAGGGTATCCAGGAATTGAAGACTGATGTTCTTATGGCGGACAAGACAAGTTTGAATCTGGAAGAGATCCTGACAGCGCTGACAGTTTCAGCCACAACAAATCCGTCTGCTGAAGCAGTCCTGGCCAAGCTCCCTGAACTTAGAGGATGCAAAGCGCACTGTACGGCAATCTTAAGTGATAAGGACGAAACAACGCTCAAGGCCCTCGGCATCGACGTCACATCCGATCCTGAATACATCACAAACAACTTATATTATGGTTAAAATATGTTTGGTAAGTATTTTGTTCTGTTTGCCATCCTGTTCACCGGATGGTTCATGAGAAAAATAAACTTCATAGACGATAAGATGAACAACAGTATCAATAAGCTTATCGTTTATTTCGCATACCCTTGTCTTATAGTACATAACATCGGAAGCATTGATATGAGCGGTGAGATCATCGTATCTTTCCTGCTGGCATTTGCCCTCAGCCTGGCCTTCTTTTATCTGTACGGCGCCACAGCCTTCGGATATGCCAAGCTGCGCCATTTCCCTCAAGACGAATCACACATCCTGGAATTTGCCATGACTACGCCAAACAACGGCTTCATGGGATTTCCGGTAGCTCTGCTGTTTTTCGGAGAGTTCGGTATGCTCCTGATGCTGGCCCATAACGCAGCCATGAATTTCTTCATATTCACATACTGCGTCAAACTTCTGAGAAGAAATGAAACAGGAACAAGAAAGGCCACACCTAAGAGATTCCTCAAGGCGACCCTCAAGTTCCTGCTCAACCCTAATATACTGGCCCTCATCATCGGATTCATCTTAAGCCTTCTGGGCGGCCTTCTCCCGGAAGCGGTGGACGAATACCTGGTGTATATAGGAAACATCTCTACTCCGATGGCCATGATCTTCATCGGCTCAACTCTGACAGCCTACAGCTTCAAGGACATATTAAAGAGCAGAGTCGTGATAGAGACAAGCATAGGGAAGCTGCTGTTGATGCCGCTTATAACGCTGGCCGCAGTATACTTCCTGCCGATATCACCTATGATCAAGTGCATCGTAGTGCTGGGTGCGTGCTTCCCGACAGCGGCGACAGTGCCGATGCTGTCAGAACAGGAAGGTCACGATCCGGGTCCGGGCAGCAAAGTGTTGTTTTTAAGCACAGTGGCATCCATCGTCACAGTGCCTCTAATGATAAAACTGCTGATGATGCTATTTATGTAAAGTACACTATTTATGCTTCCTCCTGGTTTTACAAAGGCGAAGCTTATACGGATAGAGGGCGTATTCCTGTTCCACCAGGATATCGACTCTCTGCATGACAAGGAATTTTGATGACAAGGACAGGGACTGATACTTGTTGAGAAGATCAGCCACATCCTGATTACATTTATCGAAGTATATCCTTTTGAGGATACCTTTAGTAATATCAAAATTCACAAGACTGTCGAAGCTTATATCATAAAGCGCACATATAGCATCGAGAGTCTGAAGATCGGGGACCTTCTGTCCATTCTCAAAAGATGAATAAGTGGATCGGGTAATATGTATGAAATTCGTTACCTCTTCCTGACTTGCCCTGCGGGAATTCCGGAGGGCTCTTATATTGTTTCCAAGTATATTCAAATCTATAGCCATATATCTATTTCCTTTCAAATATAGAATCTACGTATTTCCACGGGAATTTATTATATTTCTTTTCTTGCTCATATAAGTACCTGATATCTCCTGCCATCTGCTCTCTGCCGGAGACAGAAAGCGTCAGCCATTTCTCGATGAAGATCAAGGCGTTGACGTCCTCGCATTCCGGCCTTATCATGGCCAGCAGCTGTTCTGTTATATCATAAGAAATGAGATAATCCAGATTAATGTTATAAAAATCGGCGATGGCCAGTGCCAGGTCGAAGTGAGGCGGGCTTCCGCCGCGCTCCAGCGCGTTATATGTGGATCTGGCCAGGTGGAATTGCTTAGCCATTTCCTCCTGACTGTATCCATGGGCCAGACGCAGGAACTTCACGTTCTTGTGAAAAGTAACGTTTCTTCTATAAAGGTCACGTTTTAATTGGTGATCGTATAGTCGTACGGACATAATTAACCTCCTGAAATTTATCGTTCTGTCATATTAGATGATCCGGGAGGTGAAAATGTTGCGGTTTTTGTCGAAAAAAAGCCAAAAAAGTCAATCCTGCAAAGGGCGTGGCCTATTAACACCCAAAGGTTCTTGTTAAACCCTCTTATAGTTAAAAACGCCGAGGCCTGCCATCCCTACACTGTAAGTGGATAAAGAAAATAACTTACAGAGGGAGGTTCGTCATGGCAAGAGAACTAAAAGAATTAGATAAGAAGGAAATGGGCGCCAGAATAAGAGCAAGACGCGAATCGCTGAAGATGAGCAGAGAAGAGCTGGCTAAGAAATTGTCCGTAACAGCTAAAACCATTTCCAATATAGAATACGGCGAAAAAGGCATGACCCTTAAGAATTTATACAGACTCAAGCAAGTTCTCGGTGTCAGCATCGATTTCCTGATGGACGGAGACGATGCCTATGCAGACATGGAAGACCAGAGAAAGATGCTCAGTGAAAACATACTGAGCTCATTGAGCGTATGCTCCGTCAAGCAGCTGGGATGCATGGAGCAGATGGCCAGGATTTATGTTGAAAGTGTAGTTGATAGAGACTGATCGAAATAGTTATGTATTATGTATAAGGACTGTGAACATTTAGAGTTATTAAAGAGACGTATTTATGACGAATATCAAACCATAATCAAGCGTTTGGTAACGAAAGGCGTAGATATAGACGATGCACCCGATGTGGCATCACAAGTCACGATAACAGCCGTGAACAAAAGGGATCAGCTTCGTGACAGCAATAAGCTGGTGCCGTGGCTGATGAAGATAGCCGACAATGAGGCAAACGCATACTTCAAGGCTCAGACCAAACTGTGGGAAAGGGAAATATCCATAATTGCCGATATGGAAGCAGGTGAAGAGATCGATGTATATGAGACCATCGCCGATGAAGATGCCCTAGTTGAAGAAATCGTGATGACTGCCATCAAGAACCAAATGGTATGGGACCTGACATCATGCCTCAATAAGAAGGAATATATGATATTCAAGCTCCACAACGTGGAAGGCTACAAGCTTCTTGAAATATCGGAGAAGTATAATATAAACTACGACACGGTGCGAAGCATACACAGCAGGACATGTAAGAAGCTGAAGCGCCGCGGAGAAAAACTGTTCAGGAAGGAGGGAATAATATGACAGACAACAACAATAAATCCACATTAAAAGAAGCATTCGATGCGGAATTGATGAAACGACTGGAAGAAAACCCTCCTGAGATCCCGACATACGAGGAGTTCAGCGCCATGGTGGATAAGTCCCTGGCTGAACGTTGCTGCCGTAGAAAACGTATAGCAGGTATCGCAGCCGGCTTCGTTGTCGTGCTCCTGGCAGGCATACTGGCATGCACCAACCTGACTACAGACGTAGACGCAGACAAAAACCCAAAGGAAGAGATAATAACAGAAGACGGTGTTATTATCGAAGATGGAGGTTGGGGAAGTTCAGATGGTGAGGATAATGTGTGGAGTACAACAGAGTGGGAATATGTTAAAACAGTTAAAGAAATATATTCTGAAATACTGATTCCCAAATATATTCCGGATGAGTTCACATTTAAGAAGCTAACAATAGAGACAATAGAAACTGGTGCAACAACGTGCCAATTTGTTTTTGCTGATTTTGATAATAACATAATTGAGATTGAAGAAGTTTTTCACACTACGTTACTTAATTCAATGGATGTCACTGGAGTAATAAGAAGTTTTGAGAGTAAAATAGGAACAGTGTATATACAACAAGGAGAAAATGAAATTGCCACCCTTCAAACGAAAGATGGCATAAATATTTATATTATTGGGACACTTTCTGATGAAGAAAGAATAAACATAATTAATAATCTGGGTTATTAAAATGAGCCAGTGTATCTAGTTTTAGTATATGTTGTCCCACCAATGGTATCAGCAAATACTATTTTTGCCCTATACACCTTGCCACTTTTTAATGTAAATGTCTTCCCTGCAGTAATAGAGTTGGCATTATAGACGGTCTTGGAATAAGATGTTGTTGTCAGACCAGTTGCAGTGCGCCATGACCCATTATATGATTCTTGGAGGAAAATTTGACAAACGGCTTTAGATGCTGTCCCACTAAAAAGGGCATACGCCTCAACAGTTCCGCTAGTAGCACTGTTTCTAGTAGCACCAATGGAGCTACTTGCAACCGACCTAGTATTATCACCGGCTTCACCTACCGCCGTTGCTACCGGGTCTGTAGCAGTTCCTAATTCTGCAGCTGATACCGCCATTGGCAAAGACAGCACTAAAGCTACTGCCATAACTAAAATCATTAATCTTTTTTTCATAATTTTCTCCTTTCGTCATTTGCTTCGTCTTCGCTTTCGCGAACTGAAGCGAGTGGTGTAGTGGATTGTAGGAGAATAAAGATATGAAAACAATTTTCAGGGCCCCAGGATGGGCAGTTTGGTGTTTCAAGCGACAATAAAAGAAATTAAGTAAAAACATGGAGAGGAATCTCCATGTTTTTCGACATTAAGAGGGAAAGTATATTTAGGATATGCAGGTAATCTTCCTCTTGAAGAATACGGGGCAAACCGATAAAATAAATATGTAATAAACAGTCAATTATAAAATCATATATAAAGAGAAAGGGAAGTTATGGATATCAAAGTAAGTCTTAAAAACACAGATATCACCAGAGAAGAGATTGACAAGAAAAAACAGGAGGCAAATACAGCTCTCGATAAGCTTTGGTCCGGTAAGCTGGATTTCACAGGCTGGGTGCAGGCACCTCTCAATCAGGACAAGGAAGAGCTGGATTATATCCTCAATGTTGCAGATATAGTTAAGAGTGAAGCTGAACTGATGGTAGTCATCGGTATCGGAGGCTCATACATGAGCGCGAAGGCAGCTACCGAGGCACTTCCTAAGACCGAAGACGGCATAGATGTGCGTTTTGCGGGAATCAACTTCTGCAGTCCGTATCACAGAGCATTGATGGACGAAATGAGCAGGAAGGAAACTGTGCTTTGCGTAGTATCTAAATCAGGAAATACCATGGAAATCAGAGCAGCCTTCGACATCTTGAAGGACCTAATGGAGAAAAAATACGGCAGCAAGGAAGCTGCGGCAAGAAGGATCATCACCATAACAGACAAAGAAAGCGGAACGCTCCGTGCGGAAACCAACGAAGCTGACTACGTTTCATTCGAGATACCGGGAGATATCGGCGGCAGATACTCGGCAATGACACCTGCAGGACTTTTCCCTATGGCAGTAGCAGGTATCGATATCAGAGCTCTCATCGAGGGAGAAAAGGCTGCAGCAGTTTCACCTGAATGGGATAAGGAAGCAACTGATTATGCCATTGCAAGACAGCTGATGATCGAGCAGGGCAAGATGATCGAAACCATCGAGTTTTATGATCCTAGACTGACATTCCTGGGTGAATGGATGAAGCAGCTTTATGGAGAAAGTGAAGGTAAGGACGGTAAGGGATTGTTCCCTGCCACGCTGAATTTCTCGACAGACCTCCATTCCATGGGGCAGTTCCTGCAGCAGGGAAATCAGATCTTCTTCGAGACAGGCATCGTAGTTGATGAATATGAAGAAGAGATCATGATACCGGCAGGACCGCTGGCAGGAAAGACGCTGGAGGATCTCAATCGTGCTGCTGTACAGGGCGTTACTGCGGCTCACAGACAGGCAGGCATACAGGTTCTGGAGATCCACATCCCTAAGCTGGATGCTTACCATTACGGCCAGCTGCTGTACTTCCTGCAGACTACTTGTGCCATCACCGGCATGCTGATGGGCGTCGATCCGTTCGATCAGCCGGGAGTGGAAGACTATAAGAGAGAAATGAGAAAAGTGCTGGGTCAGCTGTAAAGTTCAGACGCAAGCGATAGATCATAATATTTCGATCAACATACTAATGACATTTGAGAGGGACAGAAGATGAAAAAAATATTATTCAACGGCAAGGTATACGTAGAAAAAGGCGTGTATGCGCAGGCGGTGCTTATCGAGGATGGCATCATTTCAGCGGTAGGTACAGATGAAGAGATTTTAGCGATGGTTGATACGGCAGATGGAGAAAATGAGGCGGCCGGCTGCGAGAAGATCGACTGCGGCGGCAGGACTGTGATCCCGGGACTCAATGATTCCCATATGCACCTGCTGTCATTCGGCAGGACTCTTCAGAAGGCCAAGATCGATGATGTCAAGTCCATCGACCATATGATAGAACGCTGCAGGCAGTTTATCGCAGATCATCCTGATCGCGTAGCAAATGGGATGCACGCACTGGGCTGGAACCAGGACACATTCACTGAAGGCGAGAAGCGCATGCCGGATCGCCATGACCTGGACAAGATCAGCACAGATATACCTGTTATCATGGAAAGAGTTTGCGGGCATATGCTTTCGGCCAATACTAAAGCGATAGAAATGCTGGGCTATGATAAGGAAGTTCCTAAGATTCCCGGTGGAGAGATCCGCCTTGAAGAAGACGGTTATCCGAGCGGCATCTTCACAGAAAATGCTGTGTTCGTGGTCAATGCATTGATCCCGACGCCTGATAAAGCAGAGTGCCAGGAAGCTATCCTGGAAGGTATGAAATATGCGGTGGCACATGGGCTCACATCCATACAGGCCAACGATGTGGGATACCCCGAGTGCAAAGGCGAGGGCGCTTTTGATACATACAGTGAGCTTTATGAAAGGGGCGAAGCTCTGGTCAGATTCAGACATCAGAATCTTTTCGACAGTCCTGAGGAGTTCGAAGAATTTCTGTGTTCCGGAGAAAGAGAGAAAAAGGTCCATCCTTGGCTGACACAGGGTCCTTTGAAGTTATATAAGGATGGCAGTTTGGGTGCACGTACGGCAATGATGAAGGATGGATATCTGGACGGGCCGGACAATCATGGTGTAAGCTGTATAACACCGGAAGAAATGGATCGCTATTGTGAGATCGCAGTCAAACATGGCGTGCAGGTGGTGACCCATACCATCGGGGATCTGGCAATGAACGAAACGCTGGACTCATACGAGAAGGCGTTCATTGGCGGCAAGAACAAGCTTCGTCACAGCCTTATACATTGTCAGGTTACGGACCGGGCGCTCATCGACAGGATCGCAGATAATGATATTTTGATCCAGGCACAGCCTATCTTCATGGGATCCGACATGGATGTCATGAAGCAGATATTCGATGAAGAACTGGTATCCACTTGCCTGGCGTTCGGCACCATGCTGAAGCGAGGAGTACATCTCTCGTACGGAACAGACTGTCCGGTTGAAGACTGTAATCCGTTCTGGAATCTCCACCAGGCCATCAATCGCAGAGATATAAACAACAAACCGGAAGGCGGCTTTTATCCTAAGGAATGTGTGGACGTGGAAACTGCCATCGATGCATATACATACGAAAGCGCTTACTGCGAATTCATGGAGGATGTGAAGGGCAGGATCAAACCGGGATATTATGCGGACATGACCATCCTCGATACGGATATTTTCACGTGTGACCCTCTTACCATCAAGGATATCCTTCCTGTGATGACCATAGTGGGCGGTAAGACTGTATACGAGAGATAGACTAGCGATAATGTACTAAATAAAAGTCACTATATTCTGAAAAAAATGCTTTTCAATATTGGAGAAATATCGTACAATTAATGATAAGGCGAACGAAGAGATACGTGCGCCTTTGGAAGAGATATAAGCTGATAAGCTATATGAAGATAGGAGGAATGTATTATGAAAACAATTGGCGTACTCGGTACAGGTACAATGGGCGCTGGAATCATCCAGGTATGCGCACAGAAGGGATTCAACGTAGTACTGAGAGCAAGAAGACAGACATCAGTAGACAAGGGTATCGCAACTGTTGAAAAGAACCTCGACAAGCTGATCAAGAAGGAAAAGATCACTGAAGCTGACAAGGCTGAGATCATGGGAAGAATCCAGGGATCAACTGACATCGAGATCATCAAAGATGCAGACCTTATCATAGAAGCAGCTACAGAAGACATGGAAGCTAAGAAGGCTCTGTTCAAGGAACTGGACGAACTGTGCAAGCCTGAAGCTATCATCGCTACAAACACTTCTGCTCTTTCTATCACAGAAATCGCAGCAGCAACAAACAGACCTGACAAGATCATCGGAATGCACTTCTTCAACCCTGTTCCTGCAATGAAGCTGGTTGAAATCGTTAAGGGTCTGGCAACTTCAGAAGAAACAAGAGAAACTATCGTTGAACTGACTAAGACTCTGGGCAAGACTCCTGTTGACGTAGAAGAAGCTCCTGGATTCGTAGTAAACAGAATCCTGATCCCTATGATCAACGAAGGTATCGGCATCCTGGCTGACGGCGTTGCTGACGTTGAAGGTATCGACGCAGCTATGCAGCTGGGCGCTAACCACCCAATGGGACCTCTCGCACTGGGCGACCTGGTAGGACTGGACGTTTGCCTGGCAATTATGGAAACACTGTACACTGAATACGGTGATCCTAAGTACAGACCTCATCCACTGCTGAAGAAGATGGTAAGAGGCGGCAAGCTGGGAAGAAAGACTGGCGTAGGTTTCTACGACTACAGCAAATAAAAACAATGATCATCATGCCGGCGGGGAAACTCGCCGGTTTTTTGTTTTGGGTATTTTATGTATATCATAGATCGAGAAAACTGCATCTACATAAAATGTTTTGCTCAGCTGCATAAAACAGGCAATTTACACCCAAATTCAATAGAAAGAAGGCAAAATATAGTGTTTTCGATTGGTAGTTGTGCAGAGTTTATGTATATAAGGGTATCCGGAACTGTCATATACATAAAATGGGAAAATATTGAAGAAGAATCTTACCTAATGGATACCTGTATAGAAAAGGTCTGTTGATTGGAAGCCAAAGAAGGTGTATATTATTAGTAGATTTCAGAATTATAGTCAATATCTAATTCCCTATCTATTTAAACATTGATTTCTGAACGATAATCGTATCAATAATCCCTAAATTTATCACAAGCATAGGTTTGGTATCTCCCATTTAAGAAAGGATCTGTTTTTATGTGGAAAACAATGGATGAACAGACTCTCAAAGAGAAGAAAGTGTCTGAACTTCGCGAGATCGCGAAGGTATTCGGCCTGGAAGGCTACGAGAAAATGAAAAAGGCAGAGATCATCGAGGCACTGAAGATAGACGCTGAACGGCAGGAAGAAGAGCAGCTTCAGGAAGAGCCTGCCGAAGTGCAAAGTGCACCTTTGCATGAAGAAGACGCGCCGCAGGCCGAAGAGCTGCCGGAGGCGGAAAGTACACAGCCGCGCGGAGCGGACAGAGCCGTGCCGGAGAAAGACGGCCGGTTCGAAGCGGAAGGGATCCTGGAGCTGGCGGAAAGTGGATTTGGATTCCTTAGATTCAACAACTTCCTTACAAGTGATAAGGACATATATGTGTCTCAGACCCAGATCAGAAGATTCAACTTGAAGACAGGCGACAAGGTGAAGGGTATCTGTAGGCCGCCGAAGGGCGATGATCGTTTCGGTGCGCTGCTTTATGTGGTCAGCGTCAACGGAGATGAACCGGGTGCGGCCATCAGAAGACCTGATTTCAGTGATCTGACACCGATCTTCCCCAACGAAAGATTCGTGCTGGAAGAAGGAAGAGAACTGAGCCTCAGACTGATAGATCTGATCGCACCTATCGGCAAGGGTCAGAGAGGCCTTATCGTTGCGCCGCCTAAGGCAGGAAAGACAGTACTTCTCAAGAAGCTTGCCAACAGCATCGAAAAGAAACACCCAGAAGTTGAGATGATCGTTCTTCTGGTAGACGAAAGGCCGGAAGAAGTTACAGATATGAAGCGCAGCCTTTCTGAGAGAAGCGAGGTTATTTACTCTACTTTTGATGAGCAGCCTCAGCATCATGTAAAGGTAGCAGAAATGGTTCTTGCCAGAGCTCAGAGACTGGCTGAACACGGCAAGGACGTAGTAGTCCTTCTTGACAGCATCACAAGGCTGGCGAGAGCGTACAACTTGGTGGTACCGTCTTCCGGCAAGACACTGTCCGGAGGGTTCGATCCGGGCGCTTTGCATAAGCCTAAGAAGTTCTTCGGAGCAGCAAGAAAGCTGGAAGAAGGCGGCAGTATCACTATACTTGCCACTGCCCTTGTTGAAACAGGAAGCCGTATGGACGATCTGATCTTTGAAGAATTCAAGGGAACAGGCAATATGGAGCTGCACCTTGACAGGAAGCTTAGCGAGAAGAGGATATTCCCGGCCATCAACCTGAATAAGTCAGGAACGAGAAGAGAAGACTTACTTATGGATCAGGATGAAATGGAGGCCATCTGGTATATGAGAAGGGCGCTGGGCAGCCGCGATGTGCAGGACGTCACAGAAACTATACTGGACAATTTGGCCCATACGCGAGATAATAAGACATTCATAGATGTTATCAAGAAGATAAAACTTGATTAAGCCGGAAATCCGGCGGGATTAGAGATGAAGCAGGAGCAATAGCATGGATCTAAAAAAGATTTTTATCAAGGACGCGTGCCCGACTAAAATGGGCGGTCAGGCCGTGATGGAGGGTATCATGATGAAGGGCGAGAAAAAGACGGCCCTTGCCATGAGGCTTCCCACCGGCGAAATAAAAATAGAGACGCAGGAAAATAAAGCGCCGAGCAAATGGGCAAAGATCCCGCTTATCAGAGGTGTCGTTGTTTTCGTGTCATCCCTTGTGGGCGGGACTAAAATATTGATGCGTTCAGCTGAGATACTTGAAGAATACGAGGAAGAAACTTACGAACCGGGGCGATTTGAAGCATGGCTCGATGCGAAATTCGGCAGCAAGGCTGTATGGAATTTCATGCTGTATTCGTCGGTTGTCATCGCTCTGGCTTTTTCGATAGGAGTGTTCATAATACTGCCGACCGGGGTGGTGAACCTGCTGAAACTGGTGACAGACAGTGTATTCTGGCTCAATTTCGCAGAAGGGTTCGTGCGCATTGCATTGTTTGTGCTGTATGCGTGGGGGATCTCATTCATGAAGGAAATCAAGACCGTGTTCCAATACCATGGAGCTGAGCATAAGACGATACACTGCTATGAGATGGGTCTGGATCTGACAGTAGAGAATTGCCGTCAGTTCCCGACGCTGCATCCTCGCTGCGGGACCAGCTTCCTGATGTTCGTATTCATAATCGCATTCGTGCTGCATTTCGTGATGGGGTGGCCGAACTTGTGGCTGAGAATAATAACAAGACTTTTACTGCTTCCTGTGATCGCAGGGCTTTCATATGAGCTGTTAAAATGGGCAGGAAGAAGTGATAATATAATAGTGAAGGTACTGAGTCTGCCGGGGCTTTATCTGCAGAAGATAACCACTAAGGAGCCGGATGATTCGCAGCTTGAAGTTGCTATAGCGTCGATCAATGCGGTGCTGGCAGAGACAGAAGGGAAAGAGATTGATAACGACTTAGAAAGGATAGACGATGAAGACAAGATTACTTGTTAAAGAAGGAGAGTATAGATTAGCAAAGGCGTTTTGTATGGACGCCAAAATAGATGCGGAGGAGCTCTACTGTTTCCTTACCGGGATGGATAAGGTGGCACTTTTCTTGAGGGCCAACGAAGAAGTCGATCCGGAAACGGAAGAAAAGTACATGGAATTGATCGCTCGCAGGGCCGAGCGCATACCGCTCCAGCACATTACGGGAACTCAGGAGTTCATGGGCAACACATTCAAAGTTTCGCCTGATGTGCTGATCCCACGTCAGGATACAGAAACTCTCGTTGAAGAGGCGGCAAGGACCATACAGAAAAACCCTAAAGAAAAGGTGTCATTCATCCAAAAGCTCAAGGGTGTTGCTGAATGGGACGTTCTTGATCTTTGCTGCGGCAGTGGTGCCATAGGGATTTCCCTGGCAAAGATATGCTCAGATATAAAGGTCACAGCATCCGATATAAGCAGTGCAGCCATCGCTGTAGCTTCTGAGAACGCTTCCAAGTTAAGGGCGAAGGTGAAGTTCGTTGAAGGTGATATGTTTGAGCCTCATGCGGGCAAGAAATTTGATATGATAGTTTCGAACCCGCCGTATATCAGGACGGCGATGATTTCGATCCTGCAGGAAGAAGTCAAGGAACATGAACCTCTCGGAGCTCTTGACGGCGGTCGTGACGGGCTGGACTTTTACAGGGTGATCGTGGACAAAGCAGCCGACCATTTGAACCCAGGCGGATTCCTGATGTTGGAAATAGGACACGATCAAGGTGAAGATCTTAGGAAGATGCTGAAGGACGACGGAAGATATACGCCGGCTGAAGTAATAAAAGATTTACCGGGAAAAGATCGTGTGGTAAAATGTAGACTAAAGAAGGAAAGCGATCTTTGATCGCTGACATATAAGGCGGCTTCGACCGCACTTCGTACTGACCCCAAGGGTTTGACCGCGGGAAAAGGCGATGGGAATAGATTTTAAGGGAAAAGTATACCCTCTGTTTGCCATTGCCGACAGAGGGTTATTTTTTATGAGCTGCCTGTATCTTCGATACAGCGCGCAGCTCAAACGCGAAAATTGCAGGAGCTATGCTCCGTGGCAATTTTACCGCGAAATGTTAAGAAAAAAGAATACATGAAAAGAAGAGAACTGTTTATACAACTAAATAGCGTTCCAACAAAAGAAGCCATCGTTGATCTGCTGTCACTCGATGACTTCACACCTGTCTACGAAGCAGCTGACCGAGTTCGTGCAGAAAACGTCGGCGATACAGTGCACCTGAGAGCCATAATCGAATTCTCCAACATATGCAAAAGGCGGTGCATCTATTGCGGACTCAATAGGGATAATGAAGAGCTGCCAAGATTCAGGATGTCCCATGAAGAGATCGTAGAAACAGCCCGCGAGGCTGTGGCGGCAGGCTATAGGACAATAGTCCTGCAGTCGGGAGAAGATCCATGGTTCACACCTGAAAGACTGGGTGCGATCATAGAGGACATAAAGAAATTAGGGGTTGCTGTCACAGTAAGCAGCGGCGAGATGAGCGAAGAAGACTATGCATACTTGAAATCAAAAGGTGCAGACCGCTATTTGCTGAAGCATGAGACTGCAGATCCGGAGCTTTATGACAGGCTGCACCCGTGTGGAACCCTTGAAAACAGGACAAATTGCCTAAAAACGATACATAAATTGGGCTATGAAACAGGGAGCGGATTCATGATCGGTCTTCCTGGACAGACACTTGAGACTATAGCAGAAGACTTGCTATTACTTCGAGAAATCCCATGTCAAATGGCAGGTATCGGACCATTCATATCTAATCCGAAAACGGCCCTTGCGGGTGAGAAAAACGGTGATCCGGAGATGACGCGCAGGGCGGTGGCGATAGCCAGACTGATCCTGCCGGAGGCTAATCTTCCGGTCACTACGGCCCTGTCGCTTATGACCGAGGAAGAGAAAGCACACAGCATCGATCAGCAAGGCGAAGCCGCAGCGAAAAGATCCGGCACAGACGGCACCGCTGAAAACCCATTCGCCTTCGGAGCCAATGTAGTGATGAAAAAAGTAACGCCTGATGAATACAAAGAGGCGTATGAAATATATCCGGCGGATTTCAAGCCGACTGATATAGCAAAAGACAGAAAAGAACTTGAAGAGATAATAAGGAGTTACGGGCGCGAGCCTTTGTAAAAAAGAGAAAGTGCGCTTTGCATGAAAAGGAGACGAACTATGGCAGTGTATAACAGCAAATCAACAAAAGCAGAAGAATTCATAAACCACGAGCATATTTTGGAAGTTCTCGAGTATGCGAAGGAGCATAAAGATGACATCGAGATGATGGAAGAGATCCTTGAAAAAGGTCGCAAGTACGACGGACTTTCATACAAGGAAGCAATGACGCTTCTCGAATGTGAAGATCCTCAGATCATCGAAAAGATATTCGCGTTGGGAAAAGAAATCAAAGAGCATTTTTACGGCAACAGGATCGTTATGTTCGCGCCTCTTTATCTGAGCAACTACTGTGTCAACGGATGCGTTTACTGTCCGTACCACGGTCAGAACAAGACGATCCCAAGAAAGAAGCTGACTCAGGAAGAGATCAAGCAGGAAGTTATCGCACTGCAGGATATGGGCCACAAGAGACTGGCTCTGGAAGCAGGCGAGCATCCGAAGGAAAATCCGATCGAGTACATCTTGGAAAGCATCAAGACTATATACAGCATCAAGCATAAGAACGGTGCCATCAGAAGAGTCAATGTCAATATCGCGGCGACTTCGGTAGAAGAATATAAGATGCTGAAGGATGCAGGGATCGGTACATATATCCTTTTCCAGGAAACATATAACAAAGAATCATACGAAGCACTCCATCCGACAGGACCGAAGAGCGATTACGCATATCATACAGAAGCCATGGACAGAGCAATGCAGGCAGGCATCGATGACGTTGGCTGCGGCGTGTTGTTCGGACTTGAAAACTACAAATACGATTTCGTGGGAATGCTGATGCATGCTCATCACTTAGAAGAAACTTACGGCTGCGGACCGCACACTATCAGCGTACCGAGAATCAGACCGGCAGACGATATCGACCCAGATACTTTTGATAACGGCGTGCCTGATGATGTATTCAAGCGCATCGTTGCCGTGCTTCGTATCGCAGTTCCATATACAGGCATGATCATGTCTACTCGTGAAAGCGAGAAAGTTCGCCGTGAATGTCTCGAGATCGGCATCACACAGATCAGCGGCGGAAGCCGTACAAGCGTAGGCGGATATACTGAAGAAGAACGTCACGACGACACTGCTCAGTTCGATGTGGAAGATACGAGAACATTGGCGGAAGTAGTTGACTGGATGATCGACCTCGGTTATGTTCCGAGCTTCTGCACAGCATGTTACCGTGAAGGTCGCACAGGTGACAGATTCATGCATCTGCTGAAGACAGGTCAGATCGCCAACATCTGTCAGCCAAATGCGCTGATGACCCTCAAGGAATTCCTGATGGACTACGCAAGCGAAGAAACTCATAAGAAAGGCGACGAGATAATCGCTAAGCGTCTGGCAATGATCCCTAATGAAAAGGTCAGAGCCATTACAGAAGAGCACCTTGCAGAGATAGAAGCAGGAAACAGAGATTTTAGATTCTAGGAGAAAAGCATGAGTCTTAACGATACACCAAGAGCCAACAGATTACATATAGGGATATATGGTAAACGTAACGCCGGCAAGTCCTCGCTTATCAATGCGCTGACGGGTCAGGACATCGCACTGGTATCAGCCGAAGCAGGAACTACCACAGATCCTGTTTTCAAAGCGATGGAGCTGCACCCTATCGGACCGGTAGTTTTTATCGATACAGCCGGATTCGATGACGAGGGTGAACTGGGAAAACTCAGGGTAGAGCGTACGCAGGCGGTCATGGACAAGACGGATATCGCCATCGTCGTAGTGGATGGGGTTGCAAAGGGCAATCTTATTGAGGAGAAAAAGTGGATCGAGGAACTTGCTGAAAAGAAGATCCCAACTATAATCGCTGTTAATAAGCTGGATGTTTTCGCAGAAAAAACGGCATCATCGGATTGTGATGCGATTGGAGGAACCGGCGACAGGATATGTGCGAACAAGTGCAATGTGCCGGAGATGTTCCTATCCGGTATCAAGGAAGCACTTGGAGACTATCCTATGATCGCAGTAAGCGCAGCTAAAGGTTTAGGATTCGGTAAACTCCGAAAAGCTATCGAAGCAGCCATCCCCGAAGAATACACAGAAGACTATCTTCGCGAAAAGATTCTGGGTGAACTAATAGGTGAAGGCGACCTGGCACTACTCGTAATGCCGCAGGATATCCAGGCACCAAAAGGCAGATTGATCCTGCCGCAAGTCCAGACCATAAGGGAATTGCTGGACAGAAGATGCACGACAGTGGCGACTACTGCAGATGGGTTCGAGAAAGCTCTTGCTGTTCTAAACAAGGCGCCGGATCTGATAATAACCGATTCGCAATGTTTTGACCAGGTGTACAAGGCCAAGCCTTCGCAAAGCGCACTCACGTCGTTCAGCGTACTTTTCGCCGCGTTCAAAGGTGATATAGAAAAGTTCGTCAGCGGTGCATCGTTAATAGACGAAATGACTGAAAAATCAAGGGTTTTGATAGCTGAAGCGTGTACTCACGTGCCGCTTAATGAAGATATAGGCAGGGTAAAGATCCCGAATCTTCTTCGTAAGAAGTTCGGCTCAGGCATAGAAATCACCAATATTTGCGGAAACGATTTCCCGGATACTGAAGACCTCAAGAAATACGATCTGATAATCCATTGTGGAGCATGCATGTTCAACCGCAAGCACGTTCTCAGCAGGATCGCATCTGCAGAAGCGGCAGGAGTACCGATCACCAATTACGGAGTGGTGATGGCCAAGATGGCAGGCATCCTGGACAAGATCATACTTCCGTGAACGATTGGTGTATGATGAACTGACGCGATAGGATTTGCGATATAGGAGGGATCATCGATGGATAAAAAGAAAAAAAGAATAGTAATCGGTATACTCGTATTCCTATTCATAGGGTCGATTGCAGCAATGTGGCAAGCAACAAAGATAAACCTGCCGGAATCAGAGCGCTGTGACGGTGGAAATACATGCGCTATGAAATATGCAGACCGCTTAAAAGAAATGAAAGAAAATAAATAAAAAAGCTTGAAATTGCAATATCCCTGTGATATATTGTATGAGCTGTGATTATCGAAGCAGTAATTATGCGAGGGCGTAGGACCTGAGCAGGAAAGAGGTGAAAAGCATGAAACAGGGAATCCATCCGGACTACAAGGAATGTAAAGTAACTTGCGCATGCGGAAACACATTCATGACAAAGTCAATGACTGAAGAAATCAGAACTGACATTTGCTCAGCGTGCCATCCGTTCTTTACAGGACAGCAGAAATTCGCTCACAGAGGCGGACGTGTTGAAAAGTTCAAGAACAAGTACAATCTCGACTAATTTCAATGCAAACCAAAGCGAGGCTTATTGCCTCGCTTTTTTATTTTCATATTCAAAATGGCTACAATTAACATAGCAACGCCAAGAATAATTGTCGCTAGAGGATGGTAAGAATTAAAAAAAGATGTGTTTCCACATCTCGATATACAACATAACACCCATTATGTTGTATACATACATTAGAAAAAATAAAGTATAATTACATACATTAACATTATCACTCTAAATCATCTTTTTTGCAACTAAAACTGGATAAATTATTGCAAAAATCACCAGCATTTTTGCCACTACTTCAATCATTTTTAGACAAATAACAACATAATGGGTGTTATGTTGTGTGGTCAAATAAGCATTAGAAGCCTATTAAAAAGAGTACGAAAAGGAGAACAGAAATGCGAAAAAGATTATTAGCAATCATAGCTACGGCTGCAATGTTAGTTGCTATGATTCCAAGTATGGCATTTGCAGATGTTGATCCTGCAGATGTTGCTAAAATAGGCGACACAGGATATGCAACATTACAAGCGGCCATCGATGCTGCAAATAATGGCGATGAAATCGATATCATTAAAGATTTTTCATTGGAAGCTCAAAATGCGCAGCCTTTATTTAGCCCGGCATATAATCGCGAATCATATTGCGGAGCATATATCCCAGACGATAAAATTATTATACTGGATTTGAACGGGTATACAGTTTCATATGTAGACGCGTATGATGATGTTGACAATGTAATGATATTGAATTTAGGGAATTTAACAATCAATGACAGCGTTGGCACAGGCAAAATAACTTACAAACCAGTTAGGGGAGCTTCTACATACGCAAAGTTTTACTCAACAATTTTTAATTGTGGAACATTAACTATCAACGCTGGGACGATAGAAAACACATGTGAAACAGATGTTGACGTAACTAATGCAGTTGATAATCATAGTAGACTCAGCCATGAGTATGGTAATGATTGTATCCTTACTGTGAATGGCGGAACGTTAACCGGTGCAGATTATTATTCTATTCGTCAATATACTCATTACTTTGAAGGTGTTAAGAACAGAGTGACAATAAATGGTGGAACATTTAATAATGGAATATATATGCAACACGGAGATTCTTGGTATTATGAGGATCCGGCAGCTAATAGATTGAATGTAGACTGCCAGCTTACTATTAATGGTGGAACATTTAATGTGTTCTATGATGGAGCAAGTTGTGTTGTTAGCCGTTGCGCTAACCCTGACAATAACGCTTGGAAAATAAGCATTAATGACGGAGAGTTTAATGCACCTATCAAGTTGCGCATACAGAGAGGTTATTATTATGAAAACGGTGTTTCAGGTGCACTAGCTCCGACAGAAGCAACAGGAGCACGTAATGGTGAATGGCTGGCAGAAAACGGAGGCTTTATTTCAGGTGGAGAATTTAAGGATATCGGAAGTGCTGACGATGTGACTTCCAACTTACTTTCATTTATTAAGGAAGACTTTGTGCCGATGATAGATGATGAAGGAACATATAGTGTAGTAAGTGAAAGTGAAGCAGAAAACAATGCGACATATAAGTATACAGATGATACTACTGGCATAACATACTATGCTGATTCAAAAGATGCTTTGAAAGAAGCTTTAGGTCTTAACGAAGATGCGGACATTGAACAGCTTAAGCCAGAAAACAACGGAAATGCAGCAGGCGGAAACAATTCAGAAAAACCTGAAAATGCAGTTGACACTGGTGACAACAGCGTAGCGCCTTTCGCAGTAGCTGGTCTGGTTCTGGCAGCTATGGCAGCAGTAGTTGCAACTAGAAGAAGATATAACTAATCGCATTATTACATACAAATTTTATAAAAAGAGATGGCAACGGCCATCTCTTTTTTTGCACAATAACCATATGTGTGATAGAATAGTTCCAATTGACAATGAATTTAGATCATAAATAAGGGGCAGAAAAATGGAACAACGAAGCCAATTCATAAGAAAACTGCCGATGCCGGTGGAGATAAAAGAACAGTATCCGCTGACAGAAGCCGTTAAAAGAATAAAAATAGAGAGAGACGAGGAAATCGCTAAGATCTTCAAGGGAGAAAGCGATAAATTCCTGCTGGTCATAGGACCATGTTCAGCAGATAACGAAGAGTCAGTTTTGGACTATATCCATCGTCTCGCCAAAATCCAGGATCAGGTCAAGGACAAGCTGATACTCGTTCCCAGAATATATACTAACAAGCCGCGCACTACAGGGCTTGGATACAAGGGCCTCATGCACCAGCCTGACCCTGAAGGCGAAGAAGATGTTCTCGAAGGCATCATTGCTATGAGAAGACTCCACACCAAGGCTATTGAAGAAACAGGTCTCACCAGCGCAGATGAGATGCTTTATCCGGAGAACTACAAGTATCTGGATGACCTGCTTTCTTATGTAGCGGTCGGAGCTCGTTCCGTTGAGAACCAGCAGCATCGTCTAACAGCCAGCGGCATGAACATCCCGGTAGGCATGAAGAATCCTACAAGTGGAGGCCTTTCGGTCATGCTCAATTCCATAATCGCGGCCCAAAGCTCACATAAATTCATATATAGAGGCTGGGAAGTAAAGTCGCAGGGAAATCCTTTGGCTCACGCAGTACTTAGAGGCTCTGTCAACAAGCGCGGCCAGAACATCCCGAACTATCACTATGAAGATCTGAGGCTGCTTCACGAATTGTACAGTGAACAAAACCTCGAAAACATGGCCGTAGTCGTTGATACTAACCACAACAATTCCGGCAAGAAATATCTTGAACAGATCAGGATAGCCCAGGAAGTTATGAACTCAAGAAAATATAGCGATGATATCAGAAGTATGGTAAAAGGTCTTATGATCGAATCATATATCGAAGATGGTGCTCAGAAAATCGGTGAACATATCTACGGTAAATCAATAACAGATCCATGCCTCGGCTGGGAAAAATCCAAGAAGCTGATCTTGGACATCGCTGAGCAGGCATAGGAAGATCATCGTCACAGCTAAGGAGAAAACATGAAACGCTATAAATCAATACACATGGTAAGAATGGAAGACCTGAACCATCACGAAAACTTATATGCAGGCAGAGGCATCGAATGGATGATGGAAAGCTCATTCATCTGCGCATGCCTTGAGCACGGCGAAAGCCACGGGCTCCTTTACAAGAACACCCACAAGTTCAACTTTACCAAGTCAGTTGAACCGGGTGACATCATCAGCTACGAAAGCATGATCGTAAGGACCGGCAAAACAAGCCTGACAATGCACGTGATACTGAAGAACGAGCAGACAGGCGAGACCCACGCAGAAGGATACACCACATTCGTTACCATCAAGCCGGGTACTAAGACTCCGCTGGCTCACGGCATAGTACTTGATGAAACGGATGACGCAGAAGAACTGAAGTGGAGAGAAGAAGCCGCAGGGTTCTTTAAGTAAGAATACCTAGAGGAAATAGCGAGACACCTCGCCATTTCCTCTTTTTTTCTGCCTTTCTTTGTGCTATAATCTAGAGTTGAGAAAGACCGCGCTTTTGCATAAGAGAAGAGGCGGGATGCAGAATAAAAATAACAGGAGTTTAATATGTTTGACAAGCTTGACTTTATAACAGAAAAATACGACGAACTGGCTCAGAAAGTATCAGACCCTGAGATCATAAACAATCAGCCTGTATGGCAGAAGCACATCAAGGAAATGGGCGAAATGGAGCCGATCGTCAAGGCATATAAGGAATACAAGAAGGCTAAGACTGAACTGGCCGACGCTAAAGAGCTCCTTGAAGAAGGCGACGAGGAAATGAGAGAACTGGCCAAGATGGAGATCAGTGAACTGGAAGAGACTATCGAAAACCAGGAAGCTGAGCTGAAGATCCTCCTTCTGCCTAAGGACCCTAACGATGAAAAGAACGTTATCCTGGAAGTAAGAGCCGGCACAGGCGGTGAAGAAGCTGCCCTGTTCGGAGCTGACCTTCTGAGAATGTACACAAGATATGCAGAACGTAACAGATGGAAGACAGAACTGATCGACATCAACGATACAGGTATGGGCGGTATCAAGGAAGCAATCATGCTGATCAAGGGTAAGGGTGCATACTCAAGACTGAAGTATGAATCCGGTGCTCACAGAGTACAGCGTGTTCCTGAGACTGAATCCTCCGGCAGAGTCCACACTTCAGCTGCAACTATCGCAGTACTTCCTGAAGTAGACGACGTTGAAGTAGATCTGAACCCTAACGATGTAAGAGTAGACGTTTACAGAGCATCCGGTAACGGCGGACAGTGCGTAAACACTACTGACTCAGCCGTAAGACTGACTCACGAACCTACAGGCCTCGTTGTTACTTGTCAGGATGAAAAGTCCCAGATCAAGAACAAGGAAAAGGCGTTCAAGGTCCTCAAGGCTCGTCTCTACGATCTGGAAATGCAGAAGCAGCAGGATGAGATCGCAGGCCAGAGAAAGAGCATGGTAGGCTCAGGCGACAGATCAGAAAGAATCAGAACTTACAACTTCCCGCAGGGAAGAGTTTCCGATCACAGAATCGGCATGACTATCTATAAGCTGGATACTTTCCTTGACGGAGATATCGATGAGATCGTAGACGGCCTCATCACCAGCGATCAGGCAGAAAAGATGAAGAACTTTTAGGACACTTTGCCCCGCGAGCGAAGCGAGTGGCTAGGCAAAGTTCCCGCTAGAGATGCCAAAGAGCACGAAGTGCGATTTGCTAGCAGCTCGAACGTGGGAGCAAGAAAGAGAAAACATGCAAACAAAAATTTTATCAACTAAAACAAAAGACATCGCAGAAGCGGCGTCCATAATCAGAAAAGGCGGGCTCGTAGCTTTCCCTACAGAAACGGTTTACGGACTTGGAGCCGATGCCCTCAACGCTGATGCTGTAGCAAGCGTTTATGCTGCAAAGGGCAGACCTTCGGACAATCCTATGATCGTCCATATAGCCAGGGCCAGCGACATGGGAAGGCTGACACCGATGCTGAGCGCAGACATCGTAGCGCTGATCGAGAATTTCTGGCCGGGACCGCTTACAATGGTAGTGAAGAAAAAGCCGGAAGTACCTGACAGAACTACGGGAGGTCTCGACACAGTGGCAGTGAGGATGCCTGACAGCAGAGCGGCACTGGATCTGATCACTATGGCTGACACACCGATAGCAGCACCGAGCGCCAACATTTCCGGAAGTCCGAGTCCTACAAGGGCTAAGGATGTCATCGCCGACATGTACGGACGCATCGATGCCATCATCGAAGGCGAAGACTGCAGAGTAGGGATCGAATCTACCGTAGTAGATATGACAGGCGATGTTCCGACGATACTTAGACCCGGGATCATCACTGCAGAGAACCTGGAAGCAGCTCTGGGAAAAGAAGTGAAGTACGATGAAGCTCTCCTTGAGAGCGGCAAGTTCTTCGCACTGGATCCTGAAGACGGAGCAGCAGACATAGAAGATTTCAAGCCAAAATCACCCGGCATGAAATATAAACATTACGCACCAAAGGCTCAGATGACCATCATCGAAGGCCAGCGTGATAAAGTCAAATCAGAGATAGAAAGAGTCAAGATGCTCAACGAAAGACTGGGCCTGAAGGTGGGAGTCATCCTTTTCGAAGAGAAGGCGTTCATCGAAGCGGCACACGATTTCTTTGCAAGACTGAGAGACCTTGACAACGAAGGAGTAGACCTGATCCTCGCGGGAGCCCTCAGCGACACCGACGGAGTGGGCTTTGCAGTAATGAACAGGATGCTCAAATCAGCAGGCTACAACATCGCGAAAGTATAAGGAGTAAACTATGAAAATTGCAATCGCCAGCGATCACGGCGGATTCGAACTGAAAGAAAACATCAAGAAATATCTTGAAGGAAGAGAAATCGAAGTAGTAGATCTGGGAACTCACTCAGAAGAGTCCGTTGACTACCCTGCATACGGCAAGGCATGCGGACAGGCTGTAGCATCAGGCGAAGTTGACAGAGGTATCGTATGCTGCGGAACAGGCATCGGCATCTCCATCGCAGCCAACAAGGTCAAGGGCGTGAGATGTGCGCTTTGCACTGACGTAACTATGGCTAGACTTACAAGACAGCACAATGATTCAAATGTACTGGCTCTGGGCGGAAGAACTACAGGACTGCAGACAGCGCTAGATATCGTGGCAGCATGGGTAGACACTGAATTCGAAGGCGGCAGACACCAGAGAAGAGTGGACATGCTGGACGCAGAATAATCTGCAAAGCGCAGGCACGCAAGGCCTGCGGCCGTAATAAGTCAAACAAGGCGAAAGCCATATAATATTTTTTCTAAATTGAAAGGTAGGTACAATAATGAGCAACGTATATGTATTCGATCATCCGTTAATTCAGCACAAGACTGCTATGATCAGAAAGACAGACACTACAGTTAAAGATTTCAGAGAACTGGTTAAGGAAATCTCAATGCTGATGGGATATGAGGCAACAAGACATCTCCCACTGAAGGAAGTTGAGATCACAACTCCTATGCAGGACGCTAAGGTAAACATGCTTGCAGGCGAAGATATCGCTATCGTACCTATCCTGAGAGCAGGTCTGGGAATGGTTGACGGTATGCTGGCACTGGTTCCTAACGCTAAGGTTGGACATATCGGACTGTACAGAGACCACGACACTCACATGCCTGTAGAATACTACTGCAAACTTCCTGCAGACATCGAAGAAAGAGAAATCTTCGTAGTTGACCCTATGCTGGCAACAGGCGGATCAGCTGCAGCAGCTATCGATTTCATCAAGGCTAGAGGCGGTAAGAAGATCGTATTCATGTGCCTGATCGCAGCACCTGAAGGTATCGAAGTTCTTCAGAAGGCTCATCCTGACGTTGATATCTTCATCGCAGCTAAGGACGAAGGCCTGAACGAAAACGCATACATCCTCCCTGGACTGGGTGATGCAGGCGACAGACTTTACGGCACTAAGTAGTATAAAAATATGCAGCGGTCGCGATTCGCGGCCGCAAATCACATATAAGGAGAATTGATAAACATGGGCTTTGATTTTATACCGGACAGCGTCAGCAAGCACGATAACGTATATGACGTGTTGAAGGAAAGAGGCTTTATTGAACAGTCAACAGACGAAGAAAAAGTTCGTGAGCTTTTACAGAACGAAAAGGTAAAATTCTATATTGGTTTTGACCCTACTGCAGATTGCCTTCACGTGGGACACTTCATGCAGGTTATCATCATGATGTACATGCAGAAGTTCGGTCACACTCCTGTAGTACTCATCGGAGGCGGTACAGGTATGGTCGGCGATCCTTCAGGCAGAGCTGACATGCGTCAGATGATGACTATCGAAACTATCGAACATAACTGTGAACAATTCAAGAGACTGTTCGAACGTTTCCTGGATTTCGATGACGAGTGGGAATATGTTGGAAATAACGGTGTGTATGAACCGGGACATGAAAACAAAAAACCTGAACCGGGCAAAGCCGTATCAGTAAACAATGCACGTTGGATCCGTCCGATGAGCTATATCGAATTCATGAGAGAGATCGGTTCATGCTTCAACGTAAACACTATGCTGAGAGCAGAATGCTTCAAGCAGAGAATGGAACGTGAAGGCGGACTGACTATGCTGGAACTGGGCTACATGCTGCTCCAGTCATACGACTTCATGGTAATGGCTCGTGACTTTGATGTTAAGATCCAGTTTGGCGGTAATGACCAGTGGTCAAACATCATCGGCGGCGTTGATCTGACAAGAAAGAAGACAGGCAAAGACGTTTACGGCATGACATTCTCCCTGCTGACAAACTCAGAAGGTAAGAAGATGGGTAAGACTCAGAAGGGCGCACTGTGGCTCGATGCTGAGAAGACTTCACCTTATGAGTTCTATCAGTACTGGAGAAACGTTGGCGATGCTGACGTTAACAAGTGCCTGAGAATGCTGACATTCCTGCCTATGGAAGAAGTTGAAAGACTCTCTTCTCTCGAAGATAAGGAAATCAACAAGGCGAAGGAAGTCCTGGCATTCGAAGTAACTAAGCTTGTTCACGGTGAAGAAGAAGCGGCCAAGGCACAGGAAGCTGCAAGAGCAGCCTTCGGCGGCGGAGGAGATCTGTCAAACCTTCCTACAGTAGAAATGGCAGCAGACAAGCTGGCAGGCGAAGGCATGGGCGTTGTAAATTTCATCAAGGAACTGGGACTGGTTCCTTCCAACAGAGAAGGCTTTATGACTATCGAACAGGGCGGCCTGAAGATCGACGGCGAAAAGATCACTGACAAGAAATTCGCAGTGACACCTGAACTTTTCAAGGACGGCAAGATCCTGGTTGAGAAGGGTAAGAAGAAGAAAGTATTAGTTGAGCTCGTATAAGACACATATTTAAAAAATGAAAACGACTTCTTGCTGAATGGGCGAGAGGTCGTTTTATGTATATAGAGGAGGACCTTAGGCAAATATACATAAAATCTTGAGAGAAACGAGTAAATAGTGACTGATAGTGTTGAATTTCACATGTCATACACAAGATTTTCGTCAATTTATTCGTGTTCAGAAAAAATATTATGTAGATAGCAGGAACCAAAAGGTCAAAATACATAAAAAGGAAAATTATAGAAAAAGACCCGCGGCATTTTGATATGCTGCGGGTCTGTGTGTTCTTTAAATCAGTTCCAGGAACGCATCGACTTCTTCTTCAGTAGATCCCCATGAAGTCACAAGTCTTATAGCTGCGTGTGTTTCTGATGGGTACTGCCAGCCTTCGAACATAACGTTCTCTCTCAGTTCTTCTACCTTTTCTTTAGTGAAAAGCGGGAAGAGCATGTTTGTCTGAGGCGGGATAGCGAATTCATATCCTTTAGCTGCGATGCCGTCAGCCAGCTTCTTGGCAAGGCGATTAGCATGAGCTCCCAGCTCAAAATAGAAACCGTCTTTCAGCAGAGCCTGGAACTGGACTCCCAGAAGTCTGCCCTTTGCGATCATGCCGCCTCTCTGTTTAACGAGCCAGCGGATATCTTCCTGAAGTTCCTTCTTGACGATAACGAGGGCTTCGCCGAACATGGCTCCGCACTTAGTTCCGCCGATGTAGAAGGCGTCGCATAATTTAGGCAGGTCTGTCAGGGACAGATCGTTTTCGGGTGCAGTCATCGCCATAGCCAGGCGGGCACCGTCTATGTAAGTCAGCAGACCATATTCGAGGCACTTTTCACGGAGAGCGATAAGCTCAGCCTTAGTGTATATCAGGCCTGTTTCTGTTGAATTGGAAATATAGATGATCGCCGGCTTCACGTAATGTTCGTCTTCGTGCTCTGCCATAACAGCGTCGATGTCTTCGGGACGAAGCTTGCCGTCTGTCGTAGGAACGTGGTTGATCTTGTGACCTGTAGCTTCGATGGCTCCTGTTTCGTGGACGCAAACATGTCCTGTGGAAGGAGAAATAACGCTGTGATGCGGTCTCAGGAATGCTGCCAGAGCAGTCTGGTTAGTCTGAGTGCCGGCAGTGAGGAACTGGACATAGGCTTCAGGGCAGTCGATCATTTCACGGATCATGTCAGCAGCGCCGTCGCAGAACGGGTCGATACCGTAACCGTCAGTAAGAGTCATGTTAGTATCTGTAAGAGCCTGCAAAACTTTTGGATGTGCTCCCAGGCTGTAGTCGTTCTTTAAGAAAATCATAATATGTTTTCCTCCCATTCTTTTTCTTTGAATCCTGTAGTAACGAAGTCGCCTTTGATGATGATAGGTCGCTTCACCAGCAGACCGTCGGATGCCAGCAGCTTATACTGCTCGTCTTCGGTCATTTCAGGCAGCTTGTCCTTCAGTTTCATTTCTTTATAAAGCATGCCGCTTGTATTGAAGAATCTCTTTAGCGGAAGCCCGCTTTTGGCATGCCAATCACGGAGTTCTTCCTCGGAAGGATTTTCCTCTTTGATATGGCGGATATCGTATTCGATCTCGTGGGCATCGAGCCACTTCTGAGCCTTCTGGCATGTTGTGCACTTTGGATAACAGATGAACTGCATAAGAACCTCCTTTAGCGTTTTTATACAAGATGATTTTAACATAGTACAGGGAGATTGGCTATAGAAACAGTGCTGTAGCGTGCATTGCAATATATGCTTGTCTGCCGGCGGCAGTTTATGATATGATTCTTGATGTACGCGAGTTCGGGAGATATAAGATAAAATGCAGACACAAACTAAACCAACTGTATATTTGACTGCGATAATATGCTCGGTATTTTTCGGCATGACGTTCCTCGGTGCCAAGATCGCACTTGAACAGCTGGATGCGATACAAGTGCTGGCATGCAGATGGACCTTGGCATTCGTGTTGTTTGCCATAGCTGTCCTGCTGGGATTTATCAAGGTCGACTATCGCAAGAAACCAATATGGATGGTCGCCGGCATGGCGCTGATACAGCCTTGCATAAATACTATCTGCGAGACTTGCGGCGTCGATATGACGACTACTTCCGAATCGGCAATAATGTATGCCATGATACCTATGGCTGTAGTCTTGATATCCCGCGTATTTCTCAAGCAAAGGATCAGGCCGCTGGTAGGCATAGGAATAGTCGTTTCGTTTCTGGGGGTATTCATTGCTATCGCCTTCGGCGGCGGAGTATCTATCGGTGCGCTGCTTGGCAGCAGCGGATCTATATTTGGAGAGAAAACCCTTGGCTACTTGGTACTCCTTGGCATGGTGATAACAGGTGCACTTTTCATAATAGTATCGGGAAGGATATCGGACAAGTTCAATGCCATGGAGAGGACGTTCATGATGACAGCACTGGCTACGGTGTGGTTCAATGGACTTAACATGGCCCGCGGCAAAGGCTTCGATGGATTCGTGATCTGCTTCCAGGATCTGAAGACGGGACTTGCGATACTGTTCCTCGGAGCGGTCGGATCGTTCATGTGCTACATACTGCTCAACTATATAGTGGGCAAGATGCCGGCGGCACAGGCATCGTCCATACAGGTCAACATCACATCGCTGACCGGTGTGGTGACAGGAATACTGTTTCAAGGGGATCCGTTTGGCTGGTATACGGTCGTAGGAATGATAATGATAATCGCAGGAGTTATTGCGTGTAATATGCCGAGCGAGGCAGAAGATAAACAATTAGGAGATAAGATAAATGTATTTTGATGATTTTCAGGTGGGCGACACCTTTGATATAGAGAAAGTAGAAATAAAGAAAGATGAGATGCTGGCTTTTGCGGAAGAATACGATCCGCAGCCGATACACCTTGACGAAGAGTTCGGTGCAGCCTCCCAGTTCGGTGAGATCATAGCGCCCGGCATCATGAGCTTCATGTCAGTATGGTCAAAGTTCGTGAAGGCCAATATCATAACTGAAAACTTCATCGCAGCAAGAAGCTTCCGTATCAACTGGAGTTCTCCTGTATTCGAGGATGATGTGCTGTTTGGTAAAGTGATAATCAAGAACCTGATACCGCGAAACAAGTACAACGGTCTCGTGGAAGTAAACCTCGTGATCTACAATCAGGGCGGCACTATGGTGATGGATACTACGACCGAAGCGATCCTGCGTCGCAGGATAGACGGGTAGAAGTGTGATGTGGCATGGAGTGCCCGCAGTGAGCGGTTTTGACGAAAAACATAATTCGCATTGTGTGATTCGTCAAAACAACTGGTAAAAACGCATTAATGCGAGGAGAAATGAATGTATTTTGACGAAAAGCTATAATAATTTGAAGGGGTTCGTCAAAACCAACTTAGTTTTCGCAAGAAGTTATAGTTGCTTTGACGAAATGATAGATAGAAATGGGTGTTTTCGTCAAAGTGATGTAAATGACTTCATGCAAAACAGAGAAGGCTAGGTGTGAATATTATTTTGTTGACAAAACATTCTACAAGAGGTAAAATAATTCCGTGTCGCGTACGCGCCACGGTTTTTTAGTGCGAGCAGGATGGGGATCCGTCCGGAGCGAGCACGACTAGAAGCAACATTTTAGTATCGCCGAAAAAGCTTTGTAAGTGTGAAAGCGCGCTTTGCAAAACCCAGTAGGCAGGGCCGAAAAAGATCCGGCGGGATCCGAGTAGGTAGAAAGGAAAAAGAAGATGAAATCATTTATCGCAAAGCCTGCAGAAGTTGAACGTAAGTGGTACGTTATCGACGCTGAAGGCAAGAACCTGGGAAGAATGTCATCACAGATCGCAGCTATTCTCAGAGGAAAGAACAAGCCAACTTACACACCACATGTTGACTGCGGAGATTACGTAATCGTTATCAACGCTGAAAAGGTTGAAGTAACTGGTAAGAAGAGAAAGGAAAAGATCTACAAGAGACACACTGGTTATCCTGGTGGTCTGAGAGAAATGACTTTCGAACAGATGCTTGAAAAGCACCCTACAGAAGTTGTTCGCCATGCAGTTAAAGGCATGATGCCAAACGGCAAGCTGGGCAGACAGATGTACAAGAAGTTAAAGGTTTACGCTGGTCCTGAGCATGAACATGCAGCTCAGAAGCCGGAAGTACTGGATATTTAAGAAGGGAGGAACTAGACAATGGCAAAGACACAGTATTATGGAACTGGAAGAAGAAAGTCTTCCGTAGCTAGAGTTAGATTAGTCCCTGGCACAGGAAATATCACAGTAAACAAGAAGTCCCTCGACGATTACCTGGCAATGGAAATCGTTAAGAGAGAAGTAAAGAGACCTTTTGAAATCGCTGGATGCGAAGGTAAGTTTGACGTTATCGCTACTGTACACGGTGGTGGATACACAGGTCAGGCCGGAGCACTGAGACACGGTATCTCAAGAGCTCTGTGCGAAGCTGACAAAGAAGCTTACAGACCAGCTCTGAAGGCTGCTGGATTCTTAACTAGAGACAGCAGAATGAAGGAAAGAAAGAAGTACGGTCTGAAGAAGGCAAGAAGAGCAAGCCAGTTCTCAAAGCGTTAATCAATCGATCAACATTTTCGGAACAAATTGCTCAACTCACATTCGTGTGGAAAACCCCCGAATTCCAACCCTTGGAATCGGGGGTTATTTTTTATGCCATAATTATTGTGAGTTCATGCGATTTATCATCGCAGCCAGTTCAAATCTGCTATGTACACCCAGCTTACGGTAGATGTTTTTAGTGTGATCCTTGACAGTGTGTTCTGAAATGAACAGTATCTTGGAAATATCGCGATTGCTGTAGCCACGGCAGATGAGGTCGGTCACTTCAACTTCGCGAGTAGTCAGTTGATTGAATGGAGCAGGGAAGGTGGCAGGGTCAAGCTCACTGAAAGGCACCTTTTCTTCCATATCTCCGATCTGTGAAGCCCTTTTGTAGCCATATTTTTCTCTCAGAGAATGGAGCAGCAGCGGTTCCAGCAGCATATATACTACGGCCATGACGATTATCAGCACAAGATAAGAGATCGTCAGCAGCTGCATGGAATCTCTGAACGCTTCAACAAGGGCTGACTGGATAAGTACGGCAACTACAGCGAAGACCATGATTATGGCAGGTATCAGCTTGCTTGGATATGTCCTCATCAACTCCAAGCCAAACAGCGGGATCAAAGCGCATGACATCAAGCCGGCTCCCAGAAGCACGCATGCAGGTAATGCAAGTGCAGGTACATAGTTGACAGCATACAGCAATACGAATCCGATGATACCCAGCCCCACAGCTACCGTCACGCTCCTCAGCGGATGGATAGCTGCTTTTTTATGGAGAAAATACATTATAAATGCGGTGATCGCTGCGAACAGATATATGAAGCTCACTCCGTGTTTAGTTTCGGCAACTGCTGCAGGTGCGATAACACCCATCAGGCAAGCGAAGAAAATGAAGACAGAAGTCCCGACAAAGAGTTTCTTTGGAAAAACAAGTTCGGAATTTCTCTTCGCAAAGGTCGGGAAGGCATTTGTCGGCAGCTTCAAGTAGAAATAAAGCAGCAGAGCTATCATAACAAGTATCGCCCATCTGAAAATGCCGAACGGCAGCGTAGCAATATCATTCTGAAGAAACGCTATCATCATGTAGCTGATGGCATAAGCCACAAGCAGATGAAGTATGGCTGTCTTTTCAGAAAAGAGATACACGATAGTCGATGATTCGAAGCCTATCATGAAGCAGCAGCAGAAGCACTGTACATAAAGCAGAAGTGCCAGCATCTCGGCAGACAGCGGCAGCAGAACGCCGACAGCTGTCAGCAATGCGACGATAGTCGACACCCTGGCTGCAAGCACGAATTTCTTAGGGAGAAATATTATCCATAAAATACATACCACATACCCGGCAGCAATTATAGCAGTCGTGCTGTCCATGTCGATAGGCAGAGGAGTCTTGTCATGAATCGTCAGCGCCGGGCCCATATAATAGATGAATCCCATTTGCCATAGGTTGAACATAACAAAACACATCAACCTGCCGAGAGGATAATCGAGTCTCCTGTTTTCGTTTTCTGCCAATATCTGCTTGTTCATGTCGTGCTCCTTCTAAACTATTGCGCATGCAAAAGGCTGTTTTTATTGAAATCCCCCCGGTGGGGGATAGTAAAACCCGGTACTTATCGTTAAAATAAAGAAAGTTCTGACAACGACATTATAGCACGATTATTCTAATCTGTCAGTTTATCAGAGAAAAAATCTCACATATCTTAAAAAATCGCAAAAGTCATGAAAACGAGAAGGAGGTGTGAAATGCGGCAGTTATATGAACAGATCTTAGTAGATCATGAAAAAAGAAGATTTTATGCAAAGTGCGAGACTAGCGGCGAGAAAAGGTATTCCGTCAAGCTGCCGCTATCATGCAGAGGTGAAGAGCTGCTGCAGCTTTTGGAAGAAGGCTGTGCCGGAGGCTTGCGTCAGAAAAAGTACAACAGCGCAAAGGCGCGAGCTGTCCAGGATCTGGCACGCTATTTCAATCAATGCAGGAAATGCGGCAAGTGGGTGTGCGATGAGATGTTCGATCCGGACATCATGGAATGTAAACAATGTAATATAAGGAGGGTATAAAAGATGGCTAACGATTTATTTGGAAACTTAGGAAACCTGGGAGGTATCGTTAAAGGACTGAGCAGCTTCATGCCGCAGGATGACCCGGCAGTGAAGATGATAAATGCACAGACACAGGTAAGCGACCTGAAGAAGCAGGAAGCTGACATATATGTAGAGATAGGAAGGAAAGCTGTAGCACAGTACGGACTGGAAGCTTTCCCTGAATACGCCGATAAGCTGAGATTGATCCAGAGCAATCTGCAGGCAGCGACAAGTGAGCTGGATTCACAGAAGGCAGAACACGAAGCCAGAGAAAAGGCAGCGGCGGATGCAGCGGCAGCGGCAAGATGCCCTAGCTGCGGATATGACAATCCTGAAGGCACAAGATTCTGCCAGGAATGCGGAGCTAAGATGGGAGCACAGAACTGCGTATCATGCGGAGCACCGCTTCAGCCGGGAACTCGTTTCTGCGGAGAGTGCGGTGCGAGACAGCCTGAATAATTATCGGGCAGGACTAAAGAAACAGGAGGTGGACATATGGCCACATATAAACAGCAATGCATCCATTGCGGTGCGTTCATAGAGCGCGACAGCAGATTCTGCCCTACGTGCGGAAGCAGAAGCCCGTTCGGATATACATGTCCGACATGTCGCAGTCCGATACAAAAAGAGCATAGGATATGCTCAGGCTGCGGCAGACCGCTTAGGATCCCATGTCCACACTGCGGAGGGATGACTTTCATAGGAGCCAGATGTGACCACTGCGGTAACAGTCTGCTTGTACAGTGCTCCAATCCGAGATGCGGAGAGCTGCAGTTTTTTCAAAACCAAAAATGCACCGCATGCGGCAAGAAGATAAAGCTGCAGACAGAAGGCGGCAGAAGATAGAATGCGACAAACTCCGGCAAGAAGACGGAGCAACATAAGGGAGGTAAATAAGATGCTAAGATCATTTACGAGAAATTATCAAGATAATTCTACAGAAGCGGGATTCCAGTTCACATTCTACTGTGATATCTGTAACGATGGATTCAAGAGCAGCTTCGTAGAATCCGAAACATACAAGAAGGGAAAGCTTTTCAGAGGTGTAGGCAGAGGAGCATCAGTTGTCGGCAGCATGATCGGCGGCAATCTGGGCAACATGGCGTGGAGAGCAGACAGAGTGACAGACATCCTCGGTGAACGTTTCGAGGGCAGAAGCCCTGAGTGGCAGAAGGAACACGAGATGGCATTCGAAAGAGCACAGAATGAAGCCAGACAGCACTTCCACAGATGTCACGGATGTAACCAGTATGTATGCGATTCCTGTTACAACGAAGACGAAGGCCTCTGTACTCAGTGCGCTCCTAGACAGGAAATCTACGTAGCTAAGGCGAGAGCTGAAGCGATGAAGAGAAATATAGATGAAGCGGGACAGTCTGCAACAGTATGGAAGGGCGAGATCGAGAGCAAGACTACAGTCTGTCCTGTATGCGGCAAACCTGCAGGAAACGGCAAGTTCTGTAACAACTGTGGAGCATCCATGGCGCTCAACACTTGCGAACGCTGCGGAGCGCAAAACGCACAAGGCGTGAAGTTCTGCAATAACTGCGGAGCTCCGATGGGAGCGGCTCCTGCACCGCAGCCTACAGGCATCTGTCCTAACTGCGGCAATCAGAACGAGCCGGGAACTAAGTTCTGCGGCGAGTGCGGAACTAAGCTTTAGGCATAAAAATATCATTAGATGAAGGAGGAACAACAAATGAGCAACACCTCCGATACATATAAGGGCAACGTGGTTTCTGCCGGATACAACGGCGAAGCCACTCTGATAATAGACGACAAGGGATTGACCGTATCATCTCTGTTTTCCGATTTTGCGGCAGGGTTCGAGGACTTTCTCGCCATCAAAGCGGGCGACTATACCGTCGATGTGATAGTCGAGGGCGGCACCATCTGCTGCAGCCGTATGGGGCAGAGCGGCGACTGGTTTGCGACTAATCTCACGAAGGCTTACAACCGTGCAGTTACTAGGGCTCTCAAGACAAAAGGCGAGTGCCTTTTTGAAACCAGAGGAAGTATGGCATACGAAGGGATCCACATCAAAGGGACCGTACAAGTTTTCGAAGATGCCATCTGCTTGCTTCCGCCAAAGCTTGAAGGAAGGCGACTGCCCTTTGCATTTATAAACGGCCTCAAAAAAGAAAATTATGCGTTGACGATACACCTTACGACGGGAGAAAGTGCGGTGATCTCCATGGTGGGACGAGACCTTGATCCTCTCGAAAAATGCATTGTAGAAAGAGTGAAGGCCATTCGTGCAAAGAGCGGGGAGCTGGCAGAGAGCCTTTGCGGAGAGCTTGGAGAAGCCGATAAAGCAAAGGCCGCAAATCTCTTTGCAGAAAAAATCGCCGTGCCTCTCGAAAGGCTGGCGGCTTTGCCTAAACTCAGGGAGGCTGTCCTTAAGAAGATCGAAGGCAGCGACATGGGGGACACATGGAGATTGCTGTGTGAACTTTGCGACGGACAGAAGGCGGCGGTCGGCATATGGGAACTGCCGGAGGAAGAAGTGGAGAAACTGAAAGAAAAGCTACTTGAGAAAATGCAGGCTGAGGCCGAGGCTGCGGGCAGCGACGGACAAGGTGAAGGCGGCGGAACAGAGCTGAGCATCGAGCTTACGCCCGAGCAGGAGGAAGCGCTAAGGTGGATGATATGGACGGCAGTGCCGTCAAAGGATGGGAAGGTCGCTGTTATTGAGGCGGCATTCCCAAATGAAGAAGTCGCCACTTATGTTTATAGGATCCCGGATTCGTGGGAAACCTTTTTGCCGGTGCTCAACAGAGCGATGGAAGCAATCGATTTCGACAGAGAATTGATCTTGCTGCCGGAAGAGAAGTTCGATGGATCGGTGGGAACCGGGGCAGAGCTTACTGAAGGTTTTGCAGATAAAAAGATGCTGATAAAGAGAACTCCGTCGCTGGGAGTGCTGAGAAGGTGCTTCGACGGAAGGATAGTACATAGAAGCTTAGCATCTTGGGAGAAGGGATTAAGAGGATATCTGGGAGGATAGCCGCATTTCGGGGAGTATCTTATGGAAGGAGGATGCATACATGACGACAGGAAATATGACAGCAGGTAAGTTGTTCAGAAAAACCATGCCGTTTGTATGGGCGAAGCTGGTGATGGGTCTCGTGGCTGTGATCATCGCACTGGGACTGTTGGCGGCGTTCATAGGATTGGGATGGTTGTTCGGCGAAGTAGGCATGGTGATAATGCTGATCGTGTGGTTCATCGTGATCAAGGTAATCTGGAAGATCATCATGCATTGCGTGGGTTATTTGATAAAGGCGGGACATGTAGCGGTCATTGCCGAAACTGCGTTGACAGGTCAAGTGCCTAGAAGGCAGGTAAGCCACGGCAAGAATATGGTCAAGGAGCGCTTCGTCACTACAGCGGTGTATTTCGGAGTTGATAAGTTGATTTCGGGAGCAGTCAAGCAGATACAGAGAGGTATCGGTAAACTGGGTACAGGCCTTGACTTCATACCGGGAATGGGTGCTGTGACAGGGGCTGCGCAGTTCTTCGTCAAGATCTCATTAGGATATGTAGATGAGTGCTGTCTCGGCTGGACATTTTATAACAAGGAACAGAACGTATATAAGAGTGCGGCAGACGGCGTGGTGCTCTATGCACAGAACTGGAAACCGCTGCTGAAGAACGCCGCATGGACCATGCTCAAGGTGATCATAGGTACACTCGTGATCGCACTGCTGATCTTCGTGCCGATAGGCATATTGTTCAAGGTAATGGACTGGTATCCTATCCTGGCACTGCTGACAGCGATATGTCTGGCATGGGTAGTGAAGTTCGCAGTTATGGACAGCTTCATCATGGTGCGTATGATGAGCACGTATATGGATACTGCGCCTAACACAGTTCCGGCATTCGATCTTTATGACAAACTCTGCACTATTTCTTCAAAGTTCAGAGAGCTTTATCAAAAGGGCAGAGAGGCTAACAGAAAGGGCGCGAAGCCGACCGGCGAAGCGCCGGGCTGGGGACAGCGAGAAATCGTTCAGCCGCAAGGCGGCTTTGCACAGACCCCTGAGCAGTACGCACAGGGCGGCTTTGCAGAAGGAGCGGCCGATAAGCCGATATTCTGCGGGCAGTGCGGAGCGAAAAACGACAGGAAATCCAAGTTCTGCGGTGAGTGCGGAGCTGCATTATAAATACGCATGAGAAATGCGAAATCCTGAAAGGAGGAAGGTGATATGAAAAAATTAGTATTGATAATGTTCATGTTAGTTATTGCTATGACGACGGTTATGTTCATGACAGCCTGCGGCGGAGACTCTGAAACTTCCGGCGGCGATCCGGGCGGAGGAGATGCTGCAGCAACTAAGACTATGGCCTGTTTCAATGAATTCGTTAGCGGTGGAGCATATACCATGGAAATGAAGGCTGAGTATCAAGGCGTGACAACTACCATGACTTCAGCTGTCAAAGACGGCATGCTTTATAGCAAGAGTGAGATGGATGGAATGACAAGCATCATGATCATGAAAGACGATGTTCAGTATATGCTTGATCCGTCAACCAAAACTTGTATGAAGATGTCTGTGCTCAAAGATAATGCGGTTGAAATGTTTGCCGAAGAAGCGGCAAATTATGAGATTGCCGTGAATACGGGAACAGAAGAAATCAACGGTAAGACTTATGATTACGAAGAGTTCGACGTTGAAGGAACATCAGTTAAATACTGTTTCGACGGCAACGACCTCAAATATATCCTTACTTCCATGGAAGGTGAAGAATATATCGTTGAAGTACTCAGCATGAAGAGCGGAGCAGACAAAGCACTGTTCGAAGTTCCTGATGATTATAATGTGTTCGAGATGTAATCAAGGGTAAGGTATACATGGCTGTGTTGATATAATACCTCCCCCCGAATTCCAACCCTTGGAATCGGGGGTTATTTTTATTGCTTTCATGAAATCATGAATATTGACAGATAATTATATTATAATTATAATATAATTAAGAAAGGGGAGTGGTTTGTTTGGGACAATTAAAATTTGAATGGGATGAGAATAAGAACAAGATAAATAAAAGCAAACATAAGGTTTCATTTGAAGAGGCGAAAACAGTATTTTATGATGTAGAGGCGCTTGTAATCGATGACCCGGACCATTCAGAGGATGAAGAAAGGTTCATTATTTTGGGAGAGAGCAATAAAGCAAACCTTTTAGTAGTGTGTCATTGCTACCGAGTTTCGGAAACGATCATTAGGATCATATCGGCAAGAAAAGCAACGAAAACAGAAACCAAACAATACTATAATATCTAGGGAGGTGTGTCCATGAGAGAAGAATATGATTTTAGCAAAGCGAGAAAAAATCCATATACACAAAAAGAAAAAAAACAGATCACTATCAACTTGAATGCTGAGGTAGTTGATTATTTCAAGCAGCAATCGGAAGATTCAGGCATTCCGTATCAAACACTTATCAATATGTACCTAACCGATTGCGTTGTTAATGAGAAAAAGCTGCAAATGACTTGGAAATAAAAGGAGGTAAAATCATGTTAGAAATCGGAATGAAAGCACCTGACTTCACACTGCAGGACAAGGACGGCAATCAAGTCGCTCTGTCAGACTTCGCAGGAAAGAAAGTCGTATTATATTTTTACCCTAGGGACAACACTCCCGGCTGTACCAGGCAGGCGTGTGCCTTTGCTCAGAATTATGACGGATTCAAGGAGAGAGGCATAGAAGTCATCGGGATCAGCAAGGATTCCGCAGCTTCTCATGCAAAGTTCGCAGACAAGCATGAGCTGCCGTTCATACTGCTCTCCGATCCGGAGCTTGTAGCTATACAGGGATATGATGTTTGGAAAGAAAAGAAGCTCTATGGCAAAGTAAGCATGGGCGTAGTCCGCACCACTTACGTTATAGACGAAAACGGCATTATCGAAAAGGTCATGCCGAAGGTAAAGCCGGACACTAATGCGGCTGAGATATTGGCGTACCTTGATGGAGAAGCATAATGAGAATCATAATATCGCCTGCTAAAAAAATGAATATCAATACGGATGACCTAGCATATAGAGATCTTCCGGAATTCCTGCCCAAAACGGAACAGCTTCTGGAGCGCCTTCGCGGCATGAGCTACGACGAATTGAAGAAACTGTGGAAGTGCAGTGACAAGATAGCCGAACAGAATTATGAGAGATTGCAGAACATGGATCTTCGAAGAATTCTTACTCCTGCTGTTCTTGCCTACGAAGGCATCCAGTATCAGTACATGGCACCTGCAGTATTTTCCGGAGATGAGTATGAATACATACAGGAACACTTGAGGATATTGTCAGGATTTTACGGTGTGCTGAAGCCATTTGACGGCGTAGTGCCGTATCGACTTGAGATGCAGGCGAAACTTGACAGTGGTCTCTATGAGTTCTGGGGTTCATCCCTTGCGGAAAAGCTGGCAGAAGAAACAGACTGCATCCTGAATCTGGCATCAAAGGAATACAGTATAAGCGTATCAAAGCATTTGCCAAAAGATTTTCGCTTTATAACATGCGTCTTTGGCGAAGAGTTAGATGGCAAGATCGTAGAAAAAGGGACTCTTTGTAAGATGGCAAGAGGAGAAACTGTTCGAAGGATGGCTGAACAGCGTATCGAAGATCCGGAAGATATCAAGAAACTGCAGCTTTTGAATTACGAGTACTCGGAAAAACATTCGGATGACAAAACATATGTGTTCTTGAAAAAATAATTTAAGCAGAAGATATCAAAAAGGGCTTGTAATATTCTAAAAATGTGATAATATGAACAATGTAACTAGTTACATAACTAGTGTGAGCGGGAGTATTACATAGACATAAAGCCTTCCGGGGATCGGATAATATACGTTGCTGCAAAAATAAACCTGATCCCCCTTAATTACAGAACACGATAAAACCCCTGAAAGTATTTCAGGGGTTTTTAATATGCACATTATATATTGTCACGTGGATCCGACTATTCCTTTGCTCTCATTTCCGGTATCTGCGAAATGATGAATGCGGCGAACATGATGATGCATCCTGCGAGCTCTCTGCCGGTCATGGTTTCCTGAAGGAACAATGCTCCGCAGACAGCGGCGAACACTGATTCAAGGCTCATGATTATGGCAGCAACGGCAGGGGATGTATATTTCTGTCCGACTACCTGCAGTGTGAAAGCGATGCTGACTTCCAGGAATGCTACATACAGGATAGGTCCTGCGCAGGCGATGATGTCGCTCATCACGATAGTCTCGGTCATAAGTGCCGCAGGGATCGATAATACTCCTGCGATGAAGAACTGTGCGAAAGACAGCTTCAGCACATCGACTCTTTCTGAATAATGGTCGATCAGCAATATCTGGAACGAATAAGCTACTGCACAGCCCATAACGTAAGCGTCACCCTTAGCTATAGTAAATCCTTCAGTTATGCAAAGGAGCCATACCCCGACCAGAGCTATGGCTATGCCGAGCCAGGTAGTGCGGGCGATCTTTTGTCTTAAGAACAGCATGAAGATCGGCACGATGACGATGTCCAAGCTGGTGATGAAACCGGCTTTGCCGGCAGTAGTATATACGATACCTATCTGTTGCAGCGATCCTGCCACGAAGTTGGCTACGCCGCAGAGGAGACTTCCGATCAGCAGTGTTTTATCGGACCAAGGCGTGATCTCCGTACGCTCTGCAGCCGGCTTACGGTCATTGATTTTACCATATACCCAAATCACAGGCAGCAGTGCCAGTGAACCAAGTATGAACCTGAAAATACCGAATGTGAACGGACCGATATGGTCCATGCCCATCTTTTGGAATATGAAGGCGGAGCCCCAGATGACAGCCGCCAGCAGCAGGCATATCTGCCCTTTGTATCTGCTCATGATAAAACTCCTTGTTAAGTGAATTGTATATTTACATTATAGCATCATATTGTATACTTTAATATATAGGCAATCGGATATTTGCAGAGGAAACGACGATGTTCGAAAGATTAGCCCAAAAATACGGCAACATAGTTGGCGTCATATGCCTTGTGATCGCGGCCCTCCTGTGGGGAGGCGAATTTGTCGTGGCAAAAGATGTGTTCGGCATCATTCCTCCCAACTGGACAAATGTTATAAGGATATTCTTCGCGACGCTCATATCGATCGTGCTGTGGAGAAAACAATTCAAGGAAGCAACCTTAAGAGATTGGAAAAGAGGTGCTGTTTGCGGCATATTGTTCGGACTTGCTTATGCTCTTCAGTCGATTGGCCTTGATATGATAGATGCAGGTCTAAGCGCATTCATTTCATCAGCATATATAATAATGGTACCGTTCATGGTTTGGTTTGTATCAAAGATCAGGCCGAGCGCCAAGGTTTTCATAAGCGCTGTCGTTGGAATAGTAGGCGTCTGCATAATGTCGGTGAGCGGACTTTTCTCCGGGCAGATATCGATCGGACCGGGAGAATTGCTTTCGATAATCAGCGCCATTGGATATGGCGGCGCCATGGTAGCGCTGGACATATATACAGAAGAGACAAGCGCGGAATTTTTAACAGGAAGTCAGTTCATATTCACACTGATAATAGCATTGGTTTTTGCTATAATACTGGAACAGCCGCCTCAGATGGCGGAATTGATGGACGGAGTATTGATAGCAGAATTCCTGTATCTCATAATCCTGGGAACATTCATGACACAGCTGCTGTTCACATTTGGCATCAAGTACGCGACAGCATCACAGGCAGGAGTTATTTTCCCGCTGGAGTCGGTGTCAGCAGCATTTTTCGGATGGCTGTTCCTGCACGAACAGCTGCAGCCTGTACATATCATAGGCGCGGTACTGCTTATCGCAGCCATCGTCATAAGCAGCGTGGAATTCAAGAAAAAAGATGATGTTCAAATCGGAGGATAGTGATGGGCAAGAAATACTGCATTATTTTCGGCAGCCCGAGAAAAGAAGGCAATACAGCAAGCCTGCTCTCGGTAGTTAAGGAAGAGATAAATAAAAAAGGCGGAGAGATAAGTTTCTTCGATGTATACGAAAGCGATATCGCAGGGTGCAGGGCATGCCTCGGATGTCAGAAAAACACTGACGAGATGTGCTGCGTGCTGGACGATGATATGCAACCGATCCTCAAAGCCGCAGCTGAAGCCGATGTGATAATATTCGCAGCACCGATATATATCTGGTCAGCACCGGCACCGGTAAAAGCTGTTATCGACAGGCTCGTATATTCCGGATGCAAGTATTACGGTGATGATCCTTACGGTCCGTCCCTTTTCGAAGGTAAGAAGCTGGCTCTCATATGTGCCTGCGGCTACCCTGTAGAAAAGGCGGCAGATCTCTATGAAGAAGAAATGAAGCGTTACTGTAAGCATACTAAGATGGAGTATATCGGCATGATTTGCGAGCGCCAGAGAAATCTCAAAGAACCGTTTATGGACGAAGAAAAAAAGCTTCGCGCTATAGACTTCGCGAAGCTTCTTTAAGCCATTGTTTAGTTTCTTCATCGACAAGCGGGCTGATTTTCTCATACACTTGCCTGTGATAGTCGTTGAGCCATTCACGTTCAGTATCTGTTAAAAGCTCAGGCAATATAGCATCTTTATCGAATGGACAGAAGGTCAGCGGTTCGAAACCGTACAGGCCTTCTTTTTCTATGCAGAGGATCTCGTTCTCAAGCCTTATGCCGTACTTGCCTTCGATATATACACCCGGCTCGTCGCTGTTGATCATCCCCGGCAGTATCGCGTGAGTTTTATCCCTAGGGCTGATAGATTGAGGCCCTTCATGGCATCCCAGCAGGTGTCCCACGCCGTGCCCCGTGCCGTGGTTATAATCAAGACCGATCTTTCGCAAAAGCTCGCGGGTCATCTCGTCCAGCTCTGCGCCTGTAGTTCCGGGTTGAAACTCCGCTGTGCAAAGGGCGATGTGGCTCTTGAGCACGGTCGTATAGTGGAGTTTCATCTCATCTGTAAGTGGTCCGAGAGCAACAGTTCTAGTAATATCGGTAGTGCCGTCTTCGTACTGGCCGCCTGAATCCACAAGATAAAATCCTTCAGGCCCGAGCACTTTATTAGTTTCTTCGGTTGCCGAATAATGTACGATGGCACCGTTAGATCCATATGCCGAGATAGTTTCAAAGCTCAGGTCCTTGAATCCGTCCTGCTTCCTGCGGCATTCTTCGAGTTTTGCGGAAGCATAGAGTTCTGTTATTTGCATGACGGCGTTTTCGTCATCTGATCGTGAATTTTCAGCTGTAGTTTTCTTTAGCCAACACAAAAACTCAATCATAGCAGCCCCATCCTTGAGGTGGGCTTTTTTAGTCGAGGCGATCTCGGCATCATTTTTTATAGCCTTCATGGCAGCCACAGGGCTTTCGCAGGAGATTATCTCCATGTCTTCCGGCAGTGAGTCGAGGATAGCATAGCTGGCATTATCTTTATCGATAAGCAGATTCCCCGGGGGCAGCAGCATCAAGTCATCTAGGAAAGTATCATAGCGGAACGTTTCCTCAAGGCTTTCATCCATCACATACAATCTATCTTCCTCTGCAGAAATGAGCGCGTAAGCAAAAAAGACCGGTGTGTGCTTTACATCATCTCCGCGCAGGTTATACAGCCAGGCTATTTCATCCAGGCTCGATAAAATGCAGTAGTCGGCATTATGATCAGCCAGTGCTTCGCGCAGCCTTGAAAGCTTATAATCGTGAGATTCGCCTGTTACAGAAATCGGCAGTGAATATATTTTTGACGGTTCGATAACCGGACGGTCATACCATATTTCTCCAACAAGGTCACATTCAGTTACCATGTTGAATTTGTCATCAGGGATATCCTTTGGTGTACATACGCGGCCATCGAACGCCAAGATGCTATCGTCATCAAGCACATCTTCCAGATATTCGACTATAGTCGGCACTCCCTCAACACCCATCTTCATCAAGCGTATGCCGCTTCCTTCCAGCTGAGCGGCGGCTTGCAGGAAGTATCTGCCGTCGGTCCACAATCGTGCCTCATCGATAGTCACCACAAGAGTTCCTGCGGAGCCGGTGAAGCCTGAAATGTATTCGCGACACTTGAAGTGATCGTGGACATACTCAGACTGATGAAAATCAGAAGTCGGGATCATGTATGCATCAAAGCCGTAGCTTTGCATTTTTTCTCTAAGGATGATAAGTTCTTTTTTCATAATATACATTATAGCATTAAGGATAAAATAAGGCTATAATAAGCATATATCAAGAAAGGGATAAAAACCATGAATAAGAAACCATCTATAGACCAGTGGCTGGCAGAAGCCAAGGCGCATGAAAGCGCTAAAAAAATCGGCATGTATCTTACTCATAACGGAATAGTCAGAGAAAGCGCTAAAGCGAAGGTGCGCGAAGGTGCGGAAGGAACTAAGCCTGTTATTGGCATGCGCTTTTCATACGATCGGGCTAAAGTGGATGAGGTCATAGAAGAAACATATAAGATGGAAGGTATCTATTACATCAAAACGTGGCTGGCGGAAGGCGAGCTGAAAGTAGGCGATGATATCATGTATGTTCTCATCGGCGGAGATATAAGACCTCATATAATCGATGCACTTCAGCACATGGTCGGCAGGATAAAGGACGAATGTGTTGAAGAAGTTGAAATTTACGGCTGAAGGGGTTGGCATATTTAGGGCGTCTGTGTATAATGGTTAATGGAGATTACACATTATATAGGGGTATCAAGGAGTATATTTGTTATGACTAAAAACAGTATGGGCTTTAGACGTTCATTTATAATCAATTGCGGGTATTTCGCAATAATAGCAGCACTGATATTTATAATCGTTAAATATGCAGTGCCGCTTTTGATGCCATTCATATTGGCGTTTCTTGTTGCGGTTTTCCTGCAGAGACCTACAAGATTTTTACATAGGAAGCTAAAGCTCAAGAAAAAGCTTTGCGCGCTCATGTGTGCCCTTTTGTTTTTCGTGGCATTGGCGGCATTCATTTCCTGGGGCGGCATCGAGTTGGTGACAGGCATACATAAGCTGTTCATCAACCTGCCTCAGTTCTATAACAACACAGTTGAACCAATGCTGATGAATGTATTCAAGGATCTGGAATCCATGAAGGTTTGGAAAGAGCTGAACCTGATAGAACTTCTCAGAAATCTGGAAACACAGATGATGGATGCATTGGGCGGACTTGCAACAAGCATCTCGACCAAGGCTATCGGTATGGTGACAGGTTTTGCGGCATCCCTTCCTATGCTGTTCATCAAGACAGTGTTGTTCATAGTAGGAACAGTGTTCATCACTATGGACTATGATAAGATCATGGGCTTCGTGGTTTACCAGATGAATGACAGAGTAAGAGAAATCTTCGAAGAAACCAAGGTGTATATGGTAAACGTACTGTTCGTAGTTATCAGATCATATATTATAATCATGTCCATAACTTTCGTGGAACTCTCGATAGGACTTAGTATTATAGGCATCGATTATGCTATCCTTATTGCACTTTGTATCGCCATCTTCGATATCCTGCCGGTTCTGGGTACAGGTGGAGTAATGATCCCTTGGACAGTAATAAGCATCGTGCTAGGCAACTTCTGGCTGGCACTGAAGCTATTCATACTTTATGTGATAATAACTATCGTAAGAAATATAATAGAACCGAAGATCGTGGGAAGTCAGCTGGGACTTCACCCTATCGTAACGCTTTCAAGTATGTTTGCGGGGCTGCAGGTGCTGGGCGGTCTTGGACTGTTCGGATTCCCGATCGGACTGTCACTTCTGGTACACCTTAACAAGAAAGGTGTAATACAGATCCTGAAATAAGAAGAAAATGAATTGAACATGATCCGGCAGTTTACATACAACTGGCGGATCGTTTTATTGAAGAAATATTTACACATCGATATGCAGGAAAAAATACTGACTAAAAACTTCATATTCGCATTTTTATCGCTTTTCTGCAGTGCCATGGTAATGTATATGCTGCTGGGCACCATCACTGAATATGCCGAAGGCATGGGAATATCAGTGACGATCGCAGGCCTCATATCAGGAATATATATGTTCGGCGGACTTTGTTCCAGGCTTGCATCAGGTGCGATACTTCAGAAACTGGGATGGAAAAGACTTGCGGTGATCGCCATGACTATTCATTTCCTGGCGTGCTGCTGCTACTTCCTGGTGGACGGGATCGGGATGCTTATCCTAATAAGGTTCATCCACGGGCTTGGCTTTGGTGCGTCGGCAAATGCTACCATGACCATAGGTATGGCAATTCTGCCAAAGAGCCGCTACGGAGAGGCAACGGGATATTTCATGATGGCAACTACGCTGGCGGTGGCGGCGGGCCCTTTCGCGGGAGGATTGGTATATGATTCTCTTGGTCCGACAGGGTGTTTCGCTATGGCAGCGTTGCTTTCGCTTCTGATGCTGGTGTTCATAGTGTTGATGGATCTTGATGGCGTAGATCCCGGACCTCGCGCCGGAACGGATACCCGTGCTCGTGCAAAGGGCACAGCTTCGCAGAGCGAAACGCTTGCCGATGCGCAAAGCGCGCCTTTGCATAATGCGCCGCAGGCTACCCCGAAGGGGATCGATAAGTTTCTTGAAGTCAAGGCTTTCCCAATATCGATATGCGTTCTTCTCTGCGCCGTGGGATATGTGTCGATAATGTCGTTTTACAGGCTCTATGCAGAGGAAGTTGATCTTACAAGAGAATTCACATATTACTTCTTGTTTTACGGCGGATTTTTACTGGCGACAAGGCCGTTGGCCGGCAAGCTTCAGGACAGGTTCGGCGATCATATCGTATGTATCCCGGGAATCATCGCGCAGACGATAGGGCTTATATTGCTGGCGTGGCATCCGTGCATGATGACGATAGTGCTGTGCGCACTTGGGTGTGCCCTGGGATTTGGAACTCTCAATTCAGCGTGCAATGCCATAGTTTGCAGAATGGCCGGTGAGGAGAGAAGACCGTATGCCATCACTACATTTTGGCTTTGCTGCGACGGTGGAGTCGGGATAGGACCGACGATATTGGGAGCGATCGTTACTGCAGCGGGATTTACTGCGATGTATTATATAGCGGCGCTGGTAACGTTGCTGGCCTTGCCGTTATATTATTTCTCGGCGATTAGGAGAAGGGTTTAATATAAAAGGAGGACAACATGGAAATAAGACAGGCAATATTAGAAAGAAAATCCGTAAGAGGCTACCTAGACAAACCGGTGCCAAAGGAGATCATAGAAGATATACTTAAACAGGGACAGCGTGCTGTTTCTGCCAATAATACTCAGCCGTGGGAATTCGCTGTGATCACAGGCGACATCTTGAAGAAGATCGGCGAAGAGAATGTAGCGGCATTCGTGGCAGGAGAGGAAGAGGATTACGGCGATGCGACATTCGAAGGCGTATACAGACAGAGATTGGTGGGAGTTGCCAAGCAGCTTTTCGCAGCCATGGATATAGCTCGTGAAGATAAGGAAAAGCGTTTCTGGTGGATGCAGAGAGGATTCAAGTTCTTTGATGCGCCTTGCGCTATCATCATGTATATGGATGAAAAACTGGACGAAGCCGCATGCAGATTCGACATGGGATGTGCGGCGCAAAATATTTGTCTTGCAGCTATGGAACACGGTCTGGGAACTTGTGTTGAGAATCAGGCCATCATGTATCAGAAGGCCCTGAAGAAATATCTTGGTCTTGAAGGTAAGCGATTCGTTGTAGGTATCGCCATCGGATATGAAGATCCTGAATTTGCTGCCAACGAAGTAAGAAGCGAAAGAGAAGACCTCGAAAACATCACCAAGTGGTTCGGCTTCGAAGAAAAATAAATGTAAAGTATGTGCCGGCTAAAGGAAACCTTTAGTCGGCTTTTGATTTTGATAAACAAAAAGCCCCGTGCATCTGCACGAGGCGCCCCTTTGCATATTAGAGATATTCTCTGTTATCGTATACTTCCTGAAGTTCTGATCTGTTGTCAGTGATGTCGCCAACGACCTTGATCTTAGGTTCTGATCCCAGATGTCTTTCCAGTTCTGCAACCAGGTCTGCAACTACTGCTTCATCTTTAGTATCGTTCTTAACTGCATCCAGATACTTTTCGCAAGCTTTCTTGAGGCTGTCATCAGGAAGTCCTGAAGGCGCGCCGCAGAGGAAGAATGCATCGAGCTTGAACTTTTCATTCTTAACGATTTTTTCTATCTTGTAGATAAGCTGGTCTTTCATGATAAACTCCTTAAATATATGATATTTCAATGTTTAACTGTATTGATGCGGGCGAACCCCACAAATAATATAGTATTATTTGAAGTGGTTTATGTCAAGGGAAAAGTCGGTGCGGCAGCGCATGAAATCTGCTATAATAGAACAAAGACATCAAAAGACAGAGACGAGAGGTATGACATGAAGAAAAGAATAATGATATACGGAGATTCCAATACTCACGGATATAATGCTGAAGACGGATCGAGATTTGATGAGAATACAAGGTGGACCGGTGTGTGTCAGAATTTGCTGGGAGAGGATTATGTCATCGTTGAAGAAGGGCTCAATGGCAGAAATACATGCCACAGTTTCCCTGATGATCCTTATAAAAACGGTATAGCATATATAATCCCGTGTGTGCTTTCACAGCTGCCGCTGGATATGATATGTGTGAAGCTGGGTTCCAATGATTTTGATCCGCTTCTTGATCCGGACCCTGTTAAAATAGCAGAACGTGCGGCACAGATACTTAAGATCGCCAAGATGGCAAATGACGAGAAGTATCCGGGAAGACCATGCAAATATGTGTTGATGGCCCCGCTGAAGGCAACAGAAGATGCGCTGACTGGAGATTTCGCGGAGTACTACGACAGAAGGACTGTAGAGCTCAGCTGGGAAGCGCCTGAGGCCTTTGCAAAACAGGCAGAGGCTGACGGATTCCTGTACTTTGATGCCAACGAAGTAGCTGAATGCTGCAAGAAAGATGGAGTACATCTTGATGCAGCAAACCATAAGAAGCTGGGGATAGCCATGGCTGCCTGGATCAAAGAGCAAATGGAAGGATAGAAAGGTGGTAGACGAAATGTCTCAAACCATGGAAACTAAAAGTGACAACTTGAAACTGAAACTTTTTATAGTGGAGGTCGTGTTCATCTTCGCAGTCGGTTTCTCGTTTTTCGGCATCAAGAAATGCGTGCCGTATGCAGACTCCATCGAGATATTGGCTTACAGATATCTGGCGGCCATGATAGGCGTGGGAATATGGTTCGGTGTGCTGAAGATAATGGGCAAGTCACCTGAGAAGGATAAAATCAGACCATATGGCAGGCTGTATTTCACAGCAACCTTCTACATACTGTTCATGATATTCCAGATCATAGCCATGTTTTTCGCGACTTCCATTGAGGGAGCGATAATATACGCTATGGTTCCGATCTTCGCCAAGATCATCGGAAGGTTCGCATTAGGAGAGAAATCCACTATACTTCAGAATATATTTATGGCGATCACAGTCGCTGCGCTGGTAGTGCTTATCATTCTCAACGCTACGGACATAAGCCTCAATTTCACAGGCGTGATATTGATGACTATCAGCAGCATCTGCATGTCCATAAACAACGTATCGACAAGATATATCAGAGGCGTGTTCAAGCCGATCGAGATAACAAGAGCGATAGCATGCGGGGGCTTCCCTGTGTTCGCCATCGCAGCAATCGTAAAGGCGGCAATGAGCGGAGATGTGATGAGCGTTTTCGAGCCGCTAAAACATGGGGAATTCATTATCTGGGTATCTTTCCTGGGAATATTCTGCATACTGCTTTCGGCCCAGTTCGTAGCATTCATGTTGGCTCATATCCAGATCGTCCAGATGACAGCGGTAAACAGCATGTCTACGCTGGTTTCCATCATAGCAGGCGTACTGATCCTGGGAGAACCGCTCTTTTGGTATCATTATCTGTGCGGCGCGCTTATCATGATCGGTGTTATCGGTCTTGCTGTGGCACCTGCCAAGAAAGAGTTTGACGGTAAGTCCCTGGGAGACGACATGTAACAGAAAAGGAGAGACGAAGTGAGCTTTGGATATGAAGATATAAAGGCGGCATACGACCGCATAAAACCATATATTCGCAGGACGCCTCTTGAGACGTCCATGCACCTCAGCACAGAAGAGAAGAAGTATTCTTTTAAGCTGGAGCCTTTTCAGACTGTGAAGAGCTTCAAGATAAGAGGTGCCATGAGTAAGATGACTACTCTGACCGAAGAAGAACGTCAGCGGGGAGTAGCCACGATCTCTTCCGGAAATCACGGAGCATCTGTCAGCTACGCAGCTAAGATCCTCGGCATAGAAAAGGCACAGATAATCGTGCCGGCTACTACGCCTCAGGCAAAGGTTGACAAGATCCGCTACTATGGTGGCGAAGCTCTGCTGATGGGAAAGAATTACGATGAGGCCCATGCCATGGGTATGGCTCATATAGAAAGCAACGGCATGACATTCATCGATGCATATTATGATGATCCTAAGATCTATGCAGGTCAGGGGACTATAGGCATCGAGCTGCTGGAGCAGGATCCTGAGATCGACACTGTTGTAGTGCCGATCGGCGGAGGCGGACTTATCACAGGTATAGCTACAGCTGTCAAAGCCATCAAGCCCGGTATCAGAGTGATAGGTGTACAGACTGAGGCTTGTCCGGCTATGATAAAGGCCTTCGAAAACAAGGTGTTTTATGAGGAGTATCCGGTGACGGGAGACACTGTGTGTGATGCACTGGTTGGCGGTATTGGTAAGCTTTCGTACGAGATCCTTGAACCACTTGTCGATGATATCATCGAAGTGAAGGAAGAAACTATAAAAAAGGCGATCGTACATATGGCTCTCAATGAGAAGTTCATAGTAGAGGGTGCCGGAGCAGCAGCTCTTGCAGCGGTGATAGATGAGCCTGAGCGCGTAGGCGGCAGCAATATTGCCATGGTTGTGAGCGGAGGAAACATAGACAGTGAATTAGTCTGCAACTTACTGGCGGAATTCAAAGATAGAGTATAATGACTGGAGAATCAGACTGAAATGAATGACATTATAATACAAGGTATAGGCATATTCGGTATGGCATGCTTCATAATCTCATACCAGATAAAATCAAACAAAGCTCTTTATTGGATACAGACGGCGGGAACGGGATTGTTTACACTGCAGTTCATTTTGCTCGGGGCATGGAGCGGTTGCTTTAATCTGATCATGATAATCATCAGAAATGTAATGATAAGCAAGTCGGATAAGTATGAGTGGCTCAAGTGGAAGGGCTGGGTTGTGGTGATATGCGCTGTATGCACGATGATATTGATCTTCACGTGGGCAGGACCGCTTAGTCTCTTGCCGTTTGTGGCTCTTGTCGGCAGCACTATAGGATATTGGACCAACAATGCGCAGAAGATAAGGCTCAGCAATCTTGTGTGCGCATCACCTGCATGGGTCATCTATGATATTTTTGTCGGATCCATCGGCGGTGTTCTCAGTGAATCCATCACTATCATATCGATCCTTGTGTCGGTATATAGATATGGATGGAAGAACATGGGCGACCCGGAATTCGGGAATAAAGAATAGAGAATGCAGGTAAATATATAAGAAGTTGACCTGCCGGAGAATGATCTTTGGCAGGTTTTTGCTGTAAAACTCTTGAAATATTCTGAAAAAGTGCTAAAATCACGTTATGAAACTAGTTACATAAGTCGGGTGTACCGATAATCTTGATACAAACATCAGAAAGGCAGGTGGACCATATATGAGCAGATTGGAATTCAGAGCTAAAGACAGAGCTCAAGTGGTTGTAGAAGGTCTGTACGGAGACATAGAGAGAAGGATAATAGCCAGCCCTCCGGGACAATGTCCTGTTGACATGGCCGCATCATTCCTGAAGCTGTGCCATGCGCAGACATGTGGTAAATGTGTGCCGTGCCGCGTAGGAATAGGCCAGTTGCTGAAGCTGTACGACAAGATCCTGACACTTAATGAAGAGAGTTCAATGGCAGATCTAGAGCTGATGCAGAGCACGGCTGAAGCCATCAGAGATTCTGCTGACTGTGCTATAGGCACAGAGGCAGCAAATATGGTTCTCAGAGGGATCAAAGGTTTCAGGGAAGATTACGAGGAACATATCCTGCGTAACAGATGTGCAGATAATATCATAGCAAACAAACAGCCTGTACCATGTGTAGCTAAATGTCCGGCAGGAGTAGATATACCGGGATATACAGCGCTTGTCAGTGAAGGCAGATATGATGATGCAGTCAAACTGATAAGAAAAGACAATCCGTTCCCTACAGTATGCGCACTTATTTGTGAGCATCCGTGTGAAGAACGATGCAGAAGAAAGCTGATGGATACTGCTGTGAATATCAGAGGCATGAAGCGATTCGCAGTAGACAACTGCAGTGAAACAGTTCCTGTTCCTGGCAAGATGGACGATACAGGAAAGCGTGTCGCTATCATAGGTGGAGGACCAAGCGGACTTACTGCAGCTTACTTCCTAGCGCTTATGGGACATAAGCCTACTATATTCGAGAAGAGAAGTCAGCTGGGCGGCATGCTCAGATACGGTATCCCTAACTATAGACTGCCTAGAGAAAGACTGCAGTGGGATATAGATGCTATACTATCTGCCGGCGTAGAAGTGAAGACTGACTACGATGCAGATAAAGAACAGAGCATGAAGGAATTGATCGCTGATTATGATGCCGTATATATCTCCATCGGGGCTCACACTCATAAGTCCCTTGGCATCGAAGGTGAGTATGGCGAAGGAGTTATACCTGCAGTTGAGATGCTGAGAGGCATCGGTGATGATGCTATGCCTGATTTTAAGAATAAGTCGGTCGTAGTTATCGGCGGTGGCAATGTAGCTATGGACGTTGCCAGAACTGCCAAGAGACTTGGTGCATCAGAAGTCAACATCGTTTACAGAAGAAGAAAGGATGACATGACAGCGCTGCCTGAAGAAATCGATGGAGCAATAGCAGAGGGATGCACTCTCGTTGAACTGAAGGCGCCGGTAAGGATAGAGCTTGATGCGGATGATGAAGTCAAGGCTCTTTGGGTACAGCCTCAGATCGCAGGTGAGTCTGATAAATCGGGAAGACCTAGACCTGTGGCTGCACAAGCAGATGAAGAGCGTATACCATGTCATATCATAATCTCTGCGATAGGTCAGGGCATCGACTATGCGGACTTCGAAGATTCGGGAGTTCCTGTAGTAGAGTCAAAGGGGCTGTTCTCGGCGAACAGAAGCGCATCAGTCGAAAAGATAGACGGAGTTTTCGCAGGAGGAGACTGCGTAACAGGACCATCAACAGTTATCAATGCTATTGCAGCAGGAAAAGTTGCTGCGGCCAACATAGATGAATATCTTGGTTATCATCATGAAATCAGCGTAGACGTAGAGATCCCTATTCCTAAGCAGATGGATAAGAAACCTTGCGGAAGAGCTGAGATGAAGCTGAGATATGCCAACCAGCGCGGAAGCGACTTCCTCGAAATCGAACAGGGATTGTCACTGGAAGAAGCTATGCAGGAAGCAAGCCGCTGCCTGAGATGTGATTACAATGGCTTCGGCGCATTTAGAGGAGGGAGGAACGAGAAATGGTAAGCTTGACTATAAACGATCAAAAAATAACTGTAAGCGAAGGCACTACCATTCTGGAAGCTGCTCGTGAAGTAGGCATAGATATCCCTCATCTCTGTTATCTGGAAGGAATAAATGAGATAGGTGCCTGCAGAGTATGTATCGTTGAAAACAAAGGTATGGACACCCTCATAACAGCATGCAATACACCTGTAGAAGAGGGTATGCAGATATATACGAACAGCCCTAAGGTAAGAAAGACAAGAAGGATAAATGTAGAACTTATTCTTTCGGATCATGACTGTAAGTGCGCTACTTGCGTGAGAAGCGGTAATTGCAGCCTTCAAAAGATAGCTAACGATCTGGGCATATTGGAAGTTTCTTATGAAAATGTCGCAGAAGTTTCCAAATGGAATTACAATGTGCCTCTCATCAGAGATGCCTCCAAGTGTATCAAGTGCATGAGATGTATCCAGATTTGCGATAAGATCCAGAGCATGAATGTATGGGACATCACAGGAAGCGGATACAGGACAACAGTAGGCGTAGCACATAATGAACCGATAGAAGAAGCTGACTGCGCTTTCTGCGGACAGTGTATAACTCACTGCCCTGTAGGGGCTCTCAGAGAAAGAAATGATACCGGCAGGATGCTGGATGCTCTTGCCGATCCCGATAAGATCACTATGGTGCAGATCGCGCCTGCAGTAAGAGCTGCATGGGGCGAAGGCGTGGGACTTTACAGAGAAGAATCCACCACAGGCAAGCTGGTAAGTGCCCTCAGGCAGATCGGCTTCGATTATATTTTCGATACAGTTTATACTGCTGATCTTACCATCATGGAAGAGGGAAGTGAGTTCCTCGAAAGATTCACTCACAGAGACGAGTACAAATGGCCAATGTTCACATCTTGCTGCCCGGGCTGGATAAGATTCGTCAAGACACAGTATCCTGAGTTGGCAGGTAACTTGTCCAGCGCCAAGTCACCGCAGCAGATGTTCGGGGCTATCAGTAAGACATACATAGCCCATAAGCTGGGTATAGACCCTGATAAGATCTTCTCCGTATCGATCATGCCATGCACTGCCAAGAAGTACGAATGTGATGTGGCAGAAGTCAACGATGCAGGCCACGGTAAGGATGTGGATCTAGTGCTGACTACAAGAGAAATGGACAGACTCATCAATGCAGACAGGATCAAGGTGGAAGAGCTGAAGGAAGAACCGTTTGACGATATGTTCGGTGAAGGTACCGGTGCAGGAGTCATATTCGGTGCGACCGGAGGTGTAATGGAAGCGGCTTTAAGATCTGCATACTTTCTGCTGACAGGCAAGAATCCTAAGATGGATGCCTTCAAGAAGGTCAGAGGAATGGATGGATGGAAAGAAGCTATCTTCGAAATAGAAGGCGTTGCTGTGAAAGTGGCAGTTGTCAGCGGTCTCGGTAATACACGCAAGCTGAACGAGGCCATCAAAGCCGGTAAGGTCGAGTATGACTTCGTGGAAGTAATGGCTTGTCCTGGCGGATGTGCCGGTGGTGGTGGTCAGCCTATCCATGACGGAGAAGAACTGGCTGAAACGAGAAGCAAGACTCTCTATGGCATAGACAGCACTGCCAAGATCAGATTCTCCCACGAGAATCCGACAGTGCAGATGACATACGAAGAATTTCTTGAAAAACCATTGTCACATAGATCTCATGAGCTGCTTCATACCAATATAGAGGAATGGGGACTCTAAAAACTGATAGTTTAAAACTAAGATCGGCGTCGATTTACGGCGCCGATTTTTTATGGTATAATCCCTCTCATGGAAAAGACGACATTCAAAGAAAAACTTGGATATGGTATAGCCTCATTAGGCGATTCGGTAGGCTACAGCTTCGCAGGAACATTCCTTCTGTTCTTCCTGACGACAATAGCGGGTATTTCTCCGGGAGTGGCGGGAACCATCATCGCCATAGGCGCAGTGTGGAACGCGGTATTCAATCCGATAATCGGATATTTGGCAGATAAGGTATGCACAAAACACGGCAGGAGGAGACCGCTTATTTTTGTGTTCACCATCCCGCTGATGCTGACCATGTTTCTTCTGTTTACCGACATACAGATGCCGATGAGCATCAAACCCATATATTACGGACTGCTGCTGATGCTCTACTGGACCAGCTATACAGGCTTCGTGGTGCCATATCTGGCGCTGGGAGTAGATTATACGTCTGACTATGATGACAGAACTATACTCAGACTGTTCGGATCGTTCTTCAATATGATAGGCGCCATGTTCGCCATGGTGATGCCGACTCTCATAGTTGAATTCCTGGAAGGTTTCGGCCTTACGCCAAGTCAGGCATGGTCCATGACAGGGCTGATGCTGGGCATAATAACTCTCGTTACTAACATGGCTACAGTGATAGCCTCTAAGAAAAAGGATATATGCTCTGAAGAAGAACTGATGCAAAAGGCAGAGCTTCGCACGAAGCGGACGCAGGCAAAAAGCTCGCCTGAGCAAAAAGCCCAAAGTGCTGATGGCAAAGGCGCACTTTGGACCATAGTAAGAGAGTATATTACCGTAGCGAAACTAAAGCCTATGAGACCTCTAATCATAGCCAGCTTATCGGCGCTGATCGGCGGTACGATGATCACAGCTGATATGGTGTATTATCTGACCTTCAACCTGGGCATGTCTGCTATGGGGATCTCGGGATTCATGCTGGCTAAGACACTGCTGGGGATCGTATACATACCTATCATGGCTAAAATGATAGCGGTGACCGACAGAAGAGATACACTTATGATCTCGTATATCATAGGATCTGTGGGACTGTGCCTATCAAAATTCATAGACTTGCCTGCGATGGCTGACCTGGCTGTATACCTGCTCTTTGCATCTATATGCACATCAATCTACTGGCAGGTGATGCCGGGGGTGTTCTACGATGTTTGCGAATACGACAGGATCAAAAACGGAAGGAACAGATCGGCTACTATCGTATCGTTCCAGGGGCTTGTGGAAGCGCTGGCTGCCGGCATAGGCGGACAGCTTCTCGGTATTATCTTGGAGATGGCAGGTTTTGCGGGAGAAAGTTCTGCCCAGAGCGAAACGGCGCAGATCTGGATAGAGAATTCTACGACTATATTACCTGTAGTTTTCTTCGTTATAACGATAATTGCACTATATAAATACCCACTTGATAAGCGGGCATATAATGAGCTTCTTGAAAGTGAGAAAAAGGCTAAATAGCAACGTTTCTTCACATTATTATCACTTGATTCCATAATATATTAGTGCTACAATCCTAGTGTATGGGCATTTGCCTGAACGAAAGAGAGAGACATTTATTTAAAAGATAAAGAATGGAGAAACAAGACATGAAAGAAACAATCCTGGAAATCCTGGCAGACATCAGAGGAGACATCGATTTTGAAGAAGAAACTAAGCTGATCGACGATGGTATTCTTGAATCACTGGATATCGTAGCTATCGTTGGAGAATTCAATGAAGAATTCGATGTTGAGATCTCTGTTGAAGATCTGCTTCCTGAAAACTTCAATTCAGTTGACGCTATGGTAGAACTCATCACTAAGGCGCAGGAATAATCGAAGGATACTTGAGGAAATCAAATGGCATTTACTTCATTTATCTTTTTAGTTTTTGTAGCAGTAGTAGTTGCAGCATATTATTTGACACCGATAAAAGGCAGATGGATGACACTTTTGGCAGCCAGTTATGCCTTTTATTTGATATCGAGCCCTAAGACTTTCGTATTCGTCATCCTGACAACTGTCATCACATTCCTGGGAGGCAGATATATCGGTCAGCAAAATGATGATCAGAAGGCATATCTTGCTGAACATAAGGATGAGCTTACAAGAGATGAGAAGAAAGCTCTTAAGGCAGAACTTCAGAAGAAAAAGCGTAAGATGGTGGCTTTGATATTGATCGCCAACTTCGGAGTGCTGGCTATACTGAAATATTTCAAGACATATATAGAACTGGCTTTTGCGGCGATCGGCGGAGTGCAGCTGGAACTGGGGATATTGATCCCTCTGGGAATATCTTTCTATACATTCCAGAGTGCGGCATATATTCTTGACCTTTACAGGAACAAGATAAGTCACGATACCAATATCGCCAAGTTTGCTCTTTTCATGTCTTTCTTTCCGCAGATAATACAGGGACCTATCGCAAGGCATGATCAGCTGGCGGCACAGCTCTACGAAGGTCATAGATTCTCGTACGAGAACTTTACTTTCGGGATGCAGCTGATCCTTTGGGGATTTTTCAAGAAGCTGATAATCGCCGACAGAGTTGCCATACTGACATCTGAAGTATTTGATAACTATACCGACTATGCAGGAGGTGTAGTGTTCGTGGCATTGCTGTTCTACACTATACAGATATACGCTGACTTCTCAGGTGGTATAGATATCGCCAGAGGTGTAGCGCAGATGATGGGTATCGAAATGAGCCATAACTTCATGCGTCCATACTTTAGCGAAAGCTTGAGTGAATTTTGGAGAAGATGGCACATGTCCCTCAGTTTCTGGACAAGAGACTATATCTTCTATTCCATAGCTCTCAGTAAGTTCTTCGGTAAGCTGGGCAAGGACATGAGAAAGGTCTTAGGCGACAGAGTGGGAAAACTGGTGCCTGTTATCATCGCTCAGTATGCGACATTCATCACCATCGGGCTTTGGCACGGAGCTGAGTTCAAGTATGTGGCATACGGCTTATATAACGGTACTGTCATAGTTCTGGCCCTTCTTCTCGAACCGTATTTCAAGAAAACTATCGAGAAGCTTCATATCAATGAAAGCTCCAAGGCTTGGAAACTATTCCAGATCGTAAGGACATTCTTCATCGTAGTCTTCGGAAGAATGTTTGCCAAGGCGACATCATTCGGTGCGGCATTATATATGTATGGTGCATTATTCAGACCTGATATGGGTGGCGGCTTCAGCGAAACTATCCTGACACTGGGACTGACAAACATAGATTTTTATATCATCCTGTTCGGATGTATCGTATGGTTCATCTTGAGCCTTATCCAGGAAAGAGGCGGCGATAAAGACAATACATACATCAGAAAGAAGATGGCAGAAATGGCTCTGCCGCTTAGATGGGCGATCCTGCTGGCAGGATTTGTATGTGTGTTGGTTCTTGGTGTGTACGGACCGGGATATGATGCGTCGGCATTCATTTACAGAGGATTCTAAAACAATTAAAAAACAAGAGCGCTTGGTTTTCCCAAGCGCTCTATTTTATTTTTTGTTTACCCGTTTTTACTTTTCCCTCTGT
>JAUNQD010000026.1:24553-28932 GCA_030536355.1 Bacillota bacterium | reverse complement strand
AGATTATGATGAAATCAGTGAAGACAGCGATAACTTATTCGAAAGAGGTCTTTACAGATCTACATTCGAATACTTTATGGATCACTGGAAAAAATAGACTTATGAAAAAAGCCCTGCTTCATGACGAAGCGGGGCTTTGCATATCTTATTATATTTCTATATCTATTTCTCCGGAAGTAATTTTAAATACTTTTCCTTCAGGCAGCTGTCTTGCTACTTTTCCTGAAATATCTGTAGTCGTTATGAATAACTGATTTCCTCCAAGGGAATGTATGAGGAAATTTTGTCTGTCGTTATCCAGTTCTGATAATACATCATCGAGAAGAAGTATAGGTTTTTCTCCCATTTCTTCTTCTATAAGTTTTATTTCCGATAATTTCAATGAAAGAGCTGCAGTTCTCTGTTGTCCCTGAGATCCGTATTTTCTCAGGTCTATGCCGTCGGCTGAAATTTTTAAGTCATCTTTATGAGGACCTTTTCCGGTAGTCCTGTTCCTTATATCATCATTTCTGCTTTCAACAAGTTTATTATAAAAGTATTTTTCCAATTCATTTAATGAATCAAATTCTGTAATCACATTAGGTTCATAAGTAAGTTCAAGATTTTCTTTGCCTCCGGAAATATTTTTATGTATTTCTTTACTTATCTCATTTATTCTTTTAATAAACTCATTTCTTCTTGATATAACCTTGCTTCCATATATTGCAAGCTCATGATCCCATATATCAAGTATATATGTATCTATATTTTCTTCTTTTAAATAAGAATTTCTCTGTTTCAATACTCTCTTATAATTATTAAGATCATTATAATATCCCGGTTTTATCTGACAGAGTTCTCTATCAATAAATTTTCTTCTTTTTTCCGGCTCATCCTTAACTATTTTAAGATCTTCAGGTGAGAAAATAATAATAAATATTCTTTCAAGAAGTTCAGATGTCCTGTTTATTTTTATACCGTCTAACTTAACACCTTTTTTACCTTCTTTATTTATTACTATTTCTGTACTATGTTCATCATCATCAAAAAAAGCAATGGTCTTTATCTTACAAAATTCTTCTCCAAATCTTATAAGTTCTTTATCCTTCGATGTTTTAAAGGATTTTGCCATTGCATTCAAATATATACCTTCCAGTAAATTAGTTTTTCCCTGGGCATTATTGCCCAGGAAAATGTTTACTTTATCACTGAAGGATACTCTTAATTCTTTGTAGTTTCTAAAATCTTTTAATTCTATTTCTTTGATGTACATATTTTGATAATGATCTTTCTTACATTGTTGGTATTCTTACAGGAAGAATAAGATATTCATAAGCATCTCCTTCTACTGGTCTTACGACACATGGTGAAGTTCCTGTTTTGAAAACCATTGATATTTCTTCATCATCTATTACTTTAAGAACATCTATTACAAACTTTGAGTTGAATCCTATTTCAAGGTCATCCCCTATTTTTTCCATAACAATCTGTTCTTTTACATTACCTTCTTCTGATCTGGATGTAACAGTAAGAAGATCATTTTTTATAGTCATCTTGATAAGATTTTTCTTTCCTTCTTTTGCAAGAAGAGAAGCTCTTTCTATACTCTCAAGAAGTATTTCTTTTCCTACTTTGACATTTATAGTTCCATCAGAAGGAATTATATCTCTATACTTTATAAATTCTCCTTCCATAAGTCTGAGAACTACTTCAGTATTTCCTATATTAAATACAGCCTTCTTATCTCCAAGGAAAATATTTATATCTGAATCTGTATCATCATCAGAAACTATTTTACTTATTTCATTCATTATTTTAGCAGAGATTATAAATTTACTTTCTTCAGAGCTGTTCATTTTTTCTTTAGCAAGTGCAAGTCTGAATCCATCAAGAGAGACCATATTGACTGCATCTTCATTTATTTCAGTAAGAATTCCTACTAAAATTCCCTTTGATTCATCTATAGATGCTGCAAATGCAGTTTTTCTGACCATATCTTTGAAAATTTCTCTGTCAAAAACAAGAGGTTTACTATTGTTTTCTTTTTCTCCTATTTTAGGAAACTCTTCAACCGGTAAGCTCATTACTGTGAATTCTGATGAATTTGTTTTGATGAGAATATTATTATCTTCAGTTTCTTCTATAGAGATATCTTCATTAGGAAGTTTTCTTATGATATCTCCGAATAATTTGGAAATAACTACTACTGAACCTTCCTGTTGAACTTCCGCTTCTACTTTTTTCTGAATACTTATTTCAAGATCTGAAGCTGTAAGTATCAATGTTCCATCTGCTTTAGCTTCAAGAAGAATACCTTTTAATATAGGAAGTGTAGTTCTTGTAGAAACTGCTTTTGAAACTGTGTTCAACGCTTTTGCTAAAGTTTGCTGACTGCATGTAAATTTCATAATACCCTCCAAAGTGAAAATAAAAAATATTTATTCTCTTTATATATTAATTAATAGTAATAGTAGTAGGGGCTGTTGATTCTGTTGAAAACTCATGGCCACCTTGAAATTGCTTGTTTTTTTGTTATTTAAAATCTGTTGATAACTTGTTTTTTTTATTAACATTGATTGTTGATAATTATTGGATATCAGATTTTAATTGTCTTATCTCATCTGCAAGTATACTGTTTGTTTTTATTTCATTAGATATCTTTTCATATGCATGTAATACTGTAGTATGATCTCTGCCACCAAATGATTCACCTATTTTAGGAAGTGAATAATCTGTAAGTTCTCTGCACAAATACATTGCTATTTGTCTAGGATATGAAAATTCACGCTTTCTTTTTGCAGATTCCATATCAGATATTTTGATATTATATTTTTTGCATACTGCTTTTTTGATAGATTCACAAGTTATATTGAAATCACTTGTTGAGAATATATCGTTAAGACTTTCTCTAGCGAATTTAACAGTTATCTTCTTATTAAATATTTTAGAATAACTGATTATTCTTGTAAGAGCACTTTCCAGTTCCCTAATGTTGAACTTTACTTTTTCTGCGATGATATCTATTACTTCCAATATATCGTCATCAATTTCGATTTTTTCCTGTTCAGCCTTATTTCTTAATATAGCTACTCTTGTTTCAAAATCAGGCGGCTGTATGTCTGCAACTATATTCCACTGGAACCTTGATCTCAATCTGTCATCAAGATCTGTAAGTTTACTAGGATGTCTATCACTTGAAATTACTATCTGTTTTTTAAAATCATATAATGTATTGAATGTATGGAAAAACTCGGTTTGTGTTGCATCTTTACCTTCAATAAATTGTATATCATCTATTAATAAAACATCTACATTTCTATACTTATTATTAAAAGCTCTCATTTTAGCAGTTTTGTTTTTACCATCTTGAAGAGCCTTGATAAGTTCTGATGTAAACATTTCTGAAGAAACGTAGAGAACTTTTTTAGATGGATTATGTTCTAATATGTAATGGCCTATAGCATGCATCAAATGAGTTTTACCAAGGCCTGATCCACCATGTATAAATAATGGATTATATACTTCTGCCGGAGATTCAGCTACTGCCAATGCTACTGCATGAGCATAGTTATTATTATTTCCTACTATGAAGTTATCAAAATTATATTTAGGATTTAAGAAATACTCTTCTCTGAATTCTTCTTCATGTTCTTTTTTATGCAAAGGTTCACTTTTCTCTTCGTTTTTGATAGTTCTTTCGAGTTCCTCTTCGCTTTTATTTTTGAGGACTACCTTATATTTTTTACCATATACAGTTTCAATAGCTCTTTCAAATACTGAAATATAGCGGTTTTTAAGAACTTCTATGAGAAAATCATTGGAAGAAGCAACATAAATAACTGCCGCATCCTCATCTATTTCAAGAGGAAAGAGAGGTGCGAACCATGTTCTGAAGCTCACTTCTGTAATACTGCTGCTTATTTCTGCTAATATATCTGCCCATTTTTTTTCATCTATCTTTTTTCTCATTTAAAATATCCTCTCTTTTGCGGTGTGTATATCATATCAAAAAAAGTTATCCACAGGCAATAGTTTAAAAAAATTTATTGAAAAAATAAAATTTATGAGAGTTATCCACTACTTGTGGATTAAATTGTGCAAAGTTTTCACAGGAACAACTATATGTTGATTAAGGTATCCTTTTTTAAGTAAAATCAACAGTTTCAGCTGATAAAATCATTTGACATGCCAATACTTGCGGAGTATAATAGTAAAGCATATTGCATAAGTTGAAATTTAGATTTATGCGCTAGAAATTTTAGGTAATAAGGAGGAATATTTGTTATGAAAATGACATATCAGCCGAAGACAAGACAGAGAAAAAAAGAGCACGGCTTTAGAAAAAGAATGAAGACAAAGAACGGTAGAAATGTTTTAAAGAGAAGAAGACAAAGAGGAAG
>JAUNQD010000026.1:0-24543 GCA_030536355.1 Bacillota bacterium | reverse complement strand
TTTTTGAGGGAGTATAATAGTAAAGCATGTTGCGTAGGTTGAAATTCAGATCTGCGCTTTACTAATTCTGAGATAAGGAGGAAAAATATTATGAAAATGACATATCAGCCGAAGACGAGACAGAGAAAAAAAGAACATGGTTTTCGAAAGAGAATGAGGACAAAGAACGGTAGAAATGTTTTAAAGAGAAGAAGACAAAGAGGAAGAAAAGTTTTATCAGCATAGAGACCGCAGCGAGTGGTCTTTTTGTTATGCCGATATAATTTGGTAGAATTATGCTAAAAAAAGATATACTGAGAAGAAAAGATGATTTTTCTTCTATTTATAAGAGGGGTAAATCTATAGGTGAAAGATATATAGTACTCTTTTATAAGAAGAATGGTCTTTCATACAACAGAATAGCATTTTTAGCAAGTAAAAAAGTAGGAAACAGCGTAGAAAGAAACAGGGCCAGAAGGCTCATGAAAGAAAACTATAGATTATTGAAGGATAATATCAAATCGGGTTACGATTTGATATTTATTGCTCGTAATACTATTAATAATAGGAAAGCACAGGATGTCAATAAGTCTATGGTTAATGCTTTATTCAAATCTAAGCTGATGGATCGTAAATGATCATGAGGTAGTAATATGAAAAAAGTAATGATTATACTGATACGCGGTTATCAGAAATTCATATCTCCTCTTTTTCCACCAAAATGCAGATTCTATCCTACTTGTTCAACTTATTTTATTCAGGCATTGGAAAAGTATGGATTTTTTAAAGGATCCTACCTGGGTATAAGGAGAATTCTCAGATGTCATCCTTTTAATCCCGGTGGATATGATCCTTTAAAATAGGAGGAAATCAATTAATGTATACGATACTGGGAATCATAGCAAAGCCTATGGGATGGCTGCTTGGATTACTGTATGATCTTATTCAGGATTATGGTATCACCATCATCTTGTTTACTATCATCGTAAAAGTATGTATATATCCTTTATACATAAAGCAGACTAAGTCCATGTCAAAGATGCAGGACGTACAGCCAAAGATGCAGGCTTTGCAGAGAAAATATGCTAATGATAAAGAAACCCTGAATATCAAAATGGCTGAATTATATAAGGAAGAAAAATTCAACCCTATGGGTGGATGTCTCCCTATGTTGATTCAGATGCCTATTATTATGGGTCTCTTCGCACTGCTTAGAAATCCTATGCAGTATATCAGTGACGGCAGCATGATCTTCGCTTTCCATGAACATTTCTTATGGATCGAAGACTTGAGTCAGCCTGACCCATGGATCCTGCCAATCATTGCAGGTGTTGGTACATTTGTTTCATTCACAATGAACCAGGCACTCAATGATACAGGCAACAATCAGACTGCAGGAATGATGAAGATGATGCAGTTTATCTTCCCTATCATGATCCTGTGGATGGCAAGAGCATTCCCATCCGGACTTGCTCTGTACTGGGCTATCAGCCAGATCATTCAGATTTTCTTTAATATTCACTTAGCATCTATCAGAAAGAAAGTCAAGAGAGAAAGAGAAGTTGCTGCGGCAAAGAAAAAAATGAAAAAATAGATCTCACTCGATCATTTGGAGGAAAAGTTAAATGGACTATTCAGAAAAATGGGGCGTTGACGTAGAAGAAGCGGTGAAGCTTGCGTTGATGGATCTCAAAGTCTCCAGAGAAGAGGTTGAGGTTACGGTTTTAGAAGAACCATCGAAGGGTTTCTTCGGTATTGGTTCTAAACTGGCAAAGGTCAGAGTAGAAATAAAGAAAATAGAAGAAGAAAAACCTCAGCTTGAAGCTCAGCCTGAAAAGTTTGAGCATAAAGAGACTAAAAGCCATAAGAAAAATAAGGCTAAAAAGGAACGTAAAGAAGCTGAAAAGAAACCGGAAGTAAAAGAAGTTCAGAAAGAAAGCAACTTGAATATAGAAGTTGTAAATAAAGATGAACTGAAGGATATCGAAGAACACGCTGCTCTCGATTTCCTTAAAGATATAACCGAGAAGATGGGTCTTTCATTAAACTTCAACGCTAAAGAAGGCGAAGATGTTGTATATGTAGAAATGGAAGGCAAGGACTCCGGTACAGTTATCGGTAAAAGAGGTCAGACACTGGATGCGATCCAGTATCTTACAAGTCTCGTTATAAACAAGGACAGTGACAAATATGTAAAAGTAGTTGTTGATGCCGAAAACTATAGAGCTAAAAGACAGAAGACTCTTGAACAGCTTGCTAATAGATTAGCAGCTAAAGTTATCAAAACTAAAAAATATGTAAGGCTTGAACCGATGAACCCTTATGAAAGAAAGGTAATTCACGCAACTTTGCAGCAGAATCCTAACATCACTACAAGAAGCGAAGGCGAAGAACCTTACAGAAGAGTTATAATTGAGCTGAAAAAATAATTAAGGGTCCGCAAGTATCTTGCGGACTTTTTTCATTAATGGAGAAATGATATGGACAGTACTATTGCTGCAGTAGCAACAGCCTATGGTGAAGGCGGAATAGGTATAATAAGAATAAGCGGAGAAAAATCTCTTGAAATTTTAAAGGAGATATTTATTCCTGCTTCTGATTTTGATGAAATCATCAGCAGAAGAATGACATATGGTAAGATCATAGATAGTGATACAGATCAGGCAATAGATGAAGTGCTGGCCGTATATATGAAAGGACCTAAAACATATACTGCTGAAGATGTAGTAGAAATAAATTGCCACGGCAGTATGGTATCCCTCAGAAAAACTCTGGCATTAGTGCTGCGCAAAGGTGCACGTCTTGCTGAACCAGGGGAATTCACTAAGCGCGCGTTTTTGAATGGTCGCCTTGACCTTTCTCAAGCGGAAGCGGTTATAGATGTTATCAAAGCTAAAACAGATAAAAGTTTCGATGTAGCTTTATCTCAGCTGGAAGGAACATTATCAGCAAAGGTTTCAGAGATAAGAAAGAAGCTTTTGGATCTGCTTGTAGACATCACAGTCAATATAGATTATCCGGACGAAGATATCGAATATATAACATATGAAAAGTTGGAAAAAAATATATCGTTAATAGGCGAAATGATTGAAAAACTCCTATCTACAGCCACTACCGGACGTATGATAAGAGAAGGAATCAGAGTGGCAATAGTAGGAAAACCTAATGTCGGCAAGTCTTCTCTGATGAATGGTCTACTAAAGGAAACACGTGCGATCGTAACTGAAATCCCGGGAACTACCAGAGATACTATAGAAGAAGCGATCAGCATAAGGAATATTCCTGTTTATCTGGTAGATACTGCAGGAATCAGAGAAACAGATGATATCGTCGAAAAACTTGGAATCGAAAAATCCAAAGAGGCATTCAATAATGCTGACTTTGTTATATTCATATTAGACGGCAGTGTGCCGCTTTCCGATGAGGACAGAGAAATAGCAGAATATCTGGCTGACAGAAAATCTCTGGTACTTATCAATAAGAGCGACTTGACTCAGGCTTTCTCTCCTTCGGATGTTAAGGCATTGATGCCGGATGCAGAGATCATCGAAACTTCTCTTATTATGGGAGAAGGAATAAATGAGATCGAAGAATTCATAGAAGGCATGGTATATGGCGGAGAAATTACCCAAAATGAAAGTTTGATGGTAAATAATGTTCGCCATATAGAATTATTAAATAAAGGAAGAGACTCTCTTAAAGATGCACTGATAATGACTCAGATGAAAGAAGCTCTGGACTTTATAGAAATAGATGTTAAAAATGCTTATGAATTTTTAGGTGAAATCATTGGAGAAACCGTTTCTGATGATATAATAGATGAAGTATTTGCAAGATTTTGTCTGGGCAAATAACATACAGTCATAGGAGACTATATTAAATGGAAAAATTCTTGATGGGAACATATGACGTAATAGTAGTAGGAGCAGGTCACGCAGGATGCGAGGCCGGACTTGCTGCTGCCAGAATGGGTAAAAAAACATTGCTGTTAAGTATCAATCTTGAAGCTGTTGCAATGATGGCATGTAACCCTTCTATCGGCGGAACAGGTAAAGGTCACCTTGTTCGTGAAATAGACGCACTCGGTGGAGAGATGGGTCTTAATATAGATAAAACTTTTATCCAGAGCAGGATGCTCAATACAGCCAAGGGTCCGGCAGTTCACTCTCTTAGAGCTCAGGCCGATAAAAATCAGTACCATATAGAAATGAAGAAAACCCTGGAGGCCGAACCGAACTTGGATCTCAAACAGGGAGAAGTTATAGATATTCTTATCGATGATGCAAAGGCGCACGGAGTGCTTCTTAAGACAGGTGCTATGTATGAGGCGAAGGCTGTCATTCTGGCAACAGGTACTTTCCTTGCCGGAAAGATCTTTATTGGAGACAGTGCATTCGACAGCGGACCTAATGGTATGGCTCCTTCTATGGATCTTGCAGCTAAATTGAGAGATCATGGTCTTCCGATGAGGAGATTTAAGACAGGAACTCCTGCAAGAGCTCTAGCCAAGACATTTGATTTTGACAAGATGATTCCTCAGGAGGGCGATGAAGAAATCGTACCGTTCTCATTCATGAATGACGATCTACAGAAAGATCAGGTAAAATGCTGGCTTACATATACTAATGAAGAAACTCATAAAGTTATCAGAGCCAACTTCCACAGGTCTGCACTTTTCGGAGGACAGATAGAAGGTGTGGGACCTAGATATTGTCCATCAATCGAAGATAAAATCAATAGATTTGCAGATAAAGAAAGACATCAGTTATTCATAGAGCCTGAAGGATTATATACAGATGAAATGTACATACAGGGAATGTCATCAAGCCTTCCTGAAGATGTACAGGAAAAATTCTATCATACTATCGAGGGCTTGGAAAATATCGAGATAGTAAGACCGGCTTACGCGATCGAATACGATTGCATCGATCCACTTGATCTTAAGCTGTCTCTTGAAAACAGACATATCGAAAACCTGTTTTGTGCAGGTCAATTTAACGGAAGTTCCGGATATGAAGAGGCTGCAGCACAAGGTCTTGTGGCTGGAATAAACGCCGTATGCAAGATAAACGGCAAAAAAGAGTTCGTTCTCGACAGAAGCGAGGCTTATATTGGCGTTCTAATCGACGATTTAGTGACTAAAGGTACTAATGAGCCTTACAGAATTATGACCAGCAGAGCGGAATATAGGCTGGTTCTGAGGCAAGACAACGCAGATTTACGTTTGACAGAGCGTGGATATGAGATTGGTTTGGTAAAAAAAGACAGATATGATAGATTTCTGGAAAAGAAAGCCGTCGTTGAAGCAGAGACCGAACGATTAAAAAAGAAGATAGTAAAACCTGAAGAAGCAAACAGTTTCTTGGAAGAAAAAGGCAGTACACCGCTCAAAGGCGCGACTCCGCTCATCGAACTCCTTAAGAGACCTGAGATAACTTATGATGAGGCTGCTGCTATAGATGATGACAGACCTGCACTTTCTAAACATCAGAAGACGATGATGGAAGTCCAGATCAAGTATGAAGGATATATTACTAAACAACAGCAGCAGATAGACAAGTTCAAGAAACTTGAAGATAAGAAGCTGGACGAGAATTTCGATTATGATGAAATAGAAGGCCTCAGAATCGAGGCAAGACAAAAGCTTAATCAGTTCAAACCGTTGTCTGTAGGACAAGCTTCCAGAATTTCAGGAGTATCTCCTGCCGACATAAATGTACTGCTTGTTTATCTTGAGAAGATGAGGAGACGAGGAAAGTAATAGATAATGAATAATTTTAGAGAGATCTTTAGAAAACTTGATATCGGATTCAGCCCGGATAAGGAAGACAAGTTGGTTGGATATATGGAAGAAATCCTGGAGCTTAATCAGCATATTAATTTGACAGCCATAACGGACAGAGAAGAGTTCATCAAGAAGCACTATATTGATTCGTTACTTTCTGTGGATTGTGATGAGTTCAAATCTGCCAACACTATTATAGATGTAGGAACAGGCGGTGGATTTCCCGGTGTTCCTTTAGCCATTGCATTTCCTGAGAAAAAATTCGTTTTGATCGATTCTCTCAATAAGAGGATAAAGATAATCAATGAACTTTGCAGGAAATTGGGAATAAAGAATGTCGAAGCTATCCATGGCAGAGCGGAAGAACTGGCAAGAAAAAAGGAAATGAGAGAGTCCTTTGACCTTTGTGTATCAAGAGCCGTAGCCAACATGAGCACTTTGGCGGAGTATTGTCTGCCTTTTGTGCGTAAGGGCGGATGTTTCATAGCATATAAAGGTCCTGACTGCGGCGAAGAATTGAAGACTGCCGCAAAAGCCATAAAAGTTTTAGGTGGCAAGATAATAAGAGAAGACAGCCCTCAGTTCGAAGGGTTACCTTTTGATCATAAATTGATCGTTATAAAAAAAGAAAATAATACAGGGTCGAAATATCCTCGTAAGGCAGGGACCCCGTCGAAAGAACCTATTTCTTAAGAGAAATGGGCTCTTTTTGTTTTACGATAGCCGTGCTCGTTTAAAGGACAAGCTGTTAACATATGGATGAAAGGGGTTGATCTATATGTTTATAAGAAAGGCTACTGAAGTGCCTATTGAAATGATCAAGGTCAATAGGCAGCAGCCCAGACAGTCCTTTGGCGAGCAGCAGCTTAGGGAATTGAGGGATTCCATAAAAGAGTATGGAGTTTTGCAACCGTTGATTTTGAGAAAAGAAGCCGGCGGAGGATTTTTATTGATAGCGGGAGAGAGAAGACTGCGTGCGGCGGCAATGGCAGGGCTTGATAAAGTGCCCGCAATAATAAAAGAAGCGACAGAAGAAGAGATAGGGCTGATAGCACTTGTTGAAAATATCCAAAGAGAAAATTTGGGATACATAGAAGAAGCAAAAGCATACCAACAGCTAATGGAAAAATATGGAATTAATCAATCTTCGCTCGCTCTGAAGCTAGGCAAGAATCAGTCTACTATTTCTAATAAGATACGACTGTTGAGTTTGCCGGATGACATACAACAATTGCTGATAAGCAATAAATTAACGGAGCGGCATGCCAGATCTCTGCTGAAAGTAGAAGGCGACGGAGAACGGAGACTCATAGTAGATAAGGTGATAAAACATGGATTCAATGTTAGGCAGACGGAAAAGCTTGTTGAAGAGTACTTAGAAGGCCGTGCTATCAAGGATAAAGAAAAAAACAAGATACGCCACATAAGCTACAAGCTGTATTTGAACACATTGAGAAAGGCCTTCACGGATATGGATCTTCATGAAAAAGGTGCGACTTTTGAACAGAGAGATGAAGGCGATAACTTAAAAATAACCATAATAATTCCTAAAGGGCAGGAGCTCCCGGCAGATGTTTCTTAAGATGTTCCACGTGGAACATCTATTTTTTTTGTAAAAAATATAGTCAAATCCCATACATTATATTATAATGAGTTTTAAGATTATTAGGAAACAAGGAGGAGTACAGTGGGAAAAGCAATAGCAATTTTTAACCAGAAAGGTGGCGTAGGAAAGACTACAACTAACATCAACCTTGCGGCATGCCTGGCTCTTAAGGGTAAAAAGGTCCTTATCCTTGATATCGACCCTCAGGGCAATACCACCAGCGGCGTTGGAATATCAAAGAGAGACTTGGAGGTAACTACTCACGAAATTCTCATTGAAGACGATTATCATCCGGAAGAAGCGATAATTCCTACAGGTATAGAGAACCTTGATATAATGCCTGCAAGTGTTCAACTGGCAGGGGCAGAAGTTGAACTTATTGAGTTGGCAGGAAGAGAAAAAAGACTTAAGAGAGCTATAGATGTGCTTAGACCTAAGTATGATTATATCTTCGTTGACTGTCCACCATCACTTGGAATACTGACAATCAACTCATTAACAGCGGTTGACTCTGTTCTCATCCCTATTCAGTGTGAGTTTTATGCGCTGGAAGGCGTTAGTCAGCTGATGAGTACAATAGATATCGTTAAGACAAACTTGAACCCTAACCTTGAAATAGAAGGGGTCATCCTCAGCATGTTTGATGGCAGAACAAACTTATCGATACAGGTTGTAGAAGAAGTTAAGAAGTACTTCAAGGAAAAGGTATATACTACAGTTATTCCTAGAAACGTAAGGTTGGCAGAAGCGCCAAGTTACGGAATGCCTGTTATACAATATGATCCTAAATCATCAGGAGCCATTGCTTATATGGAATTCGCTGATGAGTTTTTAGCAAACGAGGAGGCATAACAAATGGCAGCACCAAAGAAATCAAGAGGACTGGGTAAAGGGCTCGACGCCCTGTTCGGAGATGCAGAGGTGACTCTGGAAAGAACTCCTGCTAAAGTGAGTGAAAAAAATGTAGCGATGGAAACCGGAGAAAAGGCTGAACCTAAGGCAGATCCGGTTGCCGGAGGCATTACTTATATAGATATCAATGATATCAAACCTAATTCTAATCAGCCAAGAAAAACTTTTGATGAGGAAAAACTGGAAGAACTGGCAGCTTCCATAGCCGAGCATGGTCTTATTCAGCCGGTAGTTTTGAGAAAAGCCGGCAAGGGATATGAGATAGTTGCCGGTGAAAGAAGATGGAGGGCAGCCAGAAAGGTTGGTATCAAAGAGCTTCCTTGCATAGTTAAGGAACTTACTGATGAAGAAAATATGCTGCTGGCAATCATAGAAAACATGCAGCGTGAGGACTTGAATCCTATAGAAGAAGCTGAAGGAATCAAGCAGATGATAGATACTTACGGTCTTACACAGGAACAAGTATCTAAGAGCGTGGGCAAGAGCAGGCCGTATATTGCCAATTGTCTTAGACTTTTAAAGCTGCCTGAAATGATCGTAGGATATTTGGCAGAAGGCGAATTATCTACAGGACATGCTAAAGCTATTGCCGGAGTAGAAGATGAAGATCGTCAGATCGAACTTGCGAAAGATGCTGTTAAGAACGGCTGGTCTGTAAGACAGCTGGAAAAGATGGCAAGAGAAGAAAAGCCTGCTGCGAAAAAGCCTCGCAAAGCTGCAGCTAAAAATGCCAACGTCAAGAGGGTGGAAGAGGACCTTAAAGAAGCTCTGGGTACTAAAGTCACACTTAATCAGAAGGGGAATAAGGGGAAGATTGAGATCGAATTCTACAGCAAAGAAGAGTTGGAAAGACTGATCGAGATGCTCAAGAATGTTAAATAAAAGAAGAGTGTTCCATGTGGAACACTCTTTCTAAATAGTGAAATTTCAATGGTTAGAGAAGATATAGATAAGATTTTAACAGAGGTTATAAAAGAGGCGGAAGCGGTGAATATCCCTGTGCCCTCCAATATCAACAAACAAGTATACATCAACCCAAGACCTAAGAGGCGGTTCGGATGCTGCAGCACTAAGAACGGTAAATTCAATATCGAAATCAGTGAATTTCTTTTGAAGGCAGAGGAGTCAAAGATTCGCGGTGTAATAGCTCATGAAGTCCTTCACACCTGTAGAGGGTGCAGAGATCACGGTCTTCGCTGGAAGGAGTATGCGAAAAAGATGAATGATGCTTATGGATATAACATCAAGCGAGTTTCATCTTTTGAAGAACTGGGACTTGAAACAATAGCAAGACCGGAGGAACAGAAGGAAATCAAATATATAATAAAGTGCCTAAACTGCGGAAAAGAATATCCACGCCAGAGATTCACATGTGTTATGCAGAAGATCGAAGCATATAGATGCCAATGCGGCGGTAAACTCACCCTCATCAAGAAATAAGATGAGGGTTTTTATATGCAAACAATAACTAATAATTATTCACAATAAAGTATTAGCAGGATAAAGCGTTAACGAGTTAGAGTATTGCCAATTTTCAAAAAATAGTGGCTATTTCTAGGGATTTTCGGTATAATTAAAGCACTTATATAGACCGAAAGATGCGGGAAATAATAATTCAAAATTGGGAATAAACATAAGTTATTACCTGGTTAGAAGGAGGAGAGTAATGGCAATCATTATCGATGGAAGAAGCCTGACTGTAGAAGATGTTATCAAGGTCTGCAGACATGGTGAAGAGGTTGTTATTTCAGAGGAAGCTAAGGCGGCAGTTCAGAAGGCTAGAGACTACGTAGAAAAGAAACTTGATGACGGAGCTGTGATCTACGGACTGACTACAGGCTTCGGCAAATTTGCCAATGTTGTGATCGACCATGAGCAGACGGCTAAGCTGCAGAGAAACCTGATCATCAGTCATACTTGCGCGTTAGGAAACCCATATCCGGTAGAATATGTCAGAGCAGCGATGCTTCTCAGATGCAATGCTCTTTCAAGAGGAAACTCCGGAATCAGATTATCAACATTGGAGACTATGGTAGATATGCTCAACAAGGGCGTACACCCTATCATTCCTGAAAAAGGATCACTGGGAGCTTCAGGTGACTTGGCGCCATTATCACATATAGCACTTGGCCTCATCGGTGAAGGTGAAGTTGAATACAAGGGCAAGATCGTAGATGCTAAGGCTGCTATGGCAGATGCAGGGATCGTTCCTGTTGAACTGGCAGCTAAGGAAGGACTGGCACTCAACAACGGAACTCAGATGATGACTGCTGTAGGCGTAAATGTTCTCTGGGATGCTATGAAGCTGCAGAAGGTTGCCGATATCGCATGTGCCATGACAGGCGAAGCGCTCCATGCTATCAAGAAAGCATATGACCATAAGGTACATGATTTAAGAGGACAGGACGGACAAAAAGTAGTTGCAGAAAACCTGCTGACTCTTCTAGAAGGGTCCGGCAATGCTCTTCCTCTCCAAGAAAGCAAAGTACAGGATCCATACACCCTCAGATGTATCCCTCAGATCCACGGTGCATCAAGAGACGCTATCAAGTATGCCTATGAAAAGGTATCAAACGAACTAAATGCAGTAACAGATAACCCTCTCGTATTCCCAGATGAAGATGAAGTTATCAGTGGCGGCAACTTCCATGGACAGCCGATGGCATTGACATTCGACTTCCTGAAGATGGCGATATCAGAACTTGCCAACGTATCAGAAAGAAGAACAGAAAGACTCGTGAACCCTGCGCTTTCAGAAGGACTGCCTGCATTCCTGACTAAGGACGGCGGCGTATGCTCAGGATTCATGATCGCACAGTATGCAGCAGCGTCCATGGTTTCAGAAAACAAGGTATATGACCACCCTGCATGTGTAGACTCCATCCCATCATCAGCTAACCAGGAAGACCACGTATCAATGGGAACTACATCAGCAAGAACTGCAGCTATGGTACTGGACAATGCACAGAAGGTTATCGGTATCGAATTGGCAGCAGCAGCACAGGGTATTTGGCTGAGACAGGAACTGGGAGAAAATGGAATTGACAACCTGGCACCTGCTACTAAGGCAGCATATGACTACATCAGAACAGTTTCAGCGCCTATCGAAGACGACGTGATCATGCATGACGAACTGGTTAAGTTCGATGAAATGATCAAGGACGGAAGCTTCCTTGAAGCAGTAGAAAAAGTAGTTGATTTTAAATAAATTATCCCGGGAGGAAATAACATGTTAGATAACAAAGCAATATCACAGGCTATGACAATCAAGCTGGATAACACTCTGCCTGAATATCCTGCATTCGAAGAAGGATACAGAAGAGCTCCGGACAGAGGATTCAGACTGACTAAGGAACAGACTAAAATAGCTCTGAAGAACGCACTGAGATACGTTCCTGAAGAACTGCACGAAGTTCTGGCTCCTGAATTTATGGAAGAATTGAAAACTTACGGCAGAGTATATGCTTACAGATATAGACCTGAAGGACGTATCTACGGCAAGCCTATCGAAGAATACAAGGGCAAGTGCCTCGAAGGCAAAGCTTTCCAGGTAATGATCGATAATAATCTGGACTTTGAGATCGCTCTTTATCCATACGAACTGGTTACATACGGCGAAACTGGTCAGCCATGTCAGAACTGGCTCCAATACAGACTGATCAAAAAGTATCTGGAAGAACTGACTCAGGACCAGACACTGGTAATCGAATCAGGACATCCTCTGGGACTGTTCCCATCCAAGCCTGAAGCTCCAAGAGTGATCATCACAAATGCTCTGATGATCGGTATGTTCGACAATCTGGAAGACTGGGAAGTTGCAGAAGAAATGGGTGTTGCCAACTATGGACAGATGACTGCAGGCGGATGGATGTACATCGGACCTCAGGGAATCGTACACGGAACATTCAACACTATCCTCAATGCAGGCAGAAAATATCTGGGCGTTCCTGAACAGGGAGACCTGGAAGGATATGTATTCGTATCATCAGGTCTTGGCGGCATGTCAGGTGCTCAGCCTAAGGCAGCTAACATCGCTAACGCTGTAGGTATCTTCGCAGAAGTTGACAGGTCAAGAATCGAAACAAGACATAACCAGGGATGGGTAGACGTTATCTGCGAAGATCTTGATGAAGTATTCAAACTGGCTAAGGAAAAGCAGGAAGCTAAGGAAAGCATCTCCATCGCATACTGGGGCAACATCGTAGACCTGCTGGAAAGAGCAGTAGAAAACGGATTCCATATCGACCTGCTGTCAGACCAGACTTCATGTCACAATGTATACAACGGCGGTTACTGTCCTGTAGGCCTTACATTCCAGAAGAGAACTGAAATGCTGGCTAAGGATAGAGACATGTTCTGCGAAATGGTTGACCATTCACTTCACAGACATTATGAAGCTATCAAGGCCCTCACTGCAAAGGGCACTTACTTCTTCGATTATGGTAACTCCTTCATGAAGGCTATGTACGACGCCGGCGTTAAGGAAATCTCAAAGAACGGTTATGACGAAAAGGACGGATTCATCTGGCCTTCATACGTTGAAGATATCATGGGACCTATGCTGTTCGACTATGGCTATGGGCCATTTAGATGGGTATGCCTGTCAGGTAAGCCTGAGGATCTGGACGCTACAGATAAGGCTGCTATGGACTGCATCGATCCAAACAGAAGATTCCAGGATAGAGATAACTGGGTATGGATCAGAGACGCTAAGGAAAACAAGATGGTAGTTGGTACTCAGGCAAGAATCCTGTACCAGGATGCTGAAGGCAGAACTAGAATCGCCCTCAAGTTCAACGAAATGGTAAGAGAAGGCAAGATCGGCCCTGTTATGCTGGGAAGAGACCACCACGATGTAAGCGGAACTGACTCCCCATTCAGAGAAACATCAAACATCAAGGACGGATCAAACGTTATGGCTGACATGGCTACTCAATGCTTCGCAGGTAATGCAGCAAGAGGTATGTCACTGTGCGCACTCCACAACGGCGGAGGCGTAGGAATCGGTAAGTCCATCAACGGCGGATTTGGTCTGGTTCTGGACGGAAGCGAAAGAATCGACAACATCATCAAGTCAGCTATGATGTGGGACGTTATGGGCGGCGTAGCAAGAAGAAACTGGGCAAGAAACGAAAACGCTCTGTCAACATCGGTTGAATACAACAAGAACTATGCAGGACAGGGACACATCACTATCCCTTACGTTGCAGACGATGCACTCGTTGAAGAAGTAGTATCAAAGTTCGTGAAATAGTACAAAAGGGCGCCGTGGCAAACGGCGGGAAAAGGAAAAAGAGATGAGACTTTTAATTAAAAATATAGGCTGCCTGCAGACACCTACAGGCAGCTACAGTCATAAAGGAAGCAAGCAGGGTCAGAACGTTAAACTGATCGATGCTGCTATTGCCGTTGAAGACGGAATCATCAAAGAAATCACACAGGGAGGCAAGATCCCCGCAGGAGATTTCGATCAGGTGATCGACGCGGAAGGCAAGTTGGTAACACCGGGACTGGTAGACGGACATACACATCTGGTGTTTGGAGGATACAGACAAAATGAGATCCCGATGAAGCTTGCAGGCGCAGGATACTTGGATATCCTGAGAGCAGGCGGCGGCATCCTTGACACAGTAAGAAAGACAAGAGAAGCGACTTTTGAAGAACTTTACGACAAGAGTGCGGCTTTTCTTGATGAAATGATGAGTTTCGGTATCACTACATGTGAAGCGAAGAGCGGATACGGCCTCGATATGGAAAACGAGATCAAGATGCTGGAAGTTATCAAGGCCCTGGGAGAAAACCATCCTGCAGATGTAGTTTCTACATTCATGGGAGCACACGCTATCCCGCCTGAATATGAAGGAAGAGGCGACGAATACATCGACATGATGTGTGATGAGCTGATCCCTGAAGTAAGAAGACGCGGACTGGCAGAATTCTGTGATGTTTTCTGTGAAGACTCAGTGTTCGACTCGGCACAGAGTAAGAAATATCTTGAAGCTGCAAGAGCATATGGGTTCGAGCTGAAGATCCATGCTGACGAGATCGAAGATATCGGCGGATCCAAGCTGGCAGGGCAGCTGGAAGCAGTTTCTGCTGAACATCTCATCGCAGCAGGTGAAGAAGGAATGGATTCTATGGCAGAAGGAGGCACCACAGCTATGCTGCTTCCTGCAACTTCATTCTATCTTGGCAAGACATTTGCCCCTGCACGAACAATGATCGAAAAAGGAATCCCTGTATGTATCGCCAGTGATTTCAATCCGGGTTCATGTCCGTCATTGAATCTGCAGCTGGCTATCAACTTAGGATACCTGAGATACAAGATGACACCGGAAGAAATCCTGACAGCAGTTACTATCAATCCGGCATGCGCCATCAACAGAGGCGAGCTGGTTGGTACGCTGGAAGAAGGAAAGCAGGCAGACATCGTTATCTGGAATGCGCCTGATATGGAAATGCTCTGCTACAGATTCGGATCAAACCTGGCACAGACAGTAATCAAGAAGGGAGAAGTTATCAAATGAAACTTATTGACCTCAAAGTAAAAGAATATCTCGACATACTGCTTTCAGATGCACCTGCTCCAGGCGGCGGATCAGTAAGTGCACTGGCAGGGGCTCAGGCTGCAGCTCTCATGGGTATGGTATGTGACCTGACAACAAGTAAGGCTAAGTACGAAGAATACCACGATACATGCAAGGTAGCTAAGGTCAAGGCAGACCTTCTGTACAGAGGATTCGCTGAAGGCGTGGACAAAGATACTGAAGCATATAATCTGGTCGCTAACGCATTCAAGATGCCTAAGGAAACAGACGAAGAAAAGGCTGCAAGAAGAAAAGCTATCGATGACGGAACTCTGGAAGCTACTAAGGTTCCTTTCAGCGTTATGAAGATGGCGGCAGAAGGACTGGAACTTGCTGAGCAGCTTATGGGCAACACTAACCCTAACACAGCGAGCGATCTGGGCGTAGCAGTTCTCAACCTGATGACTTGCATGAAGGGTGCATGGCTCAACGTTAAGATCAACCTGCCGGGAGTGAAAGACGAAGCTCTGGCTGCTGAATATGCTGCAAAGGGCGCCGAAATGGTAAAGAAGGGCGAAGAGATCGCCAAGAAACTTTACGAAGAGATCGAAGGAAGCCTGTAAGAAAAGAGTAAAGAAAACGCCGCAGTGCGGCTTTGCATAGGAGGATATAAAATGGCTAAAATTATTGAAAGTATTCCAAACATCAGTGAAGGCAGAAATCAGGAAATCATCGAAGCATGTGTAGATCAGATCAGAAACACACCTGGATGCACTCTGCTCAACTATTCATCAGACCCATCACACAACAGAACAGTAATCACATACATGGGAAGCCCTGAAGGCTGCGAAGAAGCAAGCGTTAAGCTGGCTAAGAAAGCGGTTGAACTGATCGACCTGACTAAGCATGAAGGCGAACACCCTAGAATGGGATGCGTAGACGTAATGCCTTTCGTTCCTATCAAGGAAGCTACCATGGAAGAATGTGTTGAACTTTCACAGAGAGTAGGCAAGAGGATCGCAGAAGAAGCAGACCTGCCTGTATTCTTATATGAAAAGTCAGCAACAGCTGCTCACAGACAGAACCTGGCCAAGGTAAGAAAAGGTCAGTTTGAAGGTATGGCTGAAAAAGTTCAAGAACCTGACTGGATACCTGATTTCGGCGGACAGAGGATCCACCCTACAGGCGGAGCTGTTTGCGTAGGCGCAAGACCACCGCTCATCGCATACAACATCAACCTGGGAACTGACAACCTGGAAATCGCAACTAAGATCGGCAAGATCATCAGAGAATCATCCGGCGGACTGAAGTGCGTTAAGGCTATGGGCGTTATGCTGGAAGAAAGAAATATCGCTCAGGTTTCCATCAACATGACAGACTTCACAGTAACTCCTCTCCACAGAGTAACTGAACTGGTTAGAAACGAAGCTGCAAGATACGGAGTTCCTGTTATCGGTACAGAACTGATCGGCCTGGCGCCAATGCAGGCGCTGTTCGATGCAGCTGAATACTATCTGCAGATCGAAGATTTCGACCCTGCTGTACAGGTTATCGAAAACCACCTGCTGTAAGAATTAAATGACATTGTAAGTTGTAGATCGAAGGAGAAGGACAGTGTGGAAGAAGGCGATCACAGGAGAAGCATCACTGGCAAAAGAAGTCACCGATGTGCTGCGCGACAGGATAATCAACGGAGACTACGCCATGGGCGAGAAACTGATAGAGAACAAAATTGCCGAGGAGCTTAAGGTCAGCAGGACTCCCGTTAGGGACGCATTCAAGCAGCTTTCCAAAGAACAGCTGGTAGAATACATTCCTAATAAGGGCTGCTTTGCTAAGGGTTTCAGTCATAAGGATATGGAAGATATCTACGCGGTAAGAAAAGCTGTCGAAAGGCTTGCTATTACCTGGGCAATAGAGAACTCCGATGAAGAAAAACTTGAAGAACTGGGACAGCATCTGGAGCTTATGAACTTCTATACGATAAATAATTCCTATGAAAAGCTGCTGGAAGCCAATGAACAGTTCCACAGCATGATCTACCAGATGACAAACAGCAGATTCATAGTACAGATCCTGAAGACTTATCAAGAATATGTGCATATAGCCAGAAAGAGTACTCTCAAGAAAGAGGAAAACCTTCCTCTTATATATAAAGAGCACGAAGCTATATATAAGGCGATGGCTGTAGGAGATATAGATGCGGCCGCAGATGCAGTGGAGCTCCATATGGACAATACTGCACGAAGAGCCCATGAGCGCTGGCTGGAGAAATAAAAATAAGATTGTTTATGAAAAGGAGACTTTCCGATAGGGAAGTCTTCTTTTTTGTACAGGAATAAAGGGTGCAAATGGTGAACTGATATAGGTTCAACAAAGATTTGGCGCCATAATTTGCATAAGAAAATAGTTGTTTTAATATAAAATCCAAACCTTTGAATTTCAATGGTTTAAGCAATTCTAAACAATTTTGCCTTGCAGTAAAAAATGTAACTAATTACATGGAAAATCGGGGTCGAACAAATGCATACGTGTGAACACAAGAAGAATCGCGAGTCGCAGGGCGATTGAACCGATATGTGTTCGAACTGTCTGCGCTTACCTGCTTTCTGAAAGGTCAAAGGTACGTATGGGAAAAAAATATACCGCTAAAGTCTGAAAATTCCAACAGTTGAGACGTGCGCCACTAAAAATATTATGAACAGCCAAAATATGGCACGATAATTGCTGTTAATTTATAAATATAATGTTTTAACGAGATAAAGCGGCACATTGCCTGAGCATACATCGAATCAATTGGAATAACGACTAACTTTGAGAGAGGAGTATTTAATGAGGGAAAACAAACTTGGAGTAAAGAAAAAAGTGATCTCACGGGTGTTCGCAATCACCTTATCATTTTTAGTTGCATTCAGCGGAATCAATCCAGCCATATTCGCCAGTGCAGATAATGGCGCAAACGACACTGAGACAATCAACTATGCAGTAAATATAAAATTTGCACCACAGAATATGAAACAAGGCGCAGAGGAAGATCAGCAAGAAGTTGAGACGGGTCAGACGGCAGCTTTTGTACTGAGCGTCTCTTGTGGCCATGCCAATGGCCAGACTACTCCGGTAAAATACAAGGTAAAGATTCCGGACAATATAGTCCAGCTTCCGGATTTTAAAGACGGAGATACTTTTGTCAGCAGAGCAACAAGAATAGAATTCAAACTTGAAACAGATAAGGACGGATATAGATATATATGCGGAGAGATTCTTCCGGGCGGTTTTTATTCCCAGCCTTTCCGAGTGTTTTATCCTAACGGAGTAACTCCGGATACGAAACTCACAGTTACAGAAGACGATATTATTGTGGACAAGCCTGATTCCATTCCGGGAAATATCATTAAAAAGGGAGGCACAATTCACTTTAAGGCAGCCTTCGCATGGGAGCCACTTAACATCACAGCCAACGTTGAGAAGCTTAAGGCAAATGCCCAGGGTATCCTTACGAAAGATATAGTTTATACCCTTACTGCCGAATCAAGACAGGATACGGAAGCGAAAGACAGCGGCGGCATTTTTACGAAAGAATATACATTGACAGATGTGATAACATTACCGGCAGGGATCACATTCTCGACCGGCGGTTTATCATGGGAAGATAATAACACAGTACTCATGTCAGGGACTATGAAAGTCGCTGAATTTAGCGCGCCTATCGAAAGTGCACAGATCAGCGATGACGGAAGAACTTTAACTTTTGTTTACAAAAAAATCAATGAAACGCTGGCAGAAGTGCCTCGCGAAAGTAAGGACCCTAAGGAAACAGAAGACTTAAACATCCAAGTCACCCTCAACAGACATGCACTTGATATAGATTTCAGCGTATTCAACGAAGACAAGACAATAGATAATAACGGAACATTCAATGCTGTACCTTGTCTTGAAGCCGAAGAGCACAACAGCAGTGATGCGGTTCCTATCCAGCTTCCTAAACCGGGAGATGATTTCGAAGTTGAGAAAAACAGTATCGTTAATACAGAGAAACTTAAGAATGGCAGCAAAATCAAATATACGATAACAGTAAGAAACAACAATCCAACACCTATAGTTGTAGATATCAAGGATAGCGCCCCTGAAAACACTACATATATAGATAACAGTATCAGTGATAACGGTACAGTTACTAAGACGGCGACAGGAGCTGATATGCTGTGGTCCGGGGTACAAATAAATGCCGGAGATTATGTTACACGCAGCTTTGAAGTAACCATCAACAGCGGCCTTGCAGACGGGACTATAATCAAGAATACAGCAGAGGCTGTATATAATGGTATGCCTAAGGTGTCCAACACCGTGGAAGATAAGTACTACGCACCGGCACCGGATCTTGATGTAGAAAAGACAAACAATAAAGTCAACCAGATGGTCAGCGAAGGTGGGACAGTAACATTCACGATAAAAGTAACAAATAACGGTGATGCACCGGGGGCTGATACCATAACAGACACATTGTCTAAACATCTCGTTCTAGATGAGAGAACCCTTCCTACAAGAGCAACATATGATAAGGCTTCAAGAACAATATCCATCCCGGTAGCCCTCGATCCAGGGGAATCTGAGGAAGTTTCCTTTAAGTGCAAAGTGCAGGCAGCCTCATGGCTTGCTTCCGGCTCCAGCATAGGTAATACCGCCATCCTTAGGGGTGAAAATGAGAGGTCAACTACTTCTTTCTTATATAAAGAAAAGAAGCATAATTTGTCTGTCGTTAAATCCATGGAAGAAATGGTGGAGAGAGAAGATCTGGGAGATAACTGGTATCAGGTTTCTTATAAACTTACAATAAGCAATAAAGGTGGTCCTTTATGGGCATCCCAAGGGGAGAAAGTAACAGATACCATGAGTGGTGGCCTTATCCCGCTTGAAGTAAAGAATGATTCGAATAGTAGGACTGCAGAGGGCGTATGGACAACGGAGGGCACTTCAAAGGATATAACTGCACCAATTAAAAAAGAAACATTGCAGACCAGTGATCAGTATGTGACCACATGGAGCCTTGGCAACATAGCAGCAGGACAGAAGGCGACTATCGACTATGAAGCAGTAGTATATCTTGAAAACGGTATCATGGATATGGCTAATACTACTAACGTTGCTCAGATATGGAAGAGCAGCGGAGGTGGCAGCGGAGTTATGGCGGTGCCATATCCTAGCTCCAATAAAGTTATCAGCAGCATCAATGGGCAGGAACCTGAAGACGATAAATACTGTGAAATACATCCGGGAGATGTGATCACATACAAACTGACAGTAAAGAATACAGGAACAGGAACACAACACAAGGTGCTCCTTACTGATGCATTACCTGACTATAACAAGGATTCGGGTTTCAAATGGATCTTGGGTGACAATGTTAAACTCGAAGGAAATTTCAAGGGAGACCCTGAACATTCCAATGACGCACTCATTTGGAGAAACAACTACATAAACGCAAAATCAACACAGACAGTATACGTGACATTGGCATTCCCGAAGGGAACAATGTTTGATAAGGCTTTTTCGGAAGACAGAGCTAAAGTGTACAACACTTTTACATTCCAGACAGACAAGTTGAATCAGGAACATAAAGTAACACATGACACTGTACCTGTGACGTTGGATATAACTAAAGATGCCGAAAATCGCATGGCGATTCCTTCCGGAGAGAAGATTACTTTCACAATCGATGATTTTTCTACAGACTATCCTGTGGACGGACTTAAAGTGACTGACAATCTTGAAAAGGTATCAGATTCACTTGCGGCAACAAGTATATTAACAGGGGCTTACCAGATAAGCGGTCAGGATAATTACAACATTATCCTCAGTTACGAAGGAGAAAAAGCAGATAAAGTTATAAATGTTAAAGTTTCAGAAGGAAACAAGACTATAACACTTACTGCAGAGCAGCAGGCAGACCTGAAATCTATAGCATGGGATTTCGGTAGAGTCGATTCACTGAAGATCAATGCTGCACCGCAGCTTGTGATGACAGCAAAAGACATAACTAAACCTGTAACAGTCAAGAACTATGTCAACGCGGTTTACAATCAGAGGATGGTTGGGGATGACATAGAAGTCAAAGTCATGCCGGACAATATGATAACCAAGGCTGCAACTAAGGGTGACTATGCTGTAAACAACGCATCAAACCCATTGGCAGAAGGCGATACTGTTAAGTTCACCATGTCATACACTAATTACGAAAAAGAAGCGTTGGATATGACCAAGGTGACCATTCGCGACACCATGACAGTGGAAGGTCTCAAACCGAACCAGACAGCAACTATTACACTTACTCATTTTGACAATAATGGAACGAAGATAACAAACTCTGACCTGAGGCTTGCCTCGAATACATTCAAAATTTCACAGACAGATGTCAACTCTCCGCTTGCCAAGAGAATAGATCTTAAGTTCTCAGCAGGAACATTAAAGGCAGGAGAAAAGGTTCAGTTCGAATATACTGTAGTAGTAGGAGAAGGCTTCAAGGATTCTATGGGTGACATCAACCTTGGATATACTGATAACTACGATGGCAAGATGAATCTTCGAGCACTTCATAATGAGCTGACAATAATGATCGACGGAGAGTCTTACAGCACGCAGACAGACTTTTACTATCGTGAAGGTACTTCTCAAATGTACTTCCAGAAAGGCGTGTTTGCATCAGGGTATGTAAATGCAAGAAACCACAATGGTAATAATCATAGATTTGAATACCAAAACATGAAGAGTACAAGCGTGGATTGGATAAACAATATAAATAATAATTCGCGTAGCACTAAAGAGATATATAACCATAGTATGGTCATATATTCTATGGTCATATATAATAATGACTCCAGCCCGAGGAATATGACGGTAGATACTATAACAGATCAGTTACCAGCAGGCGCAACCTTTATGGGACTGCAGTCATTGACCGCTTTCGATTTTAGCAAAAGAACAGGATCAACAAGAACCGGAACAAGACAATGGTCAAGTGGCAATGCATATCAAACTTACTGCGGTTGGGCGATGAGCGTACCGTATAATACTATGAAGGCATCTAACATAGTTAGCACTTCAAAGAAATATAACGAAAAAACAGCATATATACAGCCTTCATATAATAAAAACACCAATCTTGTTAATTTCACTGTAAAACCTAGCAGCAATAGCAGCGATAAGCTGGTTCTTAAACCGGGAGAAATGGTGGTTTTCGCGTATGCGGTACTGTATAAAGACTCCGTAAACTCACAAAAGCGTCCAGATTCTTCGCATCCGGGATATGGGATACCAAAATACTCAAGCTATACAAATACTGCCGTTCTTAAAACACAAGAAACAGGATTTACGCCTTTGGCAAACAAGACCATACAGACAAAGACGCCCGGATCAACTAAGAACGACGGAGGTTGTACACAGCTGTCATCTGACACTTATGAATCTTCAGTTACAGTGAAAGACAAGAGAATAAGTGCCGGCCTCACTAAAAAAGCAGTCGCTAGATATGAAGCTGATGGTAAAACAGACAATGAAATCTTTACTGCAGCTAAAAACGGTAACTTGTCGAGTGTAGCAACGAAATCGACCGATATGGACAAGCTGGGATTTAACGATATAGTTGAGTGGGAAATCACCCTTGATTATAACGGAACAAACCAGACGTTGATCAGGGAAATGATGAGATGGCAGTACGGCACCATAACTGACCAGGTTCCTGAGCCATATAGGATGATCAGTGATAGCAGCGGCAATAATCTTATTATGGAATACGCAGCAAGCAGCGGCACTGTCAAGAAAGTTCAGAAAGCTAATGTTACATCTAACAGAGATGCTTTCTTCGGAGAAGCAGGACAGACTTTCGTTTGGCAGCCAAATGCAGCTACCGGAAACCCAGCGTACTTTAATATCACCGGAACCAAGATCACATTCCGATACTATACTAGATATGACGATTCCGCCGGTAAGGCATATATCAATTACAACAATGTAGCTAAGTATGAATTCAAGCAGCGTTATGTTGATACATGCACTGCTGGGCAGCCTACTAAATCTGGCAATAAGATCACAGCTATCACAGCTGTGGCTGATGTATTCCCGGGTGCAGGAGACATGAGTGGTTCATATAAGACTATAGAATACAGCCATAATGATGCTACACCTACAGTATCAGCTACCAGCTTGGATGATGATCCTAAGATTGAAGTGCCTAGGAACAAAGTGTTGGTAGATTATACGCTGAAAGTAAAGAATCAGAGCAGTGAAGATTATCACAATCTGGTTCTCATAGATAGACTTCCGGATGAAGGTGATGTCGGAACAGTTAATAGTGCGGCTCAACGAGGAAGTCAATTCAGTGTAGACCTCATTGATGATCCGCAAGTAAAAGTGTACCTGACTGACTCGCAGGGCAATAAAACATTGCTTGGTTCATCAGAATACACCATCAGTTATACAGCTGCCGAAAAGAAAACTGGCTATACAGCTGCCGAATGGGCAGGAACAGATAATAGTGCATGGGGTGCACAGCCCACAGAAGCCAATTCGGTAAGAGTAGTTCTTAACAGAGTGCTTTCTAAAGAAGAGCAGATCGATGTAGTGTTTAAGGCATATGTTACTGATGAGGCAGACCCTGGTGAAGTGGCATGGGGATCGTTTGGATACAGATTTGAAGACCCCGATATATCTACAGATATCACGTATGCAGAACCTGCCAAAGTAGGCGTGCAGTTTCCAGCAGGAAGCTTATCTGTAATAAAGCGGGATCCTGATGAGAATAGATTGGCCGGTGCGGAATTCACACTCTATACAGATAGAGAGTGTACAAACGTATATAAGAAGAACGGACAACCGGTAGTTATTAGAACAGGAAGTGATGGTAAAGGCACAGTGAATGGTCTGGCGCTTGATACACAATATTGGATCAAGGAAACTAAGGCTCCTGAAGGATACAAGCTTCCGGAAAACAATCTGTATACTGTGACCATAACTTCTGAAAAAGTCGACAGATGGATCAATGGTGGATATGTGACCAACGAACCTGAACAGCCGCAGGGCGATTTCTTTATCGCTAAGCGCGTAGAGGGTGCACCTACGGGGGAAGCATTCTCAATAACAGTATCAGGCAACTTCGCAGATGGTACTAAACAGAAAAGGTATAATCTGAAGGATGGAGAATATGCACAAGTTGAGGAAACCATCTACGGGGAGACATATACAGTAACAGAAGGGTACAGTAATCAATATGCGCCACAGTATTCAGTAATTGTTGGCAGCACTACTACAGGTGGTAATAAGGTTACCATAAGTGAAGCTGACTGCACGGTACTTATTGAAAACCACGATAAGGTGAACGGCAGCTTGTATATCACCAAGAAAGTCAATGGAGACGGTAACGGAGAAACATTCAAGATCAACGTGACAGGCATTTTCCTCATAAACGAACAGAGAGTGAAGATGACAGAGATCATACATTTCACCCCTGATGAATATGGAATTGCCAAGGAAGTCAAGAATGTCATTGCCGGAGAAGAATATGTCATCTCTGAACAGGGAGGAGACTACATTGCAGAGATCAAAGCAAATATTGGCAGAACTGTTGCAGAAAACACTATCGTGGTGTCAGCAAATACGTCCAACGAGATAGAAGTAATCAATACAGAAACCACTGAAGTATCAGGCATCAAGACATGGAATGATGGCAATAATGAAGAAAACAG
>JAUNQD010000006.1 GCA_030536355.1 Bacillota bacterium | reverse complement strand
AGCGCATAAAAAATCCCCCTCTACTGGTTTGTCCAGTAAAGGGGGTACATATCATACACCAGCTTTTTGATTGCGGTTTTTATTTATTATCTTTCTGTGGTCTGAAGAAGATGAACAGCAGAACACATACCAGCATCAGGATAGGATAGTACAGGTTAGGGATCAGTGCCATAGGTGAGATTCCTACCAGTGCAGCAGCTGTCAGCAGCTGTGCGCCGTAAGGGATGAGGCCCTGACCAACTGATGCGAAGATGTCCAAGATGGATGCTGATCTCTTGCGGTCAACTCCGAACTTGTCAGCGATGTCTCTTGCAACAGGACCCGCCATAACGATGGCAACAGTGTTATTAGCTGTACACAGGTCAACCAGCAGAACCAGGATACCGATGCCCAGTTCAGCACCACGCTTGCCCTTGACAGTCTTTTCGATAGTATCGATGATGAGGGCGATACCGCCGTTTTCTCTTATGAGAGATACCATGCATGCTACGATGATGGAGATGATAGAAATCTCGAACATTCCTGTCATGCCCTGGCCGATGATAGTGAAGCTTTCCATGAATGTGAATGCTCCGCCTGAGATGCCGACGATCATTGACAGGATGATACCGATGAACAGTACCAGGAATACGTTGAGACCGATCAGAGCCCCGATAAGAACTACTAAGTAAGGGATGACTTCAACGAAGTTCCATGCGCCAACTTCTGCAGATGCTTCGAAACCTCTGCTTGTGAAGAAGAACAGCACCAGTGTGATGATAGCTGCAGGAAGTACGATGAAGAAGTTCTGCTTGAACTTGTCTCTCATTTCGCAGCCCTGTGTTCTTACAGCAGCGATAGTAGTATCTGAGATGATGGACAGGTTGTCACCGAACATAGCTCCGCATACTACAGCACCTGCGCAGAGAGCAACAGGGATACCTGTCTGAGTAGCAACACCCAGAGCGATAGGAGCCAGTGCAGTTACTGTACCAACTGATGTACCCATTGACAGTGAGATGAAGCATCCGATAACGAACAGTCCAACTACCATCATGTGTGGAGGCAGCAGTGAAAGGCCCATGTTAACTGTACTTTCAACTCCGCCTGCAGCAGATACAACGCCTGAGAATGCGCCTGCTACCAGGAAGATGAGAACCATTGTGATGATGTTTACATCTCCTGTACCTTTAGCTACGATCTTCAGCTTCTCATCAAATGATACCTTGCGGTTCTGCAGGAAGGCGATGAACAGTGCGATTATGAATGCCACGTAAGCAGGCATTGCATAGAAGTCGCCGCTGATGATGCCGGCGCCTGCAAAGAACACGAGGAACACGAAGAATGGAAGCAGTGCTAAGATTCTGTGTTTCATTTTAAAAATTCCTCCGTAAATGTAAATAATGAATCATATATTATTGAATATCTTGTGTTGATATCGAATAACGAATGTTTTGAGCATCAAGATCAATAAGGATCTACGCGGTTGATCCTTCGACCTTCCATCCAGCCCTGAAGGTTTTCTGCCAGTGTATCGATGACGATCTGACGCATTTCCTTAGGAGACCACGCCATGTGAGGTGTGATGATACAGTTATCAAGACCGATAAGAGGACAATTCCTTGAAGGAGGCTCCTGAGCCAGGACATCAAGAGCGGCGCCCTTTATGAATCCTGCCTTGAGTGCATCCGCCAATGCTCTTTCATCCACCAGTCCGCCTCTTGCTGTATTGATCAAAAAAGCGCCGGGTTTCATGTTTACCAGAAATTGAGTATTTACCATTTTCTCGTTTTCCGTAGTGAGCGGACAATGCAGAGACACGAAATCTGATTTCATGGTTGCCACAGGGTCCTCTCTGTAGATGTTTACAGTCATACCGAGAGCCTTGGCTATGTCTGCAACCTTTTTGCCGATGGCACCGTATCCGATGATACCGATGCTTTTACCTGCCAGCAGAGTTATAGGTCTTTTCCAATAGCAGAAGTATTTGCTGTCGTGCCACTGTCCCTGCTGAACTGTTTCATTGTGGAAACCAACATTGTTGGCCAGTTCAAGTATGAGTGAGATGGTGTGCTGAGCAACGGCATCTGTAGAATATGCGGGAACATTAGTGACCGCTATCCCCAGATCTGCTGCAGCATTTACATCTATATTGTTGTAGCCTGTAGCAGTACAGCCGATGAATTTCAATTTAGGTGCCTTTTCCATTAATTCGCGAGTGATCGGGCATTTGCTGGTGAATAAGATCTCGCTTTCACCGAGCCTTAAAAGCGCCTTATCCATAGGTGTCGCATCGAAGACTGTAAGTCTGTCGCAAAGTCTTTCCAGCTTATCCCATGAAAGATCACCGGGATTTATGGTGTAACCATCTAAAATTACTGCGTTCATATCAATACCTCCGCCGAACATTCTACACCATAAACCATAGAAAGTCCAGCAGAGTTATGGTATAATGTTCCTGCCTGCGATGGCGAGCCAAAGGCGAAGAAAGAGCAGCGCGCAGGACAGATGCTAGCGATGCCCGCAAGTGAAACGAGCGGCTAGCAGCGCGAACGCACAATAACTATGTATGCGTGCAGACAATTTAACGCACGAAAGTTAAACACTCGGGAGATAAAAATGAAAACAATAGTAGCGGCAACGCAGAACAAACATAAAATCAGAGAAATCGAAGCCATCACTAAAGAATTTGGCATGTCGATCATAGCAAGAGATGAAGCAGGCATCCCTAAGGTTGAAGTCGTGGAAGACGGAGAAACTTTCGAAGAAAACTCTTATAAGAAGGCGTATGAGATAATGAAGCTTTGCGGGAAGATCACAATCGCTGACGATTCCGGTCTTGAAGTAGATTGCCTCGACGGAGCGCCGGGAGTATATTCGGCCAGATTCGCAGGTGTAGACGGCGATGATGATGCCAATAATAAGAAATTGATAGAACTCATCAAGGATGTCCCTTATGAAAAGCGCACAGGTCGCTTCGTTTCGGTGATCACCATGGTGTTCCCTGACGGGGAAGCCATCGTGGCGAGAGGTGAAGTGGAAGGGCATATCGTTCTTGAAGAGCAAGGCCCTAACGGATTCGGATACGATCCGCTTTTCGTTCCGGTAGGATATGACAGGACTTTTGGTGAGATCGAGCCTGAGATAAAAAACAAGATAAGCCATAGAGCTAATGCTCTCGTTAAACTGAGAGAGAAACTTATCGAGAGGGAAAATACCCTGTAGCCTCGTAAACAGGAGGGCTGCCAATGTCAAAGATAAAAACAAGATTTTCAAGAATGTTCATATTGGGATTCAAGCAATTTCAGGATCCGTTTTATCAAGGATTTGCGGCACAGATATCATTTTATCTTGTGCTGTCCATAGTTCCTACGATACTTCTGATAACTCAGATCTTAGGTTTGTTTGGCATATCATTGGAAAGTGCACTGTCTCTGATAGAAGACTACACAGGCAAGCGAATGTCCGGCATGCTGATGAGCTTGTTCGAGTTCTCTTCCGTAGGGGCAGGGAACATCGTCTTCATAGTAGTGGCCCTCTGGGCGGCATCCAGGGCAGCCTTTGCAATAATGAGAATAACCAACTATACGCTCACGGAAGGTAAAACTACAGGTAAGGGATATTTCGCAGAGAGATTCAGAGCAGTGAAAACTATGGGTATCACCATAATAACCATAGTATTATCCCTGGTCATCCTGGCATACGGCAAGCTTATCCTGACAGCAATAGTTGCGGCGCTTGGGCTGGATCCTGAGATCATAGTAGAAAGTACATGGCTGTGGCTCAGATGGCTGCTTGGGTTCGCGCTGTACTTCCTTATGATCAGCTACAACTATTATATTTTGCCTACAGAAAAGGTAAAATACAGAAAAGTCATTCCGGGAAGCGTGTTCGCGGCCGTAGGACTTTTGGTAGTGACCGGATTCTACTCAAGGTATACTACTTCACTGGCAGACTACGACTTGCTTTATGGAGCGTTATCATCGGTAGTGGCTATCATGTTCTGGTTTTACTTCCTGGCGTGGGTGCTCTGTCTTGGAGTGCTCTGTAACAAGGTTTGGGATGACACCAGTCAGCCGTTCAGTAAGATGACTCCGCCGGCGAGGGGCGACAGATATTAAAATACGACAATATATACGGGAATAATAGCGAAAGGTTTTTGTTTAGATGACATCAACAGTAACAACATTAAGAGAACTTGAGATAGGCAAGACGGCAACAGTAGTGTCGGTCGGAGGAGAAGGTGCGCTCAGACAGCATTTTCTTGATATGGGACTGATACCGGAAACAGATGTCACCATGGTCAAATATGCACCTATGGGAGATCCGGTGGAGGTCAGGATACATGGATATGCACTGACCCTCAGACTGGCTGATGCCGAGAAGATAACTATAGAAAATATCAGGACTGCAGAAGAAGTTAAAGCAGAAGCAAAGAAAAACAAAGATATAGAGCATCCGGGACTTGGTGAAGGGGGAAAGTATCACGTCAAGGCTGACGAAAACCCCGTTCCCGAAGGAGAAACATTGACCTTTGCATTGGCAGGTAATCAGAACTGTGGTAAGACTACTCTGTTCAATCAGCTTACCGGCTCCAATCAGCATGTGGGCAACTTCCCGGGAGTTACTGTAGACAGGAAAGATGGCGTGATAAAGGGACATCCTGATACTCTGGTGACTGACCTTCCGGGGATATACTCCATGTCACCGTACAGCAGTGAGGAGCTGGTTACGAGAGAATTCGTGATGGACGGAAATGTCAAGGGAATAATAAATATAGTCGATGCGACTAATATAGAAAGAAACCTTTACTTGACTATGCAGTTGATGGAGCTGGATGTACCGATGGTACTGGCCCTTAACATGATGGACGAGGTCAAGGATAACGGTGGAGCTATCCATGTTAACGAGATGGAAGAAATGCTGGGTATTCCGGTTGTACCGATTTCTGCTGCACGAAATGAAGGGATACAGGAACTTATCGGACATGCTATACATGTAGCCAGGTTCCAGGAACGTCCGGGAAGGATGGATTTCTGCAGTGCCGAAGAAAAAGACGGCGCAGTACATAGATGTCTACACGGCATAATGCATCTTATAGAAGACCATGCCGAAAAGGCAAATATACCGGCAAGATTTGCGGCATCGAAGCTGGCAGAAGGGGATGAGTTGATACTTGAGAAGCTGGATCTTAGCCTTAATGAGAAGGAAATGCTGGATCATATAATAATCCAAATGGAAGAAGAAAGAGGTCTTGATCGTGCGGCATCTATCGCCGATATGAGATTTGGATTTATCAAGAAGGTATGTGCCAAAACAGTGGTAAAGCCTAAGACCAGTAAAGAGCACGAAAGAAGTCTTAGGATCGATAAGATACTTACCGGTAAATATACAGCTATCCCGGCGTTTATCGGCATCATGGGGATAGTTTTCTGGCTTACGTTCAATGTGATTGGTGCACTTCTGGCAGAATGGTTGGATGCGGGAATCACTTGGCTTGCGGATCTGGTCGATGGGGTGCTTGTTTCAAGCGGAGTCAATCATGTGCTCCATTCCCTTATAATAGATGGCATATTCAACGGTGTCGGAAGTGTACTAAGCTTCCTGCCGATAATAGTAACGCTGTTCTTCTTCTTATCTCTGTTGGAAGATAGCGGATATATGGCAAGAGTGGCTTTCGTAATGGATAAGCTTCTTCGAAAGATCGGGCTTTCGGGAAGAAGTATCGTACCGATGCTGATAGGCTTCGGATGTACGGTTCCGGGAGTTATGGCCAGCAGGACTCTTCCGTCAGAGCGTGACAGGAAGATGACCATATTGCTTACCCCGTTCATGAGCTGTTCGGCGAAGCTGCCGATCTATGCGTTCTTCACAGCAGTATTCTTCCCGAACCACGGGGCGCTCGTTATGATCGGTCTTTATGTGTTTGGAATGGTGGCAGGCGTGCTGATGGCGCTTCTTCTGAGAGGGACCATGTTCAGAGGCGAACCGGTGCCTTTTGTAATGGAGCTTCCTAACTACAGGATGCCGGGCATAAGAAACGTATGGCAACTGCTTTGGGAAAAAGCTAAAGATTTCCTGCAGAGAGCTTTCACAGTCATATTCATAGCGACCATCGTGATATGGTTCCTGCAGACGTTCGATATACATATGAACGTTGTTGAAGATTCCCAGACCAGCCTCTTGGCGGCAGTATCCGGTGTTATCGCACCGATATTCGCACCGCTGGGATTTGGTGACTGGAGGATATCGACAGCTCTCATAACAGGTTTCATGGCTAAGGAAAGTGTTGTCGCAACCTTGTCAGTACTGTTCGGATCTACAGAAGCTCTTCTGGGATTGCTCACACCTGTAAGCGCCATGGGACTTCTGGTGTTCTGCCTGCTCTACACACCATGCGTTGCAGCAGTGGCATCAGTCAAACAGGAACTTGGCGGCAAATGGGCTGTCGGCGTAGTCATCGGCCAGTGCGTCGTAGCCTGGATCGCAGCACTGATTGTGGTGCTTGTAGGAAATATAATCGTATAATAGAGTTGTGAAAAGGATTGCCGAGTGTTTCCGCAGACATAGCAGCAATCATAAGTGAAACGAAATACAAGAATAGAAAAACCCTGTGAACTGTTTGAATGTCGTAAGACATGAGTTTTCACAGGGTTCTATTCTTTTTGAGTAAGCTTATATGATTGCCTATGTTGAGGACTTAACGAGGCAATTTTTCTTTACAACTCTATTTAAGGATTCTAACTCTAATCACACCATCAACAGCAACAGCTGCTTCGTCTGCCTCAACTTCTGCCAGCACGTATGCGTAGTCGCCGCGTGTTGCGGAAGCTACATTGGCAGCACCCAGATCAGCCAGTTTGGCGAGGACTGCAGCTGCAGCATCAGCCTTAGCAATGACTGAAACTCTAGGGCCTGATTTAGTACCAAGGCTTACTGCAGGCATATTTACGGAGTTTACGATGTTGCCGTTTTCCAGGTAATCCATAACTTCGTTTACTGCCATAACAGCGCAGTTGTCTTCAGCCTCTGCAGAAGATGCACCGAGGTGCGGCAGTACGATGATGTCAGGTCTGTCTGCATTGAGAACTGTATCGTCAGCGAAATCTGTCACGTATGTACCTACCTTGCCGCTTTCGAGAGCTGCCAGCAGGTCGTCATCATTCATCAGTTTATCTCTTGAGAAGTTCATGAATTTCACGCCATCCTTCATCTGTGCAAAAGCTGCAGCATTTATCATTCCCTTGGTTGCATCGTTGGCAGGAACATGGATGGAAATATAGTCGCACTGCGGATACATATCTGAAAGATTGTCAACCACTGTGATTAAAGGATCGAGATCAGCCTTAGCAGCATCTGTAAGAAATGCATCGTATCCGATAACGTTCATACCGAGACCTACGCATGCATTGGCAACGAGACGACCGATAACGCCCAGAGTTTTGCCCATGATTTCTGTTCCGGCAAACTGACCTTTCCCCTTTTCTATCTGCTTACCTACGCCTTCACTTCCTACGAGGGTTTTAGCCCAAGCAAGACCTGCCGGGATATTTCTTGCTGCCATGATCATGCCTGCAAGGCAGAGTTCCTTAACTGCATTGGCATTGGCACCCGGTGAGTTGAATACAACTATGCCTGCCTCTGCACATTTGTCCAAAGGAATATTATTTACTCCTGCACCGGCTCTTCCTACGGCCAGAAGGTTTTCGGAAAGCTCCATTTCGTGCATGTCATAACTTCTGAGAATAATACCATTGGCATCGTTTACATCTTCAACAACGGTATAGTTGTCAGTGAGACGACCGAGACCGACAGGTGAAATTTTGTTTAAAGTTCCGATTTTATACATTGATACTCACCTCTTGAATTTTTTGACTTTAAAATCAAATGTTTTGAATTATCTAACATTATAACACTTTACGGTGTTGGGGTAAAGTGGTATAATGAGCGTTAAGGATTTATACGGAAAAACCGTATTGATTTACTCAAGGGGAGAATAAAATATTAAGTGGAGGTGACCAATTTGAGTAACGGAAGAGCATTTAATTTTTCGGCAGGACCATCGATGCTGCCACTGAACGTTATTGAAGATGCAGCAGCGAATCTGGCTGATTATCAGGGCTGCGGCGAGTCAGTAATGGAAATGAGTCACAGATCCGCTGAATTCAAGGCTATTTTGGAAGATGCTGAGAAGAATCTCAGAGATATCATGAACATTCCTGACAACTATAAGGTTATGTTCATTCAGGGTGGAGCGACACTGCAGTTTGCTATGATCCCTCTGAATCTGCTGAGAAATTCCGGCAAGGCTGATTACATTGTATCGGGCACATGGGCTAAGAAAGCTGCGAAGGAAGCACAGAAATTCGGTGACATCAAAATCGTAGCTTCATCAGAAGAGGATACATTCACATATATTCCTGAAGTGAGCAAGGAAGACTTCAGACCTGATGCTGACTATGTTCATATCACATTCAATAACACGATTTACGGAACACACTATCCGTACATCCCTGACACAGGAGATATTCCGCTGGTTGCTGATATGTCTTCATGCATCCTGTCAGAAGAAGTTGATGTAAGTAAGTTCGGTCTTATTTATGCAGGTGTACAGAAGAATATAGCTCCTGCAGGAGTTGCGATCGCCATCATGAGAGAAGATCTCTTGGGCTTCGCCAAGGAAACAGTTCCTACATACCTTGATTACAAGATCCATGCAGACAATGGTTCGACTTACAATACACCTAACTGTTTCGGTATATATATCGCAGGGGAAGTGTTCAAGCATATCAAGAACATTGGCGGTATAGCTGCCATCAATAAAATCAACGTAGAAAAAGCGCAGAAACTGTACGACTACATCGACAGCAGTGAACTTTATACTTGTCCTGTAAGAGAAAGAGACAGATCTTTAATGAACGTAGTGTTCGTTACAGGAGATGCTGATCTTGACAAGAAATTTGTAGCAGAAGCTAAGGCAAATAATATGCACAATCTCAACGGACACAGATCCATCGGCGGTATGAGAGCCAGCATCTACAATGCTATGCCAATGGAAGGCGTTGATGCGCTTATCGAATTCATGAAGAAGTTCGAGGAGGAAAATAAATAATGAAATATCTCATCTTAGTTCCCGACGGAGCAGGTGACGAGATCATCGAAGCGCTGGGAAACAAGACTCCGCTGGAAGTGGCGGAAATGCAGACCATAAATGAGCTTGCTCATAAGGGTACTGTCGGTATGGTAAAGACCATACCGCCTGGAGTTGCTCCGGGAAGCGATGCAGCTAATCTTTCTGTTATGGGATACGATCCTGCGATCTATCTGACAGGAAGATCACCGCTGGAAGCAGCGAGCATCGGTATCGAAATGTCAGATACAGATGTGGCATTCAGAACAAATATAATCACGCTGGCAGGCGAAGGTGAATATGAAGATCTGATCATCAAAGACCATAGCTCCGGCGACATCACTACGGAAGAAGCTGATCAGCTGATCAAGGCTGTAGATGAAGCTCTCGGAACTGATATGATCAAGTTCTATACAGGCGTCAGCTACAGACATTGCATGATCGTGCATAACGGAGAAACTGATTATGATCTGACACCTCCGCATGATGTTCTCGATCAGAGAGCGGGAGATCATTTGCCAAAGGGTGAAGGCTCGGAATTTATCACAGAAATGATGAAAAAGAGTTATGAGATCCTCAAAGATCATCCTGTGAACAAGGCCAGAGTAGAAAAAGGCTTAAATCCTGCCAATACTATCTGGATCTGGGGACAGGGCAAGAAACCTAGTCTCTCTTCTTTCTATGATAAATACGGAATCAAAGGAACTGCTATCTCGGCAGTGGATCTGATCAAGGGGATTGCCATCTGCGCAGGGCTTAACTCTGTAGATGTTGAAGGAGCAACCGGTACACTTCATACTAACTTTGACGGTAAGGCAGAAGCTGCCATCAGAGAATTCAGAGACGGTAAAGACTTCGTATATATGCATCTTGAAGGACCGGATGAATGTTCCCATCAAGGTGACAGAGACGGTAAGATAGCGTGCATGAAGAGCATAGACCAAAGGGTCCTGAAACCTATCCTTGATTCACTCAAGGAAGACGGTGAAGACTATAGAGTGCTGGTGGTTCCTGACCACAGGACACCTCTTGCTATCAGGACGCATTCGGCGACGCCTGTGCCATTTGTGATCTATGACAGCACTGATGAACAACCTTACGATGAGGCAAGAACATTCTGCGAAAAAGCAGGAGAGAAAGGAATGTATTTTGACAGTGGTTTCGAACTGGCAGACTATTTTTTCAAGAAATAGAAAAAAATCAATAAAATTAGCATCATTGTTTTTGGCAGCGGCGTTGTTCCTCGCAGGGGTGACGCCGTCTTTTGCTGCGGACAAGCAGGAAATCGACATCAAACCTTCTGCAAAGATCAGCTGGAAAGATGCGCCGGCAGTTGAAGGAACGTCAGCGATCCTTATGGATGCGGGCAGTGGAGAGATCCTTTTTGAAAAGAACTCTCGTGAGCAGCGAGATCCTGCCAGTGTCACTAAGATTTTGACTTGTCTTGTAGTTCTGGAGACAATGGACCTCGATGACAAAGTAACGGCAGCTGTGGGTTACGACCCCTCTACAGGTGGTGTGGGCATCAACATAAAAAAAGGTGAAGTGTTTACAGTAGAACAGCTTCTCTATGCATTGATGCTTCCGTCCGCCAATGACGCAGCAGAAGTTTTGGCAATAGCGGCAGGCGGATCAATCGATAATTTCTGTGGTTTGATGAATGAGAGGGCTGCCAGATGCGGTGCGAAGGATACGCATTTCGTAAATCCTAATGGTCTTACTGCTCCGGGAGAGAAGAACCATAAAACCACAGCCTACGATTTGGCGTTGATTTCGATCGAAGCGATGAAAAACCCTGAATTCAGAAAGATCGTATCCACTGTGGACTATAAGATACCGGCAACAAATATGTCGAGTGAAAGAAAACTCACAAGCACCAACAGATGTCTTGCTGATGGACGAAGTGAGTTTGAGGAGAGCAGTGTATCTGCTGCAAGTTCATTAAGATACAATGGTACTTTGGGAATCAAGACCGGATATACAAATGAAGCGGGATATTGTTTCGACGGTTGGGCCAAGAATGATAACACAGAGCTTATAGCTGTAGTCCTTAATTCCAGCAGCAGTAAAACGAGATTTTCAGATGTTGTTGAATTGTGGGATTATGGCTTCGAAAAGTATTTTACTTACAAAGCGGCCCCTGCAGGTGAAATATTGGATGAATTCCGAGTGAAGCATGGTGCTAAGGGGGAAGTGCCAGCAGTTCTTAACGATGACCTTGACATAACGCTCAACAAGGGTGTCAAAACAGATAACATTACGACAGAACTTGTGCCGGCAGCAAGAAAGATAGAAGCTCCTATCAAAAAAGGAGATGAAATAGGAACCATAGTAGTATATAAGGGAGAAACACCTGTTGCTAAAAAAGCTGTATATGCAGCATCTGCAGTGGAAAAGGGAGGAATTCTGTCATATATAGGTATACCCGATGAAGATGTTCCTAAGTTCTTGATAGGCCTGGCTGTAACAATTATTCTGATATTTGTGATATACAATATATACAGAAGATATCTGTATAAGCAGAAAAAGCGCAGACGTGCTCAGATGAGCAGAGATGCCAGAAGAAAGGAATGGGAAAGGGAGAAGAATCCATTTGAATGATATCAGGGAAAGTTTAAAAAATCTTCCTGACAAACCGGGAGTATATATGCACAAAGACAGGCTTGGCAACATTATATATGTTGGCAAGGCTGTCTCTCTAAAGAACAGGGTCCGCCAGTACTTTCAGTCTAAGCGAAGCATGCCGCCAAAGGTGCGCAGCATGGTCGATCAGATTGCTGAATTCGAGTACATCACTACAGGAAGTGAGATGGAGGCCCTGATTTTAGAATGCAATCTTATCAAGAAGCATAGGCCGAAATACAATGTTTTGCTTAGGGATGATAAGACATACCCATATATCAAGATAACAAATGAGGATTATCCGCGAATCATAAAAACAAGAATAATAAAGAAAGATGGAGGCAAGTATTTCGGACCATACAGCGATGCGGGAGCAGTAAATAAGATAGTCGATCTGCTAAATGACAGCTTCGCACTGAAGAGATGTTCCGCAGCAGCTTTCCCGCCGGGATTTAGGCCTTGTCTGAATTATCATATAGAGCAGTGCAGAGGGATCTGCAGCGGTACAGTAGACAGAAGTGAATATGAGGAAGCAGTAGAAGGTGCAAGAGAATTTCTCAATGGCAAAAATAAGAAGATCATCTCAAAACTCGAAGAAAAGATGATGACTGCCTCAGAAAAGCTTGATTTCGAGCAGGCTGCAGTCTACAGAGATTATATAGAAGCGGCCAAGGCACTTTCGGCCACACAAAGAGTCGTGCTTCATCAAAGCAAGGACGCAGATATAGTAATACCGGCAAGGGGACATGATGAGGTCCACATGGTTCTTTTCTTTGTGAGAGACGGAAAACTGGTGGGGAGAGAATCGTATGAGATGGATGCCGGCAATGATACGGATAAGAAAGAGCTTGTTTCTGCCTTCATAAATCAGCATTACAGCAGACTGCCCAATCTGCCGAATGAGATCCTTGTAAGAGAGAAGCCGGATGACAGCCATGTACTGGAAGAATATCTCACGGAACTTGCCGGTCATAATGTGAAGCTTTTGAGCCCTCAGAGAGGCGAGAAAAAGGCTCTTATAGATATGGCTTCAAGAGATGTGATAGAAATGGTAAAGACCTTAGATGACAAGGCGGCAGCTGCGCGAAAACGTGACAATGATCTTGGGGCAGATATCTTCTCTGTATTGAAGGCTATGGGATACGTATACGGAGAATATGATGGCAGACAGTATCGAGCTGAAGCCTATGATATATCCAACACCAACGGAGTGGATACTGTAGGAGCCATGGTGGTGTTCGAAGGGCTGAAGGCCGATAAAAAAGGATATAGGAAGTTCAAGGTAAGAACGATAGAAGGCCAGGATGATTATGGCTCAATGAAAGAAGTCATTTCCAGAAGATTCAATCGGGTATTTCAAGGAGATGAAGCCTTCGAGATCCTGCCGGATATCATCTTTATGGATGGTGGAAAAGGCCACGTATCTGCGGCTCTGGAGGTTCTGGAGGCTGCAGGGTTCGATATCCCTGTGGTAGGAATGGTAAAGGATGACAAGCATAGGACGAGGGCTCTTATTTATAGAAAGGCGCAGGCAAGCGCTGAAGTGCGCTTTGCAGAAGGCTCGCCGGAGGCGGTTTATGAGGAAATCCCGCTTGCAGGAAAGAATATGCTTTTCAAATATATAGGCCGGATACAGGAAGAAGTGCATCGTTTTGCAATAGAATACCATAGGAAGGTAAGAAGCAAAAATGCGGAGGTTTCTGTGCTGGATGAGATCTCAGGAGTAGGTCCGGCAAGAAGGGCGGCGCTTCTGAAACACTTTAAAAGTGTGGAGGCCATAAAGGCTGCAAGTCTATCTGAACTGGAAGATGCTCCGGGCATCACAACAGGTACAGCAGAGAGTATATGGCGGTTTTTCCATAAGACGGCAGAGTAAGGGATTTTGTTGGAATATTCTGTTGCGAAAAGGAAAACATAATGGTATAGTAAGGCTAACAAACCGATATTTTTGATTACGGAGGAATGAAATGGCAGATAAGAAAGAATTATACGGATACGAAGAAGAGGATATCTTGACTCTGGAATTTGACGACGGCGTTGAAGAAGAATGCGGTATCTTAGGCGTATTCGATGCACTGGGCAAGGAATACATAGCCCTGAACCCTCTCGGAACTGAAGACGTATACATCTACGGTTACAAGGAATATGATGAAGATTATGAACTGATCGACATCGAAGACGAAGAAGAATTCAATAAAGTTGTTGCAGAATTTGAAAAGCTGGCTGTAGAAGAAGCATAATTTAGCTTGAGCCGAATACAACTATATGAAGACAAAGCTCCTGATGCGCCTATCTGCGCAGGGGGCTTTTTCGTTTTAAGAATGTTTATTCTATAAAGACAGCTTTTTTTCTAAAAAACATGGTACTTTTAACTAAAATAATATATAATTAGATAATCAAAGGAATTTTTGAGGCGGATGGTCCTGCCTCACGTGGAGGGACTTATGAAGAGATATGACATAATAATAGTTGGTGCCGGAGCAAGCGGAGTTTTCATGTCCTATGAATTGGCGAAATTGAACGCAGACGCTAAGATCCTTATGATCGACAAAGGTGCACCTTTGCATAAAAGACAGTGCCCTATCAAGTTGGGTGCTAAAAATTGTGTCAAGTGTTCTCCTTGCCATATCATGAATGGATACGGCGGAGCCGGCACATTGTCAGATGGTAAGTATAATATCACTACCCAGTTCGGTGGCGATCTGCACGCATATGTTGGTGTGGATAAGGCAATGGAACTGATGGAGTATGTAGACGAAGTGCTTTGCAGCATGGGAGGAGCCGATGCCAAACTCTACTCTACGGCCAGCTCAGACCTTAAGACTATGGCACTTAGAAACGACCTACACTTGCTGGAAGCTAAGGTAAGACATCTGGGGACTGACAGGAATGTGAAGATCCTGGGCAAGATGTTCGAGTTCTGTGAAGACAAGATAGAGACCAAGTTCTATACGACTATCTCCGACGTGGACATGGAAGAGGATGGTAGTTTCGTAGTCAAAACAGAAGACGGAGAAAAATTTGGATGCAGCGATCTGATCCTGGCGACCGGAAGATCCGGATCCAAATGGGGTTCGCAGGTTTGCGATAAGTTTGGTATCAAGCAGAAGAAAAATAGAGTGGATATCGGGGTTAGAGTCGAACTGCCTGCGGAAATTTTCAAGCATATAACTGATGATGTATATGAAAGTAAGATCGTATACAAGACAGACAAATATAATGACATGGTGAGAACATTCTGTATGAATCCGTATGGGGAAGTGGTTGCAGAAAACACCAATGGCATCGTTACAGTAAATGGTCACAGCTATGCCGATCCGGCACTGAGAACAGAGAACACCAACTTCGCACTGCTCGTATCGAATAAGTTCACCGAGCCGTTCGAGGATAGTAATGAATATGGTGAATCCATCGCGAAGCTTTCTAATATGCTTGGCGGAGGCGTTCTTCTCCAGAGATTCGGAGATCTCGTAAAGGGCAGAAGATCCAGCGCAAGACGTATGGAAAAGTGCTTCACTCGCCCTACTCTGCAGGCTACTCCGGGAGACTTGAGTCTTGTAATACCAAAGAGACAGCTGGACAACATAATAGAAATGATTTATGCCCTTGATAAGATAGCACCGGGAACAGCTAACGAAGACACGCTGCTTTATGGTGTGGAAGTCAAGTTCTATAATTCCAAGATAGAAGTAGACGAAAACCTGAAGACCAAGGTGGATGGATTGTATGCATTGGGAGATGGATCCGGGGTGACACATTCATTGTCGCAAGCATCTGCCAGCGGAGTATATGTGGCTAGGATAATGGCAGAAAAGTATGGTTGTAAATAGATGGGTAATGTGAGAAAGGAACAGATAAAATGTCAGAAGCAGCAAAGAAAGCACTTGAAAATCACGATAAAGGATACAATTGCGCCCAGGCTGTAGCATGTGCATTTGCAGACAGACTGGGGAAAGATGAGAAAGAAATTTTTGAGATCATGGAAGCTTTTGGTTTTGGCATGGGCACAATGGGAACATGCGGAGCCGTATCTGCAATGGCAGCGGTAGTCGGCATGGCAGAATCCGATGGAGCATTGGACGGACCTAAAACTAAAAAAGTAAGTTACAAAGCAATGAAAGAGCTGACTAATAAATTTATAGAAAAAAACAGCTCAGTAGTATGCAGAGAATTAAAAGGTGTAGACTCGGGAACAGTTTTAAGAAGCTGTAATGGATGCATACAGGATGCGGCAGAAATCGTAGAAGAGTATCTGGGCAGTAAATAAGGAGGATCAGGGTTGAATAGCAAGAAATACAGAGACGTCTTATATCAGATGAGATATATCAATGACTTGAGGGATATGATCCATTCGAGTGCTGAATTGTATGGAGATAAGACATCTTTTCTGGTCAAAGATAAACCAAAGGGTGAATATAGACCAATAACTTTCACTCAGCTGAGAGATGATATAGATCACTTGGGAACTAAGCTGATCGAAATGGGACTCAAAGACAAGAAGGTTGCCATCATAGGAGAGAACAGCTACAAATGGGTAGTAACATATCTGGCTGTTGCCAATGGTACAGGTGTGGTGGTGCCTCTCGACAAGGAACTTACAGGCATTGAGATCAGAAACTTGCTCGAAAGAGCTAAAGTCGATGCTATCGTATTTTCCGGCAAGATGAAGAAAAAACTCATTGCCGATATAGAAGCGGTAGGTGGTATCGATATCAAGATAGATATGGATGCCAAGGAAGGTGAAGAAGGCATCATCAGATGGGATAGCCTTTTGGAAGAAGGAAAAACTCTGCTTGAAAGTGGAGATAAACGTTTCGTAGAGGCTATGATAGACAGAGAAGCAATGTGCACTTTGCTCTTCACATCCGGCACTACAGGAAAGTCAAAGGGTGTAATGCTCTCCCATAAAAACATTTCGGCAAATGTTTATAACATGTCCAAGTATGTAAATATAAGAAGAGGCGGCGGATTAAGCGTACTTCCAATGCACCACACATACGAACTGACATGTCACGTATTCACTGCCATCTATCAGGGTGTATTCGTTGCCATCTGCGAAGGTCTCAGATACATCCAGCCAAATCTGAAGGAAAGCGGAGCCTCTGTAATGCTTGGCGTTCCTATCGTATTTGAAACTATGCATAAGAAAGTCTGGAAGCAGGCAGAAGCTTCAGGTGCCGCAGATAAAATGAAGAAGATGATGGCTCTTTCCAGAAGAACTAAGATGTTCAATCAGCCTAAGGTGATGAGAAAGGTATTCGATAAGATCCACTCAAGTCTGGGCGGTAACATCGATCTCTTCATTGCAGGCGGTGCAGCCATCAATCCTGATGTTATCAGGGATTATGAAGCTCTGGGCATCCCTATGATCCAGGGCTACGGTATGACTGAAAATGCCCCTATCATCGCGGTGAACAAGGACTACTACAGTAAGGCTGATTCAGTAGGCATGCCGCTTCCTGGTACTGAAGTGAAGATCATAGACCAGGATGAAGAAGGCATTGGCGAAATCATCGTCAAAGGTCCATCTGTGATGGTAGGATACTACGATGATCCTGAGGCAACTGCAGAAGTGCTGAAGGACGGATGGCTCTATACAGGTGACTACGGCAGATTCGACGATGAAGGGTTTCTTTATCTTTGCGGAAGAAAGAAGTTCGTTATCGTTACTAAAAACGGTAAGAACATCTTCCCTGAAGAAATCGAAGCACTGCTTGTGGAAGAACCATTCATCGAAGAAGTTCTCGTTTACGGAACTGTAGATAAGAGTGACGGAGATGTTATCGTAAGGGCAGAAGTATTCCCTAATTACGATGCGCTCAAGGAACAGCTTGGTGAAATCACTGAAGATGGTATCAAAGATGCCATCAAGAATTGTATCGAAAATGTCAATGACAAGATGCCGACATATAAGAGGGTTAAAAGATTCAAACTTCGTGATGAAGAATTCGAAAAGACAAGTACCCGCAAGATCAAGAGAGCGGGTGGCTCCATAAGGGAAGAAGACGAAGAATAATATCACGGTAAGGATAAAAGAAAAAGAGTACGAAAGAAGAGGGAAAACACGTATGATGAATGAAAACATGAAAAAGAAGATGGAATGGGCTGAGGGACTGGTAGCCAAGATCAACGCTGACCCGAGACCTTGTGTAAAATATAAGGAAAGTCGCCCTATCGCAGACCTGAAGCATATGATGGAAACTACAGTTGAACTTTATGGAGACAATGTGGCTTTCATGCAGAAGGACAGCAACAATGAACCATACAGAAGTATAACTTACAAAGAAGCATTTACGGACATAAACGGTCTGGGAACAGCGCTTATCGCTAAAGGTCTTAAGGACAAGAGGGTAGCTGTTATCGGTGAAAACTGCTATCAGTGGGCCATTTCATATTTGGCAGCAGTATGCGGCGTTGGCGTTGTAGTGCCTCTCGATAAGGAACTGAATGCAGACGAAATCAAGCAGCTGGTGATCAGAGCAGATGTTGAGTGCGTGCTTTTCCACAAGAAGCATGAAGCTATGTTCAAGGAAATGAGGGCTTCAGGAGATACTAAGCTGGACGTACTTGTGAACTTTACAGCAGAAGAAGAAAACGACGGTGTATATTCACTGGCACAGCTTGTTGAAGAAGGAAAGAAGCTCGTAGAAGAAGGAAACAGAGAATTCCTCGATGCTGAGATCGACAATGAAATCATGAGCATCATCTTGTTCACTTCAGGAACTACAGGAAAGTCGAAGGGCGTAATGCTGTCACATAAGAATATCTGTGCTGACCTGATGATAGCACCTACAGTATTCAAGGTAAAAGAAGACGATATATTCTTCTCAGTACTGCCTCTTCACCATACGTATGCATGCACATGCGACTTCTTGATGCCTATGTACAAGGGAGTTACTATCGCATATTGTCAGGGCCTCAAGTACATAACTAAAAATCTGGCTGAAGTTAGACCTACTATGTTCCTGGGTGTACCTGCTATCTTCGAAAAGTTGTACAACACTATCTGGAAGAACGTTAAGAAACAGGGCAAGGAAGATTTGCTGAAGAAGGTTATCAAGATCAATCGCAAGACTAAGAAAGTCGGCATCGATATCGGACCTATGTTCTTCAAGAAGATCACTGCAGTTTTCGGCGGCAGAATGAGATGTCTCATCTGCGGTGGTGCAGCTATCAGTCCTGAAGTGCTGGATGGAATTATGGATTTCGGTATCCTGGCACTGCAGGGATATGGATTGACAGAATGTGCACCTATGGGAGCACTCAACCCTGATACAGCACCTAACTCATCATCCATCGGTGTTAGATTCCCTGGAGCAGACCTGAAGGTAGTTGATGTCAACGAAGAAGGCATCGGAGAAATCTGCGTATACGGCGATAATATCATGCTGGGATACATGGATATGCCTGAAGAAACTGCTGCAGTTATTGATTCAGAAGGTTGGTTCCACACAGGCGATATGGGATATATCGACGAAAACGGTTATGCATATATCACAGGAAGAAAGAAGAATGTTATCATCACTAAGAACGGTAAGAACGTATATCCGGAAGAACTGGAATACCAGCTGTCACTGATCTCATTCGTTGAAGAATCATTCGTATTCGAAGGCGAAAGCGAAAAGGATGATACTACGATCGTAGCTTCCATCAAGCTGGATCAGGAAGCTATCGAAGAAATCCTAGGAGCAGAATATACAGAAGAACAGGCTAAGGAACTGGTATGGAAGGAAGTTGACAAGATCAATGCTGACGCACCGTTCTACAGAAAGATAAAGAAAGTTATCATCAGAAAGTCAGAATTCATCAAGAATTCCTCAAAGAAGCTGATAAGATTCGCAGAAGAAAACAAGAAGGAGGACTAGTAAATGGTTGCCGACAGAAACCCTAAACTTATAATAGATCTTAATAAGCTTAGAAATAATATCGAGAAAGTGCAGTATCTGTGTCAGGACGCAGGCGTTGAGATCGCCGGCGTCATCAAGGGTTTCACGGGACTACCGGAAGTTGCTGCTCAGTTTGAAAGATGCGGATGCAGATTTATCGCATCATCAAGGATCGAACAGCTGGAAGCAGTGAAGGCACATGGTATCCAGACTCCTCTCATGATGATAAGGATACCGATGCTCAGTGAAGCGGCTGAGATAGTTAGGGTCACTGACATTAGTCTTAACAGCAGCGTAGAAGTTCTCAAAGAGCTCAATAAGCAGGCAGGACTTCAGGACAAGAAGCATCAGGTCATACTGATGGCGGACTTGGGAGATCTGAGGGAAGGCTTCTGGGATAAGGAAGAAATGTTGGAAGCCGCACTGATGGTCGAAAACGATCTTCATAATCTAGAGCTGGCAGGAGTAGGAACTAACGTTGGATGCTATGGAGCCATCGCACCGACTCCTGACAAACTGAATGAACTGGTAGCTATCGCAGAGATGATCGAAGATAAGATTGGAAGAGAGTTGGAATTTATATCAGGAGGAGCCACAAGCTCGCTCACTACTATGCTCGATGGAGAGCTTCCTTCAAGGATCAACATGCTTCGTATTGGTGAAGGTATAATACTTGCCATAGATCTGCAGGAATACTGGGGATATGATATGAGTTATCTTTACAAGGATGTATTCACTCTCAGAGCGGAAGTTCTGGAAGTAAGAGATAAACCTACTCATCCTGTTGGCAAGATCATGATCGACTGCTTTGGCAAGACTCCTACATACGAAGATCGCGGCATAAGAAGAAGAGCATTGGTAGGCATCGGCAGAGTGGATTACGGCTCACCTGAAGACCTTGTTGCCAAGGATGATAAGATCATGGTAGTGGGAGCATCAAGCGATCATACTATTCTGGATGTTGAGGATGCAGGCGATATCAGAGTCGGAGATACAGTGGATTTCAAGGTGTGCTATGCGAATCTTGTTTATTTGACAAGTTCAGCCAATATCAACAAAGTGTATATTTAAATGTGAAGCGGCAGCTGTTATCAGCTGCCGTTTTTTGAAGTAAAATCTCCGGAAAATTTCATAAATCCATGACGGCTTGTATATACTATCTTAGGCTTATCATCATTGACAAACAGATGGTTTTAAAGTATAATATTGCGATACGACGATAGGTCGAAAGGAGATTTAATAAATGACAGATTTTATGAACGAAGAAATGCTGTTAACTAAAGAGGGATATGACAAAATCGTAGCAGAGCATGAAGAATTGGTTTCTGTAAGAAGAGCGGAAGTTGCTGAAAGAATCAAGGAAGCGATTTCATACGGAGACATTTCCGAAAACGCTGAATACGATTCAGCTAAGAACGAACAGGCTGAACTTGAAGAAAGGATCTATACTCTTGAAAATATGATCCGTAAGGCTAAGATCGTACAGGAAGAAGACGTTAAGGGTGACGTTGTAAACGTTGGCCTTAAAGTTAAGGTAAAGGATATCGATGCAGGATTCGAAGAAGAATTCTCGATCGTAGGAGCTACAGAATCAGACCCTTTCAATGGTAAGATATCAAATGAATCTTTAGTAGGAAAGGCTCTTATCGGACGCAAGGTAGGAGATAAGGTCGTTATAGAAGTTCCTGACGGTACTATCAACTACGAAATAATTGAAATAACAAAATAAATCAATAAACTAAAGAAGAGAGGTGTTTTTATGCATTGGGCCGAAAGAATTGCTGACGAGATCATTAGAAAAAAACCCGACAAAGAACAGTACGTATGTGCTGCCGGAATCAGCCCTTCCGGATCTATCCACATAGGTAACTTTAGAGACATTGCAACTGCACTGTTTGTTGCTAAAGCTCTCATAAAGAAAGGTAAGAAGGCTAAGCTTCTGTTCTCATGGGACGAGTTCGACAGATTCAGAAAGGTTCCTAAAAACGTTCAGGATGTAGATCCTGAAGGCAAGTTCGAAGCATATATCGGACAGCCATATACATCAGTACCTAATCCATTCGATACTGAGCATGAAAACTATGCTAAATATTTCGAAGCAGAATTCATGGAACAGATGGAAAGATTCGGCATCGAAATGGATTATAGATATCAGACAGAAATGTATACTTCAGGAAAGTACAAGGATGATGTCATTGAAGCTATCTCCAAGAGAAAAGAAATCTTCGATATTCTGGACAGCTTCAGAACTCAGGATGCAGAAGAAGGTGAACGTGATGCATACTTCCCTGTAAGTATTTTCTGCCCTGTATGCGGCAAGGATACAACTAAGATAAATTCCATTTCTGATGACAATACAGTTGCAGAATATGAATGCGAATGCGGACATACAGGAACCTTCGACTTCAAAACGGACTTCAACTGCAAGCTGGCTTGGAAGGTTGACTGGCCAATGAGATGGAGATATGAAGGTGTTGACTTCGAACCTGCAGGTAAAGACCATGCGTCTCCTGGCGGAAGCTATGATAACAGCGGTGTTATCTGTGAAAAGATCTTCAATTATGAAAGACCGACTTATCAGGGATACGAATTTATCGGTATCAAGGGCGTTGCAGGCAAGATGTCCGGTTCATCCGGCCTCAATCTGACTCCGGGAACGCTGTTGAACATCTATGAGCCTGAGATCATCCTGTGGCTGTACTCCAAGACAGATCCTAAGAAGGCATTTGACTTCTGTTTCGATGATGGTATCCTTCGTCAGTATTTCGAATTTGACAAGATGTACAACGAGTATAAGGAAGGTAAAGCCAACGAACATAACGAAACAGTTATGGAATTCTCGCTGATCGAAGGCAGAGAAATCAAGACAGTTCCTATGGGACTCCTCGTTCAGCTGGGATCCATCGTAGACTTCAACGTTCCTATGATGGAAACAGTATTCGAAAAGATCGGAACACCGTATAAGTATGAAGATTTCGCACAGAGACTGGAACTGGCCAAGTATTGGCTATACCAGTGTGCACCTGAATCAGCTAATAAACTGAGAGATTACAGAGATTTCGATTTATACAATACATTCTCAGAAGAAGAAAAGAAAGAAATCGCTCTGCTTTACGATTACATCGCTGCAGGTGAGTACGATCTCGATTCCCTGAACACTAAGCTGTATGACATCCCTAAGGAAGTTTTCGGATACGATGTAGAAAATCTGAAGCAGATCCAGGGACAGTTCTTCAAGAACGTGTACAAGCTTCTCATCAGCAAGGAGAGAGGTCCTAGACTTTATCTGTTCCTCTATGCTATCGACAGAGAAAGATTCATGCATCTGCTTGACTTCTCACATCCACAGACTGAAGAAGAACTTGCTATCATCAAGGCTGAGCAGGAAGCAGAAGCTGCTGCCAACGCTCCTAAGGTAAGAGAATACGGAGAGCCTGATGAAGTTAAACCTATCGTTGAACCTAACATCAACATTGACCAGTTCTTTGCGATGGATCTGAGAGTTTGCAAGATCCTCAAGTGCCAGGAAATCAGAAAAGCACACAGCAACTACAAGCTGACTCTCTTCGATGGTATCAAGGAAAGAGTCATCGTTTCAAGCATCAAGGCTGACTATACACCTGAAGAGCTGATCGGCAAGAAGATCATTGTTGTTGCCAACCTGGAACCTGCAAGACTTACAGGCGTAACAAGCGAAGGTATGCTGCTGGCAGGAACTAACAATGCTTGCGGATGTCAGGTGATCTTCGTTGATGACATCGTTCCTGAAGGAACAAGGATTTGCTAAAATGAAAGATATTCAGATAAGAAGTCTATTTAGAGAAACAGAGAAATATGCAGGAAGTGAGATCGTAGTTCGCGGATGGATCAGGACAAACCGTGGGTCCAATAAGTTCGGGTTTATTGAACTTAATGACGGAACATTCTTTAAATCTGTGCAGGTGGTTTATGAGGCTGAGAATCTTGAGAACTTTGCAGAAATCTCTAAGGCACCTATTGCAGCGGCGCTTATGGTAAAAGGCGATTTCGTCTTGACACCCGATGCCAAGCAGCCATTTGAGATAAAGGCGAAAGAAGTTGTTATAGAAGCAGGTTCGGATGCTGACTATCCTCTTCAGAAGAAACGTCACAGTATGGAATTCTTGAGAGAGATCGCACATCTTAGACCTAGAAGTAACACCTTCTCTGCAGTGTTCAGAGTAAGATCCGTAGTAGCTTATGCCATCCATAAGTTCTTCCAGGAAAGGAACTTCGTATATGCACATACTCCTATCATTACAGGAAGTGATGCAGAAGGTGCAGGCGAAATGTTCAGGATAACTACACTGCCTATGGAAGAGCTTCCAAGAACTGAAGATGGTGCAGTGGATTACAGCAAGGACTTCTTCAATAAGGAAGCATCACTGACAGTATCAGGGCAGCTGGAAGCTGAGACATTTGCATTGGCATTCAGAAACGTATATACATTCGGTCCTACATTCCGTGCAGAGAATTCACATACTGCAAGACATGCATCCGAATTCTGGATGATCGAGCCTGAAGTTGCATTTGCCGATCTTAATGACAATATGCAGCTGGCTGAAGACATGATCAAATATATCATCAACTATGTTCTTGAAAACTGTCCTGAAGAAATGGCGTTCTTCAACCAGTTTATGGACAAGGGCCTTCTCGAAAGACTCAATGCTCTCGTGAATGCAGAGTTCGCCAGAGTGACATATACAGAAGCTGTGGAACTGCTTCAGAAGTCAGGCAAGAAGTTCGAATATCCTGTACAGTGGGGTATCGATCTTCAGACTGAACATGAGCGTTATCTCACAGAAGAAATCTACAAGGCACCTGTGTTTGTAACTGATTATCCTAAGGATATCAAGGCCTTCTATATGCGACTCAACGACGACGGTAAGACGGTTGCTGCATGTGACCTGCTTGTACCGGGTGTTGGCGAGATCATCGGCGGAAGCCAGAGAGAAGAGCGTTACGATGTTCTGAAGGCAAGGATAGAAGAAATGGGCATGGATGAGAAAGATTACTGGTGGTACATGGATCTCCGAAAGTACGGCGGTGTTAAGCATGCAGGTTACGGACTGGGATTCGAGCGTATCCTTATGTATCTGACAGGGATGGAAAACATCAGAGACGTCCTGCCATTCCCTAGAACACCCGGTGTTGCAGAGTTCTAACAACGATAAGACTCGTGAAAATCACGAGTCTTTTTTGTTCTCTTGTTTAAGAAAAAAAGCAAAATACATTATGGAGATGTGATATACTTGTATCCCCCAAAAAAGAAACTTCCAGAAAACTTATTGGAAAAAAATGTAAATAGCGATTGAATTGTCGCAGGCCTTAATATATAATAATTTAAAAGGAACATAAGGATTAGAAAAATGAGATTACAGAGAAAGGAGATCGCAATGCAGAACGAAATAAGAACTATATTATGTGAGTTCTAGGAAGAACTGAAATCTGATATCGTTGATGAAATGAAAAACGTTATAAATACAGATTTCAAGGATGAACTGAAGGCTGACATAATTGGTGAAATGAGAACTATTATAAATACAGAGTTCAAAGAAGAATTAAAAGTAGAACTAAAAGAGGATATAACCGAAGAGCTGAGACGTGAAATAAGGGGAACTGAACATAGATTAGGATTACGAATGGACGGAATCGATGACAGGTTGGACGGGGTTGACGAAAGATTCAACGAAGTTGATAAAGAATTTGTTGGAATCAATAAACGCCTCGGCAATATCGAAAACGATGTTACAAGCATAAAGCTTACTCTTGAAAATGAAATAAAGCCTAACATCTGTAAAATCGCTGATGGATATGCCATGCTTGAAGCTCGTCTTGATAGAGAGGCGGAAGAGGAAAGAGAATATAGAAGAAGAGTTGACTACAGGTTAGCAGCATTAGTCAATCAGAATTAAAAGTTGACTGTGATTTTGTGAGCCATTTTAGTTGACAAGAATGGTCGCGTATGATATCGTGAAATTACAATTGAATCACTTCCATGTTCTGTGAACAGATCACAGCGAAGAGGGAAGCCGGTGAGAATCCGGCACGGACCCGCCACTGTAATTCGGGAGTTTCTGATCAGGCCCCAAGGCAGCCACTGAGAAATCGGGAAGGCGTTCAGAAACGATAATCGATAAGTCAGGAGACCTGCATGAGGAGACACTCAAACCTTGCCACGGGAAAATGGCAAAGCGGTGGCGTATATAATACAGAAAAAACGGACTGTACTTAATTAAGTACGGTCCTTTTACTTTCTAGAATGGAGAAATAGAATGACAGAGAAAAAAGAACCTTTAAATTACAAGTTTTTTTCAAATACTAAGTGTGACTATTTCCCATGCCATCAGGTGGCAGATGAAACTAAATTCAACTGCATGTTCTGTTATTGCCCACTTTATGCGTTAGGAGAAAACTGCGGCGGTAATTACAACTATCTCGAGAACGGCATCAAAGACTGCAGTAGCTGCATGGTTCCGCATAGAGAAGATTCTTATGATTACATAACTTCCAAATGGAACGATTTAGCAGAGCTGGCCAAGAGAGATTGTGATAAATAGCCAATAGGCGAAGAGGAGGAAAAGGATGAAAAAGGTACTTGTTATTTTAATGACACTGGTTATGGTATTTGCCATGACAGCCTGCGGAGGCGGAAACAGTGCGGGCGGAAGCGGTGAGATGATCGATGTATGCATCGAGATCGATTATCCTGATGTAGAAGGACAGCCTGACGTAGAGGACTATAAGTTCCAGATTCCTGACGGATCAACAGCACTGGACATGCTCAACTTATATGCAGAAGCTGAAGGTGTTGAAATCGTAATGTCAGAAACAAGTGATACAGCATACGTTACTTCCATCGGCGGAGTTGCAGAAACTGCCAATGCCGGCTGGATATATGAAGTGGATGATGAGATGACTATGGATTCAGCTGATCAGCACATCGTTAAACCGGGAGCTGAAATCACATGGGAATTCATGTCCTGGAACGATATGGACTAACAGATAGTATTTACAATTTAATAATTTCCATGTTCTGTGCACAGCACAGCTAAGAGGGAAGCCGGTGAGAGACCGGCACGGACCCGCCACTGTAATTCGGGAGTCTTAGAACAAGCCGCAAGGCAGCCACTGAGAAATCGGGAAGGCGTTCAGAAACGATAATCGATAAGTCAGGAGACCTGCATGAGGAGACACTCAAACCTTGCCACGGGAAAATGGCAAAGCGGTGGCGTATATAATACAGAAAAAACGGACTGTACTTAATTAAGTACGGTCCTTTTACTTTCTAGAATGGAGAAATAGAATGACAGAGAAAAAAGAACCTTTAAATTACAAGTTTTTTTCAAATACTAAGTGTGACTATTTCCCATGCCATCAGGTGGCAGATGAAACTAAATTCAACTGCATGTTCTGTTATTGCCCACTTTATGCGTTAGGAGAAAACTGCGGCGGTAATTACAACTATCTCGAGAACGGCATCAAAGACTGCAGTAGCTGCATGGTTCCGCATAGAGAAGATTCTTATGATTACATAACTTCCAAATGGAACGATTTAGCAGAGCTGGCCAAGAGAGATTGTGATAAATAGCCAATAGGCGAAGAGGAGGAAAAGGATGAAAAAGGTACTTGTTATTTTAATGACACTGGTTATGGTATTTGCCATGACAGCCTGCGGAGGCGGAAACAGTGCGGGCGGAAGCGGTGAGATGATCGATGTATGCATCGAGATCGATTATCCTGATGTAGAAGGACAGCCTGACGTAGAGGACTATAAGTTCCAGATTCCTGACGGATCAACAGCACTGGACATGCTCAACTTATATGCAGAAGCTGAAGGTGTTGAAATCGTAATGTCAGAAACAAGTGATACAGCATACGTTACTTCCATCGGCGGAGTTGCAGAAACTGCCAATGCCGGCTGGATATATGAAGTGGATGATGAGATGACTATGGATTCAGCTGATCAGCACATCGTTAAACCGGGAGCTGAAATCACATGGGAATTCATGTCCTGGAACGATATGGACTAACAGATAGTATTTACAATTTAATAATTTCCATGTTCTGTGCACAGCACAGCTAAGAGGGAAGCCGGTGAGAGACCGGCACGGACCCGCCACTGTAATTCGGGAGTCTTAGAACAAGCCGCAAGGCAGCCACTGAGAAATCGGGAAGGCGATTTAAGATGAGGATCGATAAGTCAGGAGACCTGCATGAGAAATGTTTTGACCTTGCCACGGGAAAATGGCATAGAGGTAAAACCTGATCGATACAGAAAATACGGACTGTACTTATTATGAGTACAGTCCTTTTATTATATAGCCTTTTCATTTGCAGGTGCGGATATGATGCGAATATAGTAGTGGTTTGCCATATCCCACCTGTCTCCTTGATAAATATACAAATCAAATATAAGCATAACAGAATGGAGGACATGGTGGAAACAAAAAAGAAAAAGAAAAAATCGAATCTGATAATGGTCTTACTCATCGCAGTGATCGTATTCTGCGGAGTGATGGCTGTCGGAGGGATCAAAGGCTGGTTCGGCGGAAGTGATTCGCCGATGGCGGTCGAGGACATAACGGGAACGGCCAATATCGAGAGAAAAGGGGTTGGCTATAGTCTTGAAAAGGGCACAGCCCTTGAAGCAGGCGATATCATCGAAGCTAAAGGAGGCTCAGAAGTATCTCTTAGTATCAACAGAGGCAATGCTCTTGAGCTCAATGAAAATACAGAGCTGACGATAAATGATTGCCAGCCGGATAATGTAGATCTGACCTTGGCTAAAGGAGAAATCTTCGCAGACGTTCCTAAAGCACCTAAGAACCTGGAAGTGACCTTTGGAGAAAGCACTGCGAAAGTGACAGGAACGGTGTTCTCGGTCTCAGCCCAGCAGGGAAGCACATCCCTCAGCGTATATGAAGGAGCTGTTGAGGTGACTGCAGAAGACGGAAGTGTCAATACTGTTGAGTCAGGCAAAACTCTCTCAGTTATACATAGCGGAGACGGAACGCTAGACGTTGAGATAAATGACATAAAGACAGCGGCTCTCAGTAACTTCATCATTGACAAGATGATAAGCTGTGACAGTAAGGGCGAGCTTTGTTTCTCACAGGACGAGATAAAGAAAGTAGCAGCTGAAAGAGAAAAGGAAAACTCTAAGGCGGCAGATGGATCTACTGACGTTATAACAACGATCTCAGGAAGTTCATCAAGCAACTCATCGGGAACTAAGGTGGCAGGCAAGTGCACCATCACAATTAGATGTAACACTATCCTTGATAATATGGATAATTTAAAACCACCGGAAAAGGTTAAGTATGTGCCATCAAACGGAATAATACTGGCAACAAGTACAGTGGAGTTTGCCGAAGGTGAAACTGTATTCGATGTACTTCAGAGAGCGTGTTCATATGCAGGAATACATCTGGAGTATTCATGGACGCCGATGTATGACAGCTATTACATAGAAGGTATCAATCACTTGTACGAGTTTGACTGCGGACCACAGTCCGGATGGATGTACAAGGTAAACGGATGGTTCCCGAACTATGGGTGCTCAAGCTACACCCTTAAGGACGGCGATAATATAGTGTGGGACTACACCTGCAACGGACTTGGTGCAGATGTAGGCGGTAATGTGAGATAAGTGACAGTTGATTTAGGAGGAAGACATGAAGAAACGAATTTTGAGTATACTTATGATCATAATGATGTTCGTGGGTATGCTTCCGCAGACTGCATTTGCAACAGAGCGGGTTGAAGGTACAGACCAGGTTCGTGTCATCGTTGAGAATACGACATATGCTGAAGCGGCATGGACAGGAACACTGGTTGACACATGGGTGGATATCGACAGTTCTTCTACTATGATGTCTTGCGTGGTCGACGCCCTGGATGAGAAAGGTTATACCCAGACAGGTGCAGAATCCGGATTCATCAGCGAGATAAACGGACTGGGAAGCGGAAGGCCTGATGCCGGTTCTGGATGGATGGGATCCATCAATGACTGGTTTACAAATGAAGGTTTTGACGCATTTACTGTGGCAAGCGGAAAACTGGAAGACGGAGATGAGATCCGTATTATGTTCAGTGCCTATGGTTACGGCGAAGACCTCGGCGGAATATGGGGGAATAATGATAAAACAGTAAAAGCACTGGAGTTCAGTGCAGGAACTCTTGATCAAAGCTTCTCTGCAAGTGAGCATGAGTATACACTGACACTGCCTGAAGGAACAACAGGCGTGAAAGTTACTCCTACAGCAGCAAATAAAAATTTCCAGGTGCGCACAAGTGTAGCCGGAACAGAATATAAGCGTACAGAAACTGTACCTGTATCAAACGGCACTGTTATTACTGTGACATGCGGTGACCCGGCATGGCCTTCCATGAATGCAGGAGAATTCGGAAGCGGCGCGGAAAACGTACCTGCGGAAGTATATACGATCAATGTTGTAATCGAAGAACCGGTAGAAGAACCGGTCAAAGGGACAGAAGTTAATGTTGAAAACAATGTGATCGATATTACAGATTATCAGTTTGCGAAACTTGCTTCAAACTATGCAGCAACAGCAACAGCTATCACAATTTCAGACGCAGATGTTGTTTATGCAAGCGAAGACGGCAAGGATATCTATATTGTATTATCCAATGCAACGGCAGAAAATCAGCAGGTAAAAGCAGCATTTGCTACAACAGGAAAGCTTAATGTTTCTCAGAATGCGAACACGGTGACACTGGCTGGCGGGAAAGGTGATCTTAGCGTAACTCTTGATGGCAAATTTGGTAGCAAATCATACGGAACGGTTACATACAACCTGCATTTTTCGTGTGAAAAGCCACCTACAGAAGTGCCGGCGCGCCTTATTGAAACAGTGGATGAAGAAACATATCAGTATGTGCCTTTAACTCTTGAACTGAAAGACTGTTTTAAAGGTGCAAAGGAATTTTATTTGGTGGAAAACGGCGAACTGATACCGCTTGAAGGCAATAAGTTCGATGTGGATACTGCTGAAATTGGAAGCCGTGATTATGTATTTGCTGCGGGAAATGCAGTTGGAGTATGTGAAGAATATGTTACATTCAGAGTAACTGTAAAGGAAATCGAAAGCGGTGCATATATCGGACATACAACAAGCAACGGTGCACTCAACAGTGTTCAGTTTATGCATGAAGATGGCAGCCTGATCGATGGAATTACAGCATATTACGATGCTGATTCCAGAACTGTAAATGTCGAATTGCCAAAAGACTATCCGGTAAATGGAAAGGTGAAGTCCACTTATAATCTGACGCAGAAAGATGGGCTTCCGTTCATTACTACGTCAAACGCAGCAGCGGGAAGCTCTACGGCAAGCAGCAAAAAGTTCACTTCGAATACTGTAACGTTGAAGTCCGGTGCAGCAACATTTACATTCTATCTGTACAATGTGAACCCGAAGGCTACAGACAATCCGTACACAATATTTACGGTAAAATACAAGGTTAAAAATGACATTCCGACTCTGGCTGAAGGTCAGGAAGCGGAAATTTCAGCAACTATTACAGCAGGTGAAACTTTTGCAATAGATTTGGAACCGTTGTTTTCAGATGTAGACGGGGATTCATTGACTTATAAGGTCAGCATAAATGAAAATGAGGCTACACCGATAGAGAGAGTTTATAATTACTCTACAAACATTGCAGGTGAATACACACTGGTGTTCACGGCAAATGACGGAAAAGGCGATTCAGAAGATACGTATACAGTAAATCTGACTGTAAAGAATGTAGATGAAAAGGCTAAGATGACGGTAAATGTTCCGGAAGGGCTGACTCCTGAATTTTATGCAACTAAAGGATTTGAAGCCGGGTTTGATGTTTTGGGTGACAAACAGGAAGCAACTGCAGGCAATTCCAAAGACGGAATGACCTCATATGAAGTGAGCTTCCCTCTCAATGCAGAATATATCAGTATTCGTACTGAAGAATGGGGCGGTATGGCTTTTGCTGCGGAAGCGGATAAAACTGTCACATTACGTCAGGTAAAGATTCAGGCGACAAATCTCAAGGATGAGCCTGCAGACAGCATTACTGCTGCGGGTTACGGAGAATATAAAGCTTACGGAAAAGATGGGCAGTATCTGTTGGTAACAGGCGAAGAGTATATATACGAAGCAGCACCTGTTGACAGCGGAACTTATGAAAATGCTTCGCTGACAAAGATGCTGGAAGACGGCGACTCAGTATATGAAATCAGTCTGCCTTTAAAGTATAAAAATGCCAAGACTATTACAGCTCCAACCGGTGCGAAAGTTCAGCTGTTCAAATACAAGCAGTATTACAGTCAGGAGGTGCTGGAAGCAAAGGCTGGCCTAGATAACGGAGATGGAACGACAACATGGTACTTTACTCCAAAAGATAGAGACCAGCTGAACTACCGTGTTTCCATGGAAGGCAAGATAACTAAAACAGGCTATCTTGGATATAATGATAATAATATCCAGGTTACATACAGCGAAGATGATGCTGCGCCTGACACAACAGAAACTTCCGGATCCAATACATCTGTCGGTGACAATAGCGTACTCGTAAATGTAGAAGGTGGAGAGAACAACCTGTCTATGTCTGTCGGAGAGATAAAAACATTAAAAGGTTATCGTGCTTGGGAAATCATAAAGACACAGAGTGAGAATCATATTATTACACCTGATTTCCATTTTGATGTGATTTCCGGTAAGGATGTTGTAGAATTGAGTAGCAAAAAATCCAATTCTAATGGTGGCTCTGAAGAATTAAGTGACTGGAGAACGATAAAAGCGCTAAGAAGTGGCACTGCAATTATCGAAGTATCCTATGATGCTATCCAGGTTACAGGGGGCAGCTGGCCGGGAGTATACGGAGCAACAGATCCTGCAAGAACAGGGCTTGTTGTAGTACAGGTTGGAGGTCATGATTCTTCTGTTGAATTTGGAATCGACGGGTTTGCAGGTCAGGGAAGCATGACATATAAAGAAAGTAACGCCCGTAACTGGGATGCAGAATTTGACACACTGTATTTCACAGGCGATTACGGCGAGCTGGAATTATCTCCAACAGCATCAAGCGATATCACAGAAGTTGCTGTAAGTAATGACAAAGGGGGCAGCTGGACTGCTATAGAAGCTGAAAACGGAGTATATACTGCGAAAATTGCGCATGGAAATAATATCATCCGTGTGACAACGGGCGCAGGTACTGCTTATCAGGTTGTAAGAGGTGATAAAGTAACATCCTCTATTCTTGAAAAAAGAGGCGATGGTGACGGTGTTGTTGAAGCTGGTGAAACTGCACGAGTGATTCTGAACGGACTGCATACACCTATTCCGAAAATGGCAGGAAACTATAACCCGGGATACAGACAGAACAATGAGATAGAAGGCGGGGATGGCGGAGTCCACATTAAATATTCATTTAATGATGACCTCGTAGAAGGTCCGAAAGTACAGTACACATTCGGTGCTGAATCAAATTATGTTGATGTGGCTATTCCTGAAGACTATGCGGAAGAAACAGTAGTCCTCAAGGACGGATATATAGGACTGGCAGTTATAGGTCTTACATCATTTGCAAATGGCGGCGACAGCCACAGAAACATTCCGGATGCAGGATGTACTACGCGTGGAAGCAGCACATCAATGCATACACGCAGCATACTTCCTGAAATCGAATTCAAATTAGGTGAAGCAGCAGCAGAAAATACAGCACCAACTGTAAAAAACGATGCTGTTACAGAAGATTCCATCGAAATGGGGCAGAAGTATGCGCTGAATCCTGAAACGCTCTTCGAAGATGCAGAAGGAGACGAGCTGACCTTCACAGTTTCTGTTAACGGCGGTGAAGCAGTTACTGCTGCGGCAGATTATAAATTCGAACCATCAGCGGAAGGCGAGTATGAACTGACATTCACAGCATCTGATGAAGAACAGTCTGTTTCCCACAGCGTTAAGCTGACAGTAACAGCGGCTTCTCAGGAAGATGATGAGGAAATGGTATTTGATATCAGCGGAAACCAGATCAAAGGCTATGTTAATGTAAGCGTTGAAGATAAAGGCGTCCGTGTTGAAGGAGAAACAGGACTGAAATACCCTGTTGCCCTTGGAACTATCGTTGAAGAGACAAAAGTTCCATATGCTGAAGGCGATACGATCGCGGATGTTACACTGCGCCTGCTGGATGCGAAGAAAATGGGATATGATTATTCCGGAACTACGAAGAGCAGATTCTATCTGTCTGCGATCAAGAACTTTATCGTTGATGGTGTTCCATATGACGAAATGGGAGAATTAGATGCGGGGCAGGGTTCCGGATGGATGATAACGCATAATGATGAGTTCATTGGCGCAGGAGCATCTGAGTTTATAGTAAAAGACGGCGACACGGTAGTGTGGAAATATTCCTGCCAGCTGGGTGCTGATATCGGAGATCCTTTCTATGATAAGAATGCTGAAGACGTTATCGATCTGATCGATGAAATCGATAAAGTGATCACTTTGGATTCTGCCGCTGAAATCACTGCAGCGAGAACGGCTTATGATGCATTACCGGAAGAACAGCAAGCAGAAGTTACAAACTACGATAAGCTTGTTGCAGCAGAGAAAGCCCTTGCAGAACTTCTTATAGGAGCAAAGAAAGAATCATACGAAGACGTATATAAGAAAACAGGCAATTACTTAAAAACTGCTTCTGATAAAACCGCGCCTGTTGTAAATTCTGAAGGTGGAGAATGGCTGGTTCTGGGACTGTCGAGAAGTGGTTATGATGTTCCTGCAGGGTACTACGACAATGTAGTTAAACATGTAAAAGAAAATATAAATGATGAAGGGCAACTTCACGCCACTAAGTCCTCGGAAAATTCGCGTGTGGTCTTAGCATTGACATCTGCAGGTATAGATCCTAGAGATGTAGATGGTCATGATCTGCTGGAAGGTCTGACAGACATGTCCTATGTGAAGAAGCAGGGTATCAATGGTCCAATCTGGGCGTTGATCGCATTTGACTCTCATGATTATAAGATTCCTGAAGGCGGCGATGTGACAAGAGAAGCACTTATCGAAACTATTTTGGATGCACAGTTGGCAGATGGCGGTTGGGCTCTTAGCGGAGATGTTTCTGATGTAGATATGACTGCGATGGCATTGCAGGCGCTTGCACCATACTATAATGATAATGATGAAGTGAAGGCAGCGGTGGATAAGGCACTGGACACACTGTCTGAAAAGCAGCTTATCGACGGAACATTTGGCAGTACCGATGGTGCATGTGCAGAATCATGTGCACAAGTAATAGTTGCATTAACCGCGCTTGGTATCGACCCTGAAGAAGATGACAGATTCATCAAGAACGAAAGAACTGTAGTCGATGGTTTGATCATCTTTGCTGTAGAAGGCGGTGGATTCAAGCATATTGCTGGCGGCAAGCTCAATGGCATGGCGACAGAACAGGGATATTATGCACTGGCTGCGTATGACAGATTCGTTGATGGCAAGACTGCGCTTTATGATATGAGTGATGTTGAACTTGCTAAGGGTGAATCGAGTGGTTCCGGCAGTGATGTAACAAAACCTGAAGCGTCCGATAAAAATCAAAAACCTGATAACAAGGAAACTGCTAAGGGAACTACTAAATCAATAAGTGGCAAGCTGAAGACAGAAGAAGTTACTGACGAACAGCTTGCTCAGGGCAGAGAAAACCATTACTGCGAAGACACAGGCGTTGATGCCCGTGACAACAGCAACGATATCCTGCCTTGGTACATCAAGCTGAATGTGGTTAAACAGGAAATAACCGATGACCAGAAAGCGAAAGTAAGTGAAGCTCTTGGCGGTGAAGGAGAGGTGTTCATTCTTAAGGACATCCATTTCACAAATACTAAGGACGGAAGTGAATGGCAGCCAACTAAGCCTGTCAAGATCAAGATCCCTATGGTAGATATAGGCGATTATGAAAATGCTGTCATAGTACATATCACAGATGATGGTAAGATCGAACTTATCAAGGGAACTGTGAAAGATGGTATGATCGAATTCGAAGCTGATAGCTTCTCCCTCTATGGCATAGCAGGTACAAATACATCCATAAACGATCTTCTGGGAGTTGAAGATGACGGTGCGGTTGTATGGCCATGGATCGTTATCGCTATCATCGCGCTGGCAGCTATAGCTTATATAGCATATAGAAGAAAACGCGAAGCGTAACGAGTAAAAAATATAAATAAAACCCATAAATAATAACTCATGGAGAGCGGCGGGATTTGTTTCCGCCGCTTTTTATAAGAATAATTTTCGGCTATTATGGAATGATAATATATAATAGTCGAAAAAATGTTGCAAAAGGCTGCCTTTTCGGCTAAAATGTAATCAGAGTACATAATATCCGAAGGAGATCGACTATGAAATATATAAAGAGAAATTTAGAGGCTGTAATTAGTCAGCTCACAAACGAATATCCTGTGATACTACTTACCGGTCCAAGACAAGTGGGGAAAACGACTATGCTTCAAAAACTCATGGCGGAGTCCGATAGGAGATATGTGACACTTGATGATCTTAATGAAAGAGCCCTGGCTAAAAACGACCCTGAGCTATTTTTGCAGCTTCATAAGCCGCCTGTTTTGATTGATGAGGTACAGTATGCACCGGAGCTTTTCACATATATCAAGATGCATGTAGATAGATACCACGATCCGGGAGAATTCTGGTTAACAGGCTCACAAATCTTTAAACTTATGAGAGGAGTGCAGGAATCTCTGGCGGGGCGTGTTGCAGTGCTTTCTATGACATCGCTGTCACAGGCCGAAATAAGTGGAGCCGAGATAAAACCATTCACAGTTGATATTGAGAAGCTTGATCAGAGAGGGGAAGAACGAAAGCCGGCAGATGTCAAAGAAATATTCGAAAGAATATATAGAGGGTCGATGCCATCTGTTATAAGCGGCCAAAATACTAACCGACAGATATTTTATAGTAGTTATATCAGCACATATATAGAAAGGGATGTTAGAGAACTATCTGATGCGATAGATTCACTTAAGTTTCTAAACTTTATGACTGCAGTTGCGGCAAGGTGTGGGCAGATGCTCAATATCGCTGAAATAGCAAGAGATGCAGATATAAATCAAAAGCAAGCAAAAGCATGGTTAGGAATTTTAGAAACCTTGGGTATAATTTTTTATTTGCATCCATATTCGAATAACTTACTTAAACGGTTGGTAAAAACACCTAAACTTTATTTTTATGAAACAGGATTGGTTTGTTATTTGACTAAGTGGAGCAGTGCTGAAACATTAGAAAGCGGCGCAATGAATGGAGCCATATTAGAAAACTATGTCGTTTCCGAAATAAAAAAGACATACCTGAATTGCGGCAAAGAACCATATATGTACTATTACCGAGATAAGGATAATAAAGAAATAGACATCATTATGGAGCATGATGGAGTTATTAATCCTATCGAAATCAAGAAGACATCTAATCCGGGAACGGAGCTTACTAAGGTGTTCGGTGTTTTAGATAAGGCATCTGTTCAGAGAGATAAAGGTGCAGTTTTATGTATGAAGCCTAATTTGGGCGCGATAGATAAGGATAATTATATTGTTCCGATTTGGATGATTTAGAGGACAAAAACTATTGTTTTTCTCCTCATAATGACTTATTATATTAACGACAAGCAAATATAATCAATGCATGACAAATGGAAGCCGGTGTAAGTCCGGCACTGTGTCTCAGCAACCGTGAAATTTACGAAAGGATAAGCATTCGAAGGTTTTCGAAGCAGCCACTGCAGACTAGATCTGTGGGAAGGCATCTGAGTAGGTTTGGGCGAAAACCAAGAATGACCAAAGCCCATGAAAGATCAAGTCGGTAGACCGTCAATGCTTTAGCGTAAGTCTTCTGAGGTGAGACAACGGTTTATCAAAAATGAGTTATTTAAGTTATTGATGATCAGGCACCCGTGAAGATGGGTGCTTTTTATTTGCATCAACAAAGTTAAAGACAGGAATATAACACATGTCAGGACAGGACACTTTCTCGGCGTACAGCCCGATCATCAACTTCATATTTTATATCGGCGCGATAATCTGCGGGATGTTTTTCATACACCCTGCATTTTTGGTGTGTGCTGTGATCCTGTCGGCTGCATATTACCTGACTATCAGGGGAAGCAGGGGCATCAAAATAGTTCTCGGCATGATCCCTGTATGGATCGTTCTTGCTGTCATAAATCCACTGGTGAATACGAGAGGCAGCATAGTGCTGTTCACATATTTCAATGATAGGCCATATACGTTTGAAGCTCTTTGCTACGGGATCGCACTCGGAGCAATGTTCGTATCTGTGATTCTGTGGTTTCTATCATATAATGAGGTTATGACCAGCGACAAGTTCATATATCTGTTTGGCAAAACACTGCCGTCTGCATCGCTGATACTGACAATGGTGCTGAGACTGGTGCCTAATTATCAAAAGAAGATAAAGCAGATAGCAGGAGCAAGAAAAGGAATTGGAAAGGGCGCCGATTCGGAAAGCAAGCGAGAAAAGGCGGAAGATGGGCTCACCATAGTTTCGGCTCTCACCAGTTGGGCTTTTGAAGGCGGCATAATCACTGCAGACAGCATGAGATCTAGGGGGTACGGAACGGGCAAGCGAACCAACTTCAGCATATATAAATTCGAAACAAGAGACAGATTGTTACTCATCATTATGTTGTTGCTCTTGGCAGCAGTATTCCTATGCGGCCTAAAAGGCGGAACGACAGCTACCTACACACCGGACATATCGCTGGCATCGAATCAATGGACAGTTTTCGGAGCGATAGCATATTTCATATTCTTAGCTATACCTACAGCACTTAATTTATTGGAGGCACTTACATGGCACATTTTGAGATCAAAGATCTGAACTTCGCATATCCTTCAGCAGACGGAAAAAGAAGTCTTATAAATATCGATCTGACCATCGAAAGAGGTCAGTATGTTACTGTGTGCGGCAAGAGCGGCAGCGGTAAAACGACCCTGCTCAAGCATCTTAAGAGCGTGCTGACTCCTCATGGACAAAGAACAGGTAAAGTGTATTTCGATGGGCGCGATCTGGAAGATATAGACCTTAGAGAGCAGTCATCAAGGATCGGTTACGTTATGCAGAATCCTGACAATCAGATAGTTACCGATAAAGTTTGGCATGAGCTGGCTTTCGGTCTTGAAAGTCTTGGTCTCGATCAGAAGACTATCCGTCTTAGAGTAGCTGAAATGGCCAGCTATTTCGGTATCCAGGGGTGGTTCCATAAGAATGTGTCTGAACTTTCCGGAGGGCAGAAACAACTTCTCAACTTAGCGTCCATCATGGCGATGCAGCCTGACGTGCTGATCCTGGACGAACCGACAAGCCAGCTGGACCCGATCGCGGCAGCTGACTTCCTCAATACAGTCAAAAAAATAAATTTAGAATTGAGAACTACGATAATAATCACTGAACATAGATTGGAAGATATTTTCCATGCTTCCGATAAAGTCGTTGTTATGGAAAAAGGCCGCATCATTGCAGAAGATGAACCGCGAAAGATAGGTGAATTCCTGAGAAAGGAAAACAGTGAGATGTTCGCAGCAATGCCTACTCCTGTTCAGGTGTATTACGGAGTGCCTAATGATAAGGAGTGTCCGCTTACTGTAAGAGAAGGCGGCACATGGCTCAGCGAAATGTTCAAGGATAAAAAGCCTGAGGTAACACAGATAGATGACACCGGCAATATGACCCTGCTGGACCCTGAACCTGAAGACTGTGCCCTTATCGTTAAAGAAGCCTGGTTCAGATATGAAAAGGATGCACCGGACATCTTAAAAGGCGTTTCCTTCAGAGTCCCTAGGGGACATCTCTTCGCCATCGTAGGCGGAAACGGTACAGGTAAATCTACTACCCTTAAAGCCATATGTAATATATGCAAACCATACAGAGGGAAGATATTCATAGAAGGCAAGACTGCAGACAAGTATAAGAAGGGTGAGCTTTTCAGAGAACATCTGGCCATGCTGCCTCAGGACCCTCAGAGCCTTTTCGTGAAGAAAACTGTCAGAGAAGATCTGGCGGAGATGCTCAGCAGCAAGGAAAGAGCAGACTCCACGGCAGTGGAAGATATCGCGCGCCTTTGCGAGATCAGTGAGCTTTTGGATAGTCATCCGTATGACCTCTCAGGAGGAGAGCAGCAGAGAGCAGCCCTTGCCAAGGTGCTTCTCACTAAGCCTAAGATCCTGCTTTTGGATGAGCCGACTAAGGGCATCGATAATTTCTTCAAACTGAAGCTGGCTGAGATCTTGAAGAAACTGACAGAGCAGGGAGTGACTATAGTTATGGTTTCCCATGATGTGGAATTCTGCGCTAAATACGCTGATGTTGTAAGTATGTTCTTTGACGGAAGCATCATCACTACAAATACTCCTAACAGATTCTTCTCACAGAACAGCTTCTACACAACTGCGGCCAACAGAATGAGCCGACACGTATTCGACAACGCTATAAATAATGAGGATGTAATTGAATTATGCAGGAAAAATCTATAGATAAAACAAAGAAAAAAGGTGGACTTAGTAAATCTACATGGCTGTGCTTGCTCATAATAGTCGTCCTTGTGCCGGCAACGATCTTTATCGGATGGCAGCTGGGCGATAGGAAGTACTATATTACCAGTGTTCTGATCATTTTCTATTCGATGATACCGTTTTTCGTAAGCTTCGAAAGCAGGAAACCACAGGCCAGAGAATTGGTTACAATAGCTGTACTATGCGCTATTGCAGTCGCTTCCAGAGCGGCATTCATAATGCTTCCGGCATTCAAGCCGATAATAGGGATCATAATCATTGCAGGTATGGCATTTGGAGCCAGAGCAGGCTTCCTTACAGGTGCTGTCAGTGCATTTGTCAGCAACTTCATATTCGGTCAGGGTCCGTGGACTCCTTGGCAGATGCTTGCCTTCGGTTTGGCGGGATTTCTCGCGGGACTTCTTCATGAGAAGGGCATCCTTGACAGCAACAGGAAAGTGCAGGTCACCGTATTCGGAGGCCTCGTTATTATGCTGCTTGTGGGACCGCTTCTGGATACAAGTACGCTGTTTATGATGATGTCAATGGTAGATACTACATCGGCACTCACTGTTTATATGGCAGGAGTTCCTATCAATGCAGTCCATGCGGTGGCGGTAATGTTGACTCTCTTCCTGCTTACAAAACCTATGATGGAGAAACTTACTCGCATCAAGATAAAGTATGGCATGATGGAAGCAGAAAAGGAACCTGAAGAAGTTATCTGGAAGGACGAATAAATGAGATTTGACAGTTATCACCCGACCATCAACTTCATATTTTTTGCAGCAGCTATCGGGTTTACTGTGGCATTCGATCATCCGGTGTTTGTGGCCGTATCATACATAGCATCTTTTGCCTACTCAGTGAAACTCAATAAGATAAGAGGACTCGTTTTTGACCTTTGTCTGATACCGCTGATAGTTCTTTATGCGGGATTCTATTCATATTATAACCATTTTGGTGTGACCCCGCTGAGACAGAATTTTATCGGTAACAGTATCACTCTGGAAGCCTTAGTGTATGGGCTTATCCTGGGGATGACTATAGCCGCTCTGATCATGTGGCTAAGCTGCCTTTTTGCAGTGTTTTCTTCAGATAAAGTAGTATATCTGTTCGGACGCGTATCACCGAAGCTGAGCCTGTTCCTTTCCATAATTCTGAGGAGTGTTCCTCGCATTAAGGAAAGAGCGCGAAGAATCAATGTGTCACAGAAAGGCATCGGAAGAGGTGTGGGCGACGGGAACATCTTCAGACGTTTCATCAATGTTCTGAGGCTTCTTTCTATATTGATAACCTGGACTTTGGAAAATTTCGTGGAAAGTGCACGCTCTATGAAATGCAGAGGGTATTCTCTAAAAGGGCGCACAGCTTTCAGCATTTACAGATTCGATAATAGAGATCGTAGTTTCGTAGTGGGAGTATGTGCATGCCTTACTCTTATCGTGATGGCGATCATGCTGGATCAGACGTGGATATATTACGATCCTGAAATAATCATGAACCGTATAACAGTTGTTTCATATGTGTTTTATGCGGCTTACGCTGTTTTGCTGCTGATGCCTATGGGGCTGCAGATCATCGGAGAATATAAATTTAAAAAACTTTCATCGAATAATGTATAGAATAAATAGCCTTTTGCAATCACTGCAAAAGGCTTATTTTACAGCAAACTAGTACTGCAATAGTGCCAGCCTACGCCTTGACAACATTTTAAAGGCAGTGTTAAAATATAGCCAAATGAGTTGATACCAAAACCATTATGCAGCTTAATGGTTTTAGTAAATACACCATAAAAAAATTGAAAAGAATAGTTAAAAGAAAAAGGAGATTGATAAACATGACTGTTCAGAACAAAATCGAAAGAGCAAGAAAAGCAGTAGCTGAAATCAGCAATTACACTCAGGAACAAGTTGACAAGCTGGTATATGAAGGCGCTAAGATCATCTACAAGAACGCAGAACCTTTAGCAAGACTGGCTGTTGACGAAACAGGCCTCGGCAGCTACGAAGACAAGATCTGCAAGAACACTGATACTCCAACAGCTTTCTGGGATTACCTGAAAGATAAGAGATCAGTTGGTATCATCAACGAAGATCCATCACAGGGTCTGATCGAAGCTGCACACCCAATCGGAGTTATCGGTGCTATCACACCTGCAACTAACCCTACAGTAACTCCACTCGGAAACTTCATGCACGCAGTTAAGGGTAAGAACGCTGTAATCATCTCACCTGCTCCACGTGCAGAAAAGACTTCAACTGAAACTGTAAACCTGATCAGACAGGCTCTGAAGGCTTGTGGCGCTCCAGAAGACCTCGTTCAGATCATCAATGACGTAACTATCGAAAAGTCACAGGAACTGATGGCTAACTGCGACCTCGTTATCGCTACAGGCGGTGCTGGACTGACTAAGGCTGCTTACTCATCCGGAACTCCTGCTTACGGCGTAGGCCCAGGAAACCCTCCAGCAATCCTTGACAGAGGATATGACCTGAAGGACGCTGCAGAAAAGTCAATCGTAGCAGTATGCTCAGACAACGGTATCCTGTGTGACGGTGACAACCTGCTTCTGTACCCAGAAGAAGTTGAAGCTGATTTCTTCGCAGAACTGAAGACAGCCGGCGCTGTTATCTTCGAAGACGCTGCTGACGTTGCTAAGTTCAGAGACGCTCTGTTCGAAGACGGACACATCAACTCAGGTCTGGTTGGTAAGGACGTTGACGTTATCGCTGAAGCTGCTGGATTCGCAGTACCAGAAGGAACTAAGGTTGTTGGTCTGAAGGTTGACGCTATCGGAGCTGCTGACGTTCTTTGTAAGGAAATCATGGGACCTGTAGTTATCCTGAAGAGCTATGACACATTTGAAAACGCTGTTGAAATGGCAGTAAGAAACATGGAAGAAGCTGGCGGAACTGGACATACAGCTGGTCTGTTCACAAACGACGAAGAACACGTTCTGTATGCCGGAGCTAGAATCCCGGTTGCTAGAATGCTGATCAACCAGCCTACACCAGATGCATGGGGTCCATCATCAAACGCTCTGTCACCTGCAGTATCAGAAGGTTGCGGAACTTGGGGTAACAACATCCTGGCTGGAAACGTTGACTACATCCACATGGTAAACGTTTGCAAGATCGTTAAGCCTCTGGACATCGAACTTCCTGACGGAGCAGTTCTGTTCGCTGACTAATTACAGTCAATACATGTAACTTAAAAACAAAATCAAAGACGGACAATTTATTGTCCGTCTTTTTAAAAGAGAGGTTAGTTTATGACTACAGATGCTAGATACAGTCAGATCTACTTTGTGAATATAATAGTGGAAAACGACTGGGGATATCACCTTGAATCATTATGGTACGGTTCGGATACAAAGAATCTGGCTCTTATGATCATGGATGTCATGAATTCATGGTACGAACCTAATAAAGACGTTCTCGGACAAAGCATCAGAGATTTTCATGAAAAACTTGAAAGGGCGGCAGATGAAGAAAATCCCGCACCGCTTTCATTCAAAGAATTGAACGGTGAAATGTTTCATGAAAACGGGCTTAAGATGACGATAGAGGCTACGAATAATCTTGCGGAGATGTACGCTTTCGTATTCAATGAATCCTTTGAGATATTTGCTGTAAACGGAGAAAAGGCTGATGATTTCAACAGCATTGCAGAGTATGTCGACTACATCGAAAACAACTGTAAGGCTGATGAAATGATAGTGGCGGCATTAAGATCAAAGGCTGAAAATGATATAGCGGCGGCTTTATACAGAATAGATGTCAAGTATGATTATTCAGGCCGTCATTACATACCTCAGGGTCCCAGAAATTAAATGGATTTCAAACTAATCCATTGACAGTACAGGACCAAAGGTGTATTATAAATATGTACGTAAAAAGCGCTGTTAACATAAAAAACGGCGTAAAAATTATAAAAATTTAATTTCTTAAAAATTTAGGAGGATGATTAAAATGGCAGCTATTAAGACAGTTTTAGAATGCATCATGGAAAGAGAAAACAACCCTAAGATGATCGGTTCATACGTAAACCTGAAGGCAAGAATGTCAGCTGGCGATGCTCACTATGCTGGTGAACTCGTAGAAGGCGCACACATCGTAACTGCATGGGGAGACGTTGGTACTGAACTGGCTATCAGACTTCACGGTGACGAATCACTGTTCGTAGGATACGAAGAAGTTAGATACACTGCTCCAGTATACGCTGGTGACTGGATGGAATACGGCGGATACATCGAAAAGGTTGGTAACACTTCATTCAAGTGCAAGTTCTTCGCTTACAAGTGGATGAGAGATTCAAAGGATGAAAACGGCAACGTAATCAACGGATCAGGCGCTGAAATGATCAACCCACCTGAAATCGCTGCATACGGAACTGGTACTCTGATGGTTAAGAAAGAACTGCAGAGACCTGAATTTGCTGACCCTGATTTCGTAGCTGACGCTAAGGCTTACAGAGAAGCAAACAAATAAGATCGAGTTTCCGGTGTGAAACATTCTTAAACTTGATTCTGAAGACGGACGATTTATCGTCCGTCTTTTTTGTGTAGCTGTAATTCTTTGAAGTATGGTGAAAAACCTCAAAAACTGCCCTTTGCGAGGAATTAAATATGTTGCTATGCCATAATTAGAATGATATAATGGTGATATCTTTAGGAAATATTTTAGGAGGTCTTAATTAGATGAAAGGCTATAAGAGCGAAAACATTAGAAACATTGCACTTGTAGGACATGGCGGCAGCGGTAAAACTACATTCTTAGAAGCTGCTCTGCTGGCTACAGGAGCTATCAGCAGACTTGGTAAGGTAGAAGACGGAAATACAGTATCTGACTATGATAAGATGGAAATCGAAAAAGGATACTCCATCAGTACATCTGTAATACCGGTTGAATATAACAAAGTAAAGATCAACTTCGTTGACACTCCGGGATTCTTTGACTTCGTTGGAGAAGTAAACTCAGCAATGAGAGCAGTAGAAGCTGCAGCTATCGTAGTTGACGCATCAGCTGGCATCCAGGTTGGTACAGAAAAAGCTTGGAACTCATGCAAGCAGTTTGGAATTCCTAAGTTCTTCCTCATCAACAAGACTGACAAAGAAAACGTTGATGTAGAATCACTGATCGAAGAACTGAAAGACAAGTTCGGAAGCTCAGTAGTAACTCTTGATGACAGAGAAGCTCTGGAAGAAGAAGTTGCAGGAACTGACGAAGAACTGATGGATATCTATCTGGAAACTATGGAACTGACAGACGAACAGTTCGCTCTCGGTCTCAGCAAGGGTATCGGCAGCGGTGCTATCGTTCCTGTATTCGCTTGCTCAGCGATCACAGGCGAAGGCGTGAAGGAAGCTCTGGAACAGTTCATCAGCTACGTTCCTAAGGCAACAGCTCACGAAGCTTATGCTGCTAAGAACGATTCAGACGAAGATATCGAAGTAGCAGTAGATGCAGCAGGCAAACCTGCAGCATTCGTATTCAAGACAATCGCTGACCCATTCCTGGGTAAGATCTCACTGGCTAAGGTGATCTCAGGTACATTAAAGGCAGGTCAGGAAGTATATAATGCTAGAGCAGAAAAAGCTGAAAAGCTGGGCGCTATGTTCTTCATGAGAGGTAAACAGCATGAAGATGCTGCTGTAGTAGAAGCAGGCGACATCGTTGCTATCGCTAAGCTGCAGTACACTAAGACAGGCGACACTCTCTGCGAAAAAGCTAATATCGTTAAGTTCCCTGAAGTTGAATTCCCTAAGCCATCACTGTATCAGGCAGTAGAACCTGCTAAGAAGGGTGATGACGAAAAGGTTGGTTCAGGTCTCCATAAGCTGATGGAAGAAGACCCATCATTCGTTCTTGAAAGAAACGTTGAAACTCATCAGACTCTGCTGGGCGGACAGGGCGAGATCCAGCTGAACATCATCAAGGATAAGCTGAAGGATAAGTTCGGTGTAGACGTTGTTCAGGTTCCTCAGAAAATCGCTTACAGAGAAACTATCAAGGGCAACGCTGACGTTCAGGGTAAACATAAGAAGCAGTCAGGTGGTGCAGGACAGTACGGTGACGTTCATATCAGATTCTCACCTGCTCAGGAAGACTTCGAATTCTCAGAAGAACTCTTCGGCGGATCAATTCCTAAGAACTACGTTCCTGCAGTAGAAAAGGGACTGAGAGAATCCATGGAAAAGGGTCCTCTCGCAGGCTGCAGAGTAGTTAACATCAAGGCAGTTCTCTACGATGGTTCATACCACGATGTAGACTCCAACGAAATGGCGTTTAAGATCGCTGCTTCACTGGCATTCAAGAAGGGTATCGCAGAAGCTAAGCCTTGCCTGCTTGAACCTGTAATGAAGATGGAAATCGTTGTTCCTGATGAATATATGGGCGACGTAATGGGTGATATGAACAAGAGAAGAGGTAAGATCCTCGGTATGGAACCACTGGCAGGCGGCGGACAGAAGCTGATGGCAGAAGCTCCACAGGTTGAACTCTTCGACTATGCTATCATCTTGAGATCAATGACTCAGGCTAGAGGAAGCTTCACTATGGACTTCGAAAGATACGAAGAAGTTCCTGCACAGATGGCTCAGAAGATCATCGCTGATTATCAGGCAGAACAGGAAGCTAAATAAGCCGACCGACGATAAAAACAGACATATCAAAAGACGGACTTTGCGGTCCGTCTTTTTTCTTGCATTTTTCTAAAAGATGGAGTATATTATAAAAAAGAACAAATGTTTGCAAGGGGTATGGCTGAAAGGAAAAGCGTATGGCTAAAAAAGCTAAAACAGTGTTCATGTGTCAGGAATGCGGATATGAAAGTCCTAAGTGGATGGGTCAGTGCATTTGTGGTGCATGGAACTCCATGGTAGAAGAAAAGGTCATTGAGATAGACGATAATGATAAAAGAAGAAGGACTTCCGCAGGAGCAGGTGCAAAGGGCGCTGCCGGCGGTAGTCTTGGTGTTTCGGGTATGGCAGAGAGCGTACGTGCAGGTAAGCCTTCTAAACTGTCACAGATATCGTCGGGTGAAAAGGAACGTATCGATACAGGCATTGGCGAGCTGAACAGAGTGCTGGGAGGTGGTCTTGTTCCGGGATCGCTTACTCTTATATCGGGAGAACCCGGGATCGGCAAGTCGACTATTATCATACAGTCGGCAGCTAATATCGCAGCGACACAGGGAACTGTTCTCTATGTATCGGGCGAAGAATCCGAAGAGCAGATCAAAATGAGAGCTGACAGAGTGTGCAGGCAGCTGCCGGACAGTTTGTTCATATTAGCCGAAACCAATATGGAGAATATAGATGTTGTTTGCCAGCAGATAAAACCGGCATTCCTTATAATAGACTCGATCCAGACTATGTACAGTGCAGAACTGGACTCCGCGCCGGGAAGTGTATCTCAGGTACGTGCCTGCGGCAATGATCTTATGAGAATAGGGAAGATGTACAATATTCCTATCTTTATCGTAGCTCACGTTACTAAGAGCGGTGATCTGGCAGGCCCGAGGATAGTAGAACACATGGTAGATTGCGTGCTCAGCTTTACAGGTGACAGAAGCCATGAGATGAGGATACTTAGGGCCCAGAAGAACAGATTCGGGACGACCAGTGAGATAGGTGCATTCGAGATGGCAGAAGAAGGTCTTATCGAGATCGATAACCTTTCTGGAACACTTCTTGAGGAAATGGGAACGGGAAGCGAAGGTGCCGTGGCTACAGCTGTTTATGAAGGGACCAGACCTCTTGTTCTGGAGGTTCAGGCTCTTACCTCACCGACGAATATCGGTTTTGCGAGAAGAACATCGATAGGTGTCGAAAACTCTCGTCTAAACATGATTTTAGCCGTTCTGGAGAAGAAGATGGGCCTTAAGTTCATCGATCAGGATGTCTATGTCAACATTGTAGGAGGACTTAGACCTGAAGGAACATATACCGATCTGGCTGTTGCTATGGCGGTGTACTCCTCATACAGAGGCAAGCCTTTGGGAAGCAATACGGTCGTGCTGGGTGAGATCGGGTTGACAGGCGATCTGAGAGCCGTACAGAACGGTGAGAAGATCCTTAAAGAAGCTGTTAAGCTGGGTTTTGAACGCATAGTGCTCCCTGTTAAGAATGCTGATAGGTTGAAGAAAGTCGCAGCAGAGGTCAATGCATCGAGAAAAAAAGCTGGGGCGGCACAGGTCAAGGTTATTGGCATGAAGAATATATCAGAGATGAGAAGTCTCTTCGAATAGAAACGTAATATAGAACAGGAATATCAAAACTGAATGATCATAAATAAAAGAGGATGTGTCTTACGACACATCCTCTTATTATTTGCTTATGTACTTCTTATCTGTTAGATAACATTTCAAAGAGATCTTTGAATGTCATTGTAGGATCATCGAATGCGTTCTGCATCACATATGCTCCGAGGCCGAGAGTGGCAACTACGATAAGAAATATAAATGCTATAGTTCCGGTGAATCTACCCATCTTAGAATAACCATGATCCAGCGAACAGGATTACGCCAACAGCAGCGAAGATGTAAGCGCCGATTCTCCATCTCTTGTACTGAGCATCAAGAGCAGCCTTTTCTTCAGCAGTAGGTTCTACTGTAGCCAGAGCCAGAGCTTCGAGGTCGATAGCTTCCTGAGGGATAGGTCTCTTTCTTACATACAGTACATAGTACAGGATAGCGATTACGTCCCAACCGATGTTGAACCAGATAGCAACTGGGTCATAAGCCAGGATCAGCAGAATAGCAAATGCGATGATTGAGAACCAACCGCCGAATGTGCCGGCAGGACATCTCCAAGGTCTGTGGAGATCAGGTTCCTTCTTACGCAGTGCCAGGAATGACCAGAATCCGATGATGTAAGCCTGGATCTGGTTGTAAGCGCACATCATAGCAACGATCTTGATCGATCCAGTCAGGATGAAGAAGATTCCGAGAACGCCACACAGTACAACTGCTCTGTGAGGGCTCTTGTGCTTAGGATGTACAGCACCGAAGTACTTAGGGAAGTTGCCGTCCTGAGCCATGATGTACATGTAACGAGCAGGGCCAGCGATACAAGGGTTCATTGTTGAGAAGTCACCACCGAGAGTGATACCCAAACACAGGATGATCAGTGGCAGACCAACGATACCTGCATACTGCATAGCTTCTGCATAAGGAGCAGCTGCTGTGTAGAGGTCAGGAATGTTTTCTGCTGGAGTCAGTGCGCACAGGAACCACTGGAATAACAGGTTAACTGCCAGTACGCAGAAAGGTGAGATCAGCAGAGCTCTAGGAATAGTGATCTGAGGGAACTTAACTTCTGAACCCATACCTACGATTGTTTCGTATCCGAAGAAGCACCACAGTACGAGCAGAACTGCCTGAGCGAATGCGTTAACGCCTGCAGGGATACCAACGCCTGCAACCATTTCAGTTACGCCTGAGAAATCAGCCTTAGCGATTACTGTAGCGAACCATACCAGTGAGCATGCCCAGAAGAAGAACATGAAGAAGTTCTGAGTCTTACCGTTCATTTCGATACCTCTGTATGAGATAACTGTGAACAGGATGAACAGACCGATAGCTGGCAGAGTCTTCCACAGGAAGATGTCTGCAGGAACTGCGCCATTGAAGAAGTCGAACAGTGAGTAGTCGCCGTTGTCAACAGGAACGTTGCAGCCCAGTGCGTTCAGCAGTCTTACGAAGTAGTTTGAGAAAGCCATAGCTTCTGATGCACCGATACCAACCTGAGCCAGAGTGTAGTTCCAGCTTTCGAATACCGCTACAGGATAGTTGATAGCTCTCTTAGCGAATGAATAAGTACCACCAGCGAGTGGCAGTGCAGCACCCAGCTCACCATACATTGCGCATGGGAACAGGATCAGTACGAATGCGATCAGTGATGCGATGATTACTGTACCACCCATCAGACCTACGATCTGTGAACCAACTGTGAACAGACCTACGCCGATTACAGCTCCGGCTGTAATAGTAACGCATTCTGCGAGGCCCAAAGATCTGCTCAGAGCTTGAGCTTGTACTTTGTTTTCCATAAGAAAAACCTCCTTAAAATAGTGAAAAATAATTAAGATATAAAATAAATATAAACTTTGACCATTTATAATTATTTCCTATTGTTGCATCTTTCTCTGTTTCCAGCTCTTGAGGAACGGGAACATGAATACGATGGTAGGGATGTTGAATGTGAGCCACATCCTCAGACAGAAATTGATAAGGCCGACATGTTCTCCCGGACCTACTACGAAGAACGGTCTTACTGCCATGATAGTAGCAGCTATGAAGCATAATCCCGGAAGTACCAGTCCCATATATACATTTGGTCTGTCGCACATATATTTCTGCAGAGTCACTACAATGAATATAGCGACTAACGCTGCCGGAAATATCAATATCATTTTGTCGGGATCCATACCCATTACTGCTTGCATGATTGCCTCTTTTCTATATGAAAATATTCGCGAAATTTTCTAAAAATTATGTAAAAAATATCCATTTTTTACCAACTTAATTTTACACTTTTAGCCATATATCTGACTAGGAAAAAACGGAAGTTGACAGGGGAAATATCAGGTAGTATGCTTTAGGTGAGTAAAAGGTGTGTTCCGATTTTTGCTATTCGGAGGAAATAAATGTCTTTTGTAATAAGCAGTAAACAACATCTGGCTCCTACGGAAGATAGGATCCAATACGAGCCTATGATGTTCGAATTTGAGGGGGTGTCATTCAACAGGCTGGACATCTCATTCGGACATCCGCTTTATACTGCTGCTATAGATATGTATTATATTACTCTAGATGAGGGGCACAGTGAAGGACGATATGTTCCTATAGTTCCGGACGGATGCATGGCACTCGTGTTCAAGGGGAATAAAACTAATGATGACCCTTCGGAAGGGTTTCTCTGCGGTGCCATAGATGAAATCAAAAAATTATATATCGCGCCTGAAGATTACTATGTCTTCATCAGGTTCATGCCGGGTACGGGATATTCGCTGATAAAGAACGGAAAAAATGCGGGAAGCATTGCAAATACAGCAATCCCTATCCGCGGCGGTGTGATGGGCGAAGAACAGATGTTGTCTGTTTTGGAAAGAGATATCAAGCTGGAAGAAAGGGCGGGTCTCATCTCTAAAATAGTAAGAGTAAATCTTCAGAATGAGCATGAACGATACATAGTAAAGTATTGTACCGAAAGGATATTCCAGACACAGGGAAATGTCAGGGTGGAAGAACTTGCTTATGAAACGGGATTCACTTCCAGACATATTGGTAAATTATTCGAACGATGCATAGGTGTTTCGCCTAAACTCTATTCACAGATAATAAGGCTTCAGACATCCATGGAGAAGATAATCGAAAACAGCGACAAAAAGCTTGTCGAGATAGCATTGGACAGCGGTTTTTTCGACCATGCTCATATGAACAGGATGTATAAGAAGCTTATAGGGATCTCTTCGGGAGAATTCAAAAAAAATATGTTTTCAAAGGTAGATCATACTTTGATAGATGATTACATTTCCGTAGATGAAACATGACGAGGGGAGGAAAGGAAATGGCAAAGAAAAAGTATTACATTGGTCTTGACCAGGGTACTACAGGTACTACGACTCTGCTCCTTGACGAAAACTGGAACACTATCGCCAGAGGCTACAAGGAACATACCCAGTATTACCCTAAACCGGGCTGGGTAGAACATGATCCTATCGAATTGTGGCAGAGAGTTACAGAGTCCATGAACATGGCTCTCCAGCTGGGAGGAGTATCAGCAGATCAGGTTGCCTGCATCGGTATCGACAACCAGGGTGAAACCTGCATGCTTTGGGACAAGATCACAGGAGTGCCTGTCTACAATGCTATCGTATGGCAGGACAGAAGAATGGCAAGATATGCCGATGAACTCACTAAGGAATACGGCGAACTGATCCGTGAGAAGACAGGTCTTATGGCGGATTCATACTTCAGCGGACCTAAGATGAAGTGGATCATAGATAACGTAGACGGTGTTAAAGAAAAGATCAACGAAGGCCGTATCTTAGCGGGAACGCTTGACTCATGGCTCATCTGGAAGATGACTCATGGTAAAGTGCACGTAACTGACTGTTCAACAGCATCAAGAACTATGATGTTCAACATCCATACAGGCAAATGGGATCAGGACATCCTGGATATCCTGGGAGTACCTGCCAGCATCCTGCCTGAGATCTGTGATAGTGCACAGATCTACGGATATACAGATCCACTGGATTTCATCGGAGCTAAAGTTCCGATCTCAGGTTCCGTAGTTGACCAGCAGGCAGCACTTTTCGGCCAGGCATGTTTCTCGCCGGGAACTATCAAGTGTACATACGGAACAGGATGCTTCATGCTGATGAACACAGGTAAGAAAGCTGTTTACTCTAAGAACGGACTTCTTACTACAGTCGCTTGGAGACTTAACAAAGAAATGTCATTCGCTCTCGACGGCGGTATATATATCACCGGTGCTGCTACACAGTGGCTGAGAGACGGAATCAAAATCATAGATAATGCGGCACAGACCGAAATGATGGCTTACAATGCCGGAAATAACGGCGGAGTTTACTTCGTTCCTGCATTTTCAGGTCTGGCGGCACCTCACTGGGATTCCTATGCTAGAGGAACTATGGTAGGTATCACAGGAGGAACAACAAGAGAACATATCGTTAGAGCTACTCTGGAATCCACTGCATACCAGGTAAAAGACAACCTGGATGTAATGAACATGGATGCAAGCATGCCAATCACTATCCTCAGAGCTGACGGCGGTGCTACAGCAAACAATTTCCTGATGCAGTTCCAGTCTGACCTGATCGGTATCCCTGTAGACGTTCCGGTTATCAAGGATACTACAGCACTTGGCGCAGCTCAGTTGGCAGCACTGGGTGCAGGTGAATTCGATAACATAGCACAGCTGGAAGGCAACTGGAAGCTGGCCAAGAGATATGAGCCTAAGATGAGTGTGGACGAAAGAGAAACACTTCTCTATAACTGGCACAGAGCTGTAGAAAGAGCTAAGAACTGGTCAGAAGAGTAATGCAAAGCGCAGTCTGCGCCTTTGCAAAGAGTAAGCGATAGCGCTAAGCGCGCTTTGCATATAGAATGAGAAAAATGTAATTTTTTATAATTTGAAAGGAAGTAAAAAAATGAGCGCACCTAAATTATTCAGCCCGGGCCCAATCATGGTAAAGGAAAACGTTAGAGCAGCACTGGCTCACTACGACATCTGCCACAGAGGAGCAGAATTCGAAGAACTGTTTGCAAGAGCTACAGAAAAGATCAACAAGCTGTTCAAGGCAGATGATTCATACAGATCAGTGATCATCTCCGGTTCAGGAACATCTTCAAACGAAACAGTACTTTCATCCATCTTCAACGAAGGTGAAAAAGTAATGCTGATCAGAAACGGCGTTTTCGGCGAAAGACTCCTTGAAATCATCCAGAAGTATGAAATTCCACTGGTTGATTGTGAATTCGAATGGGGCGAATACCCATCCATCGAAAAGGTAGAAGAAATGCTGGCAGCTAACCCTGAAGTCAAGACAGTTGCTATGGTATTCCATGAAACTTCAACAGGTATGGTAAACCCTGTTAAGGCTGTTGGTGAAGTTGCTAAGAAATACAACAAGTGGTTCTTCGTTGACTGCGTATCAGCAGCAGCGGGCGAACTGATCGACGTAGTTGATATGAACATCACATTCGCTACATCAGTAGGCGGCAAGTGCCTGGGCGCATACCCTGGTTCAGCTTACATCTGCGGTAAGAGAGAAGCTTATGAAACTCTGACTCCTGCAATGGGCAAGAACGTTTACCTGAACCTGGCTAAGCACTATGCAGCAGCAGAAAAGAACAACCAGACTCCTAACACTCCTAACGTTAACCTGTTCTGGGCTCTGGACGTTGCTCTGGACAATGCTCTGGCTGACGGCGGTGTTGAAGCAAGAGTTGCAAGATATAAGGAATGTGCAGGCATCCTGAGAAAGGGAATGCAGGACATGGGTCTGAAGCTCCTGCTGGATGACGAAGAAAAGATGGCAAGCACAGTAACATCAGTATTCCTGCCTGAAGGAAGAGATCTGAAGCAGTTCCTGGTTGATCTGGAAGCTAAGGGATACGTAGTTTACAGCGGCAAGGGCAAGTACGAAGAAATGGGAATGTTCCAGGTAGCTAACATGGGTGAGATCTATCCTGAAGACTGCTACGAATTCCTCGAAGTACTGAAGTCAGTGATCGCATAAATCTGCTATGATAAAAAATTGATCATAGATACTCCCCTCGAAAGAGCCCCCGCACTTATGTGCAGGGGCTCTTTTATCATTATATTTTATTATTGTCTTATTCTATAGTTGTCTGCCTGTTTTGACATAAGGCAGTTCGAACCAGAAGGTAGTTCCTTTGCCTTCGGTACTGTCAACACCAAAGTCCGCTTTGTGCAGGGTCAGTATTTCCTTAACGATACTGAGACCCAGACCGGAACCTTCAGCAGGACGAGCCATATTGGAGCTGGCTCTGTAATATCTTTCCCAAACATGATCCTGTTCTTCCTTGGCTATGCCTACACCATGGTCTTCGATCTTACAGAGGACATATTTGCCGTGTCTCTTCAAGGTGACATTGACAGTCTTGTCTTTACCGGCAAATTTGATGGCATTGGTGAACAAGTTGGATATTACCTGCTTGATCTTTTCCTCGTCGCCGTTAACGATAAAGTTGACTTTGCAGTTGAAATTCAGCTTATATCCTTCCTCGATCTCCATGATCTTATAGGTATTGATAATACTTTCTGCAGCTTGAGTAAGGTTGAAATTGCTGCGTTCCAGCACCATTTTGCCTGACTGCATCCTTGAGATGGAGAGCAAGTCTCCTACGAGGGAATTCAACCTGTCAGTTTCATCTATTATGACCTGCAGATGCTGATCTCTCTTCTCCGGATTATTGCCGCTGAGGTCACGGATCATTTCGGCATAGGACTTGATCATGGTAAGCGGCGTCCTCAAATCGTGGGAGACGTTGGCGATCAAGTCTTTCTGCAGCATATCTGATTTTTCCAGCTCTATGGAAGCCTGAGTCAAGGTGTCTGCCAGATTGTTGATCTCTGTATAATGTCCGCCTCTGAATACGATACCATATTCGCCTTGCCCCAATCTTTCGGCCGATCGTGTGATCGTTCTTATCGGTCTGGTGATCCTTATGCTCAGATAGAAAGAGATAAGGCATGCCACCAAGAGTGATATGAATGTAACGTAAACCAGCTGATTCGTCAGGATATCGATCGTCGATGATACCGGCCACAGTGGTGAAAAGATATATACCAGCATAGGCGATTTGCCCTTGGCGGTAAGAACGGAACCATATGCCAGAACATCCTTGGAATCGTCAGGATTCTTTATCCTTAAATATGCGGATTCATTGTTGTTCTTTATCATGGCTTCGTTGACGGTCTTTATCTGGTCTGAATAGTATTGTGCGCTGGTAGCGTCTCCTGAAGGTTTGAAATACATGGTCTTGCCGTCGTAAGACACTACGTAGATGAACATATCGTTGGAATTGGATATGGATTCTACGGATTTCAGAAATTTAGTGCTGTTTTTTTGCTGATAGTCAAGCTGTATTGCCTTGGCTACACGTTGAGTCTGCTCATCCTTCATCACGTCATAGAAGTTATTGAGGAACAATACCTGCAGTACCCACAGCAAGATCATCAGAAAGCCCGCGAACAATATGAAGTATAGCCAGGTTTTGAATTTGATACTGTTGTGATCTATCTTGCTTCTAAGCTTCAAACTTATAACCTACCCCTCTAAGTGTAACGATGAAATCTCGATATTTGCCTAAATTGTTCCTGAGATTTTTTATATGTGTATCGATAGTCCTGTCATCTCCGAAAAAGTCATATCCCCAGATGTCGCTAAGCAGCTTGTCTCTGGAAAGGGCAATGTTCTTGTTTTCCACCAGATAGAAGAGAAGATCGTACTCTTTAGGAGTGAGGTCCACCTTTTCTCCATCTACGGAAACTGTTCTTGCAGGTATGTTTATTTCCAGTCCGTCAAAGGTCATCACCTTGTCGCTTGGTCTTTCGGCAGCATTGTTTCTTGCCAGCACAGCATTGACCCTTGCCATGAGTTCCTTAGGGCTGAAAGGTTTAACCACATAGTCGTCTATACCCAGTTCAAATCCGAAAAGTTTGTCGTATTCTTCGCTTCTGGCACTGAGCATTATGATAGGGATATCTTTTATCTTCTTGATTTCCTTGCAGGCGGAAAATCCGTCCAGTTTAGGCATCATGATGTCCATGATGATAAGGTCGTAATCATTGAGTTTGCAAAGTCCCACAGCAGTCATACCGTCAGGGGCTTCTGTCACTTCATGACCGTTGAATTCTGAGTATTCTCTGATGACTTCTCTTATTTTTTGTTCGTCATCGGCGATCAATATTTTAGCCATCTTAGATCCCTCCTCTCTTATGATTCAAGAATACAACTTCAGTGTGTCATATTCGTGAATATTATGTGTTAAGTATACCACAATCTGTTGGCTGGGTACAGAATTTGTGATATACTTATAAATAAGTATGGCTAAGTGTAGCTTGGAGGTCCTTTATGTATAAGATTGGGGATAAAATCGTATATCCCATGCATGGAGCTGGGACTATAGAGAAAATCGAATCCAGGGAGATCCTGGGAGAAACTAAGGACTATTATATCCTTAATGTTTCTTGTGGAGGAATGGGCTTGATGCTTCCTGTAGATAACTGCGACAAGATCGGCGTAAGAGCCATCGTGTCGGATGAAGAATTATCTGCAGCCCTTTGCATCCTTGCCGAGGAATCGACAAAGATGGCCGAAAACTGGAACAAGCGACAGAGAGAAAATATGGACAAGCTTAAAACCGGCAGGATCGATGTCACAGCTGAGATCGTGAGAAATCTTACCAGGATCGACCGTGACAGGAAACTATCGGCCGGGGAAAAGAAAATGCTCAGTAATGCCAGACGCATACTTGTAAGTGAAGTGATGCTGGTGAGAGGTATTGGCGAGTCCGAGGCGCTTAAGCTTATCGAAGAAGCGATCTAGCTGTAGTTTAGCTGTGCTAAAAACAAAATTTTGAGGAAAGGAGGAAAATACATGTTAACTAAACTGGTCAGAACAGCTCTTACTTTTGCCGGTGGAGTAGTAGGGTATGGTGTTTATTTATTACTTAGTTTCCTGGTATCACTTTCAGGCCACGATCTTACCGGAGACTTAAATACCATTGAAGAAATTTTCATGGCCGCATTTTTCGTAATTATTTTTGCAATCATATTTTTTAAACTTACACCTACACTCAAAAACCAGAGTAAGAAAGTTGCTAAAGATATCGAATCAGACCTTCAGAAGACGTCTGCTAACGATCTGTTTCTCGGGACCATAGGTCTTATCGCAGGGCTTATTATCGCCTTTTTGATAAGTCAGATCTACGTGGGCATCAAGATCCCGTTTGTCGATGTTATTCTCAATATTTTTACTTACATCGTCTTGGGATATGTGGGGATCGTTATCGCTACCAGAAAGGGTAAGGACATAATGTCTTCATGGCTCATGTCGAAGAAGATCTCTTCTGTGGGCGGCAAAGGAAATAAAGGTAAGTCAGATGCAACACCGAAGATCTTCGATACAAGCGTGATCATTGACGGAAGGATAGCTGACATCATGAAGACAGGATTTCTGGAAGGCCATATAGTTATTCCGGAATTCGTACTTGTTGAACTGAGACATATCGCAGACTCATCGGATGCGCTCAAACGAAACAGGGGAAGAAGAGGACTCGATATCCTCAACAAGATACAGACCGAATACGGGGTTGAGATCTACAATACCGTTGGGGATAAGGCTCTGGAAGAAATCCCTGAAGTGGATGCCAAACTCTTGAAGCTGGGACAGATGATGGGCGGTAAAGTCGTTACAAACGATTATAACCTGAATAAAGTTGCAGGCATCAAGGGAGTTGAAGTACTCAATATAAATGAGCTTGCCAATACGCTGAAACCTGTAGTGCTGCCGGGAGAAGAAATGATACTCGCCTTAGTTAAAGAAGGCAAGGAAAGCAATCAGGCAGTAGCATACCTTGACGATGGTACGATGATCGTTGTTGAAGAAGGTAAGAAGTATATCGGACAGACTATCAAAGTTGTGGTTACCAGCGTACTGCAGACTGCGGCAGGCAGAATGATATTTGCCAAGCCGGCAGGCATCAGATAGCAGACGAATGGGAACAAGTATAGGAGATATCCTATGTATGACGATAAAAAAATCGCAGTGATAATAGCTGCTGCTGGTATGGGGCGCCGACTTGGCGGTCCCATACCTAAGCAGTTTATGGATATGGGCGGTAAACCTGTTATAGCTAAAACGCTCAGCGTGTTTGAAGCTATGGATGAGATCGACCATATTTTCATAGTCACAAATGAAGATTATATGGTTCACTGTGAAGAACTGACAAAAGAATACGAAATAAACAAGATCACCGCCATAGTTAAAGGCGGTGCTGAACGTCAGGACTCTGTATATAATGCCATCAAAGAAGTGCGCGACAGATGCCCTGATGTGGAATACGTTCTTATTCACGATGCAGCAAGACCTTTCGTGAGCTGTAAGGTCGTACTGAATGTACTTGAAGGAATCGTGCAAAGGGGCGCTGCAGTGGCTTGCGTACCGATGAAGGACAGCCTGAGGCGTGCATCTGCAGCCGGCAGCTGCGCTGTAGACCGAAGTGAATACTTCGCAGTACAGACACCCCAAGGATTCAAGCTGCGTGAGATTTTGCATGCCTATGAGAAGGCTTATGAAGAAGGGTATTACGGAACTGATGATGCTTCTCTTGCCGAAAGGGCAGGGATCGATATTGCGATCGTCAGTGGAGATTATGCCAATATCAAGATAACCACCAGGGAGGATCTTCCTATGGAATACAGAGTAGGGACAGGCTTCGATGTCCATAAATTCGAAGAAGGCAGGAAACTGATCCTGGGCGGCGTCGAGATCCCTTACGATAAGGGACTTGCAGGTCATTCTGATGCTGACGTGTTGGTTCACGCATTGATGGATGCGCTTCTTGGTGCGGCAGCGATGGGAGATATCGGCAGACATTTCCCGGATACGGACATGCAGTATAAGGGTATATCAAGTCTGAAACTTCTGGAACATGTAGGATCGCTTCTGGCAGATGAAGGATATACCATCGGCAATGTGGATGTGACAGTTATTGCACAGGCGCCGAAGATCGCACCTCATATCGAGGAAATGCGCGACAATATAGCAGAGACATTAAAGCTCGAAAAGAGCAGAATAAATATAAAAGGAACTACTACCGAAAAGCTGGGATTCACCGGCCGTAAGGAAGGTATAGCTGCAGAGGCGGTGTGTGCACTGTACAGGTAGCAGCAGGTTCCACAAAGACATTTGACAAAATATTATTTCGAGGAGACGGACTAATGAAATTATCAAAAATGCATTTAAAGACTTTAAGAGAAGTTCCTAACGAAGCTGAGATCCCAAGCCATATCCTGATGATGAGAACAGGAATGATCAGAAGACTGGCTTCAGGCGTGTATGGATTCATGCCTTTGGGATGGCGTTCCATTCGTAAGGTTGAAAATATCGTTCGTGAAGAAATGGACGCTGCAGGCGGACAGGAGATCCTCATGTCAGCAGTGCAGCCTGCTGAACTTTGGCAGGATTCCGGCAGATGGTATGCTTACGGACCTGAGCTTTGGAGAGTAAAGGACCGTCACGGCAGAGATTTCTGCCTGGGACCTACAGCAGAAGAAATCTTTACAGATATCGTTCGTACAGATGTTACATCTCACAGACAGCTGCCGATGAATCTCTATCAGATCCAGACTAAGTACAGAGACGAAGCAAGACCTAGATTCGGCCTGATGAGATCAAGAGAATTCATTATGAAGGACTCTTATTCGTTCGATAAGGACTATGAAGGTTTGGATAAGAGCTATCAGGAAATGTACGATGCATATACTAAGATATTCACAAGATGCGGACTGACATTCAGACCTGTAGAAGCTGATACGGGAGCTATCGGCGGAAGCAACTCTCATGAATTCACAGCATTCTCAGAAGTGGGTGAAAGTGAGATCGCATTCTGCGAACATTGCGATATGGCGGCAACAGTAGAGCGTGCAGAATGTGTCGATGCACCTGCATCCGATGCAGAAATGCTGGCTCTTGAAGAAGTCCACACTCCTGAAACTAAGACTATCGAAGAAGTTGCAGCTTTCCTGGGAGTAGAAAAATCTCAGACAATGAAGGCTCTGCTCTTTGTGACATATGATGAAGAACAAAAGGAAAACGGTTATGTTGCGGCATTCATCAGAGGCGACAGAGAACTGAACATGATCAAGCTGGTCAATGCCCTGGATATCCCTGAACATTCCATCGAATTCGCTGATGAAGAAAAGATGGGAGCAACATGTGGATGCGTAGGCGGATTCACAGGCCCTATAGGACTTCACGACTGCAAGATCGTTGTAGACAGCGAGCTGGTTGGACAGAAGAATCTGGTGGCAGGCGCTAACAAGACTGACTATCATATTAAGAATGTTAATTACGGCAGAGATTTCGAAGGCGATATCGTAGTAGACATCAAGAATCTGCTGGAAGGAGATCCTTGCCCTGTATGCGGAGCACCTGTAAAACATACTCGCGGTATCGAAGTAGGTCAGGTATTCAAGCTTGGTACTAAATACTCCGAATCGATGGGAGCTACTTACAAAGACGAAAATCAGCAGGATCAGCTGATCGTTATGGGATGCTACGGCATCGGTATAACAAGAACAGTGGCGGCAGTTATCGAACAGCACCACGATGAAAACGGTATCATCTGGCCTATGTCAGTAGCGCCGTACCACGTGATCATAACTGTTATGAAGCATGAAGATGAAGTACAGGCAGAAGTGGCAGAAAAGATCTACGCAGATCTTCAGAAAGCAGGAGCAGAAGTCCTGCTGGACGATAGAAAGGAACGTCCGGGCGTTAAGTTCAAGGATGCTGACCTCTTAGGTATCCCTATCAGGATCACAGTAGGAAGAGGAGCTGCAGACGGCATCGTTGAATATAAGATGAGACGTGATGCAGACAAGGTGGAACTTGGTGTGGAAGAAGCGATCACTAAGGCAATAACTACTGTCAACGAAGAAAAGTAAATAACTAGAATGACTTTGACGAGGAAATGAAATGAGCTTTATTTCTTTGATGGAACTCATCGGCACCGTAGCTTTCGCAGTCTCCGGTGCCCTTGTTGCGATAGAGAAAAAACTTGATATTTACGGAGTGACTTTTCTGGCTATAATCACTGCGGTAGGCGGCGGTATCATAAGAGACATCATAATAAATCTGCCGCTTCCGGTAGCTTTATCCGATCCCATATATGTATTGATTTGTATTGCGACTGCAGCGGTAGTTATTTGTTTCTATAAATGGGTAAAGAAGATCAATGGGCTTGTGGTGGTGTTCGATGCTGTGGGTCTTGCAGCTTTTACTGCTATCGGAGCCAAGGCGGCGCTGAGCAATGATGTATATACTCCGTTCGTGGTAATAACGCTGGCATTACTTACTGGAACAGGCGGCGGCGTACTGCGAGATTTATTCGCTCGAGAGATTCCGTTTGTATTCAGGAAAGAAGTGTATGCGACTGCCTGTATAATAGGCGCTGTTGCATTTTTACTGTCATATCCTCATGTAGGCACAGAAGGTGCGATGTACATATGCTTCGGCGTGACACTGGCAATAAGGCTCATATGTGTTAAATTCAACTGGAATCTGGCAACGGTAAGGATCGATGAAACAAAAGGAAACGAAAAAACTGAATAGCTGTTTCGGGCTTTTTTGGGAATTCCTGAAAATCGGTCTTTTTACCATAGGCGGAGGCATGGCAATGATCCCTCAGCTCCAGCAGATCGTAGTCGATAAGAAGTGGCTGGAGGAAGATGAGATGATAGACTGTATCGCGATAAGTCAGGCACTTCCGGGAATCATAGCCATAAATGCAGCCACATATATAGGCATGAAAGTACGAGGATTCAGAGGAGCTCTGTCAGCGACTTTGGGAGTGATCCTGCCGTCATTTGTGATAATCATTGCTGTTGTGACATTGCTGGATTCTATCGGTGAGAACACTTATATACAGGGTGCTTTCATCGGGATCAAAGCTGCTGTTTGCGGACTTATTCTGGTGACAGTGGTACGAATGGGAAAGAAGATCTTAAGATCAGCTTTCGCATGGATCCTGGCCGTGTTGGCGTTTATAGCAATAGTAGGATTCGGAATCAATGCCATCTGGGCGATACTTGCAGGTGCTATAGCAGGGATCGTATATAATGCATCCAAACTTAAGGAGGTGGACGAATGATATTCGTATATCTCTTTAGCATGTTTTTCAGGATAGGACTGTTTGGCTTCGGCGGCGGACTTGCGATGCTGCCTTTGATATTCCAGAGTGTACAGAGTTTTGGGATCATGACAGCAGAGGAGTTCTCAAATCTGGTAGCTCTTTCTCAGGTGACACCGGGACCGATGGCGGTAAATGCGGCGACTTATGTGGGTTTTAATTATGCGGGGCTTCCGGGTTCGATCGTAGCGACGCTGGGAGTATGCCTGCCGGCATTCATCTTGATGATGATCGTTTATCATTTCGTTAAGAAATTCAATGACAGTCGTATCGTGCAGGGAGTACTTGGCGGGATAAGACCTGTAACAGTTGCATTGATTGGTGCGGCCGTGATATTTGTCAGCGAGACTGTACTCGCAGCAGGTCCTCTGATCTCGAAGAAATTCTTGGAGATGGGAATTGATTATTTCAACTTGATCCCGATATGTATTTTTGCAGTGACTATTGTCCTCGTTGGCAAGTTCAAAATGAAGCCGATAAGAGTAATGATATTGATGGGAATAGCAGGCGCATTGTTGTGCGGTCAAATATGATGATGCTTAAGTAATAGGAGCAATGATATGTGGACAGGCGGAGTAAGAGTCATAGTATTAGATGAAGAAGGAAGGATGCTGTTGGTAAAGCAGCATCATGAAGATAAAGACATATGGATGGTTCCCGGCGGCGGCATCGAAGAAGGTGAGGGTGCCAGACAGGCAGCTGCTCGCGAAGTGAAGGAAGAAACCGGCCTTGATGTTGAAGTCGGAAGACTCGTATGGCATGTCGAAGAGGTATCAGAGCGAGGACAGAGATTCGTTGACTTTTTCCTGGCTGATGTGATCGGTGGAGAGCTGGGACTGGGTATGGATCCGGAATTTGACGAAAACGGTCAGGTGCTGAGAGAAGTAAAATTCCTGACACGAGAAGAAATAAAGGAAATCAAGTACCTTTATCCGGAATACCTTCGCGATGAATTCTGGGCGGTACATGAAGCAGGTTATATGGGCTATAATGCCTTTAAAATAAGAGACTAAATGATTGCCGCGTGCAGCGACGATCGATTAAGGAGGAAAAATAATGAAATACGTGATCTTTGAAATGGAAAACGGCGATAAGATGAAGGGTGAACTTTATCCGGAAATCGCACCACAGACAGTAGAAAACTTCGAAAAGCTGGTAAACGACGGCTTCTATGACGGACTGATCTTCCACAGAGTAATTCCGGGATTCATGATCCAGGGCGGATGTCCTAAGGGAAACGGAACAGGCGGTCCGGGCTGGAACATCAAGGGAGAATTCTCAATGAACGGATTCGAAAACAACCTGAAGCACACAAGAGGTGTTCTCTCAATGGCAAGATCAATGATGCCTGACTCAGCAGGATCACAGTTCTTTATCATGGTAGCAGACGCTCCGCACCTTGACGGACAGTATGCATCATTTGGTAAGATCATCGAAGGTATGGAAGCTGCAGATGCCATCGTAATGACTAAGAGAGATATGATGGATAAGCCAAAGACTCCACAGAGAATGAAGAAAGTAACCATTGTAGAAGAATAATTCGACAACAGTTTAAAGCGGGATAGTAATATCCCGCTTTTATATTGGATTTCACAAAATAGTACTAAAAACTCAGCCAATAAAAAATCGTATACATTTATGCAATCACTAGACTTTAGAATACTTATATGGTAAAATCTACAACTGTGGGCCTTGGAAGAGGTGGCCCTAAACTAGTCAAAAATCATTATTTTATAAAGGAGAAATTATATTATGTTTGATGCAATCAACACAGTAGTTGGTGCCATCAGCGGCGTTCTTTATCAGCCATGGTGCGTGCCTTTGATCCTGCTGGCAGGCGGTATCATTCTGACAGTTCGTTCCAAGTTTATCCAGGGACGTCTGTTCACAGAATCATTTAAAGTTGTAATGGAAAAGCCAAAGACTGAAGGCGGTATCTCATCCTTCGGAGCTCTGATGGTTTCAACAGCTTCAAGAGTAGGTACAGGTAACATCATCGGTGTTACTTCAGCTATCGCTATCGGTGGTGCAGGTGCTCTGTTCTGGATGTGGATCACAGCTATCATCGGCGGAGCTTCCGCATTCGTGGAATCAACTCTGGCTCAGATCTACAAGAAGAAGGACAAGGACGGTTCTTCATTCGGTGGTCCTGCTTACTACATGGCAGATGCCCTTGGCCAGAGATGGCTGGGAGTTATCTTCTCAGTTATCATCATCCTTACATATGCAGTAGGATACAACATGCTGGCTGCTTACAACCTGCAGTCAACATTCAAGGCGTTTGACTTCTACGGAAACTCAACTGCTATCATCATCGGTATCATTCTGGCAGTTCTGTTCGGAATCATCGTTATCGGTGGTGCTAAGAGACTGATCAACGTTACAGGCGTTATGGTTCCTGTAATGGGTCTCATCTACGTAGTAGTAGCTCTGATCGTTCTGATCATCAACATCGAAAACATTCCTGCAATGTTCAAGATGATCTTCCAGAGCGCATTTGACTTCAAGTCGATCTTTGGCGGATTCGCAGGTTCATGCATCATGAACGGTATCAAGAGAGGTCTGTACTCCAACGAAGCAGGTATGGGTTCTGCTCCTAACGCAGCTGCTAAGGCAGACGTATCCCATCCGGCTAAGCAGGGTCTGGTTCAGATGCTGTCAGTATTCCTCGACACACTGCTGATCTGTACAGCTACAGGTTTCATGGTACTGTCATCAGGCGTTGGCGTTACAGAAGAAATGCAGGCTGACGCTGCTCTGTATGTTCAGGCAGCTATGGGCGAATCACTTGGTGCATTCGGTCCTATCTTCATCGCAGTTGCTATGTCACTGTTCGCATTCACAACTCTGATCGGTAACTACTCATACTGCGAAGGATGCCTCAACTTCATCGCAGGCAGACAGGTAAGCAACACTTCAGTTCTGATCTTCAGACTGGTTGCTACAGTACTGGTATTCGTAGGAACTATCGCTACAGCTTCAATGGTATGGAACATCGCTGATATGCTGCAGGGCTTCATGGTAGTAATCAATATCCCTGTTATCCTGATCCTGATGAAGCCGGCTATGAAGGCTCTTGACGACTACTGCAAGCAGAAGAAGGAAGGAAAGGATCCTGTATTCGTTGCTAAGGAAGCAGGTCTGGACGATTCCAAGCTGGAATTTTGGAAATAATCCGGTAAACTTTCAATAATATATTGACGAAAATTAACATTATATAAGAGGTCGACATGACAGAATTAAACAAAATGGAAACTAAACCTTTGTTGCCATTGATATTCAATATGTCATTACCACCACTGTTTTCGATGTTTCTGCAGTTCACGTATAATTTCGTGGACTGCATTTTCGTATCCTGGATAAGTGAAGATGCCCTTACGGCAGTATCACTTTCATTCCCTCTTACTACTCTTATGCTGGCATTTTCCATAGGAGTAGGTGTCGGTATCAACGTGCTTATCGCAAGACGTCTGGGAGAGAAGGATCAGGACGGAGCTGACAGCGTGGTATCTCATGGATTGATATTATCGACAGCATTCGGTATATTCCTCAACATCATAATACTAATAATATTGAGACCGTACTTTAATGCATTTATAGATGATCCCGTTATCTATGATCTGTGTCTGCAATACATGTTCATTTGTGCATTTTTCCAGGTTCCAAATATGGTTCATATCGCGATCCAGAAGATCATACAGGGGACAGGAAATATGCTTGCTCCTATGGCATTCCAGATAGCAGGTGTAGTAGTGAATTTCATATTCGATCCGCTTCTGATATTTGGTATCGGTCCTTTCCCTGAGATGGGTATAAAGGGCGCAGCTGTTTCTTCGATCATGGGATATTCTTTCTCCATGCTTTGGGCATTTTATGTATTGATATTCACTAAGCAGAAAGTAAAGATACAGACAAAAGGTTTCAAACTTGACTTTAAGATATTTAAGGACATCTTTTCCTTGGGGATGCCTTCTTTCATCATGAATGCTCTGGGAGCATTCATGGTGTCCTTTGCGAATGTATTCCTCATAGCTTATTCCACTACGGCAGTGGCATTCTTCGGAGCGTATTTCAAAGCTCAGCAGCTGGTTGTCATGACGGTCAACGGACTCATCCAGGGCTGTATACCGATCATGAGTTTCAACTTCGGTGCCAGGAATAAGGAAAGGCTGCAGAAAGCATTTAGATATGGGACGATCATTGCTGTCATAATGATGGGTGCAGGAGGACTGATACTATCTATTTTCCCTGTCGGTATCCTTAAGATATTCATGGCATCTGATGCTATGATAGAGCTGGGAGTTCCGGCACTTAGAATAATGGCTACAAGCTACATATTCAATGGATTCGCGACTATGGTCGCGTCATATATGCAGTCGGTAGGCAAGATCAGATACAGCATATTCATAAATCTGATGAGACAGCTTATAGCACTTCTGGCATGCATGTGGGCATTCACCCGCATCATCGGCATGACCGGTGTATGGCTGGCCTTCCCGGTGGCAGAAGTATTGACATGTATTTGTTGCATTATTATATTAAAGAAAAACCCGGTAAGATTCTGAAAAAAATACGAGGAGCCGAGGATGAAAAAAGTAATCAAAGTAATACTAATTATCGTGGTGATCGCAGGTGTAGGTAATATATTATTTTCAAAAGATGTAAATATAGTGGACTATTCGGACCCGGGATATGATACAGCACTGTACTGGCCGGTACCGGGACATTATAAATTGACTCAGGGGCTGCACTCGGGAGGCGCGATCGATGTTGGAGACGGTCGGATCGAGAATGAACCTTTGCATGCTGCTATGGGCGGGACTGTGACTCATACTTACCATTGCACGTTGAACCATGAAGGAGAAATGAGTGACTGCAATGGCTTTGGTACAGGACTTGTGATTGCAGGAGATGACGGCCGTACATATCAGTATGCACATTTATTTCCGGGAAGCATGCCCGCCTATGTATATGAAGGTGCAAGAATAGAAGCAGGCCAACATATCGGTGCAGTGGGCAATACAGGAAATTCAACAGGCCCGCATCTGCACTTTGAGATATCAACAAATAGTTTTTGGAATAATGAAGAAATAGATCCACAGGATGAAATATATAAAGATGTATATTGATCACGGAGATCTGTTATAAAAAAATATGGGCAACTATGTGCCCATATTTTTTATTATCGCAAAATCATAATTATTATAAAGAATATTATAAATCTGATTATCCAGCGCAATGCTATTCGTAATTTATCGTTCATAGCATATCCTCCTTTTGTACTGTGACCATTGCCGATTTGGCTGATGAATAGGCGAACTGCAGATTATATCCGCCTGTTATACCGTCTACGTCCAGGGCCTCTCCTATGGCATAAAGCCCCGGGTGATTTTTGAGCTCGAAGGTCGAAGTGTTTATTTGATCAAGCGCTATGCCTCCTGCGGTAGCCATGGCCTTATTGAAACCCGATACAGAATTTATAATGAATTCCTCGCCTGTTAGACTATGGGCGAGGGTTTTTAATGCTTCGCCGTGGCGAGCAGTGAACAGCTGGCAGAACCTTTTCGGCAGATCGAACTCGGAAGCTATGATATTGGCGGTGCTTCCTTTAGCACCATGAAAAGCGCTCTTTAGCATGCTCAGCACCTGCTCATAGTTCAAAGGATGCAGGTAGTTGATCTTGAGCTTGCCGCCCGGCTGTGCATATTTAGATATATTGATCACTGCAGGTCCTGATAAGTCTTTATGTGTAAAAAGCAGATCCTCGCAAGTCTCAGCGATCTTCTTATCCTTATGCCAAATGGATGTGTTGATATTCTCAAAGGAAATACCTGATAGTTCAGCATACGGATATTCATTGACCTGTATCGGAGTGAGCGATGGTTTCAGTTCCGTGATCTCGATACTGAGATCATTACGCAGCACATTGAAGAAAGAACCATCGGAGCCTGTAGTGGGGTATGAGCATCCGCCTGTAGCAATGATGACATTGCGGGCATGATAAAGAGTGTCATTTGCGGTTACGGTCCATGAATCGGTCGCCTGGAGGAGTCTTGTCACTTCCGAGCCGCATTTCAGTTCGAATCCATTCTTCTTAGCCCTTCTGATCAACATATAAAGTACATCGTGAGCATCCATGGACTTAGGAAAAACTTTACCGTCTTCACGGGTGAACACTTCTACACCATTATCTTCGAGAAACTCCATCAAAGCCAGATTACTATGTTTATACAGACAGCTTCTCAGTTTCTTACCCTTATCACCGTAGCATCCAATAAAGTCTTTTATTGAGCCGGCATGAGTTATGTTGCACTGACCGCTTCCGCTCATGAGAAGCTTCGTGCCCGGACGAGCTGTTTTCTCTAGAATGAGCCCTTTGAATGCAGAACCTTTGCATTGCGAAGCTGTGCCCTTTGCATGAAGGTCCGCGGCAGCGGCAGCAAAAAGGCCGGAGGCCCCGCCACCGATGATGATCACGTCATATATTTGGTTGTTGATAGCACTCGTATTCTTCATAGCTATATGATAAACGAAAAGGTACGGTTTGAGGAGAGGAATTAGCAAAAAGACAGATAAAATCCTATAAAATCTTGTCGAAATACGATATACTAGACGAGGCGGGTAGCCGGGAAAAGAATATATCACGGCATATATACGAGCGCTAATGGAGGAAGCTTTGAAGAAAGATATACCGGGCATGCTGAAGCGTGCCGAAAGGTTTCAAGTAATATTAATAGGTGAAGGCGTACTGGTCGGCATAGTGGCAGGACTGGTGGTTCTGCTTTACAGAGTGGCCCTTGAATATGCAGGGCATTGGCTCACTAAAGTCCTGGAGTTTACAGGACAGAGCATCGCATATATGGCTATGTGGTTTGCAGTTCTTCTGATCATGGCATGGATCGTCAGCAGATTGGTGAAGTTCGAGCCGATGATCTCCGGCAGTGGCATACCGCAGCTCAAGGGTGAGATGACAGGCAAATTCGATCAGTGCTGGTGGAAGGTGCTTATCGCCAAGTTCGTGGGAGGATTCTTATGTATCTTCGGCGGACTGGCTCTTGGCCGCGAAGGTCCGTCGATCCAGATCGGCGCCATGGCAGGAAAAGGAGTGTCCAAGTGTCTGGACCGTGGCAAGACTGAAGAAAGGTTCCTGCTCACATGCGGAGCCAGCGCAGGATTGGCGGCGGCATTCCATGCACCTCTGGCAGGCGTGATGTTTTCGCTGGAAGAGATCCATAAGAACTTCAGCGTATCGGTGTTGCTGTCGGTGATGACGGCATCTATCACAGCTGACTATCTGTGTTCGGTTATTTTGGGAGTCGATTCGGTATTTCAGTTTGAAATCGTTCATTCACTGCCGCCTGCATATTACTGGATGCTGCTGATACTCGGCGTGCTGCTGGGTGCACTGGGAGCGTTCTATAACTGGTTCACGCTGAAAGCTCAGTCTCTGTACAATAAAATAAAAGCATTTAAAAACGAATCGCTTAATGGCTATGCGAAAGTTGCCATCCCGTTCCTCTGTGCAGGAGTGCTGGGATTCACATGTCCTCAGCTTCTCGGCAGTGGTCACTCACTTATAGAAAACATGGCAGCAGGAGAGATGGTCCTCGGCACCATAATCCTCGTATTCATCGGCAGATTCATATTCTCTGCAGTAAGTTTCGGTTCCGGTGCACCGGGCGGGATATTCTTCCCGTTATTGGTACTGGGCGGTTTCATAGGCGGAGCATTCGGTACAGCCGCAGTAGAATACCTGGGTGTTGAACCGATGTATATCAATAATTTCATAGCGTTGGCCATGGCAGGGTACTTCGCAGCTATCGTAAGGGCACCACTGACAGGTATCGTGCTTATCTTCGAAATGACAGGATCTCTCGATCAGCTGTTGTCATTGTCGGTGATCTCCATCATGGCATATATCACGGCGACAATGCTGGGATCAAAACCTATATACGACAGTCTGCTCGACAGGCTTTGGGAAAAAACTCAGGCGAAGGACAGCAGCGCGGCTTCCGGCAAAGAAGATGAGAAGAGCGCAGCCTCCGGCAAGACTCGACGCCAAAAGGTGCTGGCAGAATACGGCATACGTCATAGCTCGCCGGCCGATGGTAAGCTGATAAAAGATATAGAGTGGCCGGATAACTGTCTGCTTGTAGCCATACAGCGAGGCGAGAAGGAAATCATACCAAAAGGTCATACCAAACTCCAAGCCGGCGACATCATCGTAACGATGACGGATGAACGTGACGAAGTTTATGTATATGAAAGATTGGAGAAAATATGCAGGGAAACCATGAGCAGATAAACAGTCCGGACAGTGGACTCATATATACTACGGAGCGACATGAGGCGATCGTTTCTGTCGATCATTATCTTGAGAAGTATGTCGATGTAGAGACTTTTCTTGAAGCCTGTAAGGCATGCCCCAACTACGAGAAAATATGGTCATGCCCAACGTACGACTTCGATGTGATCGAGTACTGGAAGAAATACAAGACACTCGAGCTGACAGCTATCAAGATAATATTCGATGAAACTGTGGCAGGCAAGCAACTGACTAAAGAAGAACAGGAAGAGATAACGAAAAACTCCATCTGGGAAGTCAAAGCACAGCTGGCAGAAGAACTCTACGAAAGAGAAAAAGCCGTGCCGGGAAGCATCAGCCTATCGGCAGGAAGCTGCACCCTGTGCAAAGGTGCAGATGAGCATTCTGAAGGCTTTTGCACGCGTTTAAAAGGCAAGCCGTGCCGTTTTCCGGAGAAGATGCGTTATTCGATCGAATCCCTCGGAGGCAATGTGGGAACGACACTCAGCGAACTGATGGAGATAGAGCTTGAGTGGATACAGGAAGGCAGGATGCCGTCGTATTTCGTGCTGGTGAGCGGACTGTTGAGACCGTAAATAAGTAATAATGATATGGATATTAGAAAGAGCGTAATAGAAGAAATAAAAATATTTGTGGCTGAAGAAAATGCCTCATGTAGCATGGGGTCTATATGGAAGGAACCGATAGTGGGCTTCGCAGATGCAAAGGGAGAGTATATCGGAAGGCTCAGGGAGATCGTTCATCCGCAGCATCAGATGCCGGAAGAGGTGATGGCAGATGCTAAGACAGTGATCTGCTACTTCGTGCCCTTCGCAGAGTGGATAGCGAAGAGCAATGCAGGAGTAGATCTATCCTCTCCGCAGTGGGCTGAGAGCTATGAGCTGACTAATGCCATGATGGCAAGGCTCAATGAACATATGACAGATTTTATCCATAAGCTGGGATATGAGGCGAAGACATCTCCTGAAGCGGCAGTCTTCTATAGAGACGAAGTGATAAGCCACTGGTCGTTCAGGCACATAGCTTATGCAGCAGGCCTCGGGACATTCGGACTAAACAATATGCTGATCACAGACAAGGGATGCAGCGGCAGATATAACTGCATCGTGACAAACCTTGATGTACAGGCCGACAGTCCGAAAAAAGAAGAGGCATGTCTTTATATAAAAGATGGCACATGCGGAGCATGTATGGTAAAATGTCCGGCAGGGGCTATTAGTCCTGAAGGGTTCGACAGGCATAAGTGCTACGAGCAGTGCCTGAAAAATGCAGCTGTTTATACTGCATTCGGCAGCTCATATGCTGAACCGGATGAAGAAGCGGCACAGGCATACGGCTCTGAAGTCTGCGGTAAGTGTATCGCAGGAATGCCATGTGCACATAGAAGACCGTGAATGGGAACGAGAGAATATATAGCGAGGAAAGGGAAGAATGATGAAATTAAGTAAGCTTTGTGAGAGAATAGATTTCGAATTGCTGCAGGGCAGCATGGAAACTGAGGTGACAGATGTCATCTATGATTCCAGAAACATAACAGAAGGAACTTTGTTCGTATGCATGGTAGGTGCTGTGACAGACGGACATAAATATATACCGGATGCTATAGAAAAGGGCGCTTCTGTCATCGTGCTGGAGCGCGAAGAAGAGGCAGAGCAGATCCCTGAAAATATCACAGTAATCAAGGTGGTTTCAGCAAGAAGATCGCTGGCGCTGATATCAGCAGCATATTTCGATTATCCTGCAGATAAGCTGACAACTATCGGTCTTACAGGAACTAAGGGCAAGACAACTACCACATATATCATCAGAGATGTACTGGCGCAGGCAGGCAAGAAGGCAGGGCTCATCGGAACTATCGCCATCGTATATGGCGATGAATTTATCCCTGCCAAGAATACGACTCCTGAATCTTATGAGATCCATAAACATATGGCTAAGATGGTCGAAGCAGGCTGCGAATACGTAGTAATGGAAGTATCGTCCCAAGGCTTCAAACTGGACAGAACTGCAGGATTGATGTTCGACTACGGTGTTTTCACAAATCTTTCACCGGACCATATCGGACCGACAGAGCATGCTGATTTTGATGAATATCTGCTCTGTAAGAGCATGCTGTTCAGACAGTGCAGGACAGGTATCGTCAATGCAGACGATAAGCACACAGAAGATGTACTCAAGTGTCATACTTGCGACGTGGTGACTTTCTCGGCAGAAAAAGAAGCCGATATGATGGCATCTGACATCAAGTTCTTAAATGAAGAAGGAAGACTGGGAATGGCATTCAAGACAAGCGGGCTTCTCGACTGCGATGCAGAGATCCATATCCCGGGATATTTCTCAGTATATAACGCTCTCACTACCATGACAGTTTGCCAGCAGCTGGGAATTCCTCAGGAAGCTATCCTGGCAGGGCTTGCAAACGTTCAGGTGAAGGGCAGGGTAGAACCAATCAAGGTTTCCAAGGACTTCAGCCTGATCATCGATTACGCACATAATGCTGTCAGCACAAGAAGCGTGCTGGAAACACTTAAAGAATACGACCCGCCTAGACTCATCGCTCTGTTCGGATGCGGCGGCAACAGATCCAAGGTGAGAAGATATGATATAGGAGAGGTGGCAGGAGAACTGGCCGACCTTTGTATAATCACAAGCGACAATCCTAGATTCGAGAAGGTCGCTGATATCAATAACGATATCAAGGTGGGCCTTGCCAGAAGCAACGGCAACTATATTGAAATCGAGGACAGAAGAGATGCTCTCGAATATGCCATCACTCATGCCCAGAGGGGAGATATGATCATCACTCTCGGGAAGGGACATGAAGATTATCTGGAAATCGAAGGCAAGAAATACCACTTCTCAGAGCATGAAGTCATTGCCGAGATCGTTGAAGATATCAAGGCAGGAAAACTTGAAATGGAAGATCAGAGCCTGAGACTGATATAAAATCTGCATCACGGCGAAATGCATAGAACGTTGAAATTCCAATGAAAACGCACAGTTATATAAACAGTGCGTTTTCTTTTTTTGCTCGAAAAACAAAAAAAGACTTTACAAGTGGATAAAAATAGTATAGTATGACACCAAGAAGATAAGTGGACGTAAAAAGTCTAGATTAAAAAACGAAATCGCAGAATAAACTTTACAACAAAACATATAAGAAGCGTGAAGGAGGTATGTGCATGTTATTCAGAACTACAGAAAAGCATGAAGAATTCAGAGCGAAGATCAGAGAATTCGCAGAAGCGGAGATCAAGCCGATAGCGTTCATGCTGGATCAGAATAATGAGTTCCCTGATGAAGCAGTTAAGAAGCTGGGACAGATGGGCATCATGGGATTACCGTTTCCTAAAGAGTATGGTGGAGCGGGAGAAGATATCCTGACGTATGCCATCGCGGTAGAGGAACTGGCAAGAGTAGACGGCGGAGCAGGAGTTATCTTATCTGCTCACGTATCTCTGGGTGCATATCCGCTGTTCGCCTTCGGTACGGAAGAACAGAAACAGAAATATCTGGTGCCACTGGCTAAGGGAGAGAAGATAGGGGCATTCGGACTGACTGAGCCAAACGCAGGAAGTGATGCCGGCGGTACAGAAACTACAGCAGTCCTTAACGGTGACCACTACATCCTCAATGGAGGAAAGATCTTCATTACCAACGCACCTAAGGCAGATACATATATCGTATTCGCAGTTACAACGCCGGGTATCGGTACAAGAGGAATCAGTGCATTCATCGTAGAAAAAGGCTGGGAAGGATTTGAATACGGCGATCACTACGACAAGATGGGTATCCGTTCATCAACAACAGCTGAACTGATCTTCAACGATGTGAAAGTTCCGAAAGAAAACCTGCTCGGCAAGGAAGGCGAAGGATTCAAGATCGCCATGAGCACGCTGGATGGAGGACGTATCGGTATCGCTGCACAGGCTCTCGGTATCGCACAAGGCGCCTTTGAAAGAGCAGTTGAATACGCTAAGGAAAGAGAACAGTTCGGTATGCCTATCGCGTTCCAGCAGATCAACTCTTTCAAGATCGCAGACATGGCTACTAAGATCAGATGTGCCAGATTCCTGGTTTACAGTTCAGCTGAGCTGAAGGAGCAGCATGAGCCTTACGGTATGGAAAGTGCAATGGCTAAGCAGTATGCTTCTGACATCTGTCTGGAAGTTGTAAACGATGCACTCCAGATCCACGGAGGAAACGGCTTCCTTAAGGGAATGGAAGTAGAAAGAGCATACAGAGATGCTAAGATCACTACCATCTACGAAGGAACTAATGAGATCCAGAGAGTAGTTATCGCATCACACATTTTAGGCAAGGCTCCTAAGCAGGAGGGCAGCAAGCTTAAGCCTAAGGGCCCTATCACAGGAAACAGAAAGAAAGTCATGATAGATGGCGATACAGCTCAGGCTAAAGTAGATAAGCTGGTTGAAGCTCTCAAGAATGACGGGTTTGATTTCACAGTAGGAATCGACATCGATACACCTATAGCTCTCGCAGACAGAGTAGTCAGCGCAGGCAAGGGTATCGGCGACAAGAAGAATATGAAGCTGATAGAAGAACTGGCAGTACAGGCAGGGGCGGCAGTAGGCTCATCCAGACCTGTGGCGGAAACACTCAAGTATGTGCCTCTCGACAGATACGTGGGAATGTCCGGCCAGAAATTCAACGGTAACTTATATATAGCATGTGGTATCTCAGGAGCGGGACAGCACCTGAAGGGTATCAAGGGAGCGACTACTATCGTCGCTATCAACAAAAACAAGAATGCGCCTATTTTCAAAAATGCAGACTATGGCATAGTAGGAGATCTAATGGAGATCCTGCCGCTGCTGGCTAAGGCTCTCGATAACGGCGAGCCTAAGAAACCGGCACCGCCTATGCAGAAGATGAGAAAGGCGACACCTAAGAAGGAAGCACCGCCATGGAAGCTCCACGTTTGCCAGGGCTGCGGATACGAATACGATCCGGCAGTTGGAGACCCTGAAGGAGGAGTATCACCTGGAACATTGTTCGAGGCACTGCCTGAAGAGTGGATCTGTCCTGATTGCGGCGAAAGCAAGGATGAGTTCATCGAAAGCTAGAACCGGCACTACATGAAATTTCAGAACTTAGAAGGAGGTTTAACATGTATAACGTACGAAAAGTAACAGATGACCTGTACTGGATCGGCGCCAACGACCACAGACTGGCTCTCTTTGAAAATATTCATCCGATCCCTAGAGGAGTATCATACAATGCATATCTGCTGCTTGACGAGAAAACAGTGCTCTTTGACACCATCGACTGGTCAGCAGGCAGACAGTTTTTAGAAAATATAGAAGCTGTATTGGATGGCAGACAGCTGGACTATCTGGTAGTAAACCACGTAGAACCTGACCATGCTGCATCAATACAGGAAGTGCTGATCAGATATCCTGATATCAAAGTGATCAGTAATGAAAAAGCCTTCATGTTAATGCGCCAGTTTGGATTCGGTGTGGATGGACATGAGGACGAAGTGAAAGAAGGAGACACAAGATCTTTCGGAAAGCATGAAGTCACATTTGTATCCGCACCTATGGTCCACTGGCCGGAAGCAATGGTAACGTATGATCTGACAAGCGGAGTTCTTTTCTCTGCAGATGCCTTCGGCTCATTCGGAGCCCTTGACGGCAAGCTGTTCAGTGATGAAGTGGATTTCGACAGAGACTGGATCGACGATGCCAGACGCTATTACACTAATATAGTAGGTAAGTACGGACCTCACGTACAGGCGCTCCTCAAAAAAGCGCAGACAGTAGATATCAAGATCGTATGTCCTCTTCACGGACCTGTATGGAAGGCTAAGGATCTGGGGTATCTGGTAGACAAGTACGATAAGTGGAGTCGTTACGAACCGGAAGAAAACGGTGTGATGATCGTATATGCATCCATGTACGGCAATATGGAAAGCGCAGCTCAGCTGCTGGCAACCAAGCTGGCAGAGAAGGGCGTAGATAAGCTGGCAGTATATGATGTTTCCAATACACACGTATCACACCTGATCGCAGAGTCATTCAAGTACAGCCATATCGTGCTGGCATCGGTGACTTATAACTTGGGGATCTATCCTCTGATGCATAATTATCTGATGGATATGAAAGCCCTCAATATGCAGAAACGTACAGTAGCCATCATGGAAGGAGGCTCATGGGCGCCTAAGGCAGGACAGCTGATGGAAGAATTCTTGGATGGCATGAAACAGATGACTGTACTCAATGAGAAAGTAACTGTTCTTTCCACCCTCAACGAGAGCAGTGAAATGGAAATGGATCAGATGGTGGAAGCCATCGTAGAGTCTCTTAGAGACGTATAAGATCGTTTCCTCATATTATTCTACACTACCTTCATGAAAAACTCCCGCGGTGAAACTTCCGCGGGATGTTTTTTTGATGTCAGTGGAAGTATATGATATAATATAAAATACGTTATTTTATATTGCGGAGGAATGAAAACGTGATCAAACTGAAAAACGTTTCAAAGTATTATTACAGCAAGGGTATGATCTCCAGCGGTATTTCCAGAATAAATCTGGATTTCAACATCGGAGAATTCGTCATAATAACAGGCGAATCAGGAAGCGGCAAAACCACACTGCTCAATGTCATATCCGGCCTTGATTCCTATGAAGAAGGGGAAATGTATATAGACGGCATAGAAACAAGTCATTATGCCGAGTCTGACTTTGAAGAATACAGAAAAAAATATATCGGGAACATATTTCAGGATTTTAATCTGATAAACAGCTATACAGTATATCAGAACATCGAACTGGTGCTGATGATAAAAGGCTTCAGCACCGATGAGATAAAGAAACGTGTGCCTGCGATAATCGATCGTGTGGGACTTTCTTCTCATGCCGGAACTAAGGTTTCCAAGCTGTCGGGCGGACAGAAACAGAGAGTAGCCATAGCCAGAGCGCTGGCGAAAGATACGGATATCATAGTTGCAGACGAACCGACAGGAAATCTGGACAGTGTATCGGCAGAGGGCATCGCCCAGCTTCTCAGTGAGATCTCCAAGGACAAACTGGTGATCGTCGTGACCCATAACTATGAACAGTTTGAGCAGTATGCAACACGAAAGATCAAGATGCATGATGGTAAAGTGGCCGAAGATAAGCCTTTGGGCGCTCCGCGCGAGTTTTATGCAAAGGGCACAAGTGAGACTTTGCAAGGGGATATAACCTTCGGAGCCAAAGCAAAATTGGGCATCAGGAATACGTTCAATATCCTGCCGAAGTTTTTGCTTATGCTTTTGGTGCTGCTTTTTGTTGTGTTTGGCGTGACTTCTCAGTACACTACTCTACAACATCAGCAGGCTGAAGAAGATAAACTGGGATACAACGACTTTTTCTATAATTACAGTGAGGATCGTATAGTTCTCAAGAAGATAGATGGGTCGGAATTTACAGAAGAAGATCATAAGGCAATGAGCAATGTTGCTAATGTGAAAGCTGCAGTACTCGATGATATCATGCTGGATAACAGCATGTTCATAGAGGATGGTGACTACTCGTTCGAGACTTATCCGAGAGTAATAGGTGATTTTGACGGCAAGCTGGCAGCGGGAAGGATGCCTGAAGCCAAGAACGAAGCAGTGCTGTCAGCATATAAAGATGAATACTACTTCAATGATGACACGATAGGAAACTTAGTAGGAAAAACATATCACATAGATATGGGTGAAGATAAAGCCATAGCTGTCACTATAGTGGGATGTTCATACAAGCCGCAATCTGATGACTTTGACTTCATGATGTACACAGGAAGCCTTTATGTTACAGATGAAATGATGGCGACTATGAGAGAAGAGGCCTACAACCATAGCAGCACGATAAAGACAACTATGAACGGGAAAGAACAGGAATATGTTCCCGGCAATCCGTTCTACAGAGTGATCCCTAACAGCAATGTGGCTGCAGGCACAGCACTGGTGTTTGAAGAAATGAATAATTTCTATGGTGAGAAGGGTGCTAAAGACAAGTATTTGACCATTACAGCGGAAACCATGTACTATACCCAGTCAGTGGAACTTAAGATAGCAGATACTTACAATAAGAAAACTTTCGCGGCCAAGACAGGAGTTTCAGATTATGAGACACATAACGGGACCATATACGTGAGCCAGGCGGATTACGACACATTGTTCAAAAAGGCAAACTATCAGGCAACAGTATATGTGGAGGACGTTAAACAGATCGACGATACTCTTGCGGCACTCAAAAATATGGGATACACAACATTGCCGCTTAAGGATGCTTTGATCAGCCTGACTGACGGTCTCGGAACGATAATAAGAGTACCTATGGCAGTTATACTGACATTGGCAATATTCTTCATAGCATATTTCGTGATAAGATTAATACTCAGATCAAGATCATCATATTTCACCATTTTGAGAATGCTGGGAATGGCAAAGAAGAATATCCGAAGGATACTCGATGTGGAAATGCTTTTCGTGGTGAATATAGCCTACGCATTGTTCCTGGGATGTGTTGCCCTTGTCAAAGCAGGCGGGGTCAGATTGGAGTATGTCATAGAATTGATACAGTATATGGAGATCACAGACTATATCATCCTATACGTAATAATCCTGCTCATGGTATATATGATTTCAGGTAAGTTCGCACGTCATTTGTTCAGAAAGACTGCAATGAACACATACAGAGAGGGGGATAATTGATGGTAAGGCTTGATAATGTAAATAAGTATTTCAATAAGAAAAAGCAAAATGAGATCCATGTCATCAAAGAAACTACCCTCAGCATGGAAAGCAGCGGGCTGGTAGCTTTGCTGGGGCCTTCCGGATGCGGCAAGACTACACTGCTCAATGTTATAGGTGGTCTTGATGGTGTCAACAGCGGGAAGGTGTTCGTCAATGGACAGCAGTTGACCGGAAGAAGTGCGGCAAGGACCGATGAAATAAGAAATCTCAATGTGGGATATGTGTTCCAGAACTATAACCTGATAGACAACATGACAGTCTTCGACAATGTGGCTCTCGCCCTTAAGATGGTGGGTGTCAAGGATAAGAATGAGATCGAAGAAAAAGTAAATTATGTTCTCGAAAAGGTCGGCATGTATCGCTACAGGAACAGATATGCTGACATGTTGTCAGGCGGCGAGAGGCAGAGAGTAGGCATTGCCAGAGCTATTGTTAAAGATCCGGCCGTAGTGATAGCAGATGAACCGACAGGGAATCTTGATAGTAAGAATACTCTGGAAGTGATGAATATAATCAAGGCCATTTCTGTAGATAAGCTCGTGATTCTCGTTACTCACGAGGAGGAGCTGGCTGATTTCTATGCTTCAAGGATCATAAGGATACGTGATGGCGCCATAGTATCTGATGAGATGAACAGAAGTTTAGATGACCTTGATTATCGAGTAGAAAACAAAATATACCTGAGAGACATCAAGGATCACAAGAGACTCAGAACAGGCAATTACAATATAGATTTCTATAATGACAGTAACAGCCCTGTTTCGATGGATATCGTTGTTAAGAATGGCAACATATATATCAGGACCAGAAATGATAACGATAGGATAGAAATCATCGATGATAATTCCGGAATGGAACTCGTTGACGACAACTATAGACATATCGCTAAAGAAGAAGTGCTGGACAGCAGCTTTGAGCCCGAAAAGCTAAAAGCGGTAGGTGAAAGAAAATACAAGTCTATAATCTCACCGATCGAGTCGTTAAAAAAAGGCTTCAAGACGGTGGCGGGATATAACACCATAAAGAAGGTGCTGCTGGCAGGATTTCTCATATCGGCAATGTTTATAACTTATTCATTGTGTAATATCTTCGGTGTGCTGAATATTACAGATGATGAGTTTGTCGGAGCAGACAAGTCTTATATAAGTGTGGTAAGTAAGAATGTAAGCGTTGATAAGTATTTGGAATATGAGAATAATGACGGCTATAATTATGTGATGCCGGGAGATTCGATGGTGGCGCTTACTATGCCATTCAATGAGTATTTCCAGACACAGGATGCTTTCGCATCGATAGAAGGGTCGTTGTCCGATGCAGCGAAACTGACTGCAGCAGATGCGATCCATGGAAGACTTCCGGAGGCAGAAAATGAGATAGTTGTAGACAAGATGATACTAAAGAAAGTCATCGATGAGCAGATGACTGTGTCAGCAGGATATGGTTCACCGGCAAACTTCGTAGGAGGAGTGGTCGAAATAGAAAACCTTCCTGACCTTGTCATCGTAGGTGTGTCTGATCTGGAAAGTCCCTGTATCTATGCAGACAAGAGCATGTTCATCAATATTCTTGCCAATACATCATCTTCCTCATCAGATCCATGGAAGACTGAAAAAGAAGAAACGCCGACCCTTGATGTGATAGATTACAAACTGAAGGAAGCGGAAGTTTCTTTAAAGAACGGAGCATGGCCTGTCAATGATTATGAAGTGCTGGTAAACGAGAAGAATAAGGACGCCATGGAGCTGGGAAAGACGATCTCAGAAACAGTTAACGGCACTAAACTAAAAGTAGTGGGTTACTATTCAGATAAGCATGACAGCGATATGATGCTCGTAAATAATAATACGGTCAAATATGCTCTCATAGGATCAAAATCAAACATTACCATAAGCCCGAAAGATAAAGATAAGGCCATGGCTGAACTGAAGGATGCTGATGTCAATGTAAGAGACACTTACGAAGAAAGCAGACAGCAATACAGAAAACAGATGTGGGATTCCATAGTATCTGCCCTCGTAATGGCAGGCGTTATACTGTTCATATCCTTCGTCGAAATATTCCTTATCATAAGGGCATCATTCCTTTCAAGGGTAAAGGAAATCGGTGTTTACAGAGCGATAGGAGTGAAGAGAAGTGACATTTATAGGATATTCTCAGGAGAGATTCTGGCAATAACTACGATGTTCAGCTTGCCGGGATTCCTGTTCATGGCTTATGTTATGCAGAGGCTGTCGGAGTCGGCATATTTCTCTGATATGTTCCTAGTGAACCCGGGCATAATGTTGATTTGTCTGGCATTGATCTATGGATTCAATCTCCTGTTCGGATTGCTTCCGGTATTCAGGATCATAAGAAAAACACCTGCAGCTATACTTAGCAGGACGGATGTCAACTAGCGCAAAGTGCACTTTGCGATGAGTAAAAATCAAAAAAGCTCCCGAAATGATATGTACCCCCTTTACTGGACAAACCAGTAGAGGGGGATTTTTTATGC
>JAUNQD010000040.1 GCA_030536355.1 Bacillota bacterium | reverse complement strand
ACAGGAAGACATTTACAGTTCCTTCTGTTGTAGACCTTCTCGAAGAAATAAATTCTGACAAGAATCTTATGACATCACAATACGAGCGGCGATATAAGCCAAACCGAAAACAGAGCGATATATTAAAAGCCCTTGGTATTTCAACTACAGATATAGACGACAGGATATCTGTTCTGTAAGGGACAGATATCCAATCTAGGGTGTAAAATCAGAAAAAGTTAAAGTATATATAATTATAATAATAACTCCTCAGAACTTCAGTTGTGTCATGCTATCATCGTGGCTCTTTCCGCTCTTCAAGCAAGCAGAAACACCACTCTTTATTCGCAATTCACTACTATTGATAGTTAGCCACCTCAATATGATCAACGGTTTCATCCAAAAAACCAATTATCAAATATCTATCACCTTCATGTGGATCATAAGTATATTCCCCGTATACCCAGTATTCTATATTCTCTTCAAGACCATCCTGTTCCTGATCTGGATCACCTAAGGCTTCTCGAACTTGATCTTTTGTCCAAGAATTATATTTCCAATCTATAAGCCCACCAGGACCTTCCTCTTCAGACCAAGTCCACCCTACTCCTCCAGGACCCTCAAAAACATGTCCTTCATGTCCCCACGCCCATGAGAGTGAATCAGCTTTTATTAATACTACATCCAAGTTTTGTGCTGATTCGACATGATCCGTTTTATTTTGAATTTTTATGAATATCTGCTCTTCATTTCCAAAATCTTCAGTATCTCTAGTAATATCAACTCCCCATGTTTTCCCTGGTTCAATTTTCTCCCATTCTATCGGCTGCCGCCAAATGTCATAGACAAATCCAGCATCAATTAATTCTTGCACTTTAAAAGGAGGCTCATATTTAATCCCATTAATCAAAACCCAGCATATGTCATCATTTTTTATTTCTGTACTCTCTTTTTCTTTATCGCTCCCATTTTTTTCCTGGCTTATTTGAGACATACTGATATCGTCTTTGTTTTCCATTTTGCATCCACTAAGAAGAGTTATAAATACAAATAGAAGAATTACCATTTTAAGTTTCCTGTTAATCAATACTTTCGAGCCTCCTCAAATAAAATTGTTTCTACTTTTCTGTATATACATAGATAAACGTATTAACATTCGAAGTGGCGAATAGATATTTCTTCCACTTCATTGCATTAGCCATGATAGAACACTTTATTCTATCCCAAATTGGCACAAAGGTGCTTCAGAACACTATCTCTCCTTTTTTATTAATCACATAGTAGACTTTGTCTTCGCCCTGTACTACCGCTCGATCTTCATGAAAATCCGAGCATCCAATAATATTGATAACACAGTCAAACGCTTTATTCCCATCAGGTTTATAATAAGTAACACCCTCGCCTTCCACGTTATCCCAGAATAATCCTTCACTGACAAATGCTGCAGCTCCATGGGGTGAATAGTCATCTTTTCTTGGAGTTATTAATTCTTTTCCCTCTCTATCAAGAACAACGTAATACTTAGCCCCCTGATCGTTAAGAATATGTAAAATACAATACCCCTCAGAAAACGTTGGATATGGGAGCGTATCCCTTCTGTATCCTGAAAGATCAATTGCAACTTTCCCGGTTACAATATCATAGAATCCGTCAATAGAATGATCAACTCCAAGTGAATTGAAGACATCACTCGAATCATTTTCATGAATCAATCCATTATGAATACTTGAATAATATTCTGCCTTCCACTTGTATTTCACGGAGCCATACTCTCTCCAGTCCATCTCTGCTTCCCATACAAACTCATTTTTAAACAAATTATATAAGCCCTCTTGATTGAGTCCTTGTCCTGAACCCGGCCTAAATGCTCTATAGACACCGTACTCTCCATCAGTAATAGACCCTTGGAAAGTTGACGGCTCAAGATACCATTCTCCTTTCTCGTCCAGAAAGCCTGTGTAATCACCAGTATATTCAAATGTATCTACGCTTATGATCACTTGGGTATAGCCGAAATATTCTTCTTCTACATAGCTTGAAATACTGTCAAGTCGAAGAATATCATGCCAATTGTTGTGAATGGTAACATTTTTTACATGATCTGCTCCCCACTTTTTAACCGCATAGTCCAACCCTTCTTTTTCACAAGACCATATAATATTCCCGTTCTTATCTACTATGTTTTCATTATTAATAATACATACGCCTTTGCTAAAATGAGTTCCCGGCGCTGAACCAGGATCAAGTTTTATTGCCACTCCTCCATTTGTATCAATTGCCATCCATTGCTCTATATCTGCAGTCTTAATATTCATCCAAGCTAACCCATCATGGTAAGAAGTTGCTTCAATTATCGTAGGAACCCCATATACCGATATTTCATATGAAGGCTGTTCAATTATATATCCGTTCTTCTTGAAAATGTTTTCATCATAGGACGCATTAATGATTATTTTGTCTTTATCTTTTAAGTTATGATATTCTTCAGCCGGTTTAAATGTGACATTATCGGCTACTAAATTAGCAAATTCTGAGTCTGCTGAATATGTAATCTTATCTATCTCCCCAAGACCCGCCCAGCCTTTATATGACACGCTTATCCCTTCCCATAAATCGATCGGAATCAGGGTTTCGTCTTCTTCTATATATTCTTCGCTTTCGTAAACCTCTTCTTCTCCATCATTTTCTGCATAAGCATCATGACTATAGACTTCATCAGACGTATCGTTATTTGAACCACAGCCGACAATCATAAGACTTAGAACAGTAATTACAAACAATAATCTTGCATACAATTTCATTCTTCACTCCTTCCTGAGTCTATAAAAGGTTGCAATGATAACATTGATGATAGAAGAAGCACTTCTATTCAGATTCTGATAAGACTTATTTATCTAAACTTCCCATAGCAAAAATGGACTCTACACCTTGAAAACTCAATAATACATACAATCAGATAATATATTTACGATGCCAATGCGGCTTTCGCCAATGAATTCCGAATATATTCTGGAAGGCGGCCAAAAAACATGTCGATGAACAAATGCAATTGCTCATCTGTAGGCTGGAAGAAAGCACAAACGCCGTCTGTCATGATGTTTATGATGATCTGGAAAGATTCACTGAGAATGATATCCGCTAATTCATATAAAAGATCTCTCCAAGGACCCGTTCATCCACCGTTACAACGCTGTTCCTTCGCGATCATCAGATATCTGGTAAAAAACGATGGCTGTATGAGCTGTCAGAGCGTCATAAGAGAGATTAAGGCACTCCGTGATCAGATTAGGATATGTCCTGCAAGCCTTGAAAAAGACCTCGATACCTTATATGAACCATCATATAGGGTATCGAAGTGTATTTTTTCGATCAAAAAGGATATCTTAAGCTTAGTACAGAAAACCATAGCACAAGCTACGATGTAATTACCGCACAAATAGTGATTATGGCAATTCGATATATGATACTGGCCGTTACTCATTTTGAGAACACCGATGGGTGTGGAATTGAAGAAATCATGTACGGAATTCAACGAGTAGTCATCAACAGGATGTTGGATTGTGCAGTTATCCTGATTATCGACACGCTCCTTGATAGTATTCGTGAGTGCATTGGCACCACAGAGGACCAGATCAACAGACTGGTCTGCTTGTTTATCAGTAAGCTTCTTGAGGAGTGAAGGTGCATATCAACGGATCCACAAACAGGTTGAAACTATCTTCACCTGCTACAGACAGCATTAACATTGATCATCTGCAGTTTTTAGGTTACAAAGTAGGAGATATTAATCAGATTCTTGGATAAATATAAATATAACTTGCCCAACCAGTGAGACTATATAAAAGCCTATATCAGCTCCGGT
>JAUNQD010000032.1 GCA_030536355.1 Bacillota bacterium | reverse complement strand
TCACAATGACAATCAACCTGATCACACCAATCGCTATCGAAGAAGGACTGAGATTCGCGATCAGAGAAGGCGGAAGAACAGTTGGATCCGGCGTTGTAACTGAGATAGTTGAGTAATCAAAAACAATTATTTAGCCCGTGGCATTTGCTACGGGCTTTTTTCTGCGTGTTATCTTGTTTATCTTGGAGAAATATTGTATAATATGTGCAAATAATCATGAAACAGAGAGGTGTGTTATGGAATACAGAGAATACAATAACATTTTATTTGAAGCTAAAGAAGGTATCGGCTATGTTACTATGAACAGACCTAAGGCACTCAATGCTCTCAATACAGAAGTAGTTGCTGAGCTGGATGATCTTTTTACTAAGATAGAAGCTGATGATGAAGTCAAAGTAGTCATCATCACAGGTGCAGGCAGAGCGTTCATCGGCGGAGCCGATATAGCATACATGGGAGCTCTCGACGGACTCAAGGGAAGAGAGTTCGTAATGCAGGGTCAGGCTGTTATGGATAAGATCGAAAACCTGAGCAAGCCTGTGATCGCAGCTATCAATGGCTTCTCCCTGGGCGGAGGAAATGAGCTGGCAATGTCATGTGATATCAGGATCGCATCAGAAGCTGCCAAGTTCGGTCAGCCTGAAGTAAATCTGGGCATCATCCCGGGATACGGCGGAACTCAGAGATTGCCTAGACTGGTTGGAAAGGGCGTTGCCAAGAAGTTGATCCTTACAGGAGCTATGATCGGTGCAGAAGAAGCGCTGAAGATAGGTCTGGTAGATGAAGTGGTCCCTGCAGAAGAACTGATGACAAAGGTTGAAGAAATGGCCAAGACTATCATGACTAAAGCTCCTATCGCAGTCAAGATGGCCATTGCAGCTATCAATAACGGTATGAACACAGACCTGAGAACAGGAGTACAGTTCGAAGCTGAAGCATTCCAGACTACTTTTAACTCAGAAGACAGAGTAGAAGGTATGGCAGCATTCCTCGAAAAGAGACCTGCAGAATTCAAGAACAGATAAATAAAATAATGAAATAGTCTCTCTTTGGGAGACTATTTTCTTGACGGGAGTAGTCAAAAATAATATAATCATATAGCATGAAATTGCCTTTTGATGGTTCCGCTCGCATGGTTTGGGTCCTGCGCAATAGGACACCGTGAACCTTGTCAGGTCCGGAAGGAAGCAGCAATAAGCGGAAGCTCTTATGTGCCGCAGATAAGCCTTCTCCTACGCCTGCGGAGCTTTCAAAGGGCAATTTCTGCATTTATGGGGAAACAGTTACGTGAAAACCATGCCCACAGTACGGAGGAAAGAATATGTATACTGCTTTGTATAGAGCTTACCGTCCTGAAGTATTTGATGAAATACTCGGACAGGAGCATATCGTAAGGATTTTAAAAAACCAAATAAATACCGACAGTACAAGCCATGCATATCTTTTCTGCGGAACGAGAGGCACAGGCAAGACCACTACAGCCAGGATACTGGCTAAGGGTCTCAACTGCGAAAGCGATGGAGCCAGACCTTGCGGCGTATGCAGTGTCTGCAAAGGTATCAAAGACGGCGTATTTTTAGATGTGGTGGAAATCGACGCCGCATCCAACAATGGGGTCGATAACATCAGAGAACTCCGTGAGAGCGTTAAATATCCGCCTGCAGTGGGTAAGAAAAAAGTATATATCATAGACGAAGTCCACATGTTGTCACAAGGAGCCTTCAATGCACTCCTCAAGACCCTTGAAGAACCTCCCGAATATGTGACTTTCATACTGGCGACGACTGAACCACAGAAGCTGCCGGCGACGATCCTTTCGAGATGTATGCGTCTTGATTTCAAGAGAGTGCCGGAATCAGTCCTCATCAGCGGCATGTCAGAGATATGTGAGAAGCGCGGAATAAAAGTTACTGAAGATGCACTTCGCATAATCGCAGCCAATGCTGATGGTTCTGTAAGAGATGGTCTCAGCATCCTCGACCAGTGTATTTCCGGTGGCGACATGGAGATAAATGCCTCAGATGTCCTAGACTTTTTAGGTGCATCAGGCGAAGAAACATTTATAGAACTTACTGATCTGGTAAGACGTAAGAAAACGGCAGATGCATTGATATTACTTGATCGCGTTCTTTCAGATGGTAAGGACGTCAGACAATTCATGAGAGACTGGGTCAACCATTACAGAAACCTGCTCATGACTAAATTCATCAGAGATCCTCAGGGTGTGATCAACATGTCCTTTGAAAATATAGACCGTATCAGGAAGCAGAGCGGCAGTATAGACCTTATCGATATCAACAGAGGAATCATGGAAATATCCAAGACTATGAATGAAGCCAGATGGTCCACACAGCCGAGGATATTGCTTGAACTGGTGATCGTCAAACTCTCTTCAGAGATGCAAAGCATGCAGCCGGTCGTCCCGGCGCAGACATTTCAATCGGCACAGCCGGTGAAGGCTGAAGCTCCGCCTCAGACAGTTCCTGAGCAAGTGAAAAGCTCAAGGCCGCAGGCCGGCAAAGAGCCTGAGAAAAGCGTAGCAGTGAGCTTTGCACAAGAAGAAATACTTCAGGAAGAAGCGCCTCCGGCGCAGCAGGAATTTGACTGCGCAGCTATATGGCACGCAGTGTTCGAAGATGGTGAAGCAGCTAAAGGGAGCTTTTATATGATAGGCAGCAGCGGAAGACTGACCGAGATCGGAGAGCATCATTTCACCGTAGAGATGAATTCCGAGCTGGTCAAAAACCATGCTGAGAAAAACCGTCAGCTGCTGGAAAACCTGATGGAGAAGCATACAGGCAAGAGACGTACAATGGAACTGAAGACAGCTTCTGAAGGAAATCCGGGTGAAAACTTAAGAAGCGTGGAAGAGATCGCCAAAGATGCAGGCGAGCTTTTAGGAATAAATATCGAAATTCAATAATAAAGGAGAAACAAAATGGGAAAAGGAATGAAAGCAGGCAAGAAGCCTAAGGCACCGGGCATGGGAAATATGCAGAAGCAGATGGCACAGATGCAGGCTATGCAGAGAAAAATGGATGCTGTGCAGGCTGAAATAGAAGAAATGGAAGCTTCCGCAACATCAGGCGGCGGTGCTGTAACTGTTGTTGTTTCAGGCAAGAAGGAAATCAAGGATATCCAGATCAAGCCGGAAGTAGTAGATCCTGATGATGTTGAAATGCTGCAGGATCTGATCATGGTAGCTGCAAATGAAGCTCTCAGACAGATGGAAGAGATCTCACAGAATGAAATGAGCAAGCTGACTGCAGGACTGGGGATCCCGGGACTCTAAACTAAGGATCATATAAGGAACGCAGGATATGAAATACTACGCGAAACCCCTCAACAAGTTGATAAACGAGCTCAGTAAGCTCCCGGGCATCGGCGGCAAAACAGCTCAGAGACTGGCTTTTCATATACTTTCGATGGACGATAAGGAAGCTATGGATCTAGCGGACGCCATCACAGAAGCCAAGAAATCGATGACATACTGCTCGATATGCGGCAATCTTACTGATGGTGATCCATGCGCTATATGCTCCGATGAGAGTCGTGATAATAGCGTGATCTGCATCGTCGAAAGCCCTAAAGATGTGGTCGCCATGGAAAAAATACGTGAGTATCAAGGGTATTACCACGTGCTTCACGGCGCGATTTCACCGATGGATGGGATCGGTCCTGATGACATCAATTTGAAGAGTCTTATCGTAAGACTGCAGGACGAAGCGATCAAGGAGATCATCATCGCGACCAACCCTAATATCGAAGGAGAAGCGACTGCGATGTACATTGCCAGACTCATAAAACCATCCGGTATCAAGGTGTCCAGGATCGCCCACGGTATCCCTGTCGGAGGAGACCTTGAGTATGCCGATGAAGTCACATTGCTCAAGGCCGTGGAAGGCAGACGCGAGTTATAAAACACTATAAAGCGAAATATATTTAAGAGATGAAGTGATTCATCTCTTATTTTTTATGCAAAGGGCAGGAGGTCGCGATGGATTTCAATACAGAGGCAGGAATATTTTTAGCGTATGCTTTGGGGATATTGGCAGTATATTTCTTCGGCAGGATGTTGCTGCTTCCTCTTCGTAAACTGTTGAAATTACTGGCTTGCAGCCTTTTGGGAGGGCTTGCCTTGGTTTTGATGAATGCCATTGGATCCGGTATAGGTATAATGGTACCAGTCAATCTGCTTACGGCAGCTATCGCCGGAGTATTGGGATTGCCCGGGGTGGTGTGTATGATAGTATATTTTAGCGGGGTGTTTTAACAAATAGGGGAATAACACTTTGGTGTTATTCGGCAAAATCTGCCTATTTGCTTCCGTGGCGCATTTCAGGAGCTTTTTGTGTAACTAATTTAACACGAAAAAAGAACAGTTTTGCTGTTATTTTTTCGTACGGTGATTCTAAACACCAAAAATATTGAAAGAATTTCATTTAATGTTATAATTGTTTTGTAATTATTATTCGTATTTTATATAGGAGGAAAAGAAATGAGCCAAGTACAAAACAACGCTCCTGTTGAAACAGAAGATCACGGCTTGAAAAAGCATAATATCAAAGTTTCAACAGTTGTATTCATGATCTTCTGTCTCTGTGCTGCCGGCTGTTATGGTATCGAAGAAATGATACCTGAATCCGGTCCTGGTCTGACAATGATCATGCTGGTCGTTCTGCCTTTCGTATGGAGTACTCCACTGGGTCTGGTTGCATCAGAACTGGGTTCTGCTAGACCACAGGAAGGCGGATATTATAAGTGGGTTCAGGAAGCTCTCGGTGAATACTGGGGATTCCAGGCAGGTTGGTGGAGAACTATCTCCATCTACATCGACAACACTCTCTATGTAATCCTGGCAGGTGGATATCTTGCTAACTGGTTCGAACTGAGCTGGGGCGCAGAAATGGCATTCAAGGTGCTGATGATCGTAGTATTCACATGGATCAACATCAGAGGTGTTAAGGACGTTGGTATCGTATCAACTATCCTGTCAGTACTCGTAATGGTAGCATTCGGTATGGTTGCTGTTTGCGGTTTCCTCAACTGGGAACAGAACCCAATGTCACCTATCACAGCAGACGGCGCTTGGGGAACAATGGGCTTCTCAGGTGTTGCATTCGCTGACTGGGTATACTACATCGGTATGGGTATTGCTCTCGGTATGTGGATGTACTCAGGTTATGAATCAATGTCAACTATCGCAGGCGAAGTTGAAAACCCTCAGGTTATTCCTAAGGCTACAATGATCACAGTTCCACTGATCATGGCAGTATACATCCTGCCTACATTCGCAGGTATCGCTACTCTGAACATGGAAAAGGTTACTATGGCATTAGGTGATAATGCTCCACAGATCATCGCAGACATGGCTGCTGAATGGGAAGTTGGTATCAATGAAGTTCAGCCATGGATGTTCTGGGGTTCAGAAGTCGGAACTGTCGGATATGCTGACGTAGTTACTACTAACTGGGGACCTGCATTTGGTCTGTTCTTCGTAGCAGTAGCAGTTCTGGCACAGTGCTCTATCTACAATACATATATCGCATCAGGATCAAGAGGATTCTTCGCTCTGGCAGATGACTATCTGGCACCACCTATCCTGGTTAAATGCGACAAGAAGCACGGTGTTCCTTACATCGCAGTACTTTCAGTAGGTATCGTTAACCTTATCCTCTGTAACTTCGCGTTCACAGCAGTAGTAGTAGTAGACGTATTCTTGCTGATCTCAGCTTACGTTATGATCTTCATCTCAGCTATGATCCTGAGAAAGAGAATTCCTGAAGAAGAGCTGAAGTTCAAGATCCCTGGAGGATATGGCGTTCTGGCAGTTATTTGTATCATGCCATGCATCATCGCATTCGTTGCGTTCTTCATCAACGGTACAGATTACTTCATCGGCGGTATGCTGGGTATCATCTCAGGTCCTATCCTCTACTACATTTGGAAGAGAATGTACGGCGGACTTGCTAAGATCGACCCTGTTAAGTATCCGCTCAACCCTAAGACTAAGCTGGCTGTAGGCGACATGAAGAGAATCTCATTCACATTCGGTCTGCTGGCAGTTATGGGCTTCATCGGCTATCCATGGCTGATCTGGTTCGAAAGTGATTGGGGTCCTGATTACTATGCAGAAGCAAATGAAGGCGTTGGCTTCCTGGCTAACTTCGACATGATGCTGAATATCATCCTGTACGGAGCTATCGTTCTGGCAGTAGTTGCAGTTATCTGCGGTATCATCGCTGCTAAGGTAGAGCCTAAGAAGGTTAAGGCTGCTTAATAATCGGATGAAAATACATAAATTAGATGAATAAAACACTAAAGACCTCCGGATCATCCGGAGGTCTTTTTTAATGTCTGGATATAAATTTTTACTGCACTTTTGATTTTAAGAATCCATAAGCTTTCAATGCTTCTGTCTCATCGAAGTGGCCGCCTGTCTTTTCAACTATACTGTAGTCGATTATATTTACCGAAACCCTGGAAGTGTTGCCTTCCTTAGCTTTTATAAAGAGGGTCTTGGTATGCATTTCCACTTCTTTTCTTTGTTGTGTCACGGTAGAGAATGTGACATCTTCATAACCGACAGATTCGATCGATGTGTACTTGCAGTCGTATGCATGTTCGAACTTAGCGGTTCCATCGAATAAGTTCACATATGATGTATAAATGTAGCATATATCATTAAAAGGATATATCAGCATGAAGAAAAGATTTGAGGCTCTGATAAGACCATCATCGCCACAACGTATCTCCAGAGGGAGGTTGACATTGGATGAATATCCTTCCGCGGAATACAGGATGAACGGCTCGACTGAGTCAAGATCATTCCCCGAAGAAGCTATGTCTATGATATTTTCCCTTAAGAACGCCTTGGATTTATTTTTGATCCCCTTGATATCATATTGGAAATATCGATCGAATTCTTCATCTTTTATAGGTGTGTATGTTTTGGACTTTTCTTCTTTTATTTTAAACAAACCACGGATAAGTATCAGTATGCCTCCCAATGTGAGGACTATCACGGCAAGTTTTAATCCCAGAGGATTCAGACCGGCCGCATTTCCGATATATGGTATTATGAACCACCCAAATAAGAAACAAAGCAAGGTCCCGAAGATGATACCGGTGCTTTCCCGCTCTTTCCATAAGGGCTTAGGTCCTAAGAAATACTTTCGGTATCGTCCTCTTGTTATCGTTTCCTGAAACCTGTCAAAATCATCATTCCATACTGTTATCTGGTTTCTTATCTTCATGATATTTACCTGTCTTTCTGTAGTATGTTTAAGCAAGAATAATATATAAAACATTATCACATCGTTACAATAAAAAGTCAATAATCAGAATTGACGAAATATATTGCATTATTTTGAAAATTGCATTATAATTCAAGATGTAATTATTTATATCATAATAATACACCCAATTTTTAATTAAGGAGGGCGGCTAATGAACGAACAAAACAAAATTGAAAAAAGCGAACGTACCCTATCTAGAGGTATCAGATCCTGGCACGTATCGTTGATCGCGCTGGGAGGAATCATCGGGTCATGTTACTTCCTGGGCTTAGGCCTTACGTTCTCCGAAATGGGTGCAGGTGCCGTATTGATCTCGTATATTGTAGCCGGCATTGTAATCTACGGTGTAATGCAGTCATTTGCGGAACTTCTGGTTAATATCCCTAGAAGAGGATCCTTCGTATCATATACCAGAGAATTCATGGGCGATACCGCATCTACAGGTATCGGCTGGGCATTCTGGGTAAACTGGATCTTCTACATACCTTCAGAAGCACTGGCAACTGCAGTGTTCATGGACTACTTCGTAACATTACCATTCGAAAATGAAGCATGGTCCGTATTCGTATGGGGCATACTGGCACTGGCATTACTGACAGCAGTAAACCTGTATCAGGTAAAATGGTTCGGACATATCGAATCCGTAATGGCTATCATCAAGATATTGGCTATCGTAGTATTCGTTATCTGTGCTGTTTGCATCTGGCTCGGATTCATAGGAGGAGACTTACATCCTTATACTGAAGCAGGCGGATTCATCGGTTCACAGATCATCCTCGGCGGAGAAGGCTCCATAGTAGAAAAACTCTTCCCTGCAGGCGGAATGATAATCATCACTTACATGATCTGGACATTGGTAAACTTCCAGGGTTCAGAAATCGTTGGACTGTCAGCTGCAGAAACTCAGGATCCTGCTAAGAACGTTCCTGCTGCATGTAAGAAGGTTGCAGTTAGAATCATTGCTATCTATCTGATCCCTGTATTCATGCTGACACTGATCGTTCCTTACGCTGAAGCAGGCCTTGACGAATCCATCTTCGCATTCGCGCTTGCTAAATACGGTCTGAACTGGGCTGCAGGAATATTCACATTCGTTACTCTGGTAGCGGCATTCAGTTGTGCTAACTCAGGTTTCTACGGAACAGTAAGAGCCCTGTATGGACTTTCTGTAGAAGGTATGGCTCCTAAGTTCCTGTCAAGACTCAATGTATTCAACGTACCTCATAACGCTACTGTATTCACTATCATCCCTTGCTGGCTCGTATTCCTTCTGGGATTCATGGTAGAACAGCTGGGTATGCTGGGCGAAGGCGGAAACACTCTGTACGCTACACTGCTCGGACTTTCCGGATTTACAGGAACCCTCTGCTGGGTAGGTATCTGCTGGGCTCAGGTTATCTTCAGAAAGAAGCTTAAGCAGAGAGGATATGATCCTAACGAATGTCTGACTGTTAAGGCACAGCTCTTCCCTGGTCTGGCATACTTCGCTATCATCGTGCAGATCGCAGCTATGATACTCTGTATCTTCGAAGACCTGCTGGTATTCGCTACAGCAATGTTCTTCATAATCCTGCCAATGGTAGTATATGTGATCCAGAAGAAGAGAGGTAAGATCAGAACTGAATTCACTCTGGGAGCAGATGAAGTTAAATTCGATGAAAAGTTCCCTGATAAAACTAAATAATATATAATGTATAAAAGAAATACTAAAGGCCCCTGAATAAATTCAGGGGTCTTTTGCATAGTAAAAAAAGTGCACCTTTTTAGATACATAAAACAGCACTTTTGCGCTGAAAAATAAACATTTTTTTGCTATGAAAAAGTGCGCTTTGCAGTCTATTTTTCAGACTATTTCGTGTATTGGTCCGACAGGGGATTTGTCTTGATTATTACATATATATATATGTATAATGACCATGTGGGCGTATGCCCAAATCACAATACGTTAAATTAAATTATTAGGAGGATTATATGGGCACTATACTTTTTCTTATCTTTTTCCCGATGATTATTGCCTTGATTCTTTTAGTAAGCAAGGAAGATAAAGCGAGAGATATGATCGTTAAGGCTGCAGCTCTCATCATCGCAGCTGTATCTATCGTGACTGCTGTTATCTTCTTCAAATCAGGCGGACAGAGCTTCCCGGCTCACGCTGAGATCATCAACTATGTGATGATGGCTATAGAAGCTGCACTGGCTATCTATATCATCTACATAGGTATCAAACACAAGAAGTATCTCGCTTCTCTGTTTGCGATCATTCAGACACCGCTGCTGATTTGGTTCGAACTTACTGAAGGTCATCACATCGCGGTTCAGAACAACATGTATGTGGACAGGCTGTCAATCATCATGATACTGATCATCGGTATCGTAGGATCACTGATCACAGTATACGCATTAGGTTACATGAAAGATTTCCAGCATCATCACCACGATGAACCTGACAGAAGACCTTGGTTCTTCTTCGTGATGTTCATATTCCTGGGCGCTATGGTAGGTCTGGTTACATCCAACAACATGATCTGGATGTACTTCTTCTGGGAAATCACCAGCTTATCATCATTCTGGCTCATCGGCTTCACAAAGACAGAAGAAGCGACAAACAATGCTTTCAGAGCTCTGATCATGAACCTGGCAGGCGGACTTGGATTCGCTATCGGTATCCTGATCCTGGGCAAGGTATTCGGAACTCTCGAACTTAGTACTATGATCGCTATCGGTTCCGTATATGGTGAACTGGTTGCTATCCCTGCTGCATTCTTCGCATTCGCAGGAATCACTAAGGCAGCTCAGATGCCATTCAACAGCTGGCTGCTGGGCGCTATGGTAGCACCTACACCAACATCAGCTCTGCTCCATTCATCAACAATGGTTAAGGCAGGTGTATTTATGATCATCAAGCTGGCTCCTGTTCTCGGAATGGGCAACTTCGCAGGCATCATGGTTATGATGGTGGGCGGTATCACATTCCTGATGGCAACATTTGCTGCTGTATCACAGAGCAATGCCAAGAGAGTACTGGCTTATTCAACTATAGCTAACTTAGGACTTATCGTAACATGCGGCGGTATCGGTACTGCTGAAGCAGTATGGGCAGGCGTTATGCTCATCATCTTCCACGCTGTTACTAAGTCACTGCTGTTCCTGTGCGTAGGTACTGCAGAACACAACATCGGAAGCAGAGACATCGAAGACATGGATGGTCTGTTTGTAAGAATGCCTAAGCTGGCAGGCTTCATGCTGATCGGTATCGCAGGAATGTTCCTGGCACCTTTCGGTATGCTGATCTCCAAGTGGGCTGCTATGACTGCTTTCGTAGATTCCGGAAACGTTATCCTGGTTGCTATCATCTGCTTCGGTAGTGCTGTTACAGCATTCTACTGGATCAAGTGGATGGGTAAGCTGGCAGGAATCGTTGCAGGAGAAGAAAGAATCGACCAGAACGTACACAAGGAAGAAACTTTCGTACACATGACTCTGGTTGTTCTGACTGTACTGGTTTGTCTCTTGTTCCCATTGGTATCAATGTACATGCTGGTTCCATATCTGGAAGTAGTATTCGGCGGACTTTCATCAATGATCCTGTCTGCTGACAACATGATCATCATGGTAGTAATGATCGCTGTACTGGTACTTCTGACAGGACTGTTCTTCGGCAAGACAAACAAGAAGATCGTACCTATCTATCTGGCAGGTGCCAACAAGGGCGACAATCTGACTTACGAAGGTTCAATGCATGAACCTGTTGAGTTCAAGCTGAGAAACTGGCACATGGAAAGCTATTTCGGCGAAAAGAAAATGAACCTGATCGGTGGAGTCGCAGCCACTATCATGTTAGTAATGGGAATTGGTATTATGGTAGGAACTCTTATCAGTCTGTTAGGAGGTGTTGCATAAATGATTATTAAAATGATAATATCCATAATTGCATACCTGATCCTGGCACCTTTCGCAGGTGGTCTCCTGGCAGGTCTGGACAGAAAGGTTTCAGCAAGAATGCAGGGCAGAGTAGGTCCTTCTATCCTTCAGCCTTTCTACGATGTTCTCAAGCTCTTCGAAAAAGAGCCTATCACAGTAACTAAGGTACAGGATTTCTACGTAATGATCTTTGTGATCTTCGTAGTAGCATCCGGAGTTATCTTCTTCGCAGGCGGAGACCTGCTGCTGGTGATCTTCGTACTTACAGTAGCAAGTGCGTTCCTCATCATCGCGGCTTACTCATCAAACTCACCTTATGCACAGGTTGGTGCAGAACGTGAACTCCTGCAGATGATGGCTTATGAACCAATGGTACTGATGACTGCTATCGGTTTCTACATGTACTGTGGAAGCTTCGCAGTAAGAGATATCATGGTAGGCGGATCAATGCCGTTCCTGCCGCTGATCGGTATCTTCATCGGATTCCTGTTCATCCTGACAATCAAATTCAGAAAATCACCTTTTGACCTGTCCATGTCACACCATGCACATCAGGAACTGGTTAAGGGTCTTACTACAGAGTTCTCAGGCAAGACACTGGGTCTGATCGAAATCTCACACTGGTATGAAAACATCATGCTGCTGGGATTCGTATTCCTGTTCTTCGCCAACGGAACTTGGTGGGGCGTTGTTATCGGCGTACTCGTATGCATATTAACTTATTTCTTAGAAGTACTTATTGATAACAGCTTCGCTAGAATGAAGTGGCAGTTCGCATTCAAGTCAGCTTGGATCGTTGCACTGGTATTCGGCGTTATCAATATTTTCGTACTGTATCTGATCGTATAAGGAGGTGTAGAAATGTCATATATAGCGAAGTCACCATGGGTCATCCATTATGATGGTTCCAGCTGTAACGGATGCGATATCGAAGTTTTGGCATGTCTTACACCTATGTACGACGTAGAAAGATTCGGTATCATAAACACAGGTAACCCTAAGCACGCAGACGTGTTCCTGGTTACAGGTTCTGTCAATGAACAGAACAAGGAAGTAGTAAAGCAGATCTATGAACAGATGCCTGAACCTAAGGTAGTAGTAGCAGTTGGTATCTGCGCTTGCTCAGGCGGAGTGTTCAAGCAGTGCTACAACATTCTGGGCGGAGTTGATACAGTGATTCCTGTAGACGTATACGTACCGGGATGTGCAGCAAGACCTGAAGCTATCATCGATGGTGTTGTTAAGGGTCTGGCTGTTCTTCAGGAGAAGAGAGATAAGATGGTCAAGGGCATCGATGCTCCTGCTGAAGAAGAACCTGAAGAAGAAATCGCAGAAGAAACAACTGAAGAAGTTGTTGAAGAAGCCGAAGCTGAAGAAAAAGTAGAAGAAGCTGCCGAAGAGGAAGAAGGCGTTGACGAAGAAGAGCTCTTCAG
>JAUNQD010000025.1 GCA_030536355.1 Bacillota bacterium | reverse complement strand
CGCTTAATATTTCAAGAGATCTTATACAATTCTGACCTACTCCGCCTACACCCATGACGAGTGCCTTGATAGGTCCGCGATTTTCAGAATAAAAGTCAGGATAAACTTCCTTCAATGCTTCTACTGCAGCCTGGCATCCATTGAAAGCAGTACCGAAATAGTCTGCGAATATTCTAAGTCCGCTGTCATCTACTATATGATCCATAGCGAATGTCTTGAGACCTTTTCTGGCGATGACTTCTCTTACCTTAGGCCTTGTTGCATAATGCAGCATAGTGAAATATGTAGAACCGTCTTTTAACATTTCAAGATCTTCCGGCTCAGGATTTTTGAGAATCATAGTGATGTCTTTACCGAATGATTCTTCTCTTGAAACGAATCTTACCTTGTCTGATGCTTTGAGATAATCATCAGCTGTATATCCTAATCTTTCTCCATATCCTTCTTCCAGATAGAACTCAACACCTTCATATCTATCCATAAAAGAGAAGAGGTCAGGAATGAAATCTCTGCTGTCTCCGGAAAAATTTCTTATCATAGGGAAACCAACTGTTTTTGCCATATGCTGCCTCCTGTAATTATTAATAATAAACTATATATGCATTTTAACATACAATCTGGATAATATAAATATTTTATAAAATCACATAGGTACACCCATAATAAAAAAATCCCTAAATTCATAAAAAATCGTCGATTTTAGGGATTTTTATTATACTAATAAAGAAAATCGTCAAAACGAGCCTATTTTATTGTAAATAAGAGAATTTTGTGCTACAATATATTGTGTATAAGTATTTGCAAAAAAGGAGAGAGAAAAATGGCGAAAGAGGAAAAGCTTCAGCAGTATGGCGCCGAGCAGATACAGGTGCTCGAAGGTCTTGAAGCGGTAAGAAAAAGACCCGGCATGTACATCGGAAGTACAGGTCCCAGAGGTCTTCATCATCTCGTATATGAAGTAGTAGATAATAGTATAGATGAAGCACTTGCCGGATTCTGTACTACTATTAAAGTTGCTATCCATAAAGATAATTCCATAACTGTAGAGGACGACGGAAGAGGAATGCCTGTAGATATACACCCTAAGATGGGAATACCTGCAGTAGAAGTTATCCATACAGTTCTTCATGCCGGAGGTAAATTCGGCGGCGGAGGATACAAAGTATCAGGCGGTCTTCATGGCGTAGGTGCATCAGTAGTAAATGCGCTTTCTACAAGAATGGAAGTAGAAGTAAGAAGAAACGGCAAGATATATAAGCAGGCTTACGAAAGAGGTAAGACTGTGATGCCTCTTGAAGAAATAGGAAATGCAAGAAAAACAGGATCCAAGAGTACATTCTGGCCGGACCCTGAAATTTTTGATGAAACTGAATATGATTTCGAAACTCTCGAAAGAAGACTTAGAGAGATGGCTTTCCTTAATAAAGGCATAAAGATCACTCTCAAGGATGAAAGAGAAGGAAAGAAAAAGGAAGAAGAATTCCACTACGAAGGCGGTATCAAGGAATTCGTTAAACACCTCAATACCAATAAAGAACCTCTCCATAACGATATAGTATATTTCGAAGTTAAAGATAAGACAAGAGAAGTAGAAGTAGCTCTTCAGTATACAGATAGATACAATGAAATGATGCTTTCATATGCTAACAATATCAATACTACTGAAGGCGGCTTCCATATGGTAGGTCTTAAGACTGCACTTACAAGAACTATCAACGATTATGCCAGAAAGGCCAAGCTTCTTAAGGATAACGATGATGCACTTTCAGGTGAAGATGTCAGAGAAGGTCTGACAGCTATCGTATCGGTAAAACTTACTGAACCGCAGTTCGAAGGACAGACTAAGACTAAGCTCGGAAACAGCGATATGAGAGGCTTCGTAGAAACAGCGACTGCAGAGAACGTGATGTACTTCCTGGAAGAAAACCCAACTCAGGCTAAGATCATTATAGATAAGTGCTTAAGAGCTGCAAGAGCCAGAGAAGCTGCAAGAAAAGCCAGAGATCTGACAAGAAGAAAGAGCGTACTCGACGGTATCTCGATGCCGGGCAAGCTGGCAGACTGCTCAGAAAAGAATCCTGAACTCAGTGAAATATTCCTGGTCGAAGGGGACTCCGCGGGCGGATCAGCTAAGCAGGGAAGAGACAGACTCAGACAGGCAGTACTGCCGCTGAGAGGTAAGATCTTGAATGTAGAAAAAGCAAGACTTGATAAGATATTGAGCTCAGATGAGATAAAAAATATGATCACAGCATTCGGATGCGGTATCGGAGCTGACTTCGATGAGTCGAAGCTGAGATATCATAAGATCATAATCATGACCGATGCGGACGTCGATGGCGCACATATCAGAACACTGCTACTGACATTCTTCTACAGATACATGACACCGCTCATTGAGAAGGGTTATGTATATGCAGCTCAGCCTCCTCTTTTCATGACTAAGAAGGGTAAGGAAGTTTACTATACTTACTCCGAAAAAGAGCAGGAAAAGCTGATGAAAGAACTGGCAGAAAAACCGGGTAAGGCTGATATCCAGAGATACAAGGGTCTTGGTGAAATGGACTTCCATCAGCTCTGGGAAACAACAATGGACTATAACAACAGAACACTTATTAGAATCACAGTTGATGATGCTACTGCAGCAGATGAGATCTTCACGACACTTATGGGAGATAAGGTAGCTCCTAGAAGAAAGTTCATCGAGCAGAACGCACAGCTGGCAACGCTCGACATATAAGAAAGGAGGAGCCTAGAAAATGCAGAATTTGATCGAAGATCAAAAAATGATCGAACATGAGATTCATGACGAGATGAAAAACTCCTACATCGACTATGCCATGAGCGTAATCGTAGGAAGAGCTCTTCCTGATGTAAGAGACGGGCTTAAGCCTGTACACAGAAGAATACTTTATGGTATGGCAGGTCTCGGGATCACTCCGGACAAGCCATTCAAGAAATCGGCCCGTATCGTCGGCGAAGTAATGGGTAAATATCACCCTCACGGTGACAGCTCCATTTACGATGCCATGGTAAGACTGGCACAGGATTTCTCAACAAGATACTTGCTTGTAGACGGTCACGGTAACTTCGGTTCAGTGGACGGCGACGGCGCTGCGGCAATGCGTTATACAGAAGCCAGAATGTCTCCGTTCTCACTGGAAATGATCAGAGACATCGATAAGGATACTGTAGATTTCATGCCTAACTTCGACGAAGAAGAAAAGGAACCTGTAGTACTTCCTGCCAGATTCCCTAATCTTCTCGTTAACGGAAGTAACGGTATCGCAGTAGGTATGGCTACATCTATCCCACCGCATAATCTGGGAGAAGTAATCGATGCTACAGTTAAGATGATCGATGATGAAGACTGCACTATCGAAGATCTTGTTAAGATCGTCAAAGGACCTGACTTCCCTACGGGAGCACAGATCCTGGGCAAGAAGGGTGCTCGTGAAGCATATATGACAGGTCAGGGTAAGGTAATGGTACGTGCTATTGCCAATATCGAAGAAACTGACAGAGGTCGTTCACAGATCATCATCACAGAAATACCATTCCAGGTAAACAAGTCCAGACTCCTCGAAAAGATCGGTGAGCTGGTTAGAGATAAGAAAATCGAGGGTATCTCGGCCATCAGAGATGAATCCAACAGAAACGGTATGCGTATCGTTATCGAACTGAAGAAGGATGCCAACCCTAAGATCACTCTCAACAGACTTTATAAGCACACTCAGCTGCAGGAAAACTACAGCATGATCATGATCGCGCTGGTAGACGGACAGCCGAGACTTTTGAACCTCTATCAGATACTTGAAGAATACCTGAAGCATCAGAAAGAAGTCCTGACAAGAAGAACTCAGTTCGATCTGAAGAAGGCTGAAGCCAGGGCTCATATCTTAGAGGGACTGCGTATAGCTCTCGATAATATCGATGAGATCATCAAGATAATCAGATCCAGCTATAACGATGCAAAGGACAAGCTGATGGATCGCTTCGGGCTTTCTGACATCCAGGCTCAAGCTATTCTCGATATGAGACTTGCCAGACTGCAGGGTTTGGAAAGAGAAAAGATCGAAAACGAATATGCTGAACTGATGAAGAAGATCGCTTACTACAACCAGCTGCTGGCAGATGAAAAGATGCTGATGGGAGTAGTCAAGGATGAGCTTCTTGAAATCAAGCAGAAATACGGCGATAAGAGAAGAACTAAGATCACTGCAGATGCAGACGATATGGATGAAGAAGATCTGATCGAAGAAAAGCAGGTCGCTATCACTCTGACTCATCTGGGATATCTGAAGAGGATACCGGCAGACACATATAAGACTCAGAGAAGAGGCGGTAAGGGGATCACAGGTCTGACAACGAGAGAAAACGACTTCGTGACAAGCCTGATCATGACTTCAACTCATGATAACCTGATGTTCTTCACCAATACAGGTAAAGCACATAAGATAAAAGCATATGAAATACCTGAAGCAACAAGAACTGCTAAGGGAACACCTGCTATAAACTTCCTGAATCTGATGCAGCGTGAAAGGATCACAGCAGTCATCCCATTCAGAGATTTCATGGATGATAAATACCTTATTGCAGTTACTAAGGATGGTACTATCAAGAAAACTGCGATATCACAGTTCGATACCAACAGGAAGACAGGCCTCATAGCCATAAACCTGAAGGATGGAGATGAGCTGGTTGACATCAAGCAGACAAGTGGCAGCGACAATGTTATCATCATCACTAAGAATGGTAAGTGCATCAGTTTCTCAGAAGATGATGTAAGACCTATGGGCAGGATCGCCGGCGGCGTGAGAGCTATCAAGTTGGAAGATGATGACGAAGTAGTTTCAATGGAACTTGTTCAGCCGGGAGAAGAGCTACTGGTAGTTACTGAAAAGGGCTTCGGCAAGAGAACTCCGGTAGAGGAATACAAGATCCAGGCAAGAGGCGGCAAGGGACTTCTGACTTATGACAAGGCTAAGTTCAAGAAGACCGGTAAACTGGTAGGTGCTACAGTAGTAGATGATGAAGATGAAGTACTGCTGATAAATTCAGAAGGAGTTATCATCAGGATCAAAGCAAGTGAAGTTTCTAAACTGGGCAGAGCTACACAGGGCGTGAAGATCATGCGTACTGATGAAGATATCGAAATCATCTCTATCGCCAAAGTGATCCGTGAAGACGAACACGAAGAAATGGCTAAACAGGCCCTTGCTAAGAAAGCAAAGAAAAAGGAAGAAGAAGCGGAACAGACCACATTGGATATATAGGCCTGACTGCAGAAATAAACAAATAGTAGAGGAGATAAACTTATGAAACGTGTTTTTTCAGGCGTTCAGCCTACAGGAAATATCCATATAGGTAATTACCTTGGAGCTCTCAAGCAGTTCGTCGAACTGCAGGATGACAACGAATGCTTATATTGCATCGTTGACCTTCATTCCATCACAGTTCCACAGGATCCTAAGCAGCTGAGAAAGCATATCCTGGACGTAGCTGCACTTTACATGGCGGTAGGTATCGACCCTAAGAAGTCCATCATTTTCGTTCAGTCAGATGTGCCGGGTCATGCAGAGCTTTCATGGGTGCTGACTTGCAACTCATATACAGGAGAGCTTAGCAGAATGACTCAGTTCAAGGACAAGAGCAAGGGAAGAGAATCGGCTCCGACAGGTCTTTTCACTTATCCTATCCTGATGGCAGCAGACATCCTGCTCTATGATACTGATATCGTTCCTGTAGGAAATGACCAGAAGCAGCATATCGAGCTTTGCAGAGATATCGCTATCAGAGTAAACAACACAGTTAAAAAAGATACATTCGTAGTTCCTGACGGAAGATTCCTGAAGGCAGGCGCTCGTGTAATGGCATTAGACGATCCTACTTCCAAGATGAGTAAGAGTGCCGAAAACGTGCACAGCAGAATTTCACTGCTGGATGAAGATAATAAGATCAAGAAGTCCATCATGAAGTCAACAACTGACTCAGAGGGCGTTATCAGATTTGATATCGAAAACAAACCGGGTGTCAGCAACCTGCTGAATATCTACAGTGCTCTTTCCGGAGAATCAGTAGACGATCTGGTTGCAAGATACGCAGGCAGTGGTTACGGCGACTTCAAGAAGGACCTGGTTGGTATCACTCAGGAAGCACTGGCTCCTATCAAGGCCAACTTCAATGAAATCAGAGAAAGTCAGGAACTGCTTGACGTTCTGAAGGATGGCGCCGAAAGAGCAGGCGCTATCGCAGAAAGAACTATGAAGAGAGTTAAGAACAACTTCGGATTGGGATTCTAGAAAAGATTATCATACAAGATGAGAAATGAAAAAGCTGCGGTTTGTTCCGCAGCTTTTTTCTTGAACTCAATGTCGTTTAATAAGCTTTTTCATAAAGGACGGTATCATTACCATCTGTATAAACGATTTTAACAACTATTTCAGAAAACCCTGTTTCTTCAACAAGAGTATCTCTTACAGACTCGAAGGTTGAATCCATAGAAGACATAGCATCTTCAAGACTTGAAGTCATGAGCGCTGCAGTTGCCTCATCGAACACCTGAGAATACTTATAAGTATAAGTCAAAGTATTTTCTGAAATGTCGATATCCATTCCTGCTGTGCTGTATGATTCAATTTCCTGGGCCAGCTCTTCATTACTGTTGATGTATTCTTCCAGATTTGCCGGTCCTCCGCCGCAGCCTGCAAGAAGCATTGACATTGCCAGCATAAGTACCAAAATAAGACTTGCAACTAAAGTTTTCTTCTTCATAGTAGATCTCCTTTCGCTAGTAAACATTTCAAGCTACTTAAGATTATACATAAATTTTCAGAAAAATCAAATAAAATTTCAACAAAAAGTGCACATTTTTTGTCAAAATTGTTTTAACGTCTCTGCAGCTCCTTCACCCCATCGAGGATGATCTTCTCGATCTTTTCTGTCAGAGCCTTCTCTTCCTTGCGGTCAAGACCTTTAGTCTCGATTGGCGGATGAACTAAGATGCTTACTTCAGAAGGTGTTATCTTGCCGGTTTCTTCGAAGAACTTATAACTTCCTTCAAGAGACACAGGGATTATAGGAACGCCCGGTTTAGTTGCCAGCTTCAGAGCACCTTTTTTGAATTCCCCTGCTTCAGGACCCTTGCTTCTGGTTCCTTCAGGAAAGATGACCATAGAAAAGCCTTGGTTTATATATTCGATGCCCTTATTGATTGCCTTTAATGAGGCACGCGGGTCATTGCGTTCGATGAAAACGCTGCGGATCCTTTCGATCCAAGGACCATAAAGCGGAACTTTAGCAAGCTCGTCTTTAGCGATAAAGCCGAACTGGAACTTTTTGAATGCTGCACAGTAGGCTATGATATCTGCATAGCCCTGATGATTGCCAACAAAAACAACGGGACCTTCATCTGGCAGATTTTCAAGGCCCGCTACATTTACTTTGCTGCCGAACATTTTAAAAACCATCGGGCCCCAAAGAGACGTAGCAGCCAGAATGTGCTCACGTTCTTTTTCAAGATCGCCCGCGGCCTTTGCAGTTTCGATATCCTTTTTATGCTTGTTGAGATATTTTAAACAATGAATAAGTTTGATAAAACTTGGTATATTGGCAACGATTTTCATTAGTCTCTCCTCCTGTCGGCATATAAAATTTATGCCTTTAATAGAATATAGTATACCATAATTATCGAACAAGTGGGAAAAATAGTGTATAATTAGCTCATGAAAGAGAAAAAGAGTTTTAAGGAAAATTCAATAAATACCGGCGAAGTCAGTGGGAGAATCCCTACGTTCAGCATCGTGGCTATGTGCCTGGCAGGATTTTTCGTGCTGTGGCTGATGGTTGAGATGGAACACGCATCGCTAATAGACGATCCCGTTAGAAGCGCGGTGATTTCAACGAGAAGCGCCTGGCTGACACCGATAATGAAGGTCATAACTTATATGGGAAATTGGCAGACGATAACGATAATCTGCCTGTTCCTTCTCATAATAAAAAAGACCCGCAGCACCTACGGTGTGCCCCTTTCCATAGGTGCACTTTTCGTATCTTTTGCCAACAAGGGTATCAAGGCGATAGTTATGAGGCCGCGCCCGGATGCGGAGATGTTTCTTATAGAACAGGGCGGCTGGTCATTCCCGAGCGGCCATGCCATCACCAGCATGTTTTTCTTCGGTATGCTCATCTGGCTCATACGGAGGAATGTGACAAATCACAGAACTGCGAATGTTCTGACAGTCTTGCTGGCAATACCAATGATACTTATCGGGGTAAGCAGGGTGTACCTTGGCGTGCATTATCCGACCGATGTGCTTGCGGGATGGTGTCTGGGAGTGTTGGTGATAGCAGTAATGGCAGAAATCATAGCAAAAAAAGACCGATAGGAATTCCTATCGGTCTTTTATATTGTTTGACATTAGTATTACAATCCCTTATTGAGCAGAGAGTCGTCAGCTTCTCTATCGTAGAAGATGTTCTTGCTGTATGTAGACAGTGGAATAGCGAAGCATACATTCACGTTATCTGAGAAGAGTCCGCCCATCTTCAATGCAGCAACACCACCTGAGAAGAGAACTCTGTTGTCGATCCTGTTATCAGCAGCAACGCCTACGGCTGATCCGATAGCGATACCCAGGTCTACGATATTGAATGCACAGTTAGCTCCTGCCGCCTTAGTGTTAGCGCAGTTTTCCAGACCGCACAGTCCGCATCCGTCGAGAAGGATAGGATTGTTGTTGGCACCGATCAGTACGATGCAGTGACTCAGTTCGATTGTGTGTGCATCTCTAATGAAGAAATCAACACCTGACTCCTCACCGATCTCACGGCAGTATTTTGCCAGTGTCATCATTTCTTCTCCGTCAAGGAGCACTGCTTCAACGTTATCGTGACCACAGCCTTTAGGAGCAGTGATAGCTGCTGCGACCATTTTCTTACCAACTGCCAATGCAGCCTCTCTTGATGCGTCTTCTCTCTTATAGATCATGTCTACCTCCATAATGTTTAATAGTTTTAAAGTTTGTCGTACTTGATATTTAAATATAAGGCGTGAAAAGTACACGCTGTCTTTCATATAGTTTTTCAAACGCGGCACGCTGCTGTTCTTCGGTACCGAAGTGCATGAATGCATGGGTGCTATCCTTGATTGTTTTGGCACTTTCCCAAAGATCATCAATGGTCATATCGCCGCCGATAACGATGAGTTCGTGTGATTCGATCATTTCGCGGGACATATCATCGTGTAGAACTCCGTCTCCGCAGCAAACAACGGCTCCCAATGTCGAGGCTTTATTTTCGGCGATCTTTTTCAAGGCGTCATCGCTCTTTTCGTCAAAAGTGCACTCTGTTATCCTTTGCAGGGCCTCATATTCTTTATTTCTATATTCGTGCTCACCCATCATCATGCAGATACGACGGGCGGAACGACCGTCGGCTTTTTCTATTTCCTCGTCAAGAACTAAAAGGGGAAGGCCGTGTTCTTCAGCAAGCTGCTGTGCCCTTTGCATAAGAGGGGCTCCGAAAAAGCCTGTGATAAAAATGAAATTTTTCTTCATTACAAAAGTCCTTTCTTAAAAGAGGCTAGACACATTATATCACAGAATGATAGAATTGGTTTAAAGTAATGTTATGGAATGAGGAAAGTATTATGTTAAACAAAAAACCAACATTGATAATAATGGCTGCGGGAATGGGCTCAAGATACGGTGGTTCCAAGCAGGTTGATAAGATGACAGATGCAGGTGAGATAATTCTTGATTTCTCACTTTATGATGCTATGCTGGCAGGCTTCAACAGAGTGGTTTTCATCATCAGAGAGGAACATAGAGATATCTTCAGAGAGCTGGTTGATGAAAGAGCAGGAAAATACCTGGATGTTGAATACGCTTATCAGAAGCTGGACGATATCCCTGAAGGATATGAAATTCCTGAAGGCAGAGAAAAACCTTGGGGGACTTCACATGCAGTGCTTGCGGCGAGACATCTTATCGACGGACCTTTCGTGGTTATCAACGCTGACGACTACTATGGCCCGGGAGCATTCTCAAGTCTTTATGATTATCTCATCAAAAATGACGATGGTGAGAAATACGAATTCTGCATGGCAGGATATAAGCTGGAAAACACAGTTACAGAAAACGGTCACGTGGCGAGAGGAGTATGCGAGCTGGATGAAAACGGATATCTGGTCGGTGTTACAGAAAGAACTAAGATCGAGATGAAGGAAGATGGAATCGCGTTTACTGAAGACGATGGCGAAAGCTGGACTATGTTGCCGGAAGGGACTGTAGTATCTATGAATTTCTGGGGGTTCTCAGCAGCTATGATGAAGGAACTGGAAGCAGGCCTGCCTGAATTCCTGGACAAGGCGCTGGCTGAAAATCCACTTAAGGGAGAATATCTTCTGCCGCATACAGCGGACAAGCTGATCAAGGAAGGAAAGGCACGCATCAAAGTGCTGACTTCACCTGATAAATGGTGCGGAGTAACTTATAAGGAAGATAAAGAAGACGTTAAGAATTCACTGGAAGCTATGAAGGATAAGGGAATGTATCCTGAAAAGCTCTGGAAATAAGAATAATAGGGGATAAAAAGAAAGTGCCTTTTGCATATGCAAAGGGCACTTTTTCGTTTCTTTGATCATTTTAGTTTTTCCAGCTCAGTGTTGTGGGTCTTGCTGATAGTAGAGTAATAACTTACCATCTTGGAAGCTACCTTGTCGTCCCAGGTGCTGCTGGAAGCGTAACGCTTATTGACCGAAGAGATCGTGCTGCCCGAATATAGGCCGGATCCCGGTCGTAAGTAGTTGTTGGCCAAACCTCTGGCAACCACATCTATGCCTTCAGCCTTTGAGGAAAAGGCGATCGAGCCGCCTCCCCAGCCAAACATGTTGTTTCCTGCACCATTCATTGTTCCATTACCGCTTTCGATGGCAGCAATGGCCATTACGAATAGACAATTCACTCCGTAATCCTGCTCGGCCTGCCAGAACGCTTCTTCAAGGCCAACAAGACCTTGCGATGTTACTTTCTTGAGATCTTCGACAGTAACGCCACTTGGTTTGCTGACATCCATGGCCATTACCTGACTTAGTGAGTAGGCCGGTATGTAGTTGTTTTCCAACACATCATTGACTGTCGATGCCCTTAAAGCTGTTGCCAGATCCATGTCTACAACTTCAGCAGACTTCTCTTTTGCCAACGCCTTATCTGCAGCGGCTTCACCGGATTTTATTTTACCGACTCCTCCCAATATGCCTGCAACGAAGAGGATAACACATATACCAAGGATGATACCGATGGCTATCCAAGTACGTTTTGGTAAGCGGCTGTAGAGCTTAAGAAGAGCTGATGGGACCTTTGCATTTTCAGTGTTCTCCATATTTTACCTCTTATACTTGAAAATGGATGATTTTTTATATATTATAAGTAATGTGTGAAGAAATTACAACCGTTGAAATTTGAAAGGTGATATACGGTATATGCAATCCATAGTAAGTATCATACTAACAGCGTTAATAACTCTTACCATGCAGACTAGTGCGATCGGTATCGCAACCACTAGTCCGGAAAAGGCAACAGACAGCTTTTTGGCGGGTGTTGAAGAATGCGATCAGCAGATCATGGAGAAATATATGGACAACACTTATGTCAATTTCCTTTGCAATGCCAAAGGAGATAAAGAGGTGCTGGATCGTATGTATGATGCACTGTTCAAGAACTTTTCTTATGAAATCAAGCAAGTAAAAGAAAAAGATGATGTGGCAGTGGCGAAAGTACTGGTAAAGTGTAATGACTTCAGCGGAGTTATGCCGGCATACAATAAAGCATCATACGACTATGTGATGGATAATCTGTATGAAGATTCCATTGGGGACAAAAAGGCTCTTGAAAAGAAGTGCCTGGAAATATACGTATCAGAGATAGAGAAAGCTGCAGAAAGTGATAAGACGATAGAAACTACAGTTTTCGTTCCAATGGTAGATAATGGCTATTATGGTTGGAATATCTTGATGACAGATGAATTGATGATGCAGATTTTAGGTAATCTCGGTATGCCCGTAATAAAATAAAAAAATACTTGAATTCACTTGGAATTCATGTATAATATATAAGCACGCGTTTTTTGCGTGGTCCTTGCGATGGGATGGGCCCATCGCCATTTAGTCCACAGGGAGGTGAAAAAATGACAAATTATGAATTAATGTTCATCCTTGATCCTGCATTAGAAGACGACAAGAAAGAAGCTGCAGTAGAAATGGTTAAAGAAATCATCGCTACAGAAGGCGAAGTCGGCAATGTAGACGTTTGGGGAATGAGAAAGCTCGCGTATCCGATCCAGAAGAAGAACGAAGGATACTACGTTGTTGTTGAATTCAAGGCTCAGCCAACTCTGCCAAAGGAACTTGACAGAAGACTGAAGATCGCTGACAGCGTAATGAGACATCTCATCGTCAACAAAGACGAAAAATAAGAAAAGGGGTGCAGTATGAATAACGTAGTACTGATTGGAAGACTTACCAGAGACCCTGAAGTTAGGTATATTTCCGAAAGCCAGACAGCAGTAGCAACTTTTACTATCGCTATCGACAGACCTGCAAGATCAGGTCAGGAAAAGAAGACTGACTTCCCAAGAATAACAGTATTCGGCAGACAGGCTGAAAACTGCGAAAGATTCCTGGCAAAGGGAAGACTTGTTGGAATCCAGGGAAGAATACAGACAGGAAGCTATACCAATAAAGACGGACAAACTGTTTACACTACCGATGTAGTAGCAGACAGAGTAGAATTTTTAGAGTGGGGAGATAGAGCTCAGGGTGGTTCAGGCCAGTTCCAGAGCAGACCGCAGGCACCTGCAGGCGGAGACATGGGTATCCCTGAAGGATTTCAGGCTATCCAGGATGACGACATACCATTCTAAAAGAAAGGAGAACATTTTATCATGGAAAACAATAAGAGACGCGGCGGCGGCATGAGAAGAAAAAAGGTTTGCCAGTTCTGCGCTGATAAAACAGAAACTATCGATTACAAAGATGTAGAAAAGCTGAGAAAGTACGTAACTGAAAGAGGTAAGATCCTGCCTAAGAGAATCACAGGAACTTGCGCTATCCACCAGAGAGAAGTTACTAAGGCTATCAAGAGAGCTAGAATCGTTGCTCTGCTGCCTTACACAGCTGACTAATTCGAAAAGCGAATAACAAAAACAACCAAATCCTCGAGCGAAAGCTTGGGGATTTTTTATTTCAAAACGTTTAAATTAGTGGGTTTTGCATGGTAACCCCCAACATCTAGGGGGCAGACAAGCGGGCGCTTTTGTGTTATAATAATCGTTACGTATAAACACTTTTAGGAGAGACATAATGTACCTTTCGCTTATATTTATTTTGACATTGATAATACCGTTCATTGCTATGCCGAAGCATATCAAAATGAACATTTTACCACCATATAGAGTGATATTGCTTTCTATCATGGGAATAGGTGTCATGACGGCATTGGTTCTGATGGTAGCTTCATTTTCGGGACAAGGATTGTATGCTCAACTGCATGAAGTAGCCAAGCTGATATCTGCTGACGCTGCAACCAATCCGATGATAATAGACGCCCTCGGAATGAAAGAAATGAGTGAAGCAGAAATCTCACAAATGCTTTTGACGATGTACGATAAGGGCTTCCTCGTTCTGCCTGTCGCAGTACTTCTTATGGGTGCGATAGTATCGTATATAGCATATATTATATTGAGCAATATCATCGGCAAGAAAACCGAAGTCAAGAAAATGCCGAAGTTCAGAGAATTCACCTTCCCTCACGGAACGGCCATGGCAGTTATGATCATGTATATCATTGGATGGATCATGTTGGAATCCGAGAGCGAAATGGGAGAAATGTTGTTTGCCAACTTCAGTGCACTCTTTGATATAGTGTTCGTTTTACAGGGAATAGCCGTTGTTTTGATGTTTTTCCATTTCAAGAAGATCCCACAGGCAATCGCAGTGGTTGTAAGCGGGTTTATGGTGATAACATCGATCGGGAAAACATTTATAGTGCTGCTGGGAATGGCAGACATGTTTTTCGGATTAAGATTGAGAATGGGCAGCAGGCCTTCAAGAAGATAGATTCAGGAGATAGATATGTACGCAGGAAGAATAGAAAAATTACTGGCGCATTACTCCATAGTTCCAACTTGTATAGTCAATCAGCTGGGGAAAATCACGAAAGCCAACAGTAAGATAGCAGAGGTGTTCAAGTACGATGGTATCACAGGAAACGATATTTTCGCGCTTACCGGTATCAAGATACAGGAAATCATCAGGGCGGCAGAGGAAGGCTCGTTCCTCGTCCTCAAGAGAAATGATAAAGCCTTCAAAATACTGACCGGATTTATCGGTGAAGGTGAAACTGCTGCTATCATGCTGTATTTCGTTGATATTACATCCTTCGAAAACCTCAAGGAAATGTATAATGACAACCAGACATGCATAGCACTGATCAACGTAGACAACTTCGACGAGCTCATGAACAGTGCAGGCGAAGGTAGAGAACTGGCAGTATCAGCGGAAATAGATAAGCATATAAGAGCCTGGGTAGAGAATATGGGTGCAGCTGTAGCAAGATACAGAGACCATCTCTATGAAGTAGTGCTTACACATAAAAACTATAAGAATATAGTTGCTAATAAGTTTGATATCCTGGATGAGATCCGTCAGATCGAAACAGAAACCGATTTTCCGGCAACTCTCAGTATCGGAATCGGTATCGGCGGCAAGACCATAAGAGAAAGTGAAGATTATGCACAGGGAGCATTGGACCTGGCATTGGGAAGAGGCGGAGACCAGGCTGTAGTTAAGAATGTTACTAATTTTGAATACTATGGCGGCAAATCTCAGAGCGTAGAGAAAGGATTCAAGGGCAAATCCAGAATAATCGCTCATGCGTTAAGGCTTCTCATGAACCAGTCATCCAAGATATTTATCATGGGACATAAGAACCCTGACCTGGATAGTTTCGGGGCAGCTCTCGGGATCCATAGAATGGCTAAGATCGTGGGCAAGGAAGTCTTCGTTGTCCTCAACACATATAATGACTCCATGGCCGACATGATAGAAGATGCCAGAAAAACAGAAGAATATGCTTTTATCTCTACAGAAAAGGCATTATCTCTTGCCGATGAGAATTCTCTGGTCGTGGTCGTAGACACACATAGACCGGTTCTAGTTGAATCTATCGAACTGGTGGAAAAGGTCAAGAGAACCGTTGTGATAGACCATCATAGAAGAGCGGAGGATGTACTTCCGCATCAGATCCTGTCTTATATGGAATCTTATGCATCATCAGCATCGGAGCTGGTAACGGAAGTTGTGCAGTACGCCAACGAAAAAAGCAAGAAAAAGATCCTGACCAAGCTGGAAGCAGACGCTTTGCTGGCGGGAATAATGGTAGATACAAACAGATTCGCAGTCAAAGCCGGCGTTCGTACGTTCGAAGCTGCATCTTGGCTTAGACGAGCCGGTGCAGATCTTATCAACGTGAGAAGATATTTCCAGGCAGATTCCGAGAGTCTTCGTGTAAAGGCGCTGTGTCTTGCCAATGCTAAGTTCTATGAAGGCGGCGTGGCGATGTCCGTATGCCCGGGAGAAAATATCAATTCACAGATCATCAACTCTCAGGTTGCTGACGAATTGCTGACCATCAAGGGAATCAAGGCCAGCTTCGTTGCAGGGCGAAATGAGCAGGGCAGAACTGTTATCAGTGCCAGATCGCTGGGAGATATCAATGTTCAGGTCGTAATGGAAAAATTCGGCGGCGGAGGGCATCTCAACACTGCTGGGGCACAGGTGGAAGATACACCTGAAGAAATATTGGAAAAAATTAAAGAAGCTCTCGAAAAATAGAATTTCGTGAGAACTACACAATAGGAGGATATAATCATGGTAGTAATACTGTTAAAGGATGTTAAAGGAACAGGTAAAGCAGGCGAAGTAGTAAAGGTGAGCGATGGCTATGCAAGAAATATGCTGCTGCCAAAGGGTCTTGCTAAAGAAGCTACAGAAGGCAACGTAAGAAATCTGGAAAAGCAGAAAGCAATCGCTGCAGAGAAGCTGGAAGCTCAGAAGGAAGCTGCGAAGAAGCAGGCTGAAGAAATGAGCAAGATCACAGTTATCGTTAAGTCAAAGGGCGGCGAAAACGGTAAGCTTTTCGGATCCATTACTTCTAAGGATATCGCAGATGCGCTTGAAAAGCAGGAAGGTATCAAGGTTGATAAGAAGAAGATCGAACTTGCAAGCCCTATCAAGCAGACAGGTGATACAGAAGTAACAGTTAAGCTTTTCCCTGAAGTATCAGCAAAGCTCAAGGTAACAGTAACTATTTAGTTTACAGGAGAAACCAATGGAAGGAAGAATCCCTCCGCATAGTTTAGAAGCGGAAAAATCAGTATTAGGTGCAGCTTTGCTTTCGAAGGATGCCCTTTTCGATGTTGTCGAAGTAGTAAGAGCCGAAGATTTCTATGATGAAAATCACAAAGAAATCTTCAAGGCTATGCTTGACTTGCATAGAAAAAGTGCACCGGTTGATGCTCTCACAGTTGCCGAAGAACTGAAGAAAAGAAACAGTCTCAACATGGTTGGCGGCAGAGCATATATCGCATCACTTTCTGCGGGTACACCTACCACATCCAATGCGATGGAATACGGCAAGATCGTTGCAGAAAAAGCATCCATAAGAAAGCTCATCGGCACAGCTGATGATATCGTCACCAAAGGATACGAAGGCAGTATGGATGCAGGACAGATGCTGGACTATGCAGAAAGCGGTATTTTCGAAATATCTCAGAAGAGACAGAAGGGGCAGTATACACATATCAAGGACGTGCTTCTTGAAAATCTCGAGATCATCGACAGAGCATCTAAACTGGACGGCGGGCTTACAGGAGTAACGACAGGTTTCAAATACCTTGATAATATGACATCAGGGCTTCAAAGATCCGACCTCATCATTCTGGCGGCAAGACCTGCCATGGGTAAAACGGCCTTTGCACTTTCCTTGGCGCTGAATGCGGCAGTTAAAGGAAAAGCATCAGTAATGGTATTCAGTTTGGAAATGTCCAAGGAACAGCTGGGGCAGAGACTTCTCAGTATGGAATCAAAGGTAGGTATGCAGGCTCTAAAAACCGGCAAGCTGGAAAGACGCGACTGGGATGACATCAATATAGCACTGGATATACTGTCAAAGGCCAAGATACATATAGACGATACTGCAGGCATCAGCATCATGGAAATGAAGAGTAAGTGCAGAAGGCTCAAGGCCGAAGAAGGACTTGACCTTGTGGTAATAGACTATTTGCAACTGATGAATCCGGAAGGAAAGTCAGATTCCAGAACACAGGAAATTTCCGTTATTTCCAGAAACCTGAAGCTGCTGGCAAGAGAATTGGATTGCCCGGTACTTGTTCTTTCACAGCTTTCCAGAGCACCGGAACAAAGAACCGACCACAGACCGATGTTGTCTGACCTTAGAGAATCAGGCTCCATAGAGCAGGACGCAGACATCGTAATATTCTTATATAGAGATGAATACTATAACGAAGACACAGAAGCTGTCGGCGAATGTGAAGTAATAGTTGCCAAGCAGAGAAGCGGTCCTACAGGAACGGTCAAAGTCGCTTGGCTGGACAAGCTGACAAAGTTTGTTGACAGTGCACACGGAAGCAATATTCCTGGAATTTAAAAATATTTGGAGGAACGATGAGTTTCAGAAGAGAGAAGATAAACGACTATTTTCTGCTTGATACAGGAGTAGAGAATATATTTATAAATGAGCATATGGCATCAGCGCCGGGAGATTTCGTCAAGGTATATCTGCTGGCTTTGATGTATGCAAATCTGGAGCTCGATATCACCAATGAAGAGATCGGAAGACATCTCAACATGGAACACGAAGATGTTCTCAAAGCATGGACGTATTGGGAAAAGATCGGTGCCATCAGGAAAATAAGAAAATCACCTGAAGACAAGTTCAACTACGATGTTGAATTCGTCACCCTCAAAGGACAACTCTATGGTAAGAGCAGTAAGAAGAGCTATGTTTCTGAGCATAGCAATCATGCCCTGATGGCTGATAAGGAAATCAAGGACATGTTCAGCGCCATAGAAAAGATCGCAGGAAGAAGCATAAGTGGAACAGAAATGATGGAAGTCTTGTCATGGATAAACGATTTCCATGCATCTCCTGAGGTTATCGTGTACGGGTATTCATACTGTGCACAAAAAAAGAAAAAAGATATCAAATACATAGCTGCAGTAATCAAGGCTTGGGCTGCAGAGGGACTTCAGGACGTCCTTGCCGTAGAAAAATATCTCAGTGAGAACGAGAAAAAGCAGTACTTATATAAGAGAGTGTTCCAAGCGCTGGGATTCTCACGAAACTCGACGGAAGAAGAACGACGCATCATGGATACCTGGTTTGAAACCATGGAGTTCACACTTGATAGAGTGCTTGATGCGTGCAGTAAGACTTCCGGCATTTCAAACCCTAATATCAACTATGTAAATAAAGTTTTGATCAATTGGTATGAAGAGCAAAAGGCAGGTAAGGCCGGTGCAGAGGGTGGCGATAAGAAAGAGCTTTCTACAGGAGAAATCCTTAAATATTACGAAATGCTTCGTCAAAAAAATGAAGAAGCAGCAGAAGAAAGAAGAAGAGCTGTTTACGATGCAGTGCCTAGAATAAGAATGATAGATGATGAGATCGTATCGATCAGTTCTGAAATGTCAAAAGCAATTATTTCCGATAGAGTCGACAAAGAAAAGATGATGGCTGAATTAAAGGCTAAAATGGATGCCATCAATACAGAAAAAGCCTTCCTGCTGACAGATAACGGATTCGAAATAGATCACATGGATGTGAAACACAGGTGTCCTGAGTGCAGAGATACCGGAATGCTTGAAACGGGAGAAAAGTGCCAATGCTTCACAGAAGTAACAAGAGAGAAAATAAACTTAATAAACAACTAGATAATAAAGTGAGCGAAAACACGATGAGCAAAGAAGAGTTCATTATGCATAACGAAGACGCTAAAAAAGTCTTAGAGGACATAAAGAGACTCAGACAAAGTGTTGAAGAACTTAAACAGACAGGTGTTGATGAAGTGCCGCAGGAAATATCACAAGCTCCTGAAAAGACATACTTTGTGGATACTGACGACATCATTGCAGCTAAGCAGGCTATACTTGAGCAGGCCAAGCGAGATGCTCTTGCTGAACAGGCGAAGCGCGAAGAACTTTTGCGTAAGCAGGAAGAAGTTGCTATGCAGCAGCAGAAAGCTCTGGAAGCTCAAAGACGTGCAGCTTTGATAGAGGAAGAAGCTGAGAGAAAGCGACTTGAAGCCATAGAAGCAGAGAAAAGGGCTAAAGAAACTGCCAGAAGAAATGCTTTAGAAGCTATGGAATCTGAACGAAAGGCTCGTGAAGAACAGGAAATGTCAAAACTGTTTCTTAATAAGGCAACTGCATCTGCTAAAGAGATGGCTGACTTTTTTGATGAAGAAAAACCTGCAGTGCTCATAGAAAAGGATATGGAAAACGCCAAGAAAGAATTGCTTTCTGCACAGAAACAACAGGAAGCGAAACTGGATATGATTTCCCAGGCAGCAGAAAGACATACTATGAAGCTCGCTGCAGTACAGCAAGAAAAACTGAACCAGCAGCAAGAGCTGATAAAGGCAGAACAGGAAGAAGTAGCGGCTGTCCTTGATGAACAAAAAGAACAGAGAATAGAAAGGCTCATCAAGGATGAAGAAGCTAAAATAAAGCATAGACACAAGAAACAGCAAGAGAAACTTATAAGAGAAGAAAAGCTGCGTGCAGCCAAGGCTGAGAAAATGGCCAAAGCTCAGGCAGAGAAAGAAGCGAAAATAGCCAAGGCTCTTGCCGAAAAAGAAGCAAGGATCATAAGAGAACAGCAGAAGAAAGCTGAGCGTATAAGAAGAGCCGAAGAAAGAGAGCTCATCAAGAAAGCTAAAAGGGATGCGGAAGCAAGAGCGAGACTTGAACAGATGAGACTTGAAGCCAAAAGCCAGGCAGATGCTGAGCTGGGCGGAGGGATCGTTAACGTTCAAGGAATGACGATCAACACTGAAATAAAAGAAGTTGCCCATGTTTCCATAAGAGACCTTTTCAGTATAAGAACTAAGAAAGAAAGAAAGGCCGACACAGAACGCGAAAGACGCAAGCTTGAAAGAGAACGAAGGAGAAGAACGGAAAAGGCCAGAGAGCTTCTTGACATTTCAATCAAGAGAGCTATGGGCAATTACGAAAAGACAGGTTTTGCAAAAGCAACGAAGAAGTTCTACAAATTCTGTGAAACGCGCAAGGTAGCTCTTTTGACAGTCTTTTCAATCATTCTGATAGCGCTTGTTGCTACTGCGGGAGTATTCAATTACTACACAGCCTATGCATATTCATATAACGGCAAGACGCTGGGTATCGTAAAAGAAAAAGACGATGTCCTCCAGATCACAAATCTTGTACAAGGTGCACTTACTGAAGATAAACAGGTAGACGTTATTATCGATGCTAAGAAAGACATCGAATTTGAACGTGTTTCTACAGTAGGAGAGGATGTCAAGATCGATACATCCGAAGATGTCCTCAAGAGACTTACATATATGGATGACCTTAATGTCAAGGCATACTGCGTTTTTATCGACGGCAAGAAAGTCGGAGCGGTTGAAGACAAAGAGACGGCAGAAGAAGTGTTTGTTGAAATCAAACAGAAATACACCAGTGACATGGATGGCGCTGAGGTTGAGAAGGTAGAGATCATTGAAAACTGCGAAGTCAGAGAAGATAATATAAGCCTAGATAAGGTGGTTTCTAAGGAGGAAATGATAGACCTTCTCTGCACCAGTGGACAGAAAGAATCGTTACATACTATCGTTGCAGGAGAGACTTTGGCCGATATAGCTAAACTGTACTCCATGACAGAAGAGGATATTTTAAAGGACAACCCTAATGTAGACCGTAAGAAGCTGATTGTCGGAGACAAGTTGGTTATCAAGCAAAAAGCTCCTATACTGACCATCAGGATCACCGAAAAGGTCACATATGAAAAGGTAGTAGAACATAAGGTCAAAGAAAAAGATTCAAAAGATATCTATGAAGGATATACTGAACTTGAACAAGCGGGAGAAGACGGCCTGAGCGAAGTTACATCAAGGATCGTACTTGTAAATGGTGAGCAGGTAGAGGAAATTCCGCTGGTAACTACAGTTAAGAAGAAGCCTGTTACAGAGATAGTACTTGTCGGTATCAAGGAAAGACCGCCTTCAGTAGGTTCGGGAAAATACATCTGGCCGCTTGAAGCGGGAAAATACAATATAACATCAAGGTTTGGACCTAGATGGGGCGGCTTCCACTATGGTCTTGACTTGGCGCTTCCTACAGGGAACAAAGTGTTTGCTGCAGATGGCGGCGTAGTTAAGGAAGCCGGATATAGTGGTGGTTACGGATATCTTGTTACAATAGATCATCAGAATGGTCAGGAGACAAGATATGCACATAACAGCCAGCTTCTTGTCAAAGTGGGTGACAAGGTATTCCAGGGACAGGAAATTGCAAGATCAGGGAATACAGGTAACAGTACAGGGCCACATCTGCATTTCGAAATCAGAATAAGCGGGGACCCTAAAAATCCAATGAATTATTTGCCTTAATAAAGCGAAAAAGCATCTGATGAAAAATCAGGTGCTTTTTGTATACAATAATACAATATGCCTTTTTAGTACAGGAAGTGTGTTGAAATTTCAACCACTTCGGGTTGAAGCAGTTTGTATGCAATGTTAATATAATTTAAAAGAGGGGCTTTGGAAGCAATAAGATGCCGAAAGGAAAAGAGTGCAGAAAATGGAAGAAAAATCTTCAAAAACAACAGAAATGATACTGCAGGGAAATGAAGCCTGTGCCATGGGTGCTATATATGCCGGCTGCAGATTTTTCGCTGGGTATCCCATCACACCATCAACAGAAATCATCGAAATGATGTCTTCTGAAATGCAGAAGGTTGGAGGCGCTTTCATTCAGATGGAAGACGAAATCGGTTCTGCCTGTGCCATCATCGGAGCAAGATGGGGCGGAAAAAAAGCCATGACAGCCACATCAGGTCCGGGATACACACTCATGCAGGAAGCTATCGGATTCGCAGCTGTTACAGAAACACCTATCGTTATAGTTAATGTTCAGAGAGGTGGTCCATCAACAGGACAGCCTACTCTTTCCTCACAGCAGGATATATATCAGGCCAGATACGGTTCACACGGAGACTATGGCATCATAGTTCTCAGTCCGTCATCTGTTCAGGAAATGTATGACTTCACCATCAGAGCGTTTGAGCTGGCAGAGCAGTTCAGAACTCCGGTCATACTCCTGGCTGACGAAGTAGTTGGTCACATGAGAGAAAAAGTTGAAGTAAGAGATGGATCCAAGATGATCAAGAGCGTGAAGCAGAAGTATGTAGTTTCACCTCAGGAAGATTTCTTTAAAGGAGCAAATACTCTCGTAGAAGGACAGCTTCACGATGATAAGGGAAGAAGAATTGGTCATCTTGCAGGAAGATCGGGAGACTTCATCAACAATATCAACAAAAAAATCAGCGACAATGTGGACGTTATCGCTGACATTGATACTTACTTCATGGAGGACGCTGAAGTTGCCATCGTGGCATATGGCTCAGTAGTAAGACCTGCTATAAATGCAGTTAAAAAAGCAAGAAAGGTTGAAGACGACAGAATCAAAACGAAATTCCAGATCGTTAAGGACATCTTTATCAAGGGGATACCTGAAACCTTTGAAACTGACTACAGCCATCTGAAGGTAGGGCTCGTCAAGGTAAATACTGTATGGCCTTGTCCTGAAGAACTTCTCAAGGAAGCAACAAAGGATGCTGAAATCGTCATCGTGCCTGAAATGAACGTAGGTAAATACGTTAATGAAGTTCAGAGAGTCCTGAAAGATAAAAAAGTTATTCCGCTGTCAAAATGCGGCGGTGACATCCATACACCAACAGAAATCTTGGATGAAATTTTAAAGGAGGCGGGAATAGATGAATAAGCTTTATGAAAAATATATCAAGACCGATTCCCTCCCTACTCTGTTTTGCCCGGGATGTGGTAATGGTATAATCCAGGTTGCAGCAATGAACGCAATGGAAGATCTGGGAATCAAAGATGAAGTTGCTTGTGTCAGCGGTATCGGATGTTCTTCATGGATCCCTTGCTATTATAAGCTGGATGTTATGCACACTATGCACGGAAGAGCATTGGCTTTCGCAGAAGGTCTCAAGCTTGCTCAGCCGGATAAGAAAATCTTGGTATTCACAGGAGATGGTGACTGCCTCGCGATCGGTGGAAACCACCTGGTGCATGCGGCAGCAAGAAATATCGACCTGACAGTTGTAATGGTCAACAACTACATCTATGGTATGACCGGAGGACAGAAATCTCCTGCAACACCTAAGGGTTCGGTTACTAAGACATCGCCTTTCGGAAGTATCGATGAACCTATCGATGGATGCAAGCTGGTATCAGCTCTTGGAGCAAGCTATGTAGCAAGATGGACAACAGCACATCCTGTGCAGCTGGCAAAATCCATCGCAGAAGGTATGGAACATAAGGGATTTTCATTCATCGAAGTCTTGTCACAGTGTCCTGTACAGGCAGGCAAGAGCGTATTCGGTGAAAAGGATCCGGCAGCCATCATGAAGAGATACAAAGAAGGTACTTATTTGTATAAAGAAGGCGGCGAGCCTGTAGAGGGCAAGATCCCGATCGGTGTATTTAAACACGATAAGGACGCTGAAGAATATATCGAAAGAGTAGAACGCAGACTCCAGCAGCAAGGAATCGAAAGAGGGTGAAGACATGGCAATTATTACAGTAGATAAGACACATTGTAAAGGCTGTGGTATATGCTATACAGCATGCCCTAAGAAAATATTCGTTAAATCAAGAAAGAGAAATAACTACGGCTCATCCATGCCGGAAGCTAAGCATCCGGAGAACTGTGTAGTTTGCAGGATGTGTGAGAGATTGTGTCCGGATGGCGCGATCGATGTGGAAGGAGAATAAACCATTATGAGAATCAATGTTAGATTTGCAGGTTCAGGCGGACAGGGAGTTATCTTGGCATCCGTGCTGCTGGCGAAAGGCTATGGTCTGGGAGAAGATTATAATATTTCGCAGACTCAGAGCTATGGTCCGGAAGCAAGAGGCGGAGCTTGCAAGGCAGAAGTAGTTATTTCAGATGAAGAGATAGATTACATGAAAGTCGATGAAGCAGATGTTTTCATCGCACTCAACCAGGCAGGGTTTGACAAGTATAAAGAACAGGCTAAAAAAGATGCTATGGTTCTCGTGAACAGCACACTTGTTGAAACTGACGATCCTAAGCACTATAAGGTGCCTGCTACAGACATAGCAGAAGAAATGGGCAAGCCATTTGTTGTAAATATGGTAATGCTGGGAGCATTGACAAAATTGCTTCCTAAGATTCACTACGATACTGTTATCGAAGAGATACAGGGTAATTTCGCAGCAAGTATCGCCGGAATGAACATCGATGCCTTTGATAAGGGATATGAATTTGCAGCAGAACTGTTAAATTCAGCAAATTAATACGGGTTTACCCCATTGAATTAACATCCTCCTGAGATATAATGTTTAGTGGAGCTTATTCCACAGATATTTCAGGAGGATTTATGAATTTATTTAAAAACTATATAGGTGATATCAAGACGGAGTTCGCCGGATATAATGGCGCACGCCTCGGCAAGGACCTTATGGCCGGAGTAACAGTAGCAGCAGTAGCATTGCCTCTGGCACTGGCATTCGGTGTCAGCTCAGGGGCAACAGCAGCGGCAGGTCTGGTCACAGCAATAATAGGCGGTATCGTCATCAGTGCTTTCTCGGGAGCGTCATTTCAGATCTCAGGTCCGACAGGTGCCATGACAGCCATCCTGGTAACGCTGGCAGCACAGTATGGAATGCAGGGTATACTGCTTGCATGTTTTATGGCAGGTATCATACTGATCGTAGCAGGCATATTGAAGCTGGGAAGAATGATCTATTATATCCCGTCATCAGTTATCACCGGATTCACATCCGGCATAGCCATAATAATAGCATTGGGGCAGCTGGATAATTTTTTTGGAGTGAAATCTGAAGGGGACCTTGCGATCGTTAAGCTGATATCATATTTCACCAACGGCTTCCATCCAGACATGGAAACTATGGCGATCGGTATCGCAGTTATCGTGATCATGCTGATCTGGCCGAAAAAACTGAACGCTAAATTCCCGTCATCACTGGCGGCCCTTATAATAATCCTTGTAGCTAATCATTTCCTGCAGTTTGATGTGGCAGTAGTGGGAGACGTACCCAAGTCGATCATTCTCGATGAAAGGCTCACCCTCTCAGGAATCAGCCTGAGTCATATGAGAGCCTTGTTCATACCTGCATTTTCCATAGCAGCTCTCGGCATGATCGAAAGTTTACTGTGCGGAGCATCTGCCGGTAAGATGAAAGACGAAGAGATGGATGCGGACAGAGAACTCATTGCACAGGGAATCGGAAACCTGGTGATCCCGATCTTTGGCGGCGTTCCTGCAACGGCAGCCATCGCCAGAACAAGCGTAGCCATCAAGGCGGGCTGTGAAACAAGACTTGCAGGTATATTCCATGCAGTTATCCTGCTTCTGTCGATGTTCATACTGGCTCCTGTTATGTCAGCTATCCCGCTTTCAGCACTGGCAGGCGTGCTTATGGTGACAGCATGGAGAATGAACGACTGGGAAAATATCCACTTCATATTTGGTCACAAGTTCAAGGGCGGTATGATGAAATTTTTCATTACCATGGCAGCAACAGTAGTATTTGACCTGACTGAAGCCATCATCATCGGAGTAGCATTCTCAGTTATCCTGATTCTCATCAAGCTGACTGATATAGATATCACAGTAGCAGAAATCGAACGTGAAAGACTGGAAGAAGTAGGTGTACATATTCCGAAGATCTCCGGCAAGGTAAGAATCGCTTACCTGACAGGAGCGATATTCTTTGCCGTTATCGATAAACTCGAAAATGAACTCTATGCATTCGAAGGCAAGACAGAAGGACTGATCCTTTCTATGAGAGGCGTTCCGGTAATCGACCTTTCGGGTATACAGGCACTTATCGAGCTGGTAGAAGAGATGGAAGCAAACGGTACAGAAATCTATCTTACAAGTGTGCAGCCTAAGGTTCTGGAAGAAATGCGCAGAGGCGGTCTGATCGATCTGATCGGAGAAGAATACGTATTCGAAAGCGCAGAAGAAGCTATCGTGGTAGCACAGGAAGAACATCTATAAAAAATGAAGAGCAACAATCGTTGCTCTTTTTATTTGCACGTTCGAGCTGCTAGCAAATCGCACTTCGTGCTCTTTGGCATCTCTAGCGAAAAAGCTACCAACAAATCGCGACATATGTCGCTCTTTGGGTAGCTTGTTTTGGTGCGGCTAGAGGGACTTGAACCCCCACGTCGGTTGACACTAGAACCTAAATCTAGCGCGTCTGCCAATTCCGCCATAGCCGCATGCTGACTTTACTAGTCTATCTTTTGAAATAGATTTTGTCAATGCTTTAATATTGGAAAACTCCCGAAATTATCGGGAGTTTTTTAGTGCAAAGTGCAATTGTGTTCAATTCTTAATATACATATACCTTAGGCAGTCTCTGGCCGAATGCACATACGATCTCATAGTTGATGGTTCCTGTTGCTGTTGCGATATCATCAGCAAGGATCTCATGTATACCATCTTTACCCATGATGGTAACTTCATCACCAAGTCTTACATAAGGAACATTGGTAACGTCGATCATGCACTGGTCCATACAGATGTTGCCTGCGATAGGAGCCATAACGCCGTTTACGATAACTTTGCCTTTACCGGAGTAAGGTCTAGGGAAACCATCTGCATATCCCAGAGGAATAGTCGCGATGATGCTGTCCTTTGTGGCAGTCCACTTACGGCCATAGCTTACTGTAGTTCCGGCAGGCACCTTCTTAAGGTGAACGATATTAGCCTTAACCGACATGACAGGTTTCAGATCAATGAGGCTTCTGTCAACTTCATCTGAAGGATAGCAGCCGTAGAGGATGATTCCCGGACGAACCATATCATAGTGTGCTGATGGGATTTCCATGATGGCAGCACTGTTGGAAAGTGTTCTGCATGGGAGTTCAACACCCGCATCGACCAGCTTCTTGTAGAACACAGCATATCTCTGTTCCTGAACTGCAGAGTAAGTTTTGTCTTCAGCATCTGCTGTTGCGAAGTGCGAGAAGAGGCCCTGGATCTTGAAGTTTGGAAGACCAGCGATGGCCTTGACATCTTCGATAGAAGCTGAATCTTCAGGATTGTAACCGATTCTGCCCATTCCGGAATCAACGGCGATGAAACCGTTGATGATGATGCCTTCTTTTTCTGCAGCCAGTGAAATGGCCTGTGCATTCTTGAAGTCGCATACTACAGGAGTCAGTCTGTGCTCGATGATAGTGTCAACATAAGGATCCGGTGTGAGTCCTAACACTACGATCTCTTCCAGTACGAAGCCTGCTTCTCTCAGGCGAACAGCTTCAGAAAGTGTAGCAACACCAAAAGATTCGATTCCGTTAGCTCTCAAAACAGTTGCAACTTTAACAGACCCATGGCCGTATCCGTCCGCCTTGATGATTCCTGTGATCTTCTTATTAGGACCAACCTTTTCTTTGATTTGTTTGATGTTGTGATCAAGGTTTGACACGTTGATTTCGGCCCAGGCAGCTCTTATAGCATCCTTATACATTTAGTTATACCTCCGTTTTCATTTCATTGAGCACTGTATCCATCAGGAATTGTACTCCTGCAATTAAATCTTCTTCCTTGGTGTCTTCTTCAGGCACGTGGCTTCGACCGTTTATGCTCGGTACGAAGATCATACCCGTATCTACGAAATTTGCTATCATACATGCATCATGGACTGCACCACTATCCATGACCTTATATGCCAGATTCTTCTTGATGGCGAGCTTTTCCATGTCATCCTTAAGGCTCTTGGTGAGGTAGAGCGGACTTGACTTGGAATGCTCGGTTATTTCACAGGTCACCTGTCTTGCGTCAGCCAACTGCCTGATACGTTCGATGATCCTGTCCATATATTCGTTAATCTTGTCTTCGTCCTTATCCCTTACTTCGACAGTGAATTTGACTTCCTGAGGGATAACATTGGAACAGTCAGGAGAAACGCTCAACTTACCGATAGTTGCTACGATGCGCTCGTCATCATCTGACTTGACGATCTCTTCTGTGGCCAGCACGCACTCTGCTGCCGTGCAAAGGGCATCGTATCTGATTCCCATAGGTGTTGCACCTGCGTGGTTTCCTACTCCGGTAAGGGTGACTTCCACGACTCGCATTCCGTATATGGCATCAACGATACCGATGGACAGTCCTTCTTTATCAAGGACAGGCCCTTGTTCGATATGAAGTTCCAGCATAGATTTGATCTCATCGAAGTCCCAAAGTATCTCGCCGGAATCGAAATAGTCCATGCTGTACACATCGAGAGAGTCTTCGTCCTCGTCATCCTTGATAGGAAGTTCGATGAGGCGCTGTCTCAATGTCTTGCCATTGGTATCCCTTAGCTTGCCCAGATCTTCTTCTTTATAAAAACCTGTTACGAATTTACTGCCGGTCATCGTCGAACCGAAGTTAGAGCCTTCCTCTTCTGAGAAAATGACCATTTCGTAATTGTTTTTCAGCTGATCGATGGGCATGACGCTTTTATCTCCCGAATTGGCAGCGTCCACGTACTCAGCCAATGTAAGCATAACTTCCAGTGCACCGCATACCCCGTAGATCCCATCCAGCCAGCCGCCATGACGGACAGTATCTATGTGAGATCCCGCCATGACTATACTCTTGCCCGGAACATTAGATTTGAGCCCTATTCTGATGTTTTGAAGGGCATCTATATCGACGGTGCAGCCGGCATCAACGGCTTTTTCTAATATATATTCTCTTGCTGTTGCATCCTGGACTCCAAAGGAAAACCTCGTCACTCCGTTGCCGGGGGTGTCGGTAAAGTCTTCTAAGTCGTGAAGCATTTCCAGCAATCTTGATTTGTTGATTTTCATATCCAACCTCTGACAGTGCAGTATTCCTGCACCGAAACTCTATTTATATGCTGAGCCGTAAGGCTTGCCTGCTACCAGCTTGCCCTGGCCTTTGTATCCGATATATTTAGCGTCTTCAACGATCTTCTGACCTCTTAAGAAGACTGTTTCAGGACGACCCTTCTGAGCGAAGCCTTCAAATGGACAGTAGTCAACGCCTTCCAGGTTGTTTTCTACGCTCATGACACCTTCATAATCAGGATCGAATATAACGATATCTGCATCGAAGCCCACTGCCAGCTGGCCCTTCTTATCAAGGCCGTTGATCTTAGCAGGGCTTGTAGCGAACAGATCAACCAGTCTGCTTCTTGAGATCTTGCCTTCGCATACTCCGTAAGTCCACAGGATGTTGAGTCTGTTCTGAAGTGAAGGTGCTCCGTTAGGAATGTCTGCGAATGAATTGCCTTCACCGAATCCCATGTGCTTCTGTTCAGCGAAGTCGAATCCGCAGTGGTCTGAACTGATGGCGTTGAGCCAGCTTCTGTCAACTGCTTCCCAGAGCGCTTCTCTGTGCTCTTCTGTTCTCAGTGCAGGTGAGCATACATACTTAGCTCCTTCGAAGTTTGGCTTAGCCAGATCTTCTGTATCGAGAACCAGATAGTGGGAGCAAGTTTCCCCGAATACCCTCTGGCCTCTTGCATACGCCTGCTTGATCTCTTCCAGTGCCTCTTTGCATGAAACGTGTACCACGTACAGCGGAGCGTCAGCCATCTCAGCAAGATAGATAGCTCTGCGAGTAGCCTCAGCTTCTACTACAGGCGGACGGCTCACAGCGTGATAGTAAGGATCGGTTTTGCCTTCAGCAATCAGCTGCTTAGTTTTGACATCTATCATATCAGCATTTTCGGCATGTACCATGATGGTAACGCCTGCTTCTTTTCCTTTGTAAAGCGCCTTCAGGATGGCATCGTCGTCAGCGTGGAAGAACATTCCCTTGTATGCCATGAAAAGCTTCATAGTAGGGTAGCCTGCTTCTGCCAGCTTAGGGATCTCTTCGATGACTTCGTCGCGAGGATCGGTCATAACACTGTGGAATGAGTAGTCGACCATAGCGATACCGTCAGCATCGGTCTTGCGGTAATCTTCGATAGTTTCAACAAGGCCCTTGCCTTCTTCCTGATTTACGAATTCGATGAGAGTCGTAGTTCCGCCTACTGCCGCAGCATTGGAAGTTTCAAAACCTCTTACCTTGCTGCCCTTATATGTAAAGGAGAAATGCACGTGCTGATCTACTCCGCCCGGAAGGATGTATTTACCCTCTGCATTGATGAGCTCATCACCATCTGCCGCGTGCAGATTTTCACCGATGGCCTTGATGCTTTCGCCATCAACATAAACGTCGGCCTTGAACTCGTTATCAGCCGTTACAACGATACCGTTCTTGATCAATACTGCCATGTTAAGCCTCCTTAATATTTGAATTTAGTGTTAACGCGTTAATTACGAACATACACAACAAGTATAGCATAAAAAAAGCCCCTTGCATATGCAAAGGGCAGCTCTTTCTGAATTTTAAGAAAGATCTTCAAGAGAGCAGCTTGGCTCTCCGAGAGAGTGCTTCACTCTGTCAGCTTCTTCAGCAGACTTGGCATCGTTCCAGTTATCCATTGTTCCTACCAGATATCCTGTGATACGTCTGATCCTTTCGAAAGGAACGTTGGAGAAAGTGTAGTCGAGGTCTGCATATTCGCCATCGATCTTGATATCCAGTTTGTCCAGTTTCCTGTTATATTTGTTTTCGAGATAATCTACATAAGCCTGAGCTTCCTTAGGATCTGCATTTCCTGTGATAATGATTGACATTATAATACCTCCTTATATCATAAAAACTTAAAATCAATATTAAATCGGTGACCTGATGCCACCATATATTCTGTCATGTGGGATTTGATTATACAACAGACCACTATATTTTGTATATAGAAAGGCAACAAAAAAACATCAAAAAAACAATCTGGACTAAAATTGTCTGCGAAAGCGTGCGCGCAGGGCACAGTCTTGAAGCCCCTACCGCAGGAAAGCAGTTTGTGGTAGAATATGAGCAGAACAAACAGGGCTGCGCCCTTTGCGAGGTGACATTATGGAAAACAAAGATATCAAGAAAAGCTGTATAGATTGTGCAGGTAAAGGTTGCGACGATAAAGGTGGAGCATATCCTGACTTTTGCCTGACTAAAAACATGGATCCTGATTTTCTTGCGGAGACTATGAAGCTGTATACAGAAAGCGAAGAAAATACCAAGATAATGATGGCGGCATCTGAAGTGGAGTTTGAAAACTACTGCAAGATGACGCGTGTTGAAGAGATCTGTGAGTTCGCAGCCAAGATAGGAGCGAAGAAACTGGGGATCGCTACATGTGTAGGCCTTCTCTGGGAAGCGCGTATGGCAGCTAAGATATTCAGAAACCGCGGGTTTGAAGTCGTGGGAGCCGCATGCAAGATAGGCGCCCAGCCAAAAGTTTCTGTTGGCATCGATAAGGAGCATGAAGCTGTTGGCGTAAACATGTGCAACCCTATAATGCAGGCAGAAGTCCTCAATAAAGAAAAGACCGACCTTAATATCGTGATCGGTCTGTGCGTAGGCCACGACAGCCTGTTCTATAAACATTCGGACGCACTGTGTACGACTCTAGTGACTAAGGATAGAGTGCTGGCACATAATCCTGTTGCGGCGCTTTATCAGGCAGATAAGTATTATTCGAAGCTGCTGAAATAATAAAAAGAAATCCGTCTATCAGACGGATTTCAACATGTTGGCACCCCCTGCCGGAATCGAACCAGCAACTAACCCTTAGGAG